>NZ_JBLXGZ010000065.1:0-5513 GCF_048260245.1 Kordiimonas sp. | reverse complement strand
CAGGCGGGGCATGTTGTCGCCAGTGTCATCTCCATAGGGGGCCTGCCATTGATGCGCACAGGCAGCACAGAGAGCACCTCCTAGTGTGCCGTGCATGTGGAGCACATTGCGCGCACCTGCTGCTTCATGCAGCCCATCCACGTTTTGCGTCACGATGACGACCTCTCCCGCCCAGTGTTGTTCGAGCTGCGCGAGGGCGAGATGAGCTGCGTTCGGCTGAGCCTCTGCGGCCTGTTGGCGGCGCGCGGAGTAAAAGCGATGCACCAGCTCGGGGTCGCGGGCGAAACCCTCAGGTGTTGCTACATCTTCGATCCGGTGCTGGGACCATAACCCACCCTCGTCGCGAAATGTGCCGAGCCCGCTTTCTGCTGAAATCCCGGCACCGGTGAGGATCACAATCTTGCTCATGTCACGCCCTTTGTGTCGCGGTTTATTCATGGTCGCTGTGTTGATAAACTGGCATAGTCGGGCAGGTGCCGAAAATACTTAATTTCAGCATTTCAAATCTAAAAGGGATCTTCCGTGAAAAGCGTATTGTTTGTCTGCCTTGGAAATATTTGCCGATCGCCCGCTGCGGAGGCGCTTTTTCGAGAAAGATGCCCTCATATACGAACGGATAGTGCTGGCACCTCGGATTTCCACGTGGGAGAGCCGCCATACGCAGCTATGGCGACCGCAGCAGGCGCGCGTGGAATTGATATGAGCGATTTGCGGGCACGACAATTCACTACGAGTGATTTTCGAAATTTTGATTTGATCGTCGTGATGGATAAAGAAAACCGGCGCAACGTGGAGAGCTTGCGCCCAGCCGGAAATACCACCCCGGTCGAGCTATTTGCTCCCTTGGCTGCGGAGGGGGCTGCAGATGAGGTGCCTGACCCGTATTACTCCCGCGACTTCGACGGCTGCCTCGATCTATTAGAAAGCGCTGCAATTGGATTGCAGCGCAAGATCTCGTAGCGGTGATTGGGAGGGAGCGTCGGTAAACCTTAGCTCTCAAGCACGCGCAATTGCCCAGCCAGCCATGGCAGGCGGTTGATTGCGGGTGCGATGATCTGGCTTTGGGTAAGGCGACGCACAGTGCCGGCAACTTCGAGCGGAACCGTGTCCGGCCAATCCGACTGCGCAAACAGAGAAATACGACGTGAAAAGCCTGCGAAGGGCAGGGCGAACGCGTCGATCTCTTCGTGGAAACGCGCGGCACGCATGTAACCCAGCGGTGTGGTGATCGCCCAACCGATGCGGCGTGCAACCATTGCCATCAGCGCAAGATGAGAGCCGATTTCGAAGCGGTCATCAAACTCCATCTTGTGGCGGGTCAGATGAGATTCGATCTGCTGGGAGATCAATTGATCACGAGCATAGCGCAACAAAGGCAGGTGATTCAGTTGATTTCCAACGTCATCCGGGTCGGTGACACGTCCGCGCGGCGCAACAAGGATGAACGGATCTTCGACCAGCGGATATTCGTTCATGCCGGAACGCAGCTCTCCGGTGGAAGCAGCGACGCCGATATGCAGTTCTTTTTCTGCCATGGCCTTATAAATGTCATGGCTGGAAGCGGTGACCATCTTAAAGCGGCATTGGGTCAGGCTATCGGCTAAAATGGTTGCAAGACGCGGTGTCAGATCATTGTCGAAGTCATCAATCAGCCCCATGGAAAGCGCGGGCAGATGTGAAAGATCCATCACCGTAAGCTCGCTCTGGGCCAGTCGTAATTCGCTCAAAACGGCCTGAGTGCGGGATAGAAAGCTGCGCCCGGCCGAAGTTAGAACCATGGGGCGACGACCGTGATCTACGAGATCGGAGCCAAGGGCTTTTTCGAGGTTGCGAAGCTGCTGGCTGACTGCTGGCTGACTAAGACCAGTAATGTCGGCAGCCTGCGCAACAGAACCCGACTTGGCCAAAGCTTCAAAAACTTCTAGCCCTCGGAGAGTAACGCCTTTCATAAGCATAGGTTGGCTCCCAAAAGTCCAATTTCATTCAAACTCCGTCACGCGATGCTTCTGCCGGGGGAGCGTCTGAACACTACACATCACAGGATTTCCCTGCATGCGAAACAATCTTCAATGTTTCTATTTTTATTTTATTAGTTTGAAAAGGAAAAAGGTATCAATTCAGATGATTTATAAGAAGTTTCACGTTTTTGAAAGAAAAATGGTCACGGGCGGCGCCAATTAACCATTTTCCCATCAAAGATCAAAGTTGACGGTATGCGCAGCATTAACCGCAGATGCGCTCGGCGTCACTTCCAAAAACTTTGTATTTCTTCCACAGGCGAGCATCGCTGCTGCGTGCTGATTGGCGCACTTCTTGTGCCCGGTGAGGATCAGCAAACCATTTGGAGACGGTGCGCTGTTCGGATTTGGTCAATCGGCCTTCGGCGACCTGCTGGATGCAACGGCACAGGTTGGCCTCGGCAGCGCTTCTGTTTGAATTGCGGCATGCGCGCTCAATCGCCCCGGCTTCAGCTGTCGGTGCGATAAAGAGGGTGGAGGTAACGCATAGGCAGGCGGTGAGGGTCAGTCGGAACACGATCATCATTCTCCGGTTGGCACAGTTGGGAATACGAGAAATTTGACTACCTATTCCACATCTCAACGGGATATTTCAATGGGGAGACAGCGGAGTTTGGCTGCTTGGGACCTCGCAGGCGGCAACAGGTCGCATCTGCGCGCATTTCACCGGCGCACAAGCGCACGATCCACCTTGACCAAGTGCAAAATCCCAATCATATGCGCTTGTCATGACAGAGCTCTCGAAAATCCGCAATTTCTCCATCGTCGCTCATATCGACCACGGCAAGTCCACGCTTGCTGACCGCCTCATCCAATCGACGGGGACGGTGCAGGATCGTGACATGAAAGAGCAGCTGCTCGACGCCATGGACATCGAGCGCGAACGGGGCATCACCATTAAGGCGAACACCGTCCGCATCGATTACGAGGCAGACGACGGTGAACGCTATGTGCTGAACCTGATCGACACCCCCGGTCACGTCGACTTCGCCTATGAGGTCTCCCGCTCCATGCGCGCGGTAGAAGGTTCTCTGCTGGTGGTCGACTCGACCCAAGGGGTTGAGGCGCAAACACTGGCGAATGTCTATCAGGCGATCGACGCAGATCATGAGATCGTACCGGTTCTCAACAAGATCGACCTGCCCGCTGCCGATTGTGATCGCGTCGCCGAGCAAATCGAGGATGTGATCGGCATTGATGCGACAGATGCCATTCAGGTGTCAGCCAAAACCGGCATTGGCATCAAGGAAACCCTTGAAGCAATCGTGAAGCGCTTGCCCGCACCAAAAGGGGAGCGCGACGCCCCCCTGAAGGCGATGCTGGTGGATAGCTGGTATGATGCCTACCTCGGCGTCATCGTGCTGGTGCGCATCATGGATGGCGTTCTGAAAAAGGGTGACCAAATCAGGATGATGCAGACCAACGCCCGCTATGGTGTTGAGCGCATCGGTGTGTTCCGCCCTGCCATGCAGACCGTTGATGAGCTTGGCCCCGGCGAGATCGGCTTTATCACCGCCTCGATCAAGCAGGTGCGCGATACCAAGGTGGGCGATACCATCACCCATGACAAAAAGGGTGCCGAGGTTGCACTGCCGGGCTTTAAACCCTCGGTGCCGGTGGTGTTCTGTGGTCTGTTCCCGGTGGACAGTTCCGAATTCGAGGACCTGCGCAACGCGATTGAGAAACTTGCGCTCAATGATGCGTCTTTCTCTTACGAGATGGAAACCTCCGCGGCACTGGGCTTTGGCTTCCGCTGCGGCTTTCTGGGGCTCTTGCACCTTGAGGTGATCCGCGACCGGATCGAGCGCGAATACAATATCGAACTGATCACAACCGCGCCCTCCGTGGTTTATCACGTCTTTGGCAAAGACGGTGTGATGTCCGAACTGCACAACCCTGCTGACATGCCCGATCTGTCCACAGTGGATCACGTCGAAGAGCCGCGCATCAAAGCGACCATTCTGGTGCCGGACGAATATCTCGGTGATGTGTTGAAACTCTGTCAGGATCGCCGTGGCATTCAGGAAGACCTCTCCTATGCGGGGTCGCGCGCCATGGTCGTTTATGATCTGCCGCTGAACGAAGTGGTCTTTGATTTCTATGACCGGTTGAAGTCGGTGACCAAGGGCTATGCCTCTTTTGACTATCAGATGATCGGCTACCGTATCGATAATCTGGTCAAAATGTCGGTGCTGGTGAACGATGAGCCTGTGGATGCGCTGTCGATGATGGTGCACCGCGACCGCGCCGAAGCGCGGGGGCGTGCGATGTGCGAAAAGCTCAAGGAGCTGATCCCGCGCCACATGTTCAAGATTCCGATTCAGGCGGCCATCGGCGGCAAGGTCATCGCCCGCGAGACCCTTTCCGCGATGCGCAAGGACGTGACCGCGAAATGCTACGGCGGCGATGCCACCCGGAAGCGTAAGCTCTTGGACAAGCAAAAAGCCGGTAAGAAAAAGATGCGCCAATTTGGTCGTGTCGATATCCCGCAAGAGGCGTTTATCTCTGCACTGAAGATGGACGATTGATCCTCAAGGCCTCCCCCAGCGGGAGGCCTTTTTCGTTGCGCTGCCTGCTTTGGTGAGGGGGTGACCCTGCGCCACAACACCGGATGATTTGTCGTCGGCCTGTGTGGGGAGGTGCTTCCTGCCACATGTTGTCTGCGCTTGCATTCTGGCCGCGCTCAGGTGCAATGTCGCGCCGATTTGAACCACTATAAATGAGGTGAAGCATGATCCCGGTCAAAGGTGTCACAGGACAAAACGTGGCAGTGCTGGGGTTGGGGCGTTCGGGGCTTGCCACTGCGCGTGCGTTGCGCGAGGGCGGGGCCGAGGCGATCTGTTGGGATGACAACCCTGCCGCACGCGAAAACGCCGAGGCGGAGGGGTTCACCTGCCGCGAGTTGACCAAGCAGGGCGCATTCGAAGGCATCTCAGCCCTGATCGTGTCACCCGGTATCCCGCACCTCTATCCCAAACCGAACCCGGTGGTGCGTGCGGCATTGAGCGCGGGTATCCCGGTGGCCCATGACATTGGCCTGTTCTTCCGCTCAGTGGCGACGTCGGAATGGGATGAGTTCGACACACCGCCAAAGGTGATCGCGGTGACCGGCTCCAACGGCAAATCAACCACGGTCGCGCTGCTGCACCACATCCTTGAACATGTCGGGCGCAACAGCCAGATGGCGGGCAATATCGGGCGCGGGGTGCTGGATATCGACCCACCCGTGGACGGTGGTGTCGTGGTGCTGGAGCTCTCATCTTATCAGACGGATCTTGCGCGCGCTCTTACCCCGGATGTGGCTGTTTTCACCAATCTCACCCCAGATCATCTGGATCGCCACGCAGGCATGGGGGGCTATTTCGCCGCCAAACGACGCCTGTTTGCAGAAGGTGGCCCTGACCGCGCGGTCATTGGCATTGACGAGGATGAGGGTCTGTTCCTTGCGGGGCAGATGAGCGAGGGCAATGGTGATGACCGGGTGATCCGCGTCTC
>NZ_JBLXGZ010000064.1:0-5706 GCF_048260245.1 Kordiimonas sp. | reverse complement strand
CCTCTCATTTTGAGATTTATTGATCTTATCAGGCTGTTCAAAGCGGGTAGGTAATAGGTATCCGCTTTGAACAGCCTCCAAGACACGAATTTCGAAACTGATTTCGGTTGACGCGAATAAAGCCTTAAAATTCACCTGCCTTTGAACAGAGGTTGTCGGGGTCCGTGCGCAGAGCTTTCTACGAAACACGTATGATCCGTAAACTTTCCAGAATAGAATAGGCTCTATGATATTTTGATCGCCGGGTTCATGGCTGGTTTCATGGAGCAAAAATTGAGCAAGTTAAATGGCTTATACAAAGTTGACTTTATCACACCTGCTCTGAGAGGATTCGGAGTGGTCATCTTCGAACAGGGTCGTGCGCGTGGTGGTGACAGCATTGTGGCCTATAATGGCACTTACACTGAAACGGGTTCAGATATTGAGATTCAACTTGAGGCGTTTCGCCATTCTCACAAAAATGATCTCGTTCCTATTTTTGGCAAAGAACATGTCACTATGACTGTAAATGCCAAATTACTCACCAAAGAGCGCATGGTCGGGACTGCATCCTGTGTGGATGCGCCGGATATTCCGATGAAGGTTGTTTTCACCAAACTTCGAGATTGATCCCTCACACCACCCGGAACGCAAAACGCCTGCCGACATGCTATCGGCAGGCGTTTTTTGTCGTTTGATCTGCGTCCGGAGCTTTATTTCTCGGGTATCAGACCGCGTGGGCTGAACCTCAGCACCAGCAACAGCACCAGCCCCATGGTAAAGAGACGCATATGTGCAGCGCTCTCCAACAGATGTGCGCGCAGGCCGCTGTCTTCCGACATGCCAGAGGTCACCAATTCAATCAGCATGACGCCCATGGGTTCCACCTTGATCCAAAGGAACCAGACCAAGAGCCCACCAAGGACAGAGCCGAAGTTATTGCCGGAACCACCCACAATCACCATCACCCAGATCAGAAAGGTGAACCGGAGCGGATTATAGGTGCCCGGGGTCAATTGGCTGTCGAGCGTGGTCATCATCGCACCGGCGACGCCACAGATGGCAGAGCCGAGGATGAAGATCTGCAGGTGCCGACGGGTGACATGTTTGCCCATGGCATTGGCCGCGACCTCATTGTCGCGGATGGCGCGCATCATCCGGCCCCATGGGCTCTTGAGCGCCATCTGCGCCATCCACAACAGAACCAGCAGGACCGCCGTGAACATGAGGGAGTAGCCAAGCTTGACATAGAGCGTCGAAGCCGTGGTGGCATCCAGCCCCCAAGAGGCCGCTTTTTCTACAAAGGCGGGATCGCCTTGCAAATCAACCTCATAGGGCAGGGGACGCGGCAGGCCGACCACGTTTTTCACACCGCGCGACAGCCAGTCTTCGTTCTTGAGCACCGCAATGATGATCTCGGCAATCCCAAGCGTCGCAATTGCCAGATAATCCGAACGCAGACCAAGTGCGGTCTTACCAATCATCCATGCAACACCCGCCGCCAGCAGACCACCCAGCGGCCAGGCCAGCAACACTGGCAGACCGAGACCGCCGATATTACCTTCGAGCGCTGGGTTGATGCTCTCGACGGCGGCAACACCGGGGTCGGGCACCGCTCGGTAGACCACAAAACCGATGATCAGGATCGCAAGCATTGCGACAGTCCGGGTCAGACCAGCGGTCAACTTTCGATAGGTATAGATTGCCGCCGCGATGGTCGCAGCCCCCAAAACCAGCGCCAGCAGAATGCGCTGACCGCCAGCCTCCCACGCACCCGGAGTGGGTGACATGGATGTCAACACCACGGCGAGACCACCAAGAGCGGTGAACCCCATAATGCCAACATTAAACAGCCCGGCAAAGCCCCACTGCAGGTTCACCCCGAGTGCCATGATGGCGGAGATCAATCCCATGTTGAGGATGGTCAGCGACGAGTTCCAAGATCCGGAAAAAATTCCGAACGCCGTTGTGGTTCCTTCCAGCAGCAGCAAAAGGCCGACGAAGGCGAACAGAAGCGTATGTTCCAACGTATCGCTCATACCGCTTTTCCTTTGAAGATGCCGGTGGGTTTAAACAGCAGCACGACAACAAGGATCGCAAAGGAGACCGCGAATTTGTAATCAGTGCTCAGAAGCTGCGCGAGCCCCTCTGGCTCAAGGCTTTCTGGCAGGATGTACCCGCCTACTTTTTTCCACGCATAGGTGATCATGACTTCGCTCATGGCGATCACAAAACCACCGGCAATCGCGCCAAGTGGACTGCCAAGGCCGCCGACGATGGCGGCGGCAAAGATTGGCAACAGCAACTGGAAGTAAGTGAAGGGTTTAAAAGACTTATCAAGCCCATAGAGCGTGCCGGCAATCGTCGCTAGCGCCGCCACGATCAACCATGTGATCATCACAACGCGTTCAGGGTTGATGCCCGACAACAGCGCCAGATCCTCGTTGTCAGAATAGGCACGCATGGATTTGCCGGTGCGGGTTTTATTGAGAAACCAAAACAGCAGCGCCACGACGATGATCGCAGTGACCACTGTGATCCCTTGCGAGGTCTTGATGGCAAGACCCTCGTCCAATCCGGTCATCTTCTTGAACGTGCCGGCCTTGATGATGAACCGCTCGCCATCGCCAAAACGCTGATCGCCGGGGCCAATAATGAACCGTACAAGACCGTTCATCATGAACATCACACCAAGTGACACCATGACGAAGACCACAGGCTTGGCCTTTTGTTCGCGGTAGAATTTGAACACGGCCTTATCGGTGACCAACACCAGCGCCATTGTTGCCACGATGCCGATGGGTAGCGCCAGAAGCGCAGTTGGCAATGGGCCAGCAGAGATGCCCCAGGATTGGAACAACCAGGTGAACAGGATCACAACCATGGTGCCAAAGGCCATGGTGTCGCCATGGGCAAAGTTAGAAAACCGCAAAATCCCGTAGATCAGCGTCACGCCGAGCGCGCCAAGTGCCAACTGGCTGCTATAGGCGATGCCGGGAATGAGAACGAAGTTTGAAAGCGCCACGAAGGCGTTGAGGAAATCCATCTCTTAGCCTCCCAAGAAAGATTTGCGCACTTCGGGATCGGCCAAAAGTTCTTGCCCGGTGCCCGTATAGGCGTGTGCGCCCTGCACCAGAACATAGCCTTTGTCCGCAATTTCAAGCGCTTGTTTGGCGTTTTGCTCAACCATCAGAATCGGTAGCCCGGTGCGGGAGACCTCGATGATGCGGTCAAACAGCTCATCCATTACGATAGGTGACACGCCAGCGGTCGGCTCATCGAGCATCAAAACCTTGGGTTTGGTCATCAGCGCGCGGCCCACGGCCACCTGCTGGCGTTGACCGCCCGACAGCTCTCCGGCCGCCTGATGGCGCTTGTCCTTCAGGATTGGAAACAGGTGATAGACCTGCTCCATCGTGTCGGAAAAATCATCAGTGCGGATGAAGGCGCCCATCTCGAGGTTTTCTTCGACCGTCATTGAGGTGAAGATATTGCTCGTTTGCGGAACAAAGCCCATACCCTTGATCACGCGTTCTTGCGGGCTGAGGCTGGTGATATCCTCACCGCCCAGACGCACCGCGCCAGATCGCACGTTCAGCATGCCAAATACGGCTTTCATCGCGGTGGATTTACCAGCGCCATTGGGGCCGACGATGACAGCGATCTCGCCGGGGTTCACGGCGATGGTGCAGTCATGCAGGATGTCCGGCCCTTTGCCGTAGCCACCCGTCATGCTGTCACCAATCAAAAAGGGTTCGCTCATGCGTCAGCCCCTTGCAATTTATCTTTGTTTTTCAGACCCGTGCCGAGATAAGCTTCGATCACCTGATCGTTTGCCTTGATCTCTTCCAGCGTGCCTTCGGCCAGTTTCTTGCCCTCAGCCATGACGATCACCGGGTCACACAGACGGCCGATGAATTCCATGTCATGTTCGATCACCACGAAGGTGTAGCCGCGCTCCTCATTGAGGCGCTTGATGGCATCGGCAATTGTATAAAGCAGCGTCCGGTTTACGCCTGCGCCCACCTCGTCAAGGAAGACGATCTTGGCGTCGACCATCATGGTGCGGCCAAGTTCCAGAAGTTTCTTCTGACCGCCAGAGATTTCACCAGCCTTGAGGTCCGCAATATGGCTGATGGTGAGGAACTCCAGCACCTCATCCGCCTTGGCGCGCAGGGCGCGTTCCTCATCAGCGATGCGCTTGCGTCCGAACCATGTGTTCCACAGCGTCTCACCCGATTGATTGCCCGGAACCATCATCAGGTTCTCGCGGCAGGTCATCGAGGAGAACTCATGCGCGATCTGGAAGGTGCGCAGCAATCCTTTGTGGAACAGCTCATGCGGTGGCAGGCCCGTGATGTCCTCACCATCCATCAGGACTCGGCCTGACGTGGGAGGAAGAACCCCGGCCACTACGTTGAAAAGAGTGGTTTTTCCCGCACCGTTTGGTCCGATCAAACCAGTAATGGAGCCCTTGGCGATTTCCAGCGAAGCGCCGTCCACCGCGTGGAACCCGCCGAAGTGCTTATGCAAATCCTCGACGACGATCATGTCATGTAATCCCCTGCCGTCATATTTCGCGGCCCTTTTATTTGGAACAGCCCGAGGCACTTGCGGCTCCCGGGCTGATCAGATCTCTAATGTGCGACGATGGTCCGCCTTAGCGGAATTTCACCGTCACGTTCTTGCCGTCCTGAACTTCGATCTCACGGAAGGAGCCTGCGCTCTCGCCGGGACCGATGAGGTTCACGCCGGTCGCGCCCTCATAGTCGATTTCACCGCCGTTGGCGAGAATTTCGAGCGCTTTGCCCAGCTCACCGGGGTTGATTTTCTCACCCGGGGCGTTGGCGACTTCGGTGATCTTGGAGACGTAATCTTTGGGATCAACCGAACCGGATGCCTGCATCGCGAGCAGGAAAAGTGCTGCCGCATCATAGGATTCCGGGGAATAAGCGGAGGTGCCGTCAAAGCCCAACTCAGAAGCCTTGCCCGCAAAGATCTCGGCGCCTTCGCTGTCGGAGCCTGCGATCTGACCAAAGGAGCCGTTGAGGTCCGAACCGACGTTTGTTGGCAGCGAATCACCGATCATGCCGTCGGGCAGGCCGAAGGTGTCGAATGCACCGGTATCGAGCGCACCCTGAATGATGCCCAAACCACCCTGATCCAGGTAGCCCGCAACCACGAGGATGTCGCCACCGGCAGATGCCAGCGCCGCGACCTCGGCAGAATAGTCACCTTTGCCATCTTCATGTGCGGTTACGATGGTCACTTCACCGCCAGCGGCTTCGAAGGACGACTGGATCGAATCCGCCAGACCCTTACCGTAGTCGTTGTTGGTGTAGGTGATGGCGATGCTATCGACGCCGCGATCAGCAAGAATCGACGCCATGATCTCGCCCTGACGGGCGTCCGACGGGGTGGTGCGGAAGAACAGACCGTTGTCTTCCATCGAGGTCAGACCCGGCGAGCTTGCAGAAGGAGAAATCATCACCATACCGTTCGGGATCGCGACGTTTTGCAGGATCGCACCGGTCACACCGGAGCAGTCGCCACCCACGATACCGCTTGCACCTTCAGCGATCAGCTTTTCGGCGTTTGCAGTGGCGAGACCGTTATCAATACAGCCGGTATCTGCGCGCAGCGGGGTTACTGTTGCGCCATCGAACAGTTTGCCGGACTCGGAGACCTCGGACATGGCGAGCTCGGCGCCAGACGCCATGGTCGGTG
>NZ_JBLXGZ010000063.1:0-5745 GCF_048260245.1 Kordiimonas sp. | reverse complement strand
TACTTCTCAAGACCTTCCGCCGCCGTTAGACGCTCAAGGATATGGGTTCGGGTTTTTGCCTCAAAGCCGGGCTCGGAACGAACAGGCTCCATGCGCTGCTGAAACCAGCGCTTGATGCGGGTATCAACTACATGCATGTACTCGGCGCCGATGCTGCCACAATATGTCTTGCGCAGTCCGTCGTATATATCGCCAAGTTTCATGGTGTCCGAGCCGAAGCTTAGGGAACCTGTTTGGAACTCCAGATCACGATCTGATTCTGACAAGTCATGAAATGACAAATCGAGATCTTCTACCTTTGGACGCTGCCAAACACCGAGCGGATCAAGCTTTGCTTCCTGATGACCACGGAAACGGTAAGCGTTGATAAGCTGTAGAACACGGATCTGCTTTTTATCGGCATCCGACGTAGCACTAACAGGCACGCCGTTATTTGCGAGAAAACGCTGATTGCGGGAAATGTGTTCAAACTGCTCGCGGATCGAAGAGTGAATAACGTCGCGGCCCTGATAGCCGTCAACGCTTGGAAGTTTGTCAAAATAACTGCGCCACTCTTCGGGAACGGCATTTGGATCTGTCAGGTAGGTTTCAAAAAGCTGTTCAACATAGGCCAGATTTCCACCTTGCAAGTGGGACGTCTGCCATAACTGCTCCATCATGCTTTCTTGCATTTTGAATAGCTCACCTTGGGCTGGTGCGGGGGAGCCAAGTATGGTCGGCCAGGGGTAACTATCAGTCAATACGGGTTTTTACGGGATCGACTGTGGCCACCACACCCAACATGGATGTTTTCCGTTCCCCAATGATTTTTGTATTCCGCAACACCGCAAGAAAACCTGATGGGTTCCCGCTACGGCTTGCGTAGTGTGCACCCGGGTAAGACCTTTGACTATAAGCCTTTGGTTGAAGGCCCCGCAAAAATGCGAGGCCTTCCGGGGTTCCAACCTGTTCAGATCAGTATAGCGCCTGTCTGAAATCCTGCCGCTTAAGTGGCCCTATGCAACAAAAGATTTCTGATGTGGCCGATTGCCCTTGTAGGGTTGAGACCCTTCGGGCAAACGCTGACACAGTTCATGATACCCCTGCAACGGAACACACTGAACGGGTCATCCAAATCGGCAAGGCGCTCTGCTTGAGCTGTATCGCGACTATCCGCAAGAAAGCGGTAGGCCTGCAACAGCCCAGCAGGACCAATAAACTTGTCAGGATTCCACCAAAATGACGGGCAAGAGGTTGAGCAGCATGCACACAGAATGCACTCGTACAAACCGTCCAGCTTTTCCCGGTCTTCCGGTGACTGCAAACGCTCAATGGCTGGCGCAGGCGTATTATTTACAAGGTACGGCATAATCTTTTCGTACTGCTTGTAAAAAAGGCTCATATCCACCACCAAGTCGCGTATAACCGGCAGGCCCGGCAGTGGGCGCAGCACCAGCTTGCCATTCTTTACAACTTGCGACATAGGCGTAATGCATGCCAAGCCGTTCTTGCCGTTCATGTTCATGCCATCAGAGCCACACACACCTTCACGGCATGAGCGGCGATAGGCCATGGACGAGTCCTTCTCCTTGATGAGATTAAGCACATCAAGAACCATCAGGTCTTTTCCTGCCGGAAGCTCAACTTCGACGTCCTGCATGTAAGGGGCGTTGTCAGTTTCCGGGTTATAACGGTATAGGCTTACCAACATAGTGTACGTTCCCCTTAATAAGTCCGGACTTTCGGCTGGAAGGTTTCGACAGTTTTCGGCGAAAAGTTAACGTCTCGTTTGCCGATACGCTTGTCCAGCGGGAAGTAGAGCGAGTGCTTTAGCCAGTTCTCGTCATCACGCTCGGTGAAGTCGTTGCGGGCATGAGCCCCACGGCTCTCTTTACGCTCATTTGCCGCAATGGCCGTTGCCTGCGCAACTTCAAACAGGTTATCCAACTCCAGAGCCTCAATGCGCGCAGTATTAAACGCATTGCTGGTATCGGTCAGCTTAGTATTGCGCACTCGCTCGCCAATAGCCTCCAGCTTTTTCAGGCCCTCTTCCATGCTCTTGCCATCACGGAATACCCCGAAGTAAAGCTGCATGCAGTTCTGCAGATCCTTGCGGACCTCGGCAACACTTTCACCTTCCGAAGCGCTATTCAGGCGGTCCAGTCGAGCCATGGCTCGTTTAATATCTTCTTCGGTTGCACCGTCGGTCTCAAAACCTCCGCGCAACTGCTCTTCAATGTGCAGGCCAGCCGCACGACCAAAAACAACAAGATCCAGTAGCGAGTTACCACCGAGACGGTTCGCACCGTGAACAGAAACGCACGCAGCCTCACCACACGCAAACAGACCCGGGATTGGTTGATCGTTACCGTTCTCATCTTGAGTCAATGCCTGACCGCCGACGTTCGTGGGAACACCGCCCATCATATAATGACAGGTAGGCACAACCGGAACCGGCTCTTTAACAGGGTCAACGTGGGCAAAGGTGCGAGACAGCTCACAGATACCGGGCAGACGCAGGTTCAGGGTTTCTTCACCGAGATGATCCAACTTCAGCAACACGTGATCCTTGTCTGGACCACAACCACGGCCTTCAAGAATCTCAATAACCATGGAACGCGCTACAACGTCACGACCGGCCAGATCTTTCGCGTTAGGAGCATAACGCTCCATGAAGCGCTCCCCTTCGGAGTTGATCAGGTAACCACCCTCACCCCGGCAACCTTCGGTTACCAGCGTTCCGGCACCGTAAATACCCGTTGGGTGGAACTGCCACATTTCCATATCCTGCATCGGAAAGCCCGCACGCAGAGCCATACCAATGCCGTCGCCGGTATTGATCAATGCGTTGGTTGTGGAGGCGTAAATACGACCCGCACCACCGGTCGCAAGAACCGTAGCTTTGGACTTGATGTAAGCCACTTCACCGGTTTCGATTTCAATAGCAACAACACCAACAACTTCGTTCTTGCTGTTCTTAACTAAATCAACCGCGTACCACTCGTTCAAGAAGGTAGTGCCACCTTTAAGGTTTGCCTGATACAGGGTGTGCAGCAACGCGTGGCCGGTACGGTCTGCCGCAGCGCAGGTACGAGCAGCCTGAGTGGGGTTATCCGGGCCTTTGGACTGGCCACCGAACGGACGCTGGTAAATACGGCCCTGTTCAGTACGGGAGAAAGGCAAACCCATATGCTCAAGCTCAAAAACAGCCTGAGGCCCCACAGAACACATATATTCGACAGCGTCTTGGTCGGCAATGTAATCAGACCCCTTTACGGTGTCATACATGTGCCAGCGCCAGTCATCATTGGGGTCAGCACTCGCAATTGCACAGGTAATACCACCTTGGGCGGACACTGTGTGCGAACGCGTAGGAAATACTTTTGTAATACACGCAGTTTTAACACCGGATTCGGTCAACTGCAGGGCCGCTCGCATACCGGCACCGCCGCCGCCGATTACAATGGCGTCGTACGACATGGTCTTAATGTTAGACATCGATCAAAGCCCCCAAATAATCTGAATACCCCAGACCACATACACAAGAATCACCAGAATGAATGCCGCCTGAAACAGGAAGCGCTGCATTGCTGACTTGATGTAGTCGGTAGAAACGGTCCAAAGCCCGACCCAGGCATGAGCTCCAATTGAAAGCAGCGCCAACAGAGTGAAAATCTTAAACCAAGATTGATCAAACAACGCCGTCCAAATTTGGAAGTCCACATCCGTTGTGGCAAAAAAGCCCAGCAAAAACAGCGTATAAAAGGCTAATACGTAAGCAGAAACCCGCTGGATAATCCAGTCTTGGATACCGTTCCGACCAATGTTGGTCACACTATTCATGCCCATACCCAGACTCCTGCCAGAACAATAAGGACAACGGAAACTACGATGGTGATCTTCGCGGCTGCGCGCCCGCTTTCAAGCTCTTCACCGATACCCATATCCATGAGCAGGTGCTTGATACCTGCCACCAGGTGATACAGCAGAGCAGACAAGATGCCCCAGGTAATCAGCTTGGCAAGGAAGCTGTTCAGCAGTTCACTGACCTGACTGAAGCCTTCTTCCCCGGATAGGGAAAGCTGAAGCCCATAAAGCATGAATGCAACACCAACAAAAATGATGATGCCGCTCACACGGTGCAATATGGACGTAATGGCTGGCAGAGGAAAATGAAACTTGCCGAGATCGAGATTTACTGGTCGTTTGCTATTCACAGCGCTCTCACACTCTCTTTTGGTACCGCAGAACCGGCGAACCGGAGGCGGTTAGTTGGTATGTAAGGATCGAATGTTCAATACGATATCGACACACGATTGGTTCAGGAGGGTGAACACCAAACAGGTAGCTTGCTATGCTCAAGCGCCCATGAAGATGAATCCCCGATTCCGGGCTAGGGATTATAAGGAGGCGCCCGTATAATTACAAACGCGCAACCCTCGCTGAAACCGCATGGGTACTGTAACAGGGCAAGCTATTAGGCGTATTGACAAATACCTTTTTTGGCCAGAAGCCGCATCATTCGTGATATCCCTGATTTACAACAAGGGAAAGATCAGAAGGTTTACCTACACTTTCATTGACAAAAAAAGCATACACCCTATATTTTGCCGCCAGTTTTGCGATAATACGCGCCTTCTCGCGCAACTATAAAGACAGCTAGCGCTGTTAAAGCTGATAAACAGGAGAGCACTATGACCGACAGGAAAGCCACGCTCTCGGTGGGTGACGAGTCCATTGAGCTACCGGTTTATTCCGGCACCGTTGGCCCTGACGTTATTGACGTTCGAGGCCTAGTCCAGAATGGCGTTTTCACGTACGACCCCGGGTTTGTCTCTACGGCATCCTGCGAGTCTGCTATCACGTACATAGATGGTGAAAACGGCGTTCTCCTGCACCGGGGATATCCGATCGAGCAACTCGCTGAGCACTCAGACTACCTAGAAGTCTGTTACTTGCTGCTCAAAGGTGAACTGCCAACTGCCGAACAAAACAAGCAGTTCCATGACACCATCAAAAACCACACCATGCTGCACGACCAGATGCGCAATTTCTTCCACGGCTTCCGCCGGGACGCGCACCCTATGGCAATCATGTGTGGTGTTGTGGGAGCGCTTTCAGCGTTTTATCACGACCAGATGGACGTTACAGACGAACATCAACGGGAAATCACCGCTCACCGCCTGATCGCAAAGATGCCAACCATTGCAGCCTGGTGCTACAAATACAGCATCGGCCAGCCATTTGTGTACCCAAGAAACGACCTCTCCTACTCGGAGAACTTTCTACAAATGATGTTTGGCGTTCCCTGCGAAACCTACAAGCCAAACCCGATTTTGGCCAAGGCGATGGATAAAATCTTCATCCTGCATGCCGACCACGAGCAAAATGCGTCAACGTCCACCGTTCGTTTGGCTGGCTCTTCCGGCGCCAACCCATATGCCTGCATAGCATCTGGCATCGCTGCACTATGGGGACCGGCTCACGGCGGCGCCAATGAGGCCGTGCTAGACATGCTTGCGGAAATCGGCGACGAGTCAAACATTGACACCTTCATTGCGAAGGCCAAGGATAAAGACGACCCCTTCCGCTTGATGGGCTTTGGTCACCGGGTATACAAAAACTTTGATCCGCGCGCCAAAGTTATGGCCGAGACCGCCCATGAAGTATTGAGCGAGCTGGGCCTTGAAAATGATCCGCTGCTGAAAATTGCTCAGCGGCTGGAACAGATTGCCTTGGAAGACGAGTACTTCGTAAAGCGCAAGC
>NZ_JBLXGZ010000062.1:0-6038 GCF_048260245.1 Kordiimonas sp. | reverse complement strand
GACAAAGCAGCCTCGACCTCGGCCTTGCCGCCATACATATTGATCGCGCCGCCTTGGCGCTGTAGCACTTGACCTAAGAACTCAGCATTTGCCGCAAACGCCTCCGGGTCATCACCGGAGAGCGCACCACGAATGGAGTTGAAGCTGGACTTCGGCACAAACCCGGTCTCCATTGCAATCTCGGCGGATGCGGCCATGCCAGCGGGAGAGGACGGGCTGTCTTCACCGATTACAGCGGAATAGGCTTTGTCGACCCGGTTGCGCTGGCCACTGTCATAGGGGTCCCAGTCACCAAACCCACCGGCCAGCTGTGCCACCGTCTGCTGAACCTCGATCTGATCCTTGCGGTTCCGGCGCAACTCATTGATCAGCGCGTTCTGGCTCTTGTCTGACAGGCTGTGATCCTCTCGGATTTCACGCTCCGTCAGAGTGTCATCATTGCTGGTCAGGCGGGTCTCATATTCGAGCGCTGCCGCATCCTCCAAGCGCTTCCGGATGCCGTAGCGATCATTGAGCAGACTGGAGGCCATGGCCCTGACCTCGGTATCACCGATTTGGTCAACCGCATTCTGCTGCATTGCGATATCGCTGGCCTTCATGGTCATCTTACGGGCCGACCAGTTCCGGATATCTGCAACGGTCATATTGGCGAGGAACGGGTTCGCCTCGATCACCTTGGGCGACAGGATATCCTCAACACTTGTCGACACGTCCGCCGTCAGTACATCGATGGCACCACCAACCCCGAGGAAATGGGCGAGGTATTCATTCGCATCGTTGATCGGGATGCCGGCGTTTTGGAGCGCGCCTGCATTCTGGGCCCTGAACTCAGCAAATACCTCGTCGGATGCATCGGCGTTGGTACGCATGGCAAGGATTTCATCCTTGCTTAGACCTTCAGCCCAAGCTGCGCCGCCTTTCTCGCGCAAATCGCTTACAATCTTCGTCCAAGTGCCCTTGAGGAACTGATGAGGCCCGAGCGCCGAAGAGTTTGGGTTCGCAGCATCAAGCTGCCCTCCGCTCTCAGCGCGGCGCAGTTTTGCCGAATAGCTGTCATTGGTCGCGGTATTGACGAAAGCAGCGGCATCCACCCCTTTGAGACGCCCCTGCACTGCGGCATAGAGCTTCTGGCGTGCTTGCGGTGAAAGGTCTGGGTCATTCAGCGCCGTATCAATCTCGGTGCGCAATTCGTCCGAGATCTCAAGGGCACCCTCGGTATCGGTAAGGATCTGGCTTAGACGAGCGGCGCGCGCAGCGCCACGCGCTCCACGAAGATATGCCTCTGTTTCGGCTGGTGTCTCGCTGATGTAAGGAGCATTCGCGCGGAAAGAGGAAATAGCCTCTATCTCGGCTAGCTTGGCATCGGCCTCTTCTTCCAAACCCGCTGCGTAGAGGTTCACATAGTCATCCACCAGCATTCTGCGGTTTTCTTCAGTGTTTCGATCGCTCTCACGATATTCGCGCTGCGTGGCATTGTTCTGCAAACCATTGAAACGCCGCGAGGCTTCCTGTTTGGCAGAAGCCAGCAGATCCTCTTTCAGCGCTCGCGGGATGTTCTCATCTTCCTCCAGCATCTTCACATAGCCGTCAGCCGCGGCTTTGAAACCACCGGGGTTAAACTCGTTGTTTCGTGCAAGTTCGGTGAAGGTTTCGCTCATGTCGATATTGCGCTGAGCAAGGTACTTGGAGAACGCGGCCGCATTGTGAATATCGGAGAACTCACCGCCCAGGACGGAACGCTCCGCGACCTGCAGCTTGCCACTCTCATCGCGGTAAACTGCATCAAACCCTTCCTCGCGCGCCTGCTTTTCGGCAGCAGGCTTTACGAAGTCGGCGCCGACTTTTGCCAACTCCGATAGAGCCGCCCATCCGGCCCCGGCTTGCACAGGTTGAGCAGCTACTTGGGAAACAGCCTGACGGCGGATGACTTCGGGAACTCGCGCCATATCACGCCCCTTTCTTGTATTGGACGTATTCAGCCAGAGGCACCGCTGCACGGCCCACACCCGTAATCAGGGACATGGTGCCGCGTTTCCGATAGGACTTGGCAGCTGTGCGGAGGTTCTGCGCCCTCTGCCGATCATCGGCACGTTGAACCAATCTGTTATGGGTGGCGGCTTCCCGACTGTCTCGCTCAAGGATAAATGCGTTCGGGCTACGATGGCTCAGGCCATTCGCGGCTCGTGATGCTCTTAGGCTTGAGAGATAAGTGTCCAGATCCTCACGCGCGATCGTGTCTCGCTGAAGGGCCTGCGTCTCGGCCATGCGCGCCTCACTTTGGGCGCGGGCAGATTCGGACATGGCTTCGGCCCGCCCGGACAATCCACCCGCAACCGCCGATACGACCTGCAGTGCGGTAAATGCTTGCATCAGACAACCACCTTTATACCGAGCTTTGAAACACGAAGTCGCCCCGGCCTGTTTTGACAGATCCGGATTGAATCGCTGGAGGAGACACCAACCAGAGTGGTGCGAAACTCTTCGTTTCGCAGTGGAGGTGGTTTCGTAAGATCCTCACCGATGCGGTATGCACCGAACAATTCGCCATTGATTTCAAATTGATGGCTGTCTTGAACCGTGATCTTGAGTGAAACTTGGCGTTTCACCTCAAGCGTGCCGCGTTCAGTCCGCATCGATTTGCGCCGCCAAGGCGTCAAGCATTTGCGGAAAACCAAACCAATCTGAGGCGTTTCATCATGATCTGGGTACGCAATGACGTTGCCATCGGCATCGATCGGATCACCATCGCCGTTGATTTCGTTATCCCCAAGATCCCATCCATCGAGATATACAGACGCGATGTGCCCATTAAGGTGTGGTGCCTGCTCCCCTGCGCAATCGAGAACAAGGGTTTTGTCAAAGCGCTCTCTATAGCGGACTGAGGTTTCGTTCACTGTCCTGTCAACCACCGCATGGCTCACGCCAAAGCATTGATATATGGATAGGAAATTGCCGTCAGTTTCCCACGGCAACCAGGAAATGATCTCATTCGATCGATCCCACTGACCAAGAGCAACTGACCCGTCAGAATTGACAACGTAGACGAAACTTTCCGCGTTCTCAGACCCGGAGGAAGTGGCACCAAGATAAACCGCATCTTTGATCAGTTGAGGGTGCAGCGAGGTCATCGGCTCCGCACGCCATTTGGTGTAGATATCGCCAGCCAGAGTGGCTGCGTAGATCCGTTGCCCCACAGCGTCGACAAACACACAGCCGTCATCCACTGCGATAGGCTCCACCGAGGCGCATCCCACCCGAGAGAACCTTACCGGGCGAATAGTGGCCGGTGTAATCGCAGACCCGTCGCGCGTCTGGTGCGAGTAGATGCCCTTGGAGGTCAGGAAAAGCAGATCCTCAACCGAAGCCATGAAGCGCAGAGTTCCGCCACTATCTGCCCCAACGGTATCAACGAAGCCATCCGCATCCTCAGAACCCATTTTGAAATCGTTGATTGCGCCAACCACGGACGCTGCAAACGCCTGCGGCGCTCCCGGAAAGTCGCACAAAAAAACCCGAGATAGGTGCCGCACAGCATATCCAGCATAACCATGCACCGGGGATTGCATTTGCATTTCCCAGATGACGGTAGCGGCGGGAGTAGCGGCCGCTGCAACTGCTGAGATTGGTTGTGCAGCATTTGGAGCGACAAGTTTTGGAGACGCCACAGTGTCGAAACCATCATACCGGGACGTGGCCATAACTGTTATGACGCTGCCCGCGATACCAGTGATTATCCCCTGACCACCCAACACGGAATGCTCGACCGCTTCACCAACCTGATAGTTGCTAACCGACGAAACGGTAATGTCATAGGTAGGGGGGAGCTCTTCAGTGACCGTCGCATTGATCACCGTCGAGCTCACCAGCGTACCAAGGATGATCTCGCGGTTCTGATAGCGGATCGCCATACCTTCATGAGCCGCCGTCCATATCGCTTCGGAAGCGGTGACAGTAATTGCGCCAGTTCGCGCGGAGGGCTGAATGGAGACCGTTTCGTTATAGCGCCAGTAGCTTTGGTGGATCGCACCGGCAAGGCCAGTAGCAAAAGCCATTTCGCCAAACGACCATGAACCATCCTCATTCAGGATCAGCGCCTGAATTGGAAAGTGCTGCGAACCAATGAGAATAGAGGAGGAATCGGGATCGGCTACGACCCAGAAAGAGATCTCGTCAAAGGTGTAGATGCCCCATTTCTTGGGAGCCGCTGTCCAAGTGATGTTACCCGTGTATTCAACGGTGTTGTTGCTGTCGTAAAGGATCAGGCCTGACGGCACAAAATGCAGGTCAAACACCCTACCTTCACCAAGATCCACCTCACGACCTTGACTGGAAGCAGTTTCATTGAGGAACCGCATTCCAGAGCGTCCCTCCATCTGTCCGGTAGAAAGCACCACGCAATTAAGGCCTTCCTTCACAGAGCGTGCGACAAGATCAATATCGTCACGCTCCTGCGCTTCGGGACGAACCTGCCCAAGCGAGAAGTCTTTCTGCCAGATGGTTTCCTTGCGGCGGGCCATCAACGCCTCCGCGTGGAACGGCTTGAGCGAGTGAACCGCGCATTTACGAGCCGTCCGCCCTTAGGCAGTACCCGCCGGTTGGATCTGTTTTTGCTGGCTTTGACACCTGATTTCATTAGCAAGAAATCGGCGTCCTGATCTTTTGCTGCCGCCTCGGCTTCTTCTTCCTGGACACCCTTCACAACAGCCTCCAGCCGTTTCTGGATCACTTGTGTGAACAATCCGCTCCATGTGTGTTCGAGGCCCTCAACAACGGCACGGACTTTCACCTCCCGTTTGTTTGCATTGACCAGAAGCACGTTTTCAGTGGCGTCGATCTCCCAAGCCTCTTGCAATTCTGATGCAGAGCACCCGTCGAGATAGACCTCAGCGATATGGAACACGCCATGGGGCAGCGTGAATTTGTCGGCAAAGCCAAAATCCCCGTCCGCGCGGCTTGTGAGGGTCAAGTATTTCCGCCCAAACGGAAAAGCACCGTCGCCCTCTTCGAAGGCAACGCGCACAATTTCATCATAGTTGACCTCCATGGCCCGCCAAATGGCGCTGCCTTGGCTGGCCTCCGATTCCCCGCAACGGAGCAACACGGACTGGAAGATGGTGGATTTTGATCTGACTGCCATGCGCAAACAGTCGCTTGGAGGTGCCAAACCCCGCAATGCACATGAGAAAAGGCCCCGAAGGGCCTTTCAGATCCGGCAGCAGGATCATGCCAAAGACGCCGGAGAACGCCTACTCGGAACCGCCCTCTTCATCATCGACAATGAAAGCCTCGGCCTTCTCGCGAAGATCCTTGACGAAAGCGACAGCAGTCTTGCGATCCATCTTCTTGCGGGGAGGCTTACCGTGGGAGGTCATTTCCGCGACCAGCTCAGATGGGGACATTTGCTCAGGGGCCTTGAGACCTTGGAGCTCAACCTTGACCGTCTCCTGCTCTTCCACATGGATCTGATACATGCCCTTGGAGTTGCGTACCGCCTCCATCGCGGTGACAGCAGGAACCGTCTTGGGGCCCAGCTTCCAAGCTGCCTGCCAGTCGGCCTGGGTAAACTTCTCGTCGGCAAAGGATGCCGGTTTTTCGCACGGCTTGATCGTAAGCATCTTCATCAGATCACCCCGTCATGATTGTGGAATGGGAGGAAAGGGTGATCGACGGCGATGTGCCGGCGGCCACAAGGCGGATGCGCGACTTCTGGTATTTGCGCTGATTGATCTCAGTGCACCAGTAAATGTCGTATTCATCGCCAGCGGCGCTATCGGGTGCGCCAGACTCGCGCACCTCGGTTGCACCGAGCGAGAGAACCGCAGCGACCTCGACCGTGCTGAAGTCGTCATTCGAGCATTCGACAACGACCTTATAGCTTTCATCGTTGGCCGAGATTTTCACGGCCTCCAACATGACCTTGGTCAGGTACATGGTGCGCTGAGCAGCACGCTCAGCGATAGTGTCGAGAACGGTGGTGGCGGTCAGTGCCGCCGAGCCGATCGCGCGGTGTTCGAGCCGCTTATCAAAGGGATAATGCT
>NZ_JBLXGZ010000061.1:0-6416 GCF_048260245.1 Kordiimonas sp. | reverse complement strand
TCCTCCGCGAGACACCGAGCACTAAGCAAGATTAGTCCTTCAGCGGCAGTTTGACATTCTCGACCGACCGGCGCGCTGGCGCAAAGCTGTTCACTGGCGCGTCTGACGCGTAGCCCATGGCCATGCCGCAGATAAGCTTGTACCCGTCAGGCACGTCAAAGCGGGAGCGCACCGGGCTGGCCCAGGTGGCAAGCGCGGCTTGGGCACAGGTGCCGACCCCGCGCGCGTGGGCGGCGAGCGCGACCGATTGGATGAACGCCCCGGCGTCCAAGGGGCCATAGGCCCCCAGCGCGTCACTGGCAAAAACGAACAGCACCGTGGGCGCGCCAAAAAAGTCAAAATTGCGCGCGGTTTGCTGCACCCGCGCGGCCTTGTCGTCGCGGCCGATGCCCAGCACGCCATACAGCCCTTTGCCGGTGTCTTTATAGCGGGCGTCAAGCTCGGGCGGGTAGGTCATGATGGTGGTGTGGTCACCGTCCGGCCCGCGCACGCCGGACAGGAACATCCTGAGCTTGCGAAGGGGCGACGCACGGCGAAACGCCATGCCCGCACTGAACAGCGCGTGATAGTCGGCGCTGATCGCCTTGGCCACATCACCACTGGCCACCGCCACGCGGTAAGGCTGTACATTGCCCCACGAGGGCGCGTTGAGGGCGTCGGCAAGAATGGTGTCAGCTAGGCCGTCCGGCAGCGCGTCAGCCGTGAAATCCCGCACGCTGCGCCGCGTCGCCAGCGCCGTGCGCACATCCATGCTGTTTGTTGGTGTATTCCCGTCCTTCATCGTGTCCCCCGCTACTGGCTCATGCTCATAACATAGGGCACCCCCGCGAACGGGCAACGCTAACACGCCATGCACAGGTGAATAGGGCGATGGCAAGGATGTATGGGACGGAGGTGATGGTTACTTCTCTAGAACTCCTTTGAGGTGAAAACGCAAGACTGTATAAACTCTAGCGTGATGACGGGATGTTACTTTTTCGACGGAAAAGGATCGAAAAGTGGAAAATACCAGACGAATTTTATGCCTATTCGGAGTAGCGCTAATTTCTCTGCGAACCCCTACAGCAATGGGTGCCGAGGATTATCTCTGCGATGTTACCGGTGCGGGACGTGCTGAAGCCTCAGGAGAGTTCGAGACGTCCTATTTTTTGAAGCTAGTAATAGGTAGACAGTTTTCTGTGGATAGGAAAACCGGTGTCATGTCAGGTACTTTGAAGAACAATTACGTTCAGCCACCCAAGTTGATTGACAGGGGATCAAAGGACAATGCTTTCAAGGTAGTGACCATGGATGTGTTTGAGAACACGACAAATATTTATGTACTGATTATCGACGAATATATTGACGGGCGGAACAAGCCTTTTGTATTTCTCAAAAACGGCTCAGTTTACAATGGGTATTGCCGTCATTTTTGAGTGCTTTTGAATTACCGGAATTCCACGAACAAGATACTGAATTACTTTCAACGCCCGTAACCTGTCGTATCAAACCCGCTTCACCGCCTGCTTGTAGACAAAATTGTGTTCGCGTTTGCCGACGGAGATGACAGCGACCACTAGTTCACCGTCCCGCACCTGATAAACAAGGCGGCAGACTGCGCGGCGGCAACAACTGCCAACTGCAATAGCCCCCTCACTCCGCCGGGCGTTTATTCACGGCGGCCTGCGCGGCGAGTTCGGGCACGGTCATGCTGGTGGCCCTGTCGGCAACCATGTCTGCTGACAGGTCTGTGGCCCGGCCGTCCATACCGCAGTGGTGGCCATGCAGCATATTGTCAGGGTGTTTGATGCCGTGTTCGTCAAGGTCGCGGCTGGCGCGCATGATCTGTTCGCGGAACCATGTGTGGGCGGGGTGGTTGGTGAGCCGTTTGTGCCACACCACCACAGCACCGATCATATCCGGAGGCGGGCTGATGGGGCTTGGCACCACATGCATGTCAAAAAACTCGGTGCATTTGTCGGCCATGCGGCTGGGCACGGTGACAATAAGGTCACTGGAGCTGATGATCATCGGCGCCGAGCCAAAGTGGTTGACCACAATGACAATGCGCCGCTTCAGGCCCATGGTGGCCAGTTCGTCGTCAACAAAGCCGTGGGCGTCGCCCCGGTGCGAGACAAGCAAATGGCGTGCGGCGGCATATTCCTCAAGCGGGATTTCGCTATAGCGCGCCAGCGGATGGTCCTTGCGCATCATGCAGACAAAATGGTCGGTGCCCACGACCATACGGCCAAAACGGTCCGGCACATCGTCGCCCATCGGCGCGAGGGCATAGTCAGCCTCCTGCGCGTCGAGCTTCTCGAACGGGCGGCCTTCCATCGGCAGGGTATGGATGTTAACGCCCGGTGCCTCATTCACCAGATAGCCCGACAGGTAGGGCAGCAGTGTCATGGCCATATAGTCATTGGTGGCAACGGTGAAGGTGCGGTCCGCAGTGGCGGGGTCAAACGAGACGGGGTCAAGCGCTTCCTCAAGCTCCGCCAGCGCGCGGCGCACCGGGATTTCAAGCTCAAGCGCGCGGGCGGTGGGGCGCATGCCGTCAGACCCGCGCACAAACAGGTCATCCTTCATCAGATACCTGAGCCGATTGAGCGCATTGGAAACCGCCGGCTGCGACATGCCGATCTTGCGGCCCGCGCGTGTGGCGTTTCGCTCATCCATTACGGCATTAAAAACAACCAGAAGATTTAAATCTATGCCCGCCAAATTCATGGTATGAATTTCCAATGTAAGAAATATCAATTTCAAAAATTGTACCCGTCATCCCATATAGGGACAAGCGTTTGGCGATTAAAGGGGCCAGTGGCAGCAACCATTGCTGACAATTTTTGTCAGCACCCCGCAGTATGATCGTCCCGTTAGCAGCTCGAGGCACGACACACCCGGCACAAGGGTGACATAAAGCGAGGAACAGATCATGCCCAAGACCATGACTGCGATTGATGAATTTGCCGTCAAACTGGCAAATTTTGTGATTGCACGGCGGTGGCTTGTCATTTTGGCCACCCTACTGATTACCGTAAGCGTCGCCAGTGGCGGGCGCTTCCTGTCATTTTCCAATAACTACCGTGATTTTTTCTCGGAATTTAACCCTGAATTGCAGGCGTTTGAGGATTTCCAGAATACCTATACGAAGAATGACAATTTTTTCTTCACCATTGTGCCAGCGAAAGGCGATGTTTTTAACACGCAGACGCTTGCGCTGGTTGAGGACCTGACCCGCGGCGCGTGGCAGATCCCGTTTTCGATCCGGGTGGATTCGCCCTCCAACTTCCAGCATACCTACGCTGAGGATGACGACCTGATCGTTGAAGACCTCGTCAAGGGGGCGGAAAGTTTGAGCGCGGAGGCGCTTGCGGCCAAAAGCGAGATCGCGCTGACCGAGCCCTTGCTCAAAAACCAGCTTGTCACCGCCGATGGCCGCGCCATTGCGGTGAATGTGGTGGTGCAGTATCCGGAGCTGTCGCAAAACGAGGTGCCGGACACCGTGGCCTATGCCCGCGGCCTGCGTGACGAGATGCTGGCGAAATATCCCGGGCACGAGATCCGCATGACCGGGGTGTCCATGCTCAATAACGCTTTCCTTGAAGCGGGCATGGCCGACACCACGCAGATGATCCCGCTGATGTATCTGCTTTTGATGGTGCTGATGGCGGTGATGGTGCGCAGTGTGTCGGGCACCGTGGTGACCCTGTTGATGATCGCCTTCGCCAGCTTGATCGGCATGGGGGCTGCGGGGTTTGCGCGGGTCGGGCTGACGCCCATTGCGCTGTCGGCACCGACGATTATCCTGACGCTGGCCATCGCGGACGCGGTGCATATCCTCATCACCATGCGCAACGCCATGCGGGACGGCATGAGCAAGCGTGACGCGATTATTGAGGCCGTGCGGGTGAACTTTCTCGCGGTGATGGTGACGTCGCTTACAACGGCGATTGGTTTCCTCGCGCTTAACTTCTCGGACGCGCCGCCGTTCTGGCATCTGGGCAATATCTCCGCCGTGGGTATCGTGGCGGCGTGGGCCATGTCGGTCACCTTCCTGCCGGCGATGATGAGCCTGCTACCCATGCGGGCGCCCAAGCCAAAAGCGAAAACCGGCAGCAACTTTATGGGCAGCCTTGCCGATTTTGTCGTGCGCTATAACAAGCCGTTGTTTTACGGCGTCGGCGCGGTTGCCATCTTTCTGGTTGCCGCCATGCCGCGTATCGAGTTTAACGACCAGTGGACCGAATATTTCGCACCGTCGATCGAGTTCCGGCAAGACGCGGATTTCTCCAACGACTATTTCGGCTTTTATCCGGTTGAGTTTTCGGTGCAGTCCACCGGGCCGGGCGGTGTGAACGAGCCCGAGTTTCTCGAAAAGCTGGAAGAATTCACCGTCTTCCTGCGCACCCAACCCAACGTGACGCATGTCTATTCGCTGGCCGACATTATGAAGCGGTTGAACCGTAACATGCACGGCGACGAAGCCGGTTGGTACCGCCTGCCCGATGACCGGGAACTGTCGGCGCAGTATCTGCTGCTGTATGAGCTGTCGCTGCCCTATGGCCTTGACCTCAATGACCGGGTAAATATCGATAAATCAGCCACGCGGGTGACGGCGACGCTGTCGAATATCTCAACCACCGAGACCAAAACCTTCCTTGATGCCTCCCGCACCTGGATTGCTGAAAATGCCCCCGATTATATGCAAACCACGGTGCCGACCAGCGCGCAGGTGATGTTCACTTACGTCGCGGAACGTAACGTTTCCAGCATGATCGCGGGCAATATTGTTGCCGTTATCGCCATCGGCCTGGTGATGATGCTGGCGCTGAAGTCGTTCAAGATTGGTGCGCTTTCGATGATACCCAATGCCATGCCGATCCTTGCCGCCTTCGGCACATGGGCGCTGCTGGTGGGCACGGTGGGTTTTTCGGTTGCGGCGGTGGCCAGTGTGTCGCTCGGCATCGTGGTGGACGACACGGTGCATTTCCTCGCCAAATATGTGCGCGGTATCCGCGAGAAGGGCTATGACCGTGCCGGTGCCATCCGCTATGCGTTTGAAACCGTGGGTTACGCCCTTGTGGTCAACACCGTGGTGCTGGTAATCGGCTTTGCCTATCTCGCCACATCGCACTTCAAGATGAATGCCGACCTTGGGCTTTTGACCGCCCTTGCGATCAGCTTTGCCCTTATTTTCGACTTTCTTTTCCTGCCTGCTCTGTTGCTTCGGGGATCAGGTAAGTGGATTGAGAAAACGAATAAAAACGATACGACAGGAGACACAGATGATGCACAAACCCATGCTGCGCAGTAAGCGCTTTGCGGCCATACTGGCTGTCATTACGCTTGGTTATTCAATCATCAACCCGGGCCTCTGGGCGGATGAAGCCGAGGAAAGAGGCTATGAGATCGCCGCGCGGTCGGACCGGTCTGACACCGGCTTTGGCGACAGCGAAGTGACGGCTGTCATGACGCTTACCAATGCGGCCGGCGCGACATCCACCCGCGAGATGTATTTTAAAACGCTGGAGCGTGAGAATGAGCAGGTGGGCGATAAGTCGCTCACGGTTTTTGTCACCCCGCGGGATGTGCAGGGCACCGCGCTGCTGAGCCACGCGAAAATTCTTGAGGCGGACGACCAGTGGCTGTTCCTGCCTGCGCTGAAGCGGGTGAAGCGTATTTCAAGCGCCAGCAAGTCAGGGCCCTTTGTGGGCTCGGAGTTCGCGTTTGAGGATTTCACCTCAACGGAGCTGAACAAATACAGCTATAAATATGTCGGTGAAGAAACGCTGGACGGCATGAAGGTGGACGTGATCGAGCGCCTGCCGCTTTATGAAAATTCAGGTTATACGCGTCAGGTTGCCTACATTGACCAGGATGTTTTCCAGACGCGCAAGCTTGACTTTTACGACCGTAAAAATGCGTTGCTCAAGACCCTGAGCTTTGCGGACTACCGCCAGTACGGCACTATATGGCGGGCGCATACCTTGCGGATGGAAAACCACCAGACCGGCAAATCAACGACGCTGTCATACGGCGACTATACCATTGGTGCGGGCTTGTCGGACAATGATTTCGACAAAGCTGTGCTGAAACGCATCCGCTAGGGACAGACGTTTATGACGATGACGGTTCGGCGTTCAGGCCCCCAGCTGATGGCGGCCCTTGCCCTGTTTGCCACCGCCCCCAACCTGACCCATGCGGGTGAGTGGGAGGTGTCAGGCTCGGCCGGGCTTGAGATGCGCACCTTCCCCCAAAAAGGCGCATACCCCGGCCAGTTGGATACCTTCCAGCCGTCCCTTCAGCTTGAAGGTGACGTGCGCTGGACCGACAGAGAGAACCGCTGGGATGTGGTGTTTGTGCCCTTCGCCCGCCTTGACGGCAAGGACGGGCAGCGCACGCACGCGGATGCGCGCGAAGCCTACGTGCGCTGG
>NZ_JBLXGZ010000060.1:0-6575 GCF_048260245.1 Kordiimonas sp. | reverse complement strand
GCTCTGGAATAAGGTAGCCCACGCCAAAGCTGATCATGTCGGTCCAGAAATTGGGCGGGATCATCATCATGGAACCCAACAGGGTGGCACCCAACACGGCCAAAACGCGGGTCTGTGTGGCCATTTCGATCATTGCACCTGCCCATTCGGCGCTCTCTTCGACCAGATCTTTCAGGAGCAGGGCGATTTCTTCCAGTCCGGGAATGTTTTGGAGCGCATTTGAAAGTGCTTCCAGTCCCGCCTCAAACGCTGCAACAGACCCTTCGGCCAAATCTTGCAACAGCGCCAATATCTGGTTTCGGTTTTCCCAAAGAGCCTTGGCACTTTCTGACAAACTCTCCCACGCATCTCCGAGCATATCTGGCAGGTTAGAAAGCCATTCTCCAACCGAAGCCCAGAAGTCACCTTCCCCCTCCCACCAAGCGGTGGCACCCGATTTCAGATTGCTCCAGAGGCTGCTGAACAAACCAAGCCAACCATCGGATTCCCAGTCGGAAATCCAAGGCTGCATCGCCGTTTCCATAGTTTGCGCCAACGTCGCCAGGTCAGAAATGATTTGTTCTTCAAGCGCTGCTGGATCACCAACATCTTCTGGAACAAGTCTCGCCGTTATCGCCCCCGGTTCAGGCGCACGGTCATCGTAAGCGCCAACTTCGGGTAGCACGCCCTGAATGGGCTCACCATCCTGCAGCCCAAAGGTTGCCAGAGCACGGGTCCGGCCACCTTCTGAGATGAGCGCACCATCTTTATATTGAACCTGAAGTGGAGCAAGCGTTATCGGCGTTTTCCAAGGATCGTCGTAGTGAGCCTCGACTCGAAAACGGGCTGCACATGGCTCGCATATCTCTGCCACCGGTGTATTCGGTTGCGTTGCGGCCACTTTGGTCGCCGTCGAAAAACTTTCGGGGTTTTGCGGCTGCGCTCCCATCATCTGATCTCGCTGTAAATTGCGGATATAGATGCTGCGAGTTCAACAGGCGTGCTTGCTGCCTTAATCGCCCGCAGGATCTTGCCGTATTGCGGATCGTGCACCCATCCGGTGCCATGCACTAATGCGCAAGTGACATAAACCAGTCGCTGCGCTGGACTTTGAGTAGGCGGCAGGTTCTGCCTGATCCAGACTATTAATCGCTCGTTCGTGTTGGCGTCAAACAACGCCCAATGACCTGGCAAAATATCCATCAAGGTTTGTGTGCTTGGCTCAAGGTCGCGCCGGATATAGCCATCCAAACGGATTACAAAGCGGTCAAACGTATCATTACGCCAAAGGGTGTCGAGCCAATCGCTGGCATTGTTAACCAATAGACCTACGGCGTTACCATGTGGAGTATCCGGGTTTCCCATCGATGCATTCACATACCCGCCAAATCGTGGATCGAGCCAGAATTTATGCCCCAATGTCGCGGCCACACAGCAGAGCTGTGACACATCACGCTCTCCAACAACCCCGTATCCAGCAGCCCATTGCTCAACAGCCTGACACAAGGGTTCAAGGGCGGATGCTTCAACATCAAGCGTTTTGAAATATTCTGGATATGCTTGGTGAAGGCGCCGAGCTGCTTGAACGATCCACTCAGCGCGCGCGGGTGCTGCAAAAGCGTCAAACTGTGCCGCAGAAAATTTCAAGACCATGGACCATACTCATACCGAAAAATGACTTTGTTCAATAAACAACCGCTTACAAGAAACGTGCGGCGCAAGAATGATTGTATAGAGGTCAAAACAAGGTGCAAGAAAGTGTTGTGCCTCCGAGTGGCTGAAGGCGGAAAACATCCGCTCAACTGATTTTGGTTCCCAGAACCTGAAATAATACCACTTCCCATCTGCATCCTGCACCCTTGTGAATTTGCGGAAATGTGCCCAGATTTCATCCAGCGTTCCGCGTGACCGCACGTAGATGCCCGGCTCGCTGTCCCACCACTGATGCCATGGTGCACTAGACTGGGTGAACAGATTGCGCGTGAAACTGTTGCCGTCTTCCAACCGAACGACCCAAGGAGCCACGTCTTTTAATGCGTCGTAGGCGTTTCCCTTGAACAAACAGCGGTGTTCCAGAGGTGATGCCTCAAGCAGCTCCGGCAGGTTCGTGATCTTGGCTGCATCGAGGATGGCGTAAGTGTGCATGGGGGGAATTTTTGTCGGATCATCCCCTATGGCGGCCAATTCGTCCTCTGTTGGCTCAGGCTGACCAAACAACGCCTCATAAAGCGCGTCTGGGACCGTCTTAGGAGTAGCTATGCCAAACTGCGCATCCAGTGGGTCAACACCTTCGATGGTCTGTATTTTAAAATGCAATTCCGTTGACTTTTCAAAGGTTTGCGTTGGCTGTGTCCAGCCGTCTGTAATGTCGTCTGAGCTCACAACTATCGCCTATGTAATACGACTTAAGTTCAATCGTGCTTAGGGTACCTTAACTAGGGTTTGTCGTAACATTATGTCGCAGACATACGCCTCACCATAGTTGTGCAGGTGCGAGCCTATCTTGGCCAGTGGTTGAATGCCGCTCCCAAATTTTTGCGGTAGCACAACCGCATCCGATCCGTCCCAGATATCTGCCGAGTGAAGCCTGAACAGTATTCAAAAACAAGAATCAGGATTGGGTCTTTACGCCCCGTACGCGCAGAATGGTCTGGTGAGATGTGTTGTACCGCCGGGCCACGGCGGCGACGGTATCTCCAGCATCCAGATCGGTTCGTACAGCTGCCTGTGTGGCCTCATCCAGAGATGGTGGCCGACCGATCCGACCACCGGCGACCCCGAGCCCCTTTGCCTTCGCTTGCTTGCGTTCAGCCTCTGTCAAACGCTCAAGCGCGGCCATCGCTTCCAGGGCGCTCCTGAACTCATTGTCGTTGAACAGGTTTTCCTTTGTTCCCAGAGACGCACAAAACGGTTCAGCCCCCATCTCGTGAATGAGCCGGATCGTTTTCAGGATATCAGCTGCATCGCGCCCGAACCCGTCAAGCGTGTAGACGATAAGTGCATCGCTAGGTCTTAGATCGCGTATCAAGCGCATCAATTTGGGTCGTCCGGAAGCGGCGACCGAGGCACCAACCCGCTCACTCACAGCCAAGCGGCTATGCACGGTAAATCCGTCGGCACGCGCAGCCTCCGTGTGTTTGCGGATGGTTGCACGATCAAAGGCATCACGGCTTTGCCATGTATCGCCCACCTTTGAGCCGAGGCGAACATAGACGTAATCACGGGGTTCCAATTGGTGAACACCTCCTGTCATTGGATAAAACCCATCACTGTCTATTCGACATGCGAGAGGTTCTTCCTATGCATGTATCACGGTTCACTTATTATGTCCGAAATCACTATCGGACAGAATTATTTACATATTATCAGTGGCTTAATGGCACTTTGCAGTTTGCTGCGTAAGGTGTGGAAAATGGCATGAGGACCGTAGGTCCGACCCCCCTTTCCCTGGCCCGACTTTCTCAAGGAAGAGTGGCCTCCAGCCCGCCAATGAGACGGCGCTGAGCGTATTTTTGCTATCTAAAAACCACTGGGGAGTGGCCCCAAGGGCTTTCACGAGTGTTGCTGATCCCATGTCGCCGATTACGCGCTACCACCGTTCAGTACCGCCTGCTTTGATAAAGCTACCTGATCTTATTGGCAGCAACATACTCCTGATACCACGTCACGAAGCGGGACACGCCCTCTTCAACCGAGGTCTGCGGTGTATATCCGGTGAGCCGCTCCAAGAGTTGGATATCGGCCCAGGTCGCGGGGACATCGCCCGGCTGCATTGGCATCAGATTACGCTGTGCCGTAATGCCCGTGGCCCGCTCAATGGCGCTTATGTAATCGCTAAGCTGCACTGGGTTGGAGTTGCCAATGTTGACCACACGGAACGGTGCCACCGGTGACAGGCTGTCTCCCTCTGGCACATGAGCATCACGGGGGCGTTCGGGACGTGCGGCCATCAGCAGCCGGATCGCCTCCACCAGATCCTCAACGTAGGTAAAGTCCCGCTGCATGTCGCCGTGATTGTAGACATCGATAGGACGGCCTTCGAGGATCGCCTTGGTGAATTTGAACAAGGCCATGTCCGGCCGCCCCCATGGCCCATAGACGGTAAAGAACCGAAACATCGTGATCGGCAAATCGAAGAGATGTGCATAGGAATGCGCCATATGCTCGGTCGATTTTTTGGTCGCCGCATAGAAGGACATCTGGTGATCAGCCTTCTGAGTCTCTTGGTATGGCATCTTGGTATTGGCGCCATAAGCCGATGAGGTCGATGCAAGCAGCATATGTTTGGGTGGATGTGCGCGGGCAGCCTCCAGCAGCTCAAACGTCCCCATGAGGTTGCTTTCCAAATAGGAACGCGGGTTCTCAATGGAGTGACGCACACCAGCTTGAGCCGCCAAATGCACAACAATATCTGGATTATAGGACGCAAGCAGATCCGCCAGTAATCCTGGGGTTTCAATCCGGCCAATGATCGGCACAAAGCGCCCCGTGCCCTGCCCCGCGGCATCTTCCAGCATCGCATGACGCCGCTCTTTCAGCGAGACATCATAGTAGTCGCTGAACGCATCCAGCCCGATAACATGTGCCCCATGTTCCAAAAGCAGTTTGCTGAGGTGAAAGCCAATGAAGCCGGCCGAACCGGTTACAAGAACGGTTTGCATGATTTCTTCTTTCTTAGTCCGCCTCAAACAGGTCGCGCGTAAAGACCTTGTCAGAGATATCGCGGATCTCTTCGCTCATCCGGTTTGCCACGATCAGATCGGCCTCGGACTTAAAGACGTCAAGGTCGCGGATGACCCGGCTGTGAAAGAAGTGATCTTCCGTCAGCACCGGCTCATAGACGATCACCTCAATACCTTTGGCCTTGAGACGTTTCATGATGCCCTGAATGGAGGACTGGCGGAAATTATCTGATCCCGCCTTCATCACCAACCGATGGATGCCGACCACCTTGGGGCCTTTCATCAGGATCTGATCGCTGAGGAAATCCTTGCGGGTACGATTGGCGTCGACAATGGCCCGGATCAGGTTCTGCGGCACCTGATCGTAATTGGCCAGAAGCTGCTTGGTGTCCTTGGGCAGGCAGTAGCCGCCATAGCCAAAAGAGGGGTTGTTGTAATGGCCGCCGATGCGCGGATCGAGGCTGATGCCTTCGATGATCTGGCGGGTGTCCATGCCCCCGGCCATGGCGTAAGAATCCAATTCATTAAAAAACGCCACCCGCATCGCGAGATATGTATTGGCAAAGAGTTTCACCGCCTCGGCTTCGCTTGGATCGGTAAAGAGGGTGTCCACCGCCTCTTCCTTAGCGCCCTCCAGCAGCAGATCGGCAAAGATCCGGGCGCGCTTGGACCGCTCGCCAACGATGATCCGGCTGGGATGCAGATTGTCATAAAGCGCGCGGCCTTCGCGCAGGAACTCGGGGGAAAAGATCACCTGATCGGTTCCCAGCCGCGCCCGCACATCCATGACGAACCCCACCGGAATCGTGGATTTGATGACGATGGTGGCGGTGGTGTTGACGGCCATGACGGCTGCGATCACCGCCTCAACGCTGGAGGTGTCAAAGGAATTGTGCCGCGGGTCGTAATTGGTCGGCGTTGCCACCACCACGTAATCAGCGCCGCTGTAGGCTGCCGCCGCATCCGTGGTCGCGGTCAGGTTCAGACTGTGGGTGGTCAGGAAATCTTCCAACTCGGGGTCGATGATCGGGCATTGCCGGGCATTGACCATCGCCACCCGGTTTTCCGCGATGTCGGTGGCGACAACCTCATTGTGCTGAGCCAGCAAAACGGCATTGGACAGGCCAACATAGCCAAGCCCTGCAACTGCGATTTTCATGAACCTTACTCCCGGGCGTAGACGTCCTCATAGCGAAGAATGTCATCCTCCCCCACATAGGCCCCGGTCTGCACCTCGATCAAGACCATCGGCACTTTGCCGGGGTTTTCCATACGGTGTACTGCGCCAAGCGGGATGTAGACGCTCTCGTTTTCAGTCACCAGCCTGACCTCATCATCCACCGTCACCCGCGCAGTGCCCTCCACCACGATCCAATGTTCAGAGCGGTGAAAATGGCTTTGCAGGCTCAGGGAGGCACCGGGATGGACCAGAATGCGTTTGACCTGAAAACGCCCTCCCACCACCAGGCTTTCAAACCAGCCCCAGGGGCGGTGATCTTTGGGGAAGGTGGTGGCCTGCGCCGCACCTTTGTCTTTCAGCGCCTGCACCGCGAGCTTCACATCCTGCGCGCGGGATTTATCCGCCACCAGCACCGCGTCATTCATCGCCACCGCCATGATACCCTCAAGGCCGATGCCGACCACTTCCAGCCGGTCGCTGTCAGAGCGCAACAAGGTATCGGAACAGTCGATCGCCGTCGCCGCACCGCTGACCACGACGCCATTGTCGTCCGGTCCCGCCTCGCGCCAGACCGCATCCCAGCCGCCCAGGTCCGACCAGGCCGCATCAAAGGGCACCACGGAGAGGTTCTTGGCTTTCTCCATCACCGCATAGTCAATCGAGATATCCGCCGCCTGCGCCCAAGGCTCCGGGGCCAGCCGCAAAAAACCAAGGTCCACCTCTGCATCCTTCAG
>NZ_JBLXGZ010000059.1:0-8567 GCF_048260245.1 Kordiimonas sp. | reverse complement strand
CTTCAGGACACCCACAACCGGCACACGCGGCGCGCCTTCGTCGCCGGGTACAATGGTCAACTTGCCGTCTTCAAGGCTGCGCAATAACGAGCGTGGGGACAGGCCCAGTATGTCGGCCAGCCTTTCAACCTCGTCGGATTGTACACCGCGCTTACCGGTCAAGATATCAGTGATGCGCGGGGGCGGGACACCAAGCGCCGTGGCGACATCCTTGAGTTTATAGCCCTTTTCCTTAAGGGCAGCTCGCATCCAGTCCTGTTTTGGCATGTTGCTTCCTGCATATCGTGGCAAATAAATCACTGAAATTACATTTTGCGTAATTTAACTTGCATTCAATTACGATTAACGTAATCATATATCCATGAACGTGTCAAACAATATTGTTGGCCGCAACTGCCCCCGGCGATGTGCGGGCGTAGTGTGGCAAGAGAAAGTAACGGTCCGGACCGCTCTTCCCATGACAGTGGAAGGAGCGCGCCTTGGCTGAATTTCCTGCGTTACCGCTTTTCACCGACGCTTATCTCGCGGACACCCGGCACCTGACCGCGGAAGAACACGGCGCTTACCTGTTGTTGCTGATGTGTGCGTGGCGCACCCGAGGCTGCGCGCTGAAAGACTGTGACCAAACGCTGGCGCGCACCGTAGGGGTGACAAAACTGCGTTGGCGAAAGCTCAGGCCGACACTGGCGGAATTCTTCACGGTGGCAGATGGGCTGTGGCGGCAGAAAAAACTGACTGAGGTATACAGGGGCGTGGAAGCCCGTGTGGCAAAAAACCGGGCCAACGGCGCAAAAGGTGGCCGGGCCCGGGCCGCAAAAGGAAAAAATACCTTAGGGGGCGATTGTCCTGAAACTGGCCCTCAATCTGGCCCAGAATCTGGCCCTCAATCTGGTTCTGGCTCTGGTTCCGGTTCCGGCCGACAGCCGCAGTGCGACCCTTATGCTGTAAAGGGCGCTGCGGGGTGTGACCTCGGCGCAAGCAAAGGGGGTGGCGAAACGCTGCCAACCAAAACCAGAATCCAGAATCCAAAACCAGCAGAAGCCAGCAGCGATATGCCGCTGGCGACGCTTGCCGCTGCGGCCTGTCTTGCGGAAAAGGATATTGATATCAATGTTGTGCGCCAATGGCAGGCGGCAGGGGCAAGCGTGGACGCCGATATGGTGCCAACGCTGATGCGGATCGCCACGCGCGAGCAAACACGCACGGGCCGCCAGCCCGCCAGCTTGGCCTATTACACCGCAGCGGTGCTGGAGGCGAGGGACAGACGACTGGGGGCAGTTGCGGCGGGTGCGGTCCACGCCATAACCCATCCACCCAAGCCGAAAAAGCGCCCTTTCAATGCACAAAGCGTTGATGACTGGCGGTTGTTTCTGGGCGACGCCACTAGCCGGTTCAGGGGTGACTATCTAAGCCAAAACTGGGCTATCAGCCGGGAAAATCCGCATTTTGAAGCCACCAGCCTCGGGCCGAACCCGCGCCACAGCCTCAACGCCCGTATCCCTGAGGAGGTGATGGACGAGTATGCCGCCCCGTGGCGCTGGCGCCGCGCATAAAGTTCATCAACGGTATTTTTACACAGGACGAGAGCAGAAAGCATGATGACAGCCAAAGCACCCAATGAAAGCCATGACCAGTTGACCAGCGCGCGGCGCGCCCTGCGGGATGTGGCGCGCACCATGATGATCGATGCCCGGGCCGGTAAGCAGGGCAAGCCTGACAAGCAGGCGCTGGCGGGCCTGCTCGATACGCGGCTCGTCCGTGCAAGTTGGACCCTGCGTCGCCTGCCTGACCGGGAACGTGGTTTCCTGCAGCTCCGCGGCAGCATGTGGCCTGAGATTGCGGCCGACGGCGGAACATACGCTGCGCCGGGGATGACCAGCTATCAGGCCCGGCGGCAGGTGCGCCTCAGCGCGGGGGAGATCGATCAAATGCAGCCCACCCTCGACCTGTTGCAGTTGTTGCCTGACCGCGAAGATCGGAAAATTGCCTTTTATGCGGCCTGGCATCAGGACGGCGAACCCGGTGGCCGCGTCCCGTGGGCCAAGGTTCGGCGCAGCACGGGGCTGGCGCTGTCGCGCTGGACCTTCAAACGGCGTTATGAGGGTGCGCTCCTCTGGCTTGCGGCGCTGATCGCGTTGCAAATGTGACAGCCACGGCGGGTAGGCAGCACTTAAAGTGGCATGTGTGATCTGAATGGGCTATGACTTTTGTCGTAAAAGTGGGTAATGATGGTGTTTGGGTAAACAGGGGTGGTTGATAATGCATTTTTTTATGGGGTTTGTGGCACTTTTCGCGGTGGCCACGACAGTTTCGGCTCAGGCGCCTGTCGCAAAGCGGGCTGACCCGCCCACCATTCATGAGCTTGTTCTTCAGGGTAGCTCCTATCCAGCGTCACTGTCGGCATCATGTAATTATGTCGGGCAGGATTTCGATATGTCTTGTGCATTCTTCATCACCCGGGTCAATGCCCGGAAAAGTGACAGCCGGGTCAATGACATGCTGCTGCGTATGTTTGCCAGCCGTACAGCGGCCGACTGGCAGGACCATCCCATGTGTACCACGCCCGAGGTGAAGGATATCGAACGTCACATCAAGGTTTTGAAGGTACAGAAAAAGCTGAATGACCTTGAGGAACAGGTGATCCGCAGCCAAAGCGCACCGGCGATCGCGTTTTGTGCTGAGCCGACAATGACCAATTACAAAAGGTATCTGCAATCGCTGGACGACGCGACCGACTGCACCATTGATACCACGACGGAAATGGTCACCATGCGGTATGACGCCAAGGGACAGTCATGGACCGGTACGTTCACCCCGAAAAGTCCGACCAAGCCGGTGAGCGAATATACCATAAAGCTGGACAGCATGACCGGGCGTGTGGGCAAGCGGCTTTTGTTCATGGTGACGCAAATCCTGCGGCCCCAAAATGGCGGACGTGGCCAGCGGCTCGTTTACCGGGCCAAAAGCGCGGACCAGAAACATTTCTGCGGTTATGTGGCTTGGTAAAGACACCGTAACCATAAGCCCCACATGAAAGGGGCGCAGCCACCGGCTACGCCCCTTCAGAGAGAGATAAGGCCGCGCTTTTTGCGCTGGTCCCTTACCGAAATAAACTCTCCTGATGTCTCGACCTCCCGGTCTTTTAATCCCGTAACTTATTCTACCTGAACAGCGACAGCACGCTTTGCGGCGCCTGGTTCGCAATGCCAAGGGCCTGAAGCCCAAGCTGTTGTTTGGTCTGCTGTGCCTGCAGGCGCGCGCTTTCCTTGGCCATGTCGGCGTCCACAAGGTTACCGATGCCGACATCAAGGCTGTCGGAAAGTTTGCCGGCGAACTGCTGCTGAATTTCCAGTCGGTTTGCGGTGGACCCCAGATTCGACAGCACATCGTTCACGCTGCTGATGGCAGCTTCAACAGCGTCTACCGCCGCACCAGCGTCGCCGCCCCCATCGCCGTTCGCGACAAAACTGCCGCCCTGAATGGCGTAGCCGCCGGTTTCCACGACGGTTCCGATGCGGATGAAGGGGCTTTGGATTGTCCAGCTCGTATCATCGCTGAACCATTCCACAAGGTCTGGGTGAATATCGCTTGGCGTGTTGACGCCGTCGACAATGTTCCGTGCGGTCTGGCCTCCGGAAATCCACCCCTCGCGTTGAAACGCCTGCGTAAAGTTGGTGTTCGCGCCGGTGTTGCCGTCCAACCATGTGCCGAAGTTCATGTTGGCGATCGGGCCACTGAGACCGGACAGGGTATATGGCTCGCCGCCCGGCGCGATGGACGTATCTGCAACCCCCAGCGACGAGGTGGTGAGCGTATTGCCGCTTGCGGTAATCGTTCCGCCGACTGATCCCGTGCTGTCGGTTATGGCGGATAGAGTGTCGCCCGTCAGCAGGTTTTTGCCGTTGAAGGTTGCGTTCTCCGAAATGGAGGTGATCTGCGACAAGAGTTCCTGATAGTCATTGTTGAGCGCGGAACGGCTGGCATCGTCAAGGCCGTCATCCTTGGCGGCGACAGCCTTTTCCTTCATCTGAATCAGCAGGTCCGAGATAGCCTCAGCGCCCGCAATGGCGACATCCAGTTCAGAATTTGCACGGTCAAGCGAACCATTGACAGCACGGAAACCCGCAACGTCACCGCGCATATTTTGTGCAATGGAATAAATCGCGGCGTCATCGCGCGCGGACGATACCTTAAGGCCGGTGTTAATGCGCGACTGTGTTGTCTCAAGCGCACGGCCTGTGGCATTCAAGTTTTGCAGTGCGGCGAAAGCGCCGCTATTTGTGTTAACCGAAAACATCTTTCTGATGTCTCCCCAATTTCATACCAGACATTCTGTCCGGCGTTCGGTTGTTACTTTTTTATCTTTCCTGAACTCACCTTACCTGAATAGCGACAGCACGCTTTGCGGCGCCTGGTTCGCAATGCCAAGGGCCTGAAGCCCAAGCTGTTGTTTTGTCTGCTGTGCCTGAAGCCGCGCGCTTTCCTTGGCGAGGTCTGCATCCACAAGGTTACCGATGCCGACATCAAGGCTGTCGGAAAGCCTGCCCGCAAACTGCTGCTGGATTTCCAGCCGGCTTGCGGTGGACCCCAGATTCGACAGCACATCGTTCACGCTGCTGATAGCAGTCTCAATTGCGGTAACAGCCGCGCCAGCGTCGCCGCCGTCGGCACCGGAGTCGAGATAGTCACCGCCCAGGATGGCGAATTCGCCAGTCTCGTTGACGGTGCCTGTGACAACTGAGTTCTGGATGGTCCACCCTGTGTCACCAGCGTTAAACCATGCCAGCAGGTCAGTGCTGACGTCCTCTGGTGCCGTGCCTGCGTCGATGATGTCGGTGACCACGTCTCCGCCCGGTGCCAACCAGCCTTCAAGCTCAAAGATCTCGTTAAACCTGGCGGTGTAGCCGGTGTTGCCTTGAATAAAGGTCTTGAAAGAGAAGCTTGTGATGCTGGCACTGGTTTGCGTGAACGTATATGGCTCGCCGCCCGGCGCGATGGACGTATCTGCAACCCCCAGCGACGAGGTGGTGAGGGTATTGCCGCTTGCGGTAATCGTGCCACCGACTGAGCCCGTGCTGTCGGTTATGGCGGATAGAGTATCGCCCGTCAGCAGGTTTTTGCCGTTGAAGGTTGCGTTCTCCGAGATAGAGGTGATCTGCGACAAGAGTTCCTGATAGTCATTGTTGAGCGCGGAACGGCTGGCATCGTCAAGGCCGTCATCCTTGGCGGCGACAGCCTTTTCCTTCATCTGGATCAGCAGGTCCGATATGGCCTCAGCGCCCGCAATGGCGACATCCAGTTCGGAATTTGCACGGTCAAGCGAGCCATTGACAGCACGGAAACCCGCAACGTCACCGCGCATGGTTTGTGCAATGGAAAATACCGCAGCGTCGTCGCGCGCGGAGGACACCTTAAGGCCGGTGTTGATGCGAGACTGAGTTGTCTCAAGCACACGGCCCGTGGCGTTCAGGTTCTGCAATGCGGCGAAAGCGCCGCCGTTTGTATTGACTGAAAACATCGTTCTGATGCTCCGGTTAATTCCCCAAGCCTGACCTTCTGTTCAGGCGAAGCGCATTATGCGCCACCGGAGGCAATGCATGAAGCGGGCCAATAGTTAATTTCTGTTAAAATTTTAACTATTTGGCAGGAGTCCGGGCATGGCACCATATTGGTGTACTGCGGGGAGGCGCTTGCGGGCTACGACTTTTTTGCCTAGTGCGGCAAAAAGTGCCCACCTATAATGCATGAAATATGGTTAACGCGGAATCTTTTGCCGCTCGCTATTTATGCCAGGTTGCCATCGGGTTGGGCACGCACAGATGTTCCGCCACCGGCAACAGGCGGCGGGCCTCAAGGTCATACATGAAGGCGGGCATCACGCCTTCCACCTCGCCTTCCTCGGTTTTGGCGGTGCATTCACGTTCGGCTTTATAGGGGTACAGGCCGCGGGTATAGCCATAGATGAGCTGTCTGCCGTCCACGGGCTTAGTATATATTCTCATACCATAATCGCGTGACCATGTGTTTGACTTGCCCTGATTGTCACGGGTGTTGATACGTTGGCTGTTGCGGTATATCCCGTCGATCTGGGTTTGGGCGGAATCGAAAATCACCTTGTTTTCCGCCGGGGAATAAATGGTCAGGTAAACGCGTGAGCTGTGTTCGTCGCCATTGGCAAAGGAAATCAGGCCCAGCTCTTCATGAAAGCTCGGATACCCGCGATAAAGGTCCCGCCCGAGCTTGTTGCCGTGTTTGTCGGTAATCCAGTAGGCGTTGGTGAAATTGTCCATATCGCCGATATAGAGGTCATATTTGGTGCCGCTTTTACCCACCAGCGGCTTGTATTGCCCCTCCTTGGGTTCCACCACCACGTGGCCCGATTTGTTCTTGAGGCCATGATTGTTGGTATAGGGCTTGAAGAAGGGCGTGAGCGTATGCTCCTCCACGATATAGTTTTCAAGCGGATTTTTCGGCCCCTCGGGCGCATTTTTCGCCAGTTCCGCCAGTAGGGCGCGGTAGGCGGCAAGCTCTGCCTCGCGCTCACGCAAGGCGCGGTCAATTTTGGCCACGCGCTCAAGCTGCGCAGCCACAAGCGCCTGCTGTTTGTCGCGCCACTCGCTTGTCGGGCCCGTTTCCCCCAGCGCGGTTTGAAGCTGGCTGATGAAGGCATCGTAGTTTTTCAGGTCCTGCTGGCTGGGTTTGCTGGCTTTACTGTTAAGGTCATACTGCCTTTGTGCGAAACCAATGGCTGCTGGTTGGTTTTTCTGGCTGAGGCGGGACATCATCGCGCTCGCACGGCTTTGCTTGAAAGCGAAAGATTTCTGCCGCCATAACATCTTCTCGGCCCGGCGCAGGGTCTCGCCTGCGCTCAGTTCCACGCTCAGCACCATTACCTCATCGATCTTGAGGCCTGCGATGGCGGCCTTCTTGGCCTCCGCCGGGGAAAGCCAGTCCCCGCCCACGGACGCACACTGGTCTTTCTGTTCGCGGTCGATGTCGAACATATCGCGGGTATTGACCTTCTTGGGTGTCGCGCAGATGAACTTGTCCCAGTTGGGGCTGCCTGCCACATTAAAGCCGTTTCGGCCGCTTTGCGCCACCACACCCGCGTCGCAAAATACGCTCAGGTGCGCGCCGCCGCCGTTTGTCAGGCGCCGGGCTTGCTTGTCGGGGTTTGGAAACTGCGCCATCAGCAACAGGTTCCACATTTCTTCTTCACCCGGCTGCGAAAGAATGCGCGTGCCGTCGTCCAGCACCACTTGTAGCACGCCCGGATTGGTCCAGCGCGCGGTGCAGTTCACCACCGGTTCGCCCAGCAGGTACCACACCTTGAAACTGCCGCTCAGTTCAAGGCTGGAATGGGGTTGGATACGGGTGTCGCGCACATTTTCCATCTGGTGGCGGATGGCATAGTCCTTCGAGGCGCGCTTGGGCACTTGCGCCCCGGCTTCCTGTGCGGGCAGAGCGAGGAGGACGGTAAAAACCAGCATGATCAGCGTGCGCACGTCACCAGCCCTCCATCAGGTCGTCCATCTCGGACGGTGTTGTGTTCTCAGGGCTTGCGCCTTCAAAATGACTGCCCGCCAGGTCTGGGCCAGTAATGTCAGTAATGTTAGTGATGGCGACCAGTGCGCCGAGATCAATGTCCTTGAGGTAAGGCACGGCAAACGGCAGTGTGATCTGTAGCAGTACCAGCACCGCGATAGCGCCGCCAACGCCAAGACGCGTTGCTACCCGGACGGCCCGGAACGCCAGATAATAGGTATAGGCAAGGGCGATCATGAAGCCGAAGACCAACAACGTGTTGTCACCCGCATTCTTGTCGCACCAGTAGGCCGCGTAAGCGGCTGCAAGGCTGCCGGCAAGATACAGCAGGCCGGCAAGCCGCGGCGTCTGGGCCATTGGCGATGTTGCGGGCGGGGGTGCGGGGGAAGCTTCAGGCGTTGTCGGGAGTATTTGTTGCAGGGACGGTGCAGCTGGTTCTAATGCAGGATGTTCTGGTGCAGGCAGGACGGCGTCCATTACCTCGGGGGTGTCGCCCGCTTGCGGCGTGCCCCATTCAAGACCGGCACCGCAGGCCGGGCAATTGAATTTGATAAAGCCGCGATCCTGCGGGAAGCGCACCTTTTGTCCGCATCCCGGGCAGGGTGCAATGCCCTTGTTTGTCTCTGCCATATGGTCCCCCCATCATGGGCCAGCCACTTCACACGCCCGCACACACCAAAATACGCTAGCTTTGGTTGTAGGTTCCGGCAAGCGGAAATCGGCTTAAGGGCGATGTGTGCGGCGCTAGTCGCGCGCGTTTAACAGGCTGTCAGCGATGGTGCGGCGCAGGGTTTTTGATGCCTGTGCGGGGGACCAGCCGCAATCATCCACGAGGAGCGCCCAGCTTTGCACCGAAGCTGCCGCCCAGAGGTAATCTGCCGCTGTGTCGGTTTGCCAGTGGGGCCTGAGCATACCTTCCTCCGCGATATCGGAAACCAGCATTGCGAACCAGGCCTTGAGGTCTGCCATGCGTCCTTGCCATGCCTCTGCCGCCTCGCGGTCAGTGGCGCGCAGGCGGATAA
>NZ_JBLXGZ010000058.1:0-10329 GCF_048260245.1 Kordiimonas sp. | reverse complement strand
GATATGCTTGGCGCATGAAAAAGGGAGCCGAAGCTCCCTTGAGACTAAATCATTTTTTAAAAAAACTTAATCGTCGCGATGTACTTTTTCCGCCCGCTCATGAGCTTCCTGCGCCTCGATCGTCATGGTAGCGATCGGCCGCGCGTCAAGACGCCTGAGGCTGATCGGCTCGCCAGTCACTTCACAGTAGCCATATTCGCCTTCTTCGATCCGGCGCAATGCTGCATCGATCTTGGAGACCAGCTTACGCTGGCGGTCACGCGTGCGAAGTTCAACCGACCAGTCCGTCTCGGACGACGCCCGGTCGGCGATATCTGGCTCGCGCAGGTTATCTTGCTGAAGATTCTGAAGCGTTTCCGCGGACTCGCGCTGAATGTCTTTTTTCCATGCTTCCAGTTTGCGCCTGAAATACTCAAGCTGGAGATCGTTCATGAACTCTTCGTCTGGCGACGGCTGGTACCCATCGGGCAATACGGTTGCTGTCGCTGTCATGGTTTCCGTCATCGTCACTCCCTAACAAATACACTTGGCCAGTCTTCGCCAAACAAACCCCCGAAGACCCGGGCCGTTATATAATGTTTTCCGCGAGGCAGCACAAGACGTAATAAAACAGCAACGAAACTGCGGTTCTCAGCATAATAAAAAAGGAGATCAAGTTGTTGGAATCAAACGCCTAGCTTGGCAAGTTCAACTTCCGCGCGAAGCTCGATGTCGGAGAGGATATCGTTAAGCTTGTCATCTTCGGTCTTACCGCGCTGATTCCTTGCAAGGTCAGCAAGCCCGCGCAGATTAGCGATGGGGATGGAACCAAGAAGCAAGCCTTTGCGGACTTCTTCCAGAACATCAAGCATTTCCTCAGCGCGCTGCAGCCCCTTGGACCGGCTTGCGGTCGAGTCTGGTACCTCCTGAAGCGAAAGCAGTGCATTTACCGGCGCCAGCGGGCTTGTGGCAACGGTCCGCGACGCGGCCTGCGCAGGGCTGGAGCTCTCAAGCTCGCCGCCAAAGGCAACGCCGTCTCCTGCCGTCTTGCGAGACGTCTTCTTAATCGTCTTGGATTGTACTTGCCCGGGGCCGGTAATCTTCATGGCTATCAATTTATTCCTTGCAAGCGAGATGAGCAAGCCTTGCTACACCGATCCGGTAAATTTATCCATGTATATCTCATTCACTTTAAGAAAGCGTTACATTTCAACAACCTAATACGCCGCCTTTCTTGGCACGAGTTTCGCATATATGGGGCACAAGATACCACGTCCGGCAAATATGGCCGGGCCAGTTTAAGCAAGGGTGCCGAAGCATGTTGAAAAATTCGCGAGTTCTGACGCTGATCACCGCCGCTATCTTATCGATTGGGCTTGCTGTCCCAAGCGAGGCTGCTGGCTCATCACGCATCAAGGATATTGTATCCGTGGAAGGCATCCGCGAAAACCAGTTGATCGGCTACGGCCTTGTTGTTGGCCTGAACGGCACCGGTGATACGCTGCGAAACACCCCCTACACCGAACAAAGCCTGACCTCGATGCTGGAACGCCTTGGTGTCAACGCCAAAGGCGAGACCATGCGTCCCGAGAATGTCGCGGCGGTAATGGTGACAGCCACCCTGCCGTCCTTCTCACGTCAGGGTAATCGCATTGATGTTAACGTAAGCTCCATGGGTGACGCCGAAGACCTCAAGGGCGGCACTCTGATTGCCACCCCGCTTCTGGGTGCCGACGGCGAAGTTTATGCCGTGGCGCAGGGTGCGGTAGCCGTTGCTGGCTTCAGCGCGTCAGGTGACGCCGCCTCCATCGTGCAAGGTGTTCCCACAAATGGTCGCATCGCCAACGGCGGTATTGTCGAGCGCGAGATCCCTTTTGAGTTGTCGGACCTGACATCAGTGAAGCTGTCGCTGCATAACCCGGACCTGACGACCGCGCAGCGCATCACCAACACCATCAACGGACACATGAAGTCCAGCATGGCGCGTCTTCTTGACCCGGCCACAATCCAGTTGGACCGTCCGATCGGTTATGAACTGGCGCTGGTGGATATCCTGACCAATATCGAGCAACTGACTGTCACACCCGACCAGAAAGCCCGCGTTATTATTGACGAGCGCACGGGCATCATTGTGATGGGCTCTGAGGTTCGCATCAATTCGGTCGCCATCGCGCAGGGCAACCTGACCATCAGCATCTCCGAACAGCCGCAAGTGTCGCAGCCCGGTGCCTTTGCCCAGGGCGGACAGACACAGGTCGTGCCGCGCAGTACGGTAAATGTGGAAGAGTCCGGCACGGAAAAACTGACCGTGCTGCCGCCTTCCGTCACCTTGCAAGACCTTGTAGACGGCCTGAATGCCCTTGGCGTCGGTCCGCGTGACATGATTTCCATCCTACAGGCGGTGAAGGCCTCAGGTGCGATGCAAGCCGAAATTCAGGTGATGTAATGCAAGCGCAAATGATCAATACAGCGCAGTCAAGCGCCATCGAGGCTCAGTTAGCCGCAGCCCGCGAAGGCATCGGCAAGGTTGGCAGCAACCTTACTGAAGCCCAGAAAGCCAAAGCCCGCGAAGCGGCTGAGGAGTTTGAGGCCATTTTCATCGCTCAGATGCTGAACCCGATGTTTGAAACTGTTGAGACCGACAGCCTTATGGGCGGCGGCCCGGCTGAAGGTGTTTACCGTTCGATGATGGTTCAGGAAGCCAGCAAATCCATCGCCAGCAAGGGCGGTATCGGCATTGCCGACAATGTTTATCGTGAACTGTTGAAAATGCAGGAGGTCTGATATGCCACTTGACCCACTTCCGCAAATATCCACGAACAAGGACGCTCCCCCCATTACGGGCCACGGAGCACAACTGGCGCGCCTTACCATCGCGCTGACGGAATTGATCGGGCGTGAAACCGACCTTCTGGAGGCCAGGAAACCACGGGAAGCTCAAAAACTGCACGGCGAAAAAAGTCGTCTGATGGCAGAATACCGTGAGACGCTGAACCGTGTACGCGTTAACGAACACACACTTGGTCCCAAAGGGTCAGAGGAGCGCACGTATCTTCGCAAGCTTACCGATGCTTTCCGTGAAATGCTGCGCGATCACGCCCGTGTGGTACTACGCCTTAAATCCGTCAGCGAAGGTCTTATTCGCAGCGTCGGAGAGGAAGTTTCCAAGCGCAACCGTTCCGTTGTCGGCTACGGCAAAAATGCGGCCCAAACAGCCGCGCGGGCACGGCCCACATCGCTCAGCCTCAATCAGGTGATATGACGGGCAAGGTGATATGACGATCGCAGTGCCATGACAGCCATCATCCCCCCATCCCAGGCAGCCCTTCTGGCTCTGCTGAAACAACCCAACATGAATGCAGCCCGTCTGCCGGACCTTTCCGGCAGCGGGCGTTTTCAGGCTGAACTCCTGAGCTTCCAACGTTCAGAAACTATGAGTGGACAAACCACGACCCAACTTGTTTCAGGCGTGCGCCCTTCGGTCTTCCTGCCCGATGCCACCGCCGCCACATCCAGCGGACAAAGCACAACCCAAAAGCGTGATGTCGGCAAGAAAAAAGACAAAGCCAACACCGCTGGCCACGCGACAGCGCCGGCGCGTCCCCGGCGCTAACCCCTCCACCCCTGCTTCATCTGGAGGCCAGCGTGCCTCACCATAGGCATATGACCCGGCAGATGTTGCATCTACACCTTCGACCAAGCCCCTGATTACCTTGGCTAATTTTACCTCCCTCACCACACACTGATTCAAAGGACGAATTAAATGGTTATATTTCAATGGTTTATATTTATATTTTTTTGGCACACCCATTGCATAGAAGGGAGGCAAGCCGAAAAACGGCCGGGAAAAATGTCATGAGAAGGAGAGGTTAAATGACCTTTTCAATTAATGTGAATGCCAGTGCTCTTGATGCACTTCGGAACCTGAACAACACAAGCAAGCAGCTTGAAACGACGCAGACCCACATCAACACGGGCCTGAAAATTTCCTCCGCAAAGGATAATGCTGCTGTTTTCTCTATCGCGCAAAAGTTGCGTGGTGACCTTAAAGGCCTCAACGCTGTGAAGCAGTCGCTCGATCGTGGTATTTCCACTGTTGACGTGGCGCTCGCCGCTGCTGGCGCCATCTCCGACCTGCTGCTGGAGATGAAAGAAAAAGCCGTTGCGGCCGCCGACCAGGGCCTCGACACCATCAGCCGTAGCGCGCTGAGCCAAGATTTCTCGGCGCTGCGCGACCAGATTACCACGATCGTTGAGAATGCCACCTTTAACGGCACCAACCTCATCGACGGTGGCACGGACGCGATTGTCGCCATCACCAACGCCGACGCGACCCAGACACTGACTGTCAGCCACCAGACCCTGACGCTCAGCAGCACCAATATTCCGATCACCACCAGTCAGCAGATATCGACGCAGGCAAGCGCATCTGCGGCCGTTGGTGATATTACCACAGCGATCAACAACCTGAACGCCGCGCTCACGCGCCTTGGTTCTGGTTCCACAGCACTTGAGCAGAACCGGTCATTTGCTGGCAAACTCGCCGATGTGATCGAGGTGGGGATCGGTAACCTTGTCGATGCCGATATGGCCAAGGAAAGTGCGAACCTGCAAGCGCTGCAAGTAAAACAGCAGCTGGGTGTGCAGGCGCTTTCGATCGCCAACCAGTCGCCACAGTCCATCCTTTCCCTCTTCCAGGGCTAAAGGCTGCCTGATGGCTACACTACATGACATTTTTCGCCTATCGCCAACCGGGGTTGCAGCCGCAGCCCCGGCTAGTGAGAGCCAGGTGTCATATGAACAGGTAAGAAGTTTTCAGTATCAGCCCAGAACAGTTTTGAGCGCCGCCACAACGCGCGCCACGTCATCATCCGTCATCGCCGGATAGATCGGCAGGCTGAGCACCCGGCCATAATAGGCCGCCGCCCCCGGCAGATCCGGGTCCCCGTACAGATCACGATAATAAGGCTGCCACGGCACCGGCACATAGTGCACCTGCGTGCCCACATCCAGCGCCTGCAACTCCCGCATCACGGCAGCACGGTCTTTGCCGGCGCCGTCAAAATCAATCAGCACCGGATAAAGGTGCCAGGCAGAAGCCGCCAGTTTTGTCCGCTTCACCGGGCGCAAGCTGTTGGAAAATTTGGCGAAAGCCTTGTCATACAGGTCGGCAATTTGTGCCCTGCGGGTAATAAACCCCTCAAGCTTGCCAAGCTGACTTAACCCCAGTGCACACTGCATATCCGTCGCGCGGTAATTATAGGCCAGTTCACCCATTTCATAGTACCAGGGGTTTGGTGCGCCGGAAGCGTCAAATCCCTGCGCGTCGACCTTCCAGCGTTCGCTGTCACGTTCCATGTCGTGGCCACGCAACTGCCGCAACCGGCGCGCGACATCACTGTCTGTTGTGGTAACCACACCGCCCTCGCCCATCGCGATGGATTTGACGGGGTGCAGTGAAAAACAGCCGTAATCCTCAAACTGGCCATCGCCGGGATGGCCGCCTTCGTGGTAGCGCGCGCCCAAAGCGTGGCAGCAGTCGGTAATAATGCTGGCACCTTTGGCCTGGGCAAAGTCCTTGACCGCCAGCATCTCGACACACTGCCCGTTCAGGTGCACAGGCATCACCGCCTTGATTGGCCCGTTCGCTGCCTTTGCTGCCGCCTCAAGCGTCTCACGCGTAAGCAGCCCGGTATCAGCATCCACATCGGCAAAAACGACATCCGCCCCTGCCATGCGCACCACGTTAGCGGTCGAGAGAAAGGTTACCGCCGGCACAATCACTTTGTCGCCGGGACCGACGCTCGCAGCAATGACGGCCAGATGCAACGCCGTTGTACCGTTTGAGCATACAACGGCCTCACGCGCACCAACCTTTGCCGCAAAAGCCCTCTCAAATTCTGCTGCCTTAGGCCCCCCTGTCAACGCACCGTGGCGCAACACGTCAACCACGGCTGCGATATCGTCTTCGTCGATGGAGTGACGCCCATAGGGCAAAAAGCCGTCGCTCATGGCTGACCCTATTCCCCGCCTTCCGGGATTTTCGTGAGAATTTCCTGAAGCTCGTCCACGCCCAGCCAGTCATCATTGATGTCGCTGGAATATTCAAAGCCCTCAGGCATGGTCGGGAAACCCTTGTCGGCAAGATCGTCCCTGTCCCAGAAATGCCATTCGGGTTCAATGACATAGCGGTCGCCCATATCTACGGTGTGACTGGCGTTATGCTCTGTGATCATGATCTCATGCAGCTTTTCGCCGGGGCGAATGCCAACATGTTTGACCGGCATACCCGGCGACAGCGCTTCCACCAGGTCAGGGATGCGCATGCTCGGGATTTTGGGTACAAATATCTCGCCGCCCTGTACCATCGGCATACACGACAGGGTGAAGTTGACCGCTTCATCCAGAGTGATCCAGAACCGCGTCATGCGTACATCGGTCACCGGCAGTTCGGTCGCTCCCTTTTTGATCAGGTCACGGAAAAACGGAATGACACTGCCGCGCGAACCCAGCACATTACCGTAGCGCACCACGGCAAAGCGTGTGCCCGTGCCCGACGCCAGCGAATTGGCCGCGACAAAAATCTTGTCGGACGCCAGCTTGCTTGCGCCATAGAGGTTAATGGGATTCACTGCCTTATCGGTCGAGAGCGCGATCACCTGTTTCACGCCCGCCTTGATAGAGGCCTGCACCACGTTTTCCGCACCGATGACATTGGTGCGGATACATTCAAACGGGTTATATTCCGCCAGAGGCACCTGTTTCTGCGCCGCCGCGTGTACCACAACATCCACACCCCGCATCGCCATCGTGAGGCGGTCCACATCGCGTACGTCCCCGATGAAGAAGCGCACTTTTTTAACGTGTTCCTCCGGGATCGTGTTTTGCAGCAGGAAATGATTATATTCGCCGCGGGCAAAGATGATCACCCGCCGCGGTTCATGATTGTCCAGTATTGCTCTCAGGAGCGTCTTGCCAAAAGACCCGGTCCCACCTGTAATGAGGATGGATTTCCCTTTGAGGTCGGTTTTCGAAGTATCAAAACTGCTGATAGCCATGGGCTGCTCCCATTCAACCTTATTCAGGCGCGAGACTAGCACCCCGCACAGGCGCTTCAAAGAACTTCTTTATTTTAGAGCGTGTTAGGTGCGGCGTATCGCGCCCCCCGCTGCGGCCACCAGCGCGCGATATGGCAGCATGTCTTCACCGCACCGCTTGCTCCTTCAGGAACACCGCAGCCGAAAGATATTTCATCGTAGATAGAATAATACACTATTAGGTTTATATTATTTCTGATAAATATATCGTTTAACGAGTAAGTGGGCAACTTAACAGGGGAACAGACAATGACAGGGAAATCGAAACAATATTCCGTATTCTCGCGGATATCAGGGCAGATATTCACAACAGCCGAGCAAGAACAACGCCGCAAAAAAGCACGCACAGCGCGATATATGGGCGTGCTTGCCGCCTTTTCCGCGCTCATCGCAGCACCGGCAGCGGGCTTTGCCGACGACCTGCAACAGGTAGAGACTAACCACCTGCAGGCGGGCGCATCAGCAACCGGGCTGACTGTAAGCAACACCAGCGGCGCGCCGGTGTACCTCAATCTGGTTATCGCGCAGCCGCCAACCACAAACCCGCCCAATTGCAGCAGCCTGGGCGCGCAGATCACATCGCTCGACAGCAGCCACCTCAACCTGACATCCTCGGTAGCGCATAAAACCGTCAGTTTCACATCACCGCCAAGCGTTACGACCAAGGGTGCCTACCTGATGGATGCGGGTGAGACAGTCACCTACACACCAGCGGTCATTCCCTGTGAGGAGAATGGGTCACAAAACTGTTCACCTGCCTTCAACGGCAACTTCTTTTTCACCAAAAGCGTGAACGGCACCACAACCGGCAACAACGGATGCGGCGGTGCGGGCACCACTTACCCCAACGCCACCAATCTGGCCGAATTTGCGCTTAATTTCGGCGTGAATGGCTCGGTCGGCTCGGGATGCGCCAATGCGGATGACACAGACATCAGCATCGTCAACGGTGTGAACGCCAAAATCAAGCTGGTCACCACCGGTGACGGCTGGCCCACAGCCACGAGCACGGCCCAGAACGCCGCCATCGGGCAGAACACCGGCCTGCCGGGTGTGTTTGGCTGGGCCGCGACAAACTGTACCAACCCGCAGGGCTTTCCGACCCCGGGCAACAATTGCCCCGCGCCCGTGAACGCACCAAAAGCGGTGGGCGGTGCCTGCACCGCGCCTGCCACGCTGATCACCGGGCCGGACGGCACAAAATATTGTGCGCAAACCAGCGCGGCCGGCACCTGCAATAACCAGCGCCCCGGCTATACCACCGGCGGCACGGTGGCGATCAGCTACGAAGGCACAATCCCGGCCTATGTTGATGTGGCGGCACCCGGCCTCATTTTTGACAATGCGGCTGCCCAAACCATATGCCCCACCGTGTGCAGCAAGGCCGGCGGTGAGTGGAACCACCAGTGGACAAACATCAACACACCCAGCGTGTGCGGCTGCGGTTTCAGCTACTAGGCCGCGCCCGTCCCACGACACCGCGTGCCGACAGAACACAATGCCTCCACATCCGTGGGGGCATTTCTTTTTTGAGGGCGGCGGCTGACCAGGCCTCATAGTGAGGAACCAGCTTCAGCAACCGGAGCCTGTCAGGCAGGCACCGGTGTTTGGAACATGCTATTCCTCAAGCTTTTCGACAAGCTCAATGGTGTAGTGGCCGTAAGCATTATACTTGCCGGATGTCACACCGTTTTTCACGGTGCCGAAGATGTCGCTGCGCGACTTGGTCCAGCGGTAGGTGATTTTCACCACACCCGCCTCACCGCGGTCAAGCACACCGGCATGAATGGCGGTCAGGGCAATGCCGCTGTTGCCGTCATAGGTGCCATCGCCGAAAACCTTCTGGTTTTCGCCCGGCGTCGCGTCCACAAACATCATGGTGTAGGTGTTCTGCTTCATGCGCATGTTTTCAAAACGATTGGGCGCAAGACCGGCCTGATGCTTCATAACCAGAGCCTCGATCGCCTTGTCCCTGTTGGTCAGGCGTTCCGCCAGCGCGTTTTTCTCTGCCAGGGCGGCACCGTCTTTTTCAAGCTGCACATACCAGCGGTCGCGGCTCCCGGTTTGCAGCATGCCGTCGGCACTGAGGGTCCACACCTCATTCAGATACATATTCAGTGTTTTATGGGTATTGCTGCGCGCGCGCACTTTCACTGATTTGCCGTCCTCTGCCACAGTGAAACCGGCGTCAACCGTCAACTTATCATTGGGGTTGTGGGTGACATACAGGGTGAAGGGCGCAATGCCGGATGCCTCGTCCCCTTCAGGGAAGGTGATCTCTACCCCCGCCGTGCTTTTTTTGTCGCGCCCGGTATATACGCCGCCGTTGCGCATCATCGGGGCTTTGGCGACCCATGTGCCGGCAATTTCCGCACGAAAGGCTGCGATCCGGTCAGCCTTTTCCTTCTCGGCCGCCGCAACGGCAGCATGACGCTCGGCCTCTTGCTGTGCAAGCTTGTCTTCATACGCCTGCTTGAACCCGGCAGCTTCATCCGTGCCTTCAAAGGCATAGCTACCTTCAGCAAACTGGCCAAGTGCCGTGCCATTGACCCGGCTGATGTCGAAGCGGTCAATGTTGACCGACCAGCTGTCTCCCTTCAGGCGCGACGACGTAATGACGGTGCCGTTCAGCTCCTGCCCTTTGCTGTATAGCGTCTTGAGCACGACCTTATCGTCGAACCGGTCCACGACCGAGACAAAGTCATCAGCAAACTCAAGCGTGACGTTGGCCCGGTTCCGGATCAGCGGCTCAACCTGCGAGCCGGCGTTCTCGGTCACCAGAATTTCCACACCGTCAACTTCAAGCCCGCCGGGCAGGTTAAAGGCAATTGCGTTTTTGATATCTTCTTCGCTGGGTTGCTCGTTGCCGCCGGAACAGGCCGCAAGCATAACCATGAATAAAGTGCCCATCAGGGCCCTTGAAAACGTCATCCACCGGTTCATAAATTCCCCCATCGTTCGCTTTTAGGTCATCAGGTTATTAACAGCCACATGCTGAACCAAAAATTAACATGTGACCGTTCCACATTTCCCTTTCTGCCATTCGGCAGCATAACTGGTTTGAATGTTTCAATAATTTCTACGATATCACCAGATACGCCGTTGGCAACCCAAAGTGGCCGCAACACACATGGGGACGTTTCGCGCAGGGTGGCTGGACCTGTTCCCATGCCAGCGATGAGCCGGTCGCGGACTATCTGATCAAGTCGGGCGGGGACCGCCTGAAAGCGCGGTATATCAATGGCGCTGGCGT
>NZ_JBLXGZ010000057.1:0-11190 GCF_048260245.1 Kordiimonas sp. | reverse complement strand
TGATGGCCGGTATCTGCCCTGAAATGACGCAGGCGATTTTCAACAAAAACGCCAAAAACGGGATCAGTTGCATTAGGATATAAACTTGAAAATAATAGTATTTTCAATTCTTTATCTGGCATACCTCACCCTATTCAAGAAGTTCAATTTGCCGCCGTGCGTCATCTACTTCTTCAAAGTTCGGGTCTAGCCTCACAGCTTGTCGCAAAGTCTCCAGCGCTTCCTGCCGTCTGCCTTGCGCCAGATAGACCATGCCAAGATGATACCGGTATAACGCGACAGAAGGGGCACGTCTGCTTGCTTTGGCAATTACCTTCTCAGCTAGGTCTGGCTCACGTTGCGCCTGCAACATAACCCATCCGTATACATCAAGGACAAACGGATCCTCCGGCATGATAAGATAGGCACGCTCAGCCAGTGCCGCGCTGCGCCGGTTGCCAAGGCGAAGATAGGCACGTGCCAGTCGCGCCACGACCTGGGCGTCTGCCACCCCTTCGCGCAAGACCGCTTCGTATTGACTGGTCGCGGCGGCAGGCAAGCCAGACTGCTCCAACAACCCGCCCAGCCTCATGCGAACGTTTCGGTCTGTCGTATCCTGTTGCAGATGGTCCTCAAGGGTGGAAATAGCAAGCTGCAGCTTGCCCTGCACTTCATATACACGCGACAAACCAAGGGCGAGATCCGTCGACGACCCATCGGCCATCGCTGTCTGGTAAGCCTCAATCGCTTCATCGGTGCGTCCAACTGCCGCCAGGGTATCACCGGTCACGCTCGGACTGATATCGCTCGGACGTTTATCTCGCTCGAGCGCTGGTAACCGTTTCAGCGCATCACCAAACTTGCCCGACAGCGAGTCGATAGCAAACAGGTACCAGTTGACCATGCCCGTCTCGGGCTGGTTACTCTCGGCATTGATTGCCCGCAGGAAAGAAGTCTTGGCACCCGTACTGAGGCCCATCGCCAGCAATGCCCTGCCATGCAGCAGGTGGGCCTGACCATCATTCGGATTATAAGCGACATAGCGGGAAAGCGGCCGCACAGCTAGGCGTGCTTGGTTCATATCGAGCAGTAACAAACCGATACGCTTGAGCAGTAGCGGCCGATCCGCTGCCAGTACAGCCGCGTCCTTGGCCTGCTCGATCGCACGGCTTGTCTGACCCGCCTGCGCCAGAGCATCGGCAAAATCAGCTTCCATATCGGGCGACCCCGGTATCAGCCTGACAGCTTCCTCGAAATAGGTAACTGCCTCGGCTCCCTTGCCCTGCAAAAGAAGTGCACGCCCCAATGCCGCCTTGGCCCGGGCATCTGTGGGCTGCGAGCGCAATACATTTTTCAGGTCACGCTCTGCTGCAGCAAACCGACCCAGTTGCAGCGCTGCCAAAGCTCTGTTTCTTACGGCAGCATAATATTCAGGGTTTTTGGAAACGGCCTCGGAGAAGCTTGCGAATGCCTCTGAATACTGACCTTCTTTGTACTCCAGCGTACCCCTCATATTATAACCCAGAGCACGCTCCGGCAGGGCGGTGATGATTTTTGTAATCGTCAGTTCCGCCCCGGCATGGTCCCCTGTGCGCAACTGCATACCGCCAAGAATACCAAGTTCCCTGACGTCGATATTGGGCGAAGCAGGTTGGGTCAAAATCGCATCAACGGCGGACACGGAATTACCGGCAACATACCGAGCTAGCGCCAACTTGCTCGTCAGCCCCGCAACCACATCCTTTGGCGAGCGGCTCTCTTCCTCAGCCAACAATTCGTATAGCTCGTGTCCCCTCTTTACTTCCCCAGCCGCCATAGAGGCTGCAGCCGCCATGGCAATTGAACTACCATCAGGATTCCCGACCTCCAACAAAGGCTGCAGTGTCTTGAATGCCGCGCTTGGTTTACTCTGCTGCAAATAGGTACCCGCCAGAGCCATCCGGGCCGGTTTGTTGTTCGGCAAAGCCCCGAGCACGCGACGCAAATGGCTTTCCGCCACTACATAATGACCCAGTTGGTAGGCCAAAAGTCCGCGTATATACATCGCCGGGAGATAAGAATCCGTAATATCACGGGCCCGGTTCAAAAGATTATATGCCTCTTCAAACTGGCCACGACTGGCTTCCACCACACTCGAAAGATACAGTGCCATGGTATAGTCCGGCGCGATAGCATATACGGAATCGAGATATTGCTCGGCTTCGTTTAACATACCTTGGTCGATACGAATTGAAGCCAGTTCAATGTTCGCCATGATATTGTTGGGAAACAGACGGCGTGATTCAGTAAAATGCTGTTCCGCTTCGTCACGCTTCCCCAGATATCTGGAAATTAACCCCCACGTGTATTGGACCATGGTGTTGGAACCGCCATACTGCGCCGCGGTTTTTATCAACTCCTCCGCCTTCAATAAGTCTCCGGAGCGCATTTCAAGCCGCGCCAAACCGAGATATGCCTGAAAGTTCTCAGGGTCTTTTTCGCTTGCGACTTTATAGCTGCGCCGCGCCTCCTCGAGGTTTTTCAGCGCAAAGTTGGCGTCACCTGCGATAATGCTTGCGGTTACGACCTCCTCGGGCGCGATAATCACGCCCCGTATGGCACCCAATGCGCCAGCATATTTTCCTTGCAGCAGAAGTGCCTTGGCAAACAGTGTGGCGGTACCGGCGTAATCTGCCCCCAGCCTTCTTGCGCGCTCTATCGCAGCTTCCGCAGCAATCCCCGCCCCGGTTTCCAGATAGGCGCGAGCCAGCAACAGATATAATTCACTATCGGCTTCAACTTCGCCTTGCAGTCCCTGCAATTCCTTGAGAGCCTCAGCATACTGGCGTGCTTCAAAAAGCTGCTTTATTTCCTCATAGTTATCCTGCGCAAGAACGCTGGAGCCGAGCATGATCGCAGCCAACGCCGTCGAGGTGACGGCCTTGGCCACACGGGGAAATAACCCTGATCTATGTACCATACCGCTCCTGTTCGCCATCACCTTGCCCCGCTTGGAAATAAAATTACCCGCACAGTCTGAAGGATAATCAGCAAATCCAAAAACAGGGAATAGTTTTTGATATAATAAAGATCATATTCAAGTTTGCGGCGGGCGTCCTCAATCGACGCACCATAAGGATACTGTATTTGCGCCCATCCGGTGATACCCGGCTTGACACAGTGCCTTTCACGGTAAAATGGTATCTGCTCGCCAAGCTGAGCAACAAAATAGGGTCGCTCGGGCCGGGGGCCGACAAAACTCATTGCCCCGTTAAGAACATTGAGAACCTGCGGCAGTTCATCCAGCCGAGTTTTACGCAACAAAGTACCGATTGGTGTAACACGTGGATCGTTTTTCTGCGCCCACTGCGGCGCACCATGCGCCTCCGCATCCTGTCGCATGCTCCTGAACTTCAGCAGACCAAATGTCTGACCATTCATGCCAACCCGTTCCTGGCGATAAAAAATCGGCCCCCGGCTTGTGAGCTTTACAAGAAGCGCCACCAGTATCATCACCGGCAATGTTACACCCAGTAACAACAGGCTAACGGCAACGTCCAGCATGCGCTTTGCCAGACGTTCCACCCCGGTTCCGCCACGGAACCCATCCGAAAAAATAATCCATTCCGAGCGCACAGACGTCAGTTCAACGTAGCCGCGCACCTGTTCGTAGAATGCAAGCCTGTCCTTGATCTCGATACCGGCCAGCTTGCACGCGATCAAAGCCTCAAGCGGCACCGCCGTGTCATCGGCATCGTTGGCCACGATGATCATCTCTATCTCACGCTCAACGGCGTAGCTGTGAAGGTCATCGATATCATTCAGTATAATGGCGTTTTTGAGCGGCGCGCGCTCACCGGGCAGCATGACAATATCGACGATATTCATCCCGGCTTCACGCGCCTGTGCGGCATATTGCTGGAGTTCGTCCGCCAGCTTCCCGGCGCCGAGGATCAAAACCCGTCGACCAATCAGGTTGGTTTTACCCAGCAGTTGAAACAGACCGTGATAGGTGAACACTGCTAACGCTGACAGCATCAGCGCCAATAGCAGAATAGAACGCCACAGCGGCAACATCGGCAGCAGGTAAAGGAGCGCAGATAAAAACATGCCCGCCGCGCACAGGCCAACGAACAGCCTTATGACAAAAATACGAAAATCCTGAATTGCATCAGAATGATAGCACCCCACCCCCAGCAAGGCTGCAACGCTGGACAGAGGCACCATAAACTTCGCCAGCCAAGCTTCAAGGGCCAGCGTGGTGGTCCAATGCAGGCCCAGATACTCATAGCGCAAATATTCGGCAAGGATGACACACCCGAACACCAGTGCAAAATCAACCGCCGCAAGCGTCAGCTTTACCGTTGAAACATAGTGACGAAAAATACGGACCATTTGCCGTTACTGTCCCCTAAGCCGATACATAATCTCCCCCGCGGGACGCACAGTAGGTGGTTGTCCAAAATTGTTCAAGCCATTGTATCTTCAAGGTAACAGGCTTACCGGCCCATGTTCCTACTCAAGCGCAGGCATACTCGGCAGTTGGCAGGCCGCCTTTAATACAGGCAATGCAAGAGCAACGGCACATCCGGGGCCAACCCCAACCGGTTGGCTAATAAGTGTCGTAAAGTTCAACTGCTCCAACGCCTGCTTCAAGGCAGGGCTGTCCGGCGCTGAAAACATGACATGATCGGTGGAGCCAGGCCTTAACGCACGCAGAACAACCATGGCGGCAAGAGCGGCCCAGCCTTCCGCCAACATGGGTAGGCGTTTGCTGCGGGTAGCGATGATCGCGCCCACCGCGCCGGCAATTTCCCGCCCGCCAAACTGCTGCATTGCTTCCAGAGGGTCGAGCCCGGCGCACGGCGCAACAGCGGCCACAGTCGGGTGAGCAAGCATTTGCCCCAGTGGTGAAGATGTATTTTCTGTGGCGTCTGGCTTCAATGCGCCTGTTGCCACCAACACGGAAAGTGCCCGCACGTCGCCACCTGGCGCATAAGCGGTGAGACCCAGAACATCACCTTCGGATGCGGCGGCCTCCATCCCGAAAGCGACAGCCCCCATGCAATCTGCCTCGCGCCATTCCACGTTCGGGTCATGCGGCAACTGGGGCGCCAGCTCCAGTGCGCGAAGGCCGATACCCTGATCGACACACAGCAGGTTCACCGGTGCGCGGCCTTTTGCCGTGGCGGCAACATAACCCAGCACGTCTTCCGGCTTGCCTGATCCTTTGTAGGAAGAAGCCAGAATACATATGTGTGTGTCTTTACTTGCCGGGTTCGCGCGGCCTTGCCATGCAGCCATCCAGGCGCCCAGTTCAACCAGACCCCTGTCTTCGGTAAAACTGCTCATTTCGCACGCCGTGACAAAAGCATTCGCAGCATCATCGTCAGCGTCAGGGAGTTGGGAAACAATTGTGCGGAGATCATCGAACGGCTGGCCTGTTAACATATCTTTATACCAATTGAGTTAGATTTTCGGGGAAGTCAGGCCATCAACCAGACTATTTCAGTGAGGCCATGATTATCATGGCACCAGACTGCCATTTAAAATATAATTGGCTCTCTGTACACAAACAGTTAAACATTATAGAATTATATTAAAATTATACCCACTAGACCAAGGGTCCCGGTATGTTCAAAAGTAATCGATCGATCGTCATCTCCACATTGCTGACAGGTACAGCGGTAGCAACTGGCACGCTACTGTATGGCATGTATCAGGAGGATGATGAGCTGAGCATCCTGGATGACAGCCTGCCGCCTCTGGTGGGTAACGGTATCCTGCCCCCGCCCGCGACCTATGTGATGACAACACCGCCACCGGTCGAAATTCCGGGGATCCGGCGGCTGAAAATCGTGAGGCCAGCACTTGCAAACCCGTCGGTTGGTAGTTCGGACGCCAGCGCTGTTTCAAATAACGGTGCGACAGCGCAGGCGGCTGAGCAATTCTACCTGACCGGTACACGCAGCGCGGATCTTATCCGCTCGCCAGTTGAGGCCCGGATCGAAACCTTCCCCACCGTGACGCTTGAGGAGGCCGTCGAGGGCGCCCTCGCGGTAGATGAATGGGGCTTTCAGGTGGTGCAGTCGTACCTCAATCAGGCAATGGGCGACGACGAAGCGCTGAAAGTCCGAATGGAAGCACTGCTTCGCAAAATCGAAGAAGCGGCTGGAGATTATGACCTTGCGACCATTTCCGATGCCGCAAACCTAATTATTGAGGCCGGTGCCCGCACCCATTGGACCGCCTTCATGGCACCGTTTGTACTGGATGAAAACTTCAAACTAACTGAAGGCGCGATTGGTTGGGACCTTGGCCCAACATCCCGCGAACCTTATGACAAGTTCACCCGTGTCGGTGCAGACAATAAAATGCTCATCGGCGAAGGAATGGCGGATGAGGCTTCACCTTCAGGTCCATCGATTTTGTCGAACGGTGTTCATAACGTTGAACAATTCGTCGCGTCGAATATTCCAAACGGGCGCTATCGTGTTGTTATTTTGACTGCCCCTCGTCCCAATGGCCGCTCGCCGCTCTATCCATTCGGCGTAGACGTTAAGCGTAACGGCGGGAACGTCAATATGGTTGATACGCGGGCGACAGATGATCTTGTCCCCGTTATGAAACTGTCAACCGGAGGGCCCGGCCGTCTGGCTGACGCACCCGATGAGGCGCCCACAATTACCAGCATGGCGCCGGAACTTGAGTTCCAGTTATCCGCAGTGGCAGAAGGATCACTTGTGAACAGTCAGGTCATGGACCTGCCCGGACTTGGGCTTGGTGGTGGTGTCATTGCCGGCTTCAGTTCCTCCGTATTTGGGATGGGCGCAGCCAAGTCACTCGATACCGTAGGGCCATTCCTTCAGGCGGATGGTTCAGGTGGAGGCAGTCCTGCGAGTGGGCACATGCTCGTAACACGCGCCGAGGTCGTCGACGGCACGCTTCGCATCAGCTTCCGACAACTTGGCGGGCAGGACACATATGTAACTGCTGTCATTATTTACCCAGAAGCAGACAACGAGATAGAAGAAGAACTTGCCGAGGAAGTTGCTGCATTCATTGAACGCATTGCGCCAGCTGCAGGCCAGAATATTTCGGTTGAGAGTGTCCTGAACATCACAACACCAATCATCGACCCTGTCGCGGTTTTCGCCGACAATTCAAACGGCCTGCCCACGCAGGAGTCTGAATCGGCAACGCCAACACCGCCGACAAGCTCCCCTGAACCGGAGCCTGAACCGGAACCCGAAACCGAGCCTCCAGTACAAGAACCGCCGGAGGAGACACCGGTACCGACGCCTGACGACAGAACGCCGGACCTGACGGACCCACCGACGACAGCGCCGCCCGCGACTGATCCGCCAACTACGGCGCCGCCATCGACATCGCCGCCGGCAACAGACCCGCCTACCACGGCGCCTCCTGTGACCGATCCACCGGTAACGGATCCTCCGACCACGGCGCCGCCGACGACGGAGCCACCGACAACCGCGCCGCCAACGACGGAGCCACCAACAACAGCCCCGCCGACAACGGAACCACCGACGACGGAGCCGCCAACAACGGAACCTCCGGAACCTGCTCAGTATGAGTTGGTCGCCGAAGCCGGGGTTTATGACCCCATTCCGCTGGGTGAGGATTTCACCTTGAACGGGTGTGGCACCACTTTCGAAGCTGAGCTTTATTGTCAGCTAACCGATCTGGATGAGTTCGACTTGCAGTGGGTGTTGGGTGACACCATTCTGGGAGAAGGACAAAGCCTGTCACTGACAAGCGGCCTAGGCACCAATTTTGGCGCAACCGGAAGCTATGAGGTTACGTTACGTATTCTCTATAATGGGCGTGTGCTGGAGAATGGTGAGATTATCACTGTAGGAAGCGGCATATCAAGCCAATGGTATGCGCCCGGTGATCTCATCCTCACAAGCCTTGATACCGCGATCATCCAAATTATCTCGGTCCCTGCGCCGGCAGGCTTCCTGCTGCTTGCACCTGGGTTGGTGTATGTCACCCGTCGGGAACGTAAAAAACGGCGAGAGAAAAAACAAACAGACTGAGAATAGGGCCGCGGAAGCGGCCCCTATTTTGTCGCCCCTATTATTTGTTGGCCCGGTGTTTTGTTAGCCGGGGTTTTGCCACTAAAAGAACGCGGAACGAAGAAAAGCGCGACACAAAGGCCGCGCTTTTAACTTTTAGATATCCGTCAACCGCTGGTGAGACGGCTCATGGCTTTTGTCTTACATACCGTACTCGTCTACGCCACTTGCAAGTAGCCGGGCAAGACCCAGAACCTTCTTGCGAATGCGCGGGTCTGCAATACGGTAGTATGCTTCTACAAGCTCTTGGGTTTCCTGACGCTCAAAGGCGTCTCCGTCCACGCCTTCACCGGCAGCGTTATAGCCAGGAAGTTTAGTTTCTGCACCTTCAAAGAAGTAAGCTACAGGAACATCAAGGGTGGTGGACATACGGAACAGACGGCTCGAACCGATGCGGTTGGTGCCCCGCTCGTATTTCTGAACCTGTTGGAAAGTAACACCCAGCTCGGTACCGAGTTGGGTTTGCGACAGACCAAGCATTTTACGACGTGCGCGCACACGTTGACCGACGTGAACGTCAATCGGATCAGGACTCTTATTCATTATACTCTCTCTCTGGTGATTGGCTGTACCCATTATAAGGCGAGCCGCCTACTATCTCTAGTATATAAACTTCGGTGTCCCGGTTCGTGCGGACCAGAGCACCTATACTCCTAACTTCTCGACCCAATTTCCCTTCGGAAACAATAACTAGCCAAAAACTGCACTATTTTGCAACATATAGTATCAATTCTGCGGCAAAGCGACACGCGGCCATTCTCGCGGCCAGTCGAGACCTTTCAACCGAATCACCAGCCTTCAATTCAGGGATTTGTCGACCAGTTCCCGCACATCTTCGCTCTGCACACGCGCCTTCAAATCCTCAAGCGCGGCTTTCATCAGCCTCTGACTGTCAGCAGGCAGGCGTTGCCAGCGTCCAAGCGGAGCAACCAGCCGCGCTGCTGTTTGCGGGTTAATTTTATCTACCCGGTCGATTGTATCAGCCAACAGGCGATAGCCGGAACCGTCCGATGAGTGAAAGCGAACCTGATTGAGAATAGAAAAGCCTGACAGCAATGAACGTAACCGATTTGGATTGGCTATTTTGAACGCCGGGTGGCGCATAAGGTCAGTAACAACCTGAACAGTGTCCGGCCGCCGACTTTGCCCCTGCACAGCAAACCATTTGTCAACAACCAGATCGTTATGCTGCCACTTGTCGTAGAAAGTTTGCAGAATATCGCTGCGGCTTGAAAAATCACTCCCCGCGACAATGGCAAGAGCGGCCATCCGGTCGGTCATATTGTCTGCCTGCCTGAGGTGATCGCACACCAGAACTTCGGCGTCCGGGAGGTAGGAAAGATATTTCAACAGCGTGTTGCGCAGGCGTCGGCGGGCCTTGCTTTCCTGCGTCAGGTCAAAGTGCGCAGGCGCCAGACCAGCGTAACGCTTGTGCAGCAAATCGGCATTTTCTTTAGCAAAACATACGGCCAAAGCTTCCCGGACATCGTGAATTGCCTGCGGCGCCAGCACCGCCATGCGTTGGCCCAGTGAAATTTCCGACGGCAGCGCCAGAAGTTCCGCTAACAGCGCCTCATCTGTTCTGGTATCGGTAAGCAAGCTTGTGAAGGAAGCGCTGATTTCTTTCGCAGGGACAGCGGCATTCTGCTCTCCCGCCACACAGGCAAGCAAAAAGTCACCATACATATGCTGCGCGGCTTCCCACCGCGCGAAGGCGTCGCCGTCATGGCGTGCAAGAAAGGCCAACTCGCCAGACGTCAGGTCATGGCCCATGGTCACAGGCGCGGTGAAACCCCTCAACAGGCTGGGCACCACACCTATGGGCACATTCTTGAACCGAAAGGACTGGCGGGCTTCCCACAACTGCAACAAGCACCCATCTGTTGACCATTCGCCAGCACCCGAAAGCTCCGGCTGTATCTCGGTGCCATCTTCATCCAGAAAACCAACAAGAAGCGGCATATGTAACGGTTTCTTCGTCGGTTGGCCCGGGGTCGGTGCACAACTTTGCTCAACATGAAAGACCAAGTCCTGCCCGTCTCGCTCCCGCGTGATACCAAGTGCTGGCGTACCTGCCTGCGAATACCAAAGGCGGAATTGTGCCAGGTCTATGCCGCTGGCATCTTCCATCGCACAGACAAAATCTTCACAGGTAACCGCGTGCCCGTCATGCCGCTCAAAATATAGGTCCATGCCCTTTCGGAAGGCGGCGGCGCCAATCAGGCGGTGCATCATACGGATAACTTCTGCGCCTTTGTTGTAGACCGTCGCAGTGTAGAAATTATTGATTTCGATATAACTCTCCGGCCGCACGGGGTGCGCAAGCGGCCCGGCGTCCTCCGGGAACTGCATCATCCTCAGCGCGCGAACGTCATCCAGCCGCTTGACAGAGCGGGATGTCATGTCACTTGAGAATTCCTGATCGCGAAAAACGGTCAGACCCTCTTTCAGGCTGAGCTGGAACCAGTCCCGGCAGGTCACCCGGTTACCCGTCCAGTTATGAAAATACTCGTGGCCGATCACACCCTCAACATGGTCGAAATCCGCATCCGTTGCGGTTTCCTGGCTGGCCAGCACATATTTTGTGTTGAAGATATTAAGGCCCTTGTTCTCCATCGCCCCCATGTTGAAATCCGACACGGCGACAATGTTATAAACATCGAGGTCATATTCCAGACCGAAGGCCTGCTCGTCCCAAGACATGGAACGCTTGAGCGACGCCATGGCGTGGGCGCATTTGTCCAGATCGTCCCGGGCGGCATAAATGTTAAGCGCAACCTCCCTGCCCGACCGTGTCGTGAAGCTGTCGGCAAGGCACCCCAGGTCACCCGCTACCATCGCAAAGAGATAAGCTGGTTTGGGGTGCGGGTCCGTCCATTCTGCATAATGCCGGCCACCGGGCAGATCCCCCGCCGCACCCGGGTTACCGTTTGACAGCAGCACCGGGAATTGCGCCTTGTCTGCTTCTATCCGCACGGTATAGCGGGCAAGCACGTCCGGGCGGTCAGGAAAATAGGTAATATGTCGAAAACCCTCGGCCTCGCACTGTGTACAGAAGTTTCCGCCCGAAAAATATAAACCCTCAAGCCGCGTGTTTTCCTTTGGCTTGAGGTCGGTAACAACTTTGAGCGTA
>NZ_JBLXGZ010000056.1:0-14294 GCF_048260245.1 Kordiimonas sp. | reverse complement strand
CCCTTGACCGCACTGTTGGAGACAATAACCATGCAGCGCTTGCCGGAGACATAGCCGATACCGGCGATCGAGCCACCGGCGCCGGAGCCATCCTTGTCATCATACATGAGGTAGCCTGAAAGGGCGGACAGTTCCAGAAACGGCGTGCCGGGGTCCAGCAGCAGCGCGAGGCGTTCCTTCGGTAGCAACTTGCCGCGTTTGTCAAACAGCGGGCGGGCCTTCTCCTGCGCGGCAGACTTCAGGCTTTCAATACGCTTGATCTCATCCAGTTGCGCCTGCATGGCGGCGGCGTTCTGGGCGAAGGTATCGGACGCTGTATCGATCCGGCTTTCGATGACCGGCATGTTCAGCCCCCTTTTCGCAAGGCTTTGGGCGGTGTGTAGCGGTGGAAGCCCTGATAGCTTTCGCTGTTTTCAGCGCCTTGAGGCGGGAAGAGCGGGCTAAAGAGGCTGCCGCCGCCATCGACCCTGATGCTGGCGCCAGAGATGAAGTTGGCCCCGTCTGACAGCAGGAACACGATGACAGATGCGATCTCGGCTTCCGTTGCGATGCGCCCGAGCGGCACCATATTCTTGAGCTGCGGCAGCATGGCCTGCACGCCGGGGTCTTCATAGGTATCAAAGCCCGAGCTTGCCACCCAGCCGGGGGCGACCGCGTTGGTGCGAATGCCAAAGCGGCCCCATTCAACGGCAGCAGTTTTGCTGAGGTTATCGCACGCGGCGCGCGCGGCGCCTGAGTGCCCCATGGTGGGCATGCCGCCCCAGAAATCGGCGGTGATATTCACAATCGCGCCGCCGGTATCTTTCATGCTTTGGGTGACCACCTCGCGCGAGACGTTGAACGCGCCGACCACATTGGTGCGCAAGACGGTCTCAAACCCCTTGGTGGAAATAGCTTCAAGCGGGGAGGGATATTGCCCGCCCGCATTGTTGACAAGCCCGGTGATGGGTCCGCCATCGGCGACCAGTTCAGATATTGCTTTTTTTACGGCGTCTTCATCGCGGATATCAAACGCCTTGTAGGTGCATTTGCCGCCGTCGTCGGTGATCTCCTGCACAACTGTTTTCAGCTTGTCTTCGCCGCGCCCAGTGATGATGACATCAGCGCCAAGGCTGGCAAGCTCATGCGCCGTACAGCGCCCGATACCGCTGCCGCCTCCCGTCACAATGATGCGTTTACCTGTGAACAGTCCCGGCCTGAACACCGAGAGATAACCCGCCGCTGCGTCTTTCATACCTATTGCCCACTCCCTTCCCAAAGCGTGGTTGGCCAAAAGTGTGCTTGGCCTGCACCTTACCAATTTAATCCGTCCCATTAGCATAAAAACAAGCAAGCGCTTGGTTGTCAAATAAAACAAATAGGATTATGGTCGCGCCATGGACGATGTGATGAAAAAGCAGGCGGGGGCAGAGGCCGTGATCAGCCCGGCGAAGGCGCGGATTGTGGCAAAAGCCGTTGATCTGTTTTACGAAAAGGGCTTTGAGCGCACGACAGTACGCGACATTGCGGCGGCGGCGGGTATTCTGTCGGGCAGCCTATTTCATCACTTCGAAAACAAGCAGGAGATCCTCTATACCGCGATGGCGATGACGACTCGCGGCATGGGGGAGCGTGCCGAAGCCGCCGTTGCCGGCATCTATGACCCGGAGGAGCAGTTCCGGGCGCTTGTGCTGTGTGAGCTTAGTTCCATTCACCGGGAGGATGGTCACGCCGCCTATGTGCTGGTGGATGAATGGCGAAGCCTTGATGAAGCCTCGCGCGAAAAGGTGCTGTCGCTACGCGACGGATCTTACGAGAAATGCTGGTTGCGCGCGCTTGAGGGCTGTGCGGCCAAAGGGTTGCTGACATCGCCCCCCAAGGTGGCGCGTCAACTGGTTCGTGGTGCGCTGGCCTGGACACGAAACTGGTACAGGCCAGACGGCGACCTCACGCTTAAGGGGCTTGCGGATGAAGTCGCAAACAGTTTTCTGAAACGCTAGGGCCTAGGGCAGAAGCGCGGCGGCTGCCACGCTCATGCCGATGGCAAAAAGCGCGGCAATGGCAACCTTGCGGTAGGCAGCGCTGCCGTGTTTTTCAAACAGCCACGCCCCCGTTTTGTCGCCAATAAGCATGGCGGGAAAGGCAATCGCGGTCAGTAGCAGTTCGCGCGATGTGATGATGCCCTCAAGCGAATAGGTCACGGTGGCAAAGCTGGCCGACAGCAGGAAAAAACCCATCAGGAATGCACGCCCCACACGGGGGTCTTCAAACACAGCCATTGAATAGATGATCACCGGTGGGCCGGGGATGGCGAGTGCGCCATTCATCAGCCCTGACGCCAGCCCGGCACCCGCGCCCGTGATGCCGCCTTCACGGTGGGGTGCGGGTTTGAACTTGGCGAGCAGGAGGCACGCCGTCATCACCGTGACGCCGATCAAAAGCCGGAAGGTATCGGGGCTGAAGAGCAGCAGCAGATAGGTGCCGCCCACGGTGCCAAGGGCCGACAGCACAATCATCGGCCCCATGCTGCGGTAGGGGATATCACGCCGGTAGGACTGGAATGTCTGGACGGAAATGACAAGCGTCAGCATCACGATCATGCTGGCCGCTGTTGTCGGCGCGAGGAACAGGCTCAGCACTGGTAGGGCCGCCAGCGCAAAGCCGAAACCAGTGAAGGAGCGCAAGGCGGCAGCGACCATGATGGCGGCGGCCATGCCAAAGATGGCCCAGCCGCCGATGCCGGAAAGGATCGTTTCCATAAAAACTTACGCTGCTTCTTGCGCCGCGTTGCTGCCAAGCCGAACAAGGCGGCCGGGTTTTGCGCCGGTCAGTTCGTCATTTTCGACCACAAGCTCGCCGTCCACTATGGTGGCGATATAGCCGCTGGCTTCCTGCAACAGACGCTGGCCGCCTGCGGGCAGGTCCTTCACCATATGCGGGGCGTGCAGGCGCAAGTCTTTGTGGTTGATGACATTGATGTTGGCTTTCATGCCAACCTTGAGCCGCCCGCGGTCAGTGAAGCCGACATAATCCGCAAGGTCAGCGGTCAGCATCTTCACCGCGCGCTTTAGCTCAATGCGCTCGCCCTTCACCCGGTCCCGCGTCCAGTAGGACAAGAGGTAGGTGGGGAAGCTGGCGTCACATACCGTGCCGACATGCGCGCCGCCGTCCGACAGGCCCATCAGCGACTGCGGATGGTTCATCATGGTGTAGACGGCTTCATAATTGAGGTTGGTATAGTTATAGATAGGGAAATACAGGAACTCGTGTCCGTCTTTCTCCAGCAGGATGTCATAGATTTTATCCAGCGGTTTGACGCTGTCCGCTTCCGCCATCTTATAGACCGATTGATCCACGCCCTGTTCATAATCCGGGTTCTCGCCCAGTTTGAACATCTTGCACGAAATAAAGTCGATCTGCTGCAACAGGATATCGGCAAGCGGCGGGATGGCTGTGCCGTCACCGGCCACTTTCTCGGAGCTTTCGGAAAGCAGTTGTTCCTTGAACGCCGGGTCTTTCATTTTCGCCACACGCTCTTCCAAAGGCAGGTGGCTGATTTTTTTGTAGCTTGGGAAGCCAATGAAGGGATGGAAGGTACACTGAAGCCCGAGGATCACGCCAATACCGCGCGGCGCGACTTGCAGGCGCATGTTGATGCCCTTCGCAGATGCTTGTTCCGCGCGGGCCATGATGTCCTGCCACTGTTTTGGGGCAAAGTCGCGTTGCATCAGTGACAGCGAGAAGGGACGTCCGCCGGATGCGCTGGCAAAGTCTTCCAGCAGGCCAAATTCGCGGTCGAAGGCGGTTGGGTCACCGCGCTCGAGGTCAAAATCATTCACCGCTTGCAGTACACCGTGCCCGAGGCCCTTAAAAGCTTCGGCAATGCCCATCAGTTCTTCGCGCGTGGCCTCACTGGCCGGGGTCCATTCACCGTCTGCCGTGCGGTGCACGTCGGAGCGTCCGGTCGAGAAACCAACAGCCCCGGCTTCCAGTGCGGCGCGGGTCAACTCCCGCATTCTGGCAATGTCGTCGTCTGTGGCGGGTTCGCCTGATACCGCCCGTTCGCCCATCACGTAGACGCGCAGGGGGTCATGCACCACTTGGGCGGCGAAATCGATGGTGTGGGGGAAGTCGATGGCGTCCATATAATCGCCGAAGCTTTCCCAGTTCCATGTCAGCCCTTCGGCAAGCGCGGTGCCGGGGATGTCTTCCACCCCTTCCATCAGGCGTACGAGGCGGGTGTGGTCGCTTTCGTGTACTGGCGCGAAGCCGACACCGCAACTGCCCATCACGGCAGTGGTGACGCCGTGGTTGACGCTGGGTTGCAGGTCCGCGTCCCATGATACCTGGCCGTCATAGTGGGTATGCAGGTCGATAAACCCCGGCGTCACGATCGCGCCTGTGGCGTCGATGATGCGCTCCGCGTCGCTGCCAAGCGCGCCAATGGCGGCGATTACACCGTCCTTGACCGCCACGTCAGCGCTGATACCGTCCGCGCCCGTGCCGTCATAAACGGTGCCGCCTTTGATGATGAGGTCATAAGCCATTGGTATCCTCCTGAAAGCTAAGGGGTTGCGGGGCTGGGCGGGCACCAAACAGCCGGTACAGGCCGGTAACGGCAAAGCCGCCAACAAAGTGCCACACACCCCATGTTGCGATGATAAGAAGGCCGGAGCCAAGCCCGCCAAACTGGCTGAGCATGATAAGAAGGCCGAGGCCGGAATTCTGGATGCCAATCTCAAACACCAGCGCGCGCCGGGGAGCGGCTTTCCTGAGCGCAAGCCGCCCGACCACAGCACCCAGCATGAAGGCCAGTGCGTTATGCAGCACCACATAAGGCAGGATCACGCTGCCAAAATCGCGGAGCAGATCGGCGTTGGTGTATAGCCCAACCGCCACGAGGACCACGATGATCAGCACTGCAATGGGCAGGCACACGCGCTGTGCCTTTGCCGCGAAACGGGGCCGTGTGTGGGCAAGGTAAATACCGGTGGACAAGGGCACCAGAAGCGTGATGCTGGTGTTGATGATAAAGGCCACCCGGTCCAGTTCGATGGCGTCTACCAGTTCCCGTGTCGGGCCGTAAAGCCCGGTCCAGAACAAGATGGCAAAGGGCAGGAACGCGGTGGAGAAAATGCTGGAACAGGTCGTGAGCGTAACGGAATAGGCTGTATCACCGTGGCTGAGCCGCGTAAACAGGTTGGAGACGTTACCTCCGGGGCAGCAGGCCACGATCAGCATACCGAGCGCAATGCCCGGCATCGGCTTGAAAACCAGCAGGATGGCAAGGGTCAGCAGCGGCAGGCCAAGCACCTGCGCGGCAAAGCCGGTTGCCACGCTGCGTTTGTGGCTGCGCAGAAAGGCAAAGTCATCTGTCTTCAGCCCCAGCGCCACGCTGAACATGGTGAAGGCCAGCGAGATGGCAAGGCCAAGCTGTGTGCTTGGCTCCATTGTCACGACGGCGCTATTGATTTCGGCGAGACTGGCGATCACGCCCTCCTTCCCTAAACTTCCCTCCCACAGGAAAGCTTAATCTACTTGACGAATGCCGCCAATGGAATGACAGTCGGCGTCTAAAAATTGATATTTTACGCCAAGAGATGGCACCTGATGACCGAAACCGTTTTAGCCCGATACCTCGCGAGCCTCGCCCAGACCATGGAGCGAGACTATGCTGTGCCGCGCGAAAAACTTTTTGCTGAAGCCGATGTCAGCCTCGTGGACGGCGTCGAGCGCATCCCCGAGCAGGACGCCGAAGCGCTATGGGCGGCGGCGGACCGGCTGGCGGGTGACGGCCTTCTAGGTGTCCGTGTGGGTAAAAGTGTGCGCTACGGCACCTATGCCACCCTTGGCCATATGCTTGTCACCAGCGAAACGGTGGGTGAGGCGCTCAGGGAAGCATGCGATTATGCGCTTTATGTCGGGGCGGCGGGCCGGTTTGAACTGACGGAAGACTGCGGGGAATACCGGCTGGTATACGCGCCTGTGCGGCCTGACTGGCAGGCGGCCGAGGTGCGCTCTGAGGCTGTGTTGCTGCCCTTTGTCCGCTTTGCCCGCTGGGCCTCACCGGGGGTGGCGCCGGTACGTGTGCATCTGATGCGGCCACTGCCCGACAACCCGGCGGTTTTTGAGGAAGCCTTTGGTGCCCCGGTGGTGTTTGGCGCGCCCGAACACGCAGTGGTGTGGCCAAGGGATGCCATGCACCAGCCGATGAATGATGCAAACCCCGCGCTGCATGCCATGCTAAAGCAGCATGTGCAGGCCGAGATGCCGGGTGAAGGCAGTGTGTCGGCGCGCGTTAAGGCCTATGTTGGCAAGCAGTTGGACGCGCAATCCGGCGGTCTCACGGCCCGTGACGCCGCAGCCGCGCTTTCCCTGTCGCTGCGCAGCCTGCAACGGGAACTGGCCTGCGAAGGCGCAAGTTTTCGTGATATATTGGCCGATGTGCGCCGGGAAAAGGCGCGGCTATTGTTGCTGGCCGACGGCTTGAGCGTGCAGGAGACCTCGGCCCGGCTTGGTTATTCGGAACCCGCAGCATTCGTGCGCGCCTTTCGCCGCTGGTATGGCAGCGCACCGGCCGAATATGCCCGCAATCAATAAAGCCTCTAGCATCCACCCCTCGAACGGTTTTATGGTCGGCTAAATGTACCGAATGAAAACGGAAGGGACGTCACAGTGACGCTGAAACAAATCTGGCAAGCTGCCATGCTATGTGTGGCTATGGTGTCATTTGAAGGATATGCGATGGCTGAAGGTAAAACGGCAGTCGATATGGTGGTGCATGGCCGCTATGTGGTGACGATGGACGGCGCGCAGGACGTGATTGAAAACGGCGCTGTGGCGGTGAAGGACGGTGCGATTGTCGCCGTCGGCACCGACGCGGATATCGCAAGCGCCTATGACGCAGCGGAGAGCATCAGCGGCGAAAACCGCGTGTTGATGCCGGGTTTTGTGAACGGCCACACCCACACCGCCATGGTGTTGTTTCGTGGTATGGCCGATGACTTGGCATTGATGACATGGCTGCAGGAATATATCTTCCCGATGGAAGGCCGCTATGTGGACCCGGCTTTTATCGAGGTCGGCTCAGAGCTAGCCTGCTGGGAGATGATTCAGGGCGGCACCACCAGCTTTGTCGATATGTATTTCTATCCCGAGGTGATTGCGGGCGTGGTGGACCGGTGCGGTCTGCGCGCTGTCATCGCGGCACCGATGATCGATTTCCCGAGCCCCGGTTTCAAGGGCTGGGATGACAGCTTTGCGGCTGGTGTGAAATTCGTTGAGGACTGGCAGGGCAAACATGCCCGCATTACCCCCGCGCTCGCACCCCACGCGCCGTATACCGTGTCAAAGGAACACCTAGCGCAGGTGGCGGCGAAGGCGAAGGAGCTTGGCGCGCCAATCTCGATCCATATCGCCGAAGACAAGGCGGAGCTGAAAACCGTGGGCGATAAATACGGCATCACGTCGGTGGAGCTAATGCAGGAAGTTGGCATGACGGATGTCACCACCGTGGCCGCCCACGTGGTGTGGCCCACTGAAAGCGACATGAAAACGCTGGCGGCATCGAAGGTCGGTGCAATCCATAACCCCACCTCGAACCTCAAGACTGCGGCGGGCATTGCGCCCATCCCGGCCATGCTGGCCGCTGGTGTGAAAGTTGGCCTTGGTACCGACGGCGCGGCTTCGAACAATGACCTTGATATGTGGGAAGAACTGCGGCTCGCGGCGCTGTTGCACAAGGGTGCGGGCGGCGATCCGACTGTGGTGCCCGCGCGTGCGGCACTGAATATGGCGACAAAAGGCGGTGCCGAAGCCGTGGGCCTTGGTGAGGTGACCGGCAGCCTTGAGGCAGGCAAACGCGCCGATATGATACAGGTCTCGCTCGACAGCCTGCGCCTGAGCCCGCTTTATGATGTCATGTCCCAGCTTGTGTATGCGGCTGGTGCGCGCGATGTGGTGACCACCATTGTGGACGGTAAGGTGCTGATGGCGGACGGTAAGGTGCTGACGGTGGATAAGGACGCCCTGCGCGCCAAGGTGAAGGCGGTGGCAGACAAGATCCGCGCTGACCTCGACGCCAAAAAACAATAATACAGGTGGCGGGTACCGTTGCCCGCCGCACGACACAATAACAAGCATAAGTGACACCCGGATCACGGGTGCGGGAAGGGCTTGAAGTGACTGACGCCAAGGCGCAGAATGTAGGCGCTATGGATGCGCTTATCGAAAAATATGCGGGTGTACAGGGCGGCCTGATGCGTGCGCTTCTCGCGCTGCAGGAGGCTGATGGCTATATCGATGCCAGCGCGCTGCCGAAGCTCGCCGCCGCCTTTAACCTGACGAAGGCCGAGGTCAAGGGTGTCATCAGCTTTTATGATGATTTTGTCCGCGCGCCGAAGGGCGAGCATTTGTTGCGCCTTTGCCAGGCGGAAGCCTGCCAGGCTGTTGGCGCACGCGAGTTGACACAACATGCGTGTGAAAGAGCCGATGTTGCCATGGGGGATACCCGCATGGATGGCCGCATCACCATTGAACCGGTCTATTGCCTTGGCCTATGTGCAAACGGCCCCGCAGCGATGGTGGACGGCAAGCTGAAGGCAGCGGTGGGTGAAGCCGATATCGACGCTCTTCTGGATGCATGGGAGCAAGAGGCATGACCCGTATCTTTATCCCGCTCGACAGTGTCGCGGTCGCCCTTGGTGCCGATGAAGTTGCTGAAAAGCTCAAAGCTCAAGATGGTGTGGAGGTTGTCCGCAATGGCAGCCGTGGCATGCTGTGGTTGGAGCCGCTTGTGGAAGTGGAAACCGCCAAGGGCCGTATCGCCTATGGCCCGGTAACGGGAGCCGATGTGGGCAGTTTGCTGGCTGCCGGTTTCCTCGAGGGTGCGGACCATGCGCTTTGCCTTGGCCTGACAGAAGAGATCGACTTTCTTAAAAAACAGGAACGCCTGACCTTCGCGCGCTGCGGTGTGACGGACCCGCTTTGCCTCAAGGATTACAAGGCCCATGGCGGCCTCTCCGGCCTCCGTAAGGCGCTTGCCTTGGAACCGCAGGATATTGCGGAAGAGGTCATGACCTCAGGCCTGCGGGGTCGCGGTGGCGCTGCCTTCCCGGCCGGTATCAAATGGAAAACCGTTCTGGGGGCAACCGCCACGCAAAAATACATCGTCTGCAACGCGGATGAGGGCGACAGCGGCACCTTCGCTGACCGGATGATCATGGAAGGCGACCCGTTTTTGCTGATTGAAGGCATGATTATCGCCGGGCTGGGCACGGGCGCGAGCAAGGGTTTTGTCTACCTGCGCAGCGAATATCCGGTGGCGAAAGCGGTGTTCTCAGAAGCGCTTGAGAATGCATATGCCGGCGGGCTTCTGGGCGACAATATCCTTGGCTCCGGCAAAGCATTTGATCTTGAGCTGTTCATGGGGGCAGGGGCTTATATTTGTGGCGAGGAAACCTCGCTGCTGGATAGCCTTGAAGGCAAACGAGGGCAGGTGCGCGCCAAGCCACCGCTACCGGCGCTTGAAGGCCTCAATGGCAAGCCGACGCTTGTGCATAACGTTATTTCGCTCTGTGCCGTGCCGACAATCCTCGCCGAAGGTGGTGCGTTCTATAAGGACTACGGCATGGGGCGGTCTACCGGCACGATGCCGTTCCAGCTTGCGGGGAACATCAAACATGGCGGGCTTGTTGAAAAGGCCTTCGGTGTCAGTTTGCGGGAACTGGTGGAAGGTTTTGGTGGTGGCACGCGTTCAGGGCGCGCGATCAAGACGGCGCAGGTGGGCGGGCCGCTGGGGGCCTATATCCCTCCCGCCCTTATGGACACGCCGATGGACTATGAAAGCTTCGCTAAAATTGGCGCAGGTGTGGGTCATGGTGGTATAGTGCTTTATGACGACACGGCTGACATGGCGGCGCAGGCCAAATATGCCTTCGATTTTTGCGCCCATGAAAGCTGCGGCAAATGCACGCCGTGCCGAATTGGTGCGGTGCGCGGCTCGGAAGTGATGGCAAAGGTCATTACGGGCACCGACGTGCACGGGAACCTTGAACTGATTGATGACCTCTGTGAGGTCATGACGGACGGGTCGCTGTGTGCCATGGGCGGCATGACCCCGATCCCGGTGATGAGTGCGATAAAGCATTTCCCGGATGATTTCCTGAAGGGAGGCAAGGAATGACCCTTCTCAAAGAAACAGATTATGGCACGCCTGAGGTGATGTCGGGTGAGGCTGTCACGCTTGAGATTGACGGCCAAACCGTCACGGTGCCCAAGGGCACCAGCATCATGCGCGCGGCGAAAGAAGCCGGTATCGGCATCCCCAAACTGTGCGCGACCGATATGGTTGATGCGTTTGGTTCCTGCCGCATGTGCCTTGTGGAGATTGAAGGCCGCAAAGGCACGCCGTCGTCATGCACCGCGCTCGCGGCAGAGGGACTGGTGGTCAAAACCCAGACCAGCCGCCTCGCACGCCTGCGGCGCGGGGTGATGGAGCTTTATATCTCCGACCACCCGCTGGATTGCCTGACCTGCCCCACGAACGGAGACTGTGAGCTGCAGGACATGGCGGGTGCTGTGGGCCTTCGTGATGTGCGCTACGGCTACGCGGGCGAGAACCACCTTGATCTGGCAAAGGACGAAAGCACACCCTATTTCACCTATGACCCTTCAAAATGCATCGTCTGCTCCCGCTGCGTGCGGGCGTGTGATGAGGTGCAGGGCACCTTGGCGCTTACGATTGAGGGCAGGGGTTTTGGCTCCCGCGTGGCGACGGGTACGGATGACTTTTTCTCCAGCGAATGTGTCTCCTGCGGGGCCTGCGTACAGGCTTGCCCCACGGCGACCTTGTCGGAAACCGCGCTCATTGAGCACGGCGTGCCGGACCGCACGGTGCTGACCACCTGCGCCTATTGCGGTGTGGGTTGCGAGTTCAAGGCCGAACTGAAGGGTGATCAGGTTGTGCGCATGGTGCCGCACAAGGGCGGCAAGGCCAACCACGGGCATAGCTGCGTGAAAGGCCGCTTCGCGTGGGGCTACGCGACCCATAAGGACCGCATGACCAAGCCGATGATTCGCGAGCATGTCGATGAGCCGTGGCGCGAGGTCAGTTGGGACGAAGCGATTGGCTTCGCCGCCGATAAGCTTAAGAAAACGCAAGCGAAATACGGCCAAAAGTCCATTGGTGGGATCACGTCATCACGTTGCACGATTGAGGAGGTCTGGCTGGTGCAGAAGCTCATTCGCACCGCCTTCGGCAACAACAATGTGGATACCTGCGCGCGGGTTTGCCATTCGCCCACGGGTTATGGCCTCAAGCAGACCTTTGGCACCAGCGCAGGCACGCAAGACTTTGATTCTGTGGAAGATGCCGATGTTATCATGGTCATCGGTGCCAACCCGACGGATGCGCACCCGGTGTTCGCCTCCCAGATGAAACGGCGGCTGCGGCAGGGGGCGAAGCTTATTATCCTCGACCCGCGCCAGATCGATCTTGTGAAAACCCCGCATGTGAAGGCGGATTATCACCTGCCGCTGTTGCCTGGTACCAATGTGGCGCTGATTAATGCGCTCGCGCATGTGGTGGTCTCGGAAGGCCTGATTGATGAGGCATTTGTGCGTGAGCGCTGCGAAGTGGACGCGTTTGAAGATTGGAAAAACTTCATCCTCGACCCCGTCAACTCACCCGAAAACGTTGCCGAGATCGCGGGCGTGAGTGCGGAAGATATCCGTGGTGCGGCAAGACTTTACGCGACCGGTGGCAACGGTGCCATCTACTACGGCTTGGGCGTGACCGAGCATAGTCAGGGGTCGACCATGGTCATGGGTATGGCCAACCTTGTGATGGCAACCGGCAACATCGGCCGCCGCGGTGTGGGACTTAACCCCTTGCGCGGCCAGAACAATGTTCAGGGCTCGTGCGATATGGGCTCTTTCCCGCATGAATTCTCAGGTTACCGGCCGGTTTCGGACGATGCGGTGCGCGCGGAATTTGAAGCCGCGTGGGGCATGAGCCTTGACGGTGAGCCCGGTTTCCGCATCCCGAACATGTTTGATGAGGCAGTCAACGGCGGCTTCAAGGCCATCTATGTACAGGGTGAGGATATCGCGCAAAGCGACCCCAATACGCAGCATGTGGAGGCGGCGCTCAGGTCGATGGAATGTGTGATCGTGCAGGACCTTTTCCTCAATGAAACCGCGCGTTTCGCACATGTTTTTCTGCCCGGCACCAGCTTCCTTGAGAAAGACGGAACCTTCATTAATGCCGAGCGCAGGCTCGGGCGGGTGCGGCCGGTGATGAAGTCCAAAACCGGGCTGGATGAATGGCAGGTGACGGCGCGGCTTTCGGAAGCGATGGGCTGCCCGATGGTGTACCGAAACGCCAGCGACATCATGGATGAAATCGCCGCGCTGACCCCCACATTCAAGGGGGTGTCGTTTGACCGACTTGACCGTGAAGGCAGCGTGCAGTGGCCGTGTAATGACGCGGCGCCTGCGGGCACACCCATCATGCATGTTGACGGTTTCGTGCGCGGTAAGGGATTGTTTATCCTAACGGAATATGTGCCGACTACCGAGAAAACCAACCGCAAATTCCCGCTGATTTTGACCACAGGCCGCATCCTCAGCCAGTATAATGTGGGCGCGCAAACAAGGCGGACGGACAACAACCGCTGGATGGAAGAAGACCTGCTGGAAATTCACGAAAGTGACGCTGAGGTGCGCGGCATTCATGACGGTGACTGGGTCGCCGTACGTTCCCGCAAGGGGGAGACGACGTTGCGCGCCAATATCTCCGCCCGCATGGCGCCGGGCGTGGTCTATACCACCTTCCACCACCCGGAAACCGGCGCCAATGTCATCACCACCGAGAACTCTGACTGGGCGACGGAATGCCCGGAATACAAGGTGACAGCGGTGGAAGTGACGCCCGCAAACCACCGGTCAGACTGGCAGGAAAGCTATGCCCGCGAGACGCCAAAAATGCGGCGGGTCAAGGCCCCTGCGGCGGCGGAATAGGCTGTGTTTTCAGTGTGCAGCATATGTGCAGGGGTTTTGCTGACGAAAAGCCCGGTTTTGTGCCAAATTTGCGCCAGAACGGCGCAGAATGTGCGCAGCAAATGAGCAGTGTGCCGTGAGCGTGGATGACACGGAAAAACCGGCCAGCTTGTGGCAGCCCGATTTGGTGGTCGCCGTCACGCAGGGCGACATCTCGGCCCAGTGGCACGTGCCGGAGGAGGCACCGGTTGCCCTCATCTATAATGGCCTCACCTTCGCGGTGATGCTGGCCAGCCCCATGGACCTGACGGATTTTATCACGGGCTTTTCGCTGACGGAAGGCATCGTCGGTACGCCGGACGATATTCTGGGCGTGGAACAGCACGAGCGGCGGCAGGGCATCGACCTGCACATGACTATCAGCGCCAAGTGTTTTGAACGACTGAAATTACGGCAAAACCGGCGCAGTATGGAAGGACGCACGAGCTGTGGCCTGTGCGGGATCGACAGCGCGGAACGCCTGTTCGAGAGCCTGCCCAGGGTGGCCGAACACCGGAAAGTGCTGGACAGCAAAGTGGTGGCGAAGGCGGCGGCGGCGCTAGAGACGATGCAGCCGCTGAAGCAGCTCAACAAGTCGGTGCACGGGGCGGCCTTTGTTGCGGATGACGGCGCGGTGACGCTGGTGCGTGAGGATGTCGGGCGGCACAATGCGCTGGATAAACTTATTGGTGCCATGGCGCGCGAGGGCAGGGATACGCACGGGGCGGGCAGGGGCGCGGGCTTCGTGCTGGTGACCAGCCGGGCCTCGTTTGAAATGGTTGAAAAAGCGGCGCGGTCGGGCGCGCAGGCGTTGGTTGCGCTTTCGGCCCCCACCGGCTTTGCCATCAGGCGGGCGGCAGAGGCCAACATGACGCTGGCCAACTTCAGCCGGGGCGTGCTGACGGTTTTTTAAGATCTTGCATCCGCGATGAAATGATCATGATTTGTTCTTTTATTTGATCTCTTTTTGTTCTATACTTCTAACAAGTAGTAGGTTGTGTGAAAATCAGGCGTAGGGAGGGCGCCTAGCTGGAGAAAATCCATGAGTAAAGACAGAGACCGTATGGTCTATAAAGGTACTGATGGAGCTTGGCGCAATAAGCGTCATGATGCGTCCCGTGCGTCTAGCGTGCATACTACGCAAAAAGCAGCCGAAGCTGCGGCGCGTTCCATGCTTCAGAACCAAGGTGGGGGTGAATTGACCACCAAGGGTGTCAACGGGCGCATTCGCAGCAAAGATACAATCGCTCCGGGGAATGATCCTTTTCCTCCGCGAG
>NZ_JBLXGZ010000055.1:0-14444 GCF_048260245.1 Kordiimonas sp. | reverse complement strand
TCTGCCAGATGCGCCCACGCTGGCAGGTGATCAACAGCGCGGTCAAAAGCGCCCTTGACGATGTAAAACTATCCGCCATTGCCGCGCCCGGCAACGGCGAAGAGATTGCCGCGCGTTTTGAGAAACGTGCCCAGACAGCCTGATACCAGAACACCTGATACCGGACTGCCTGGCTGTACGTACAAGAGTTTGAACCTGATGTAAGGAGCCGCCAGTATGGCTGGAACCGCTGAAGCCCAGAAACAGATCGCCGAAGTTACAGGCGACTATAAATACGGTTTTGTCACCGACATCGACATGGACATGGCGCCCAAGGGCCTGTCCGAAGACGTGATCCGTTTTATCTCCGCCAAAAAGGAAGAGCCGGAATGGATGCTGGAATGGCGCCTGAAGGCCTACAAGGCATGGCTGAAGATGGACGAGCCGGACTGGGCCAAGGTGAGCTTCCCCAAGATCGACTATCAGGACGCCTATTATTTTGCCGCACCAAAGCAAAAAGACGGCCCCAAAAGCCTTGATGAAGTCGACCCCGAGCTTTTGCGCACCTACGAGAAACTTGGCATCCCCATCCGCGAGCAGGAAGTGCTGGCGGGTGTTCAGGGCTCCGCCAAGGTCGCCGTTGATGCGGTGTTCGACAGCGTGTCTGTCGCCACCACCTTCCGTGAAGAGCTGAAAAAAGCCGGCGTGATTTTCATGTCGATCTCTGAGGCCATCCGTGAATACCCCGAGATGGTGAAAAAATATCTGGCGACCGTGGTGCCGGTCAGGGACAATTATTTTGCTGCGCTCAATTGCGCTGTGTTCACTGATGGTACCTTTGTCTATGTTCCCAAGGGTGTGCGTTGCCCGATGGAACTGAGCACCTATTTCCGCATCAATGCCGAAAACACCGGCCAGTTTGAACGCACGTTGATTGTGGCCGACGAAGGCTCCTATGTCTCTTACCTCGAAGGCTGCACCGCGCCCATGCGCGACGAAAACCAGTTGCACGCCGCCGTGGTGGAGCTGATTGCGCTGGATGATGCCGAAATCAAATATTCCACCGTGCAGAACTGGTACCCCGGCGACAAAGAAGGCAAGGGCGGTATCTATAACTTCGTGACCAAACGCGCCCTGTGCAAAGGCAAAAATTCCAAGGTGAGCTGGACGCAAGTTGAGACCGGCTCGGCCGTGACATGGAAATACCCAAGCTGCATCCTCGCAGGCGAAGGCAGCGTGGGTGAGTTCTACTCCGTCGCCGTGACCAACAATTACCAGCAGGCAGACACCGGCACCAAGATGATCCATATGGCACCAAACACACGGTCGACCATTATCTCCAAGGGCATCTCGGCGGGCAAGTCGCAGAACACCTACCGGGGGCTGGTGAAGGTACTGTCCGGCGCGGACAATGTACGTAATTTCACCCAGTGTGACAGCTTGCTGGTTTCAAGCGAGAGCGGCGCGCACACCGTGCCCTATATCGAAGTAAAAAACCCCAGCGCGCAGATCGAACACGAGGCGACCACTTCCAAAATTTCGGAAGACCAGATGTTCTATTGCCAAGCGCGGGGCCTGGATGAAGAGGAAGCTGTGGCGATGATCGTCAACGGTTTCTGCAAGGAAGTAATGCAACACCTGCCAATGGAATTTGCCGTAGAAGCCCAGAAGCTTCTCGGCATCTCCCTTGAAGGCAGCGTGGGTTAAGGACGGATAGTTATGCTCAATATCAAAGACCTCCACGTCAGTGTCGGCGACAAGGAAATCGTCAAGGGCCTCAACCTTGAGATCAGGGCAGGTGAAACCCACGCCATCATGGGCCTGAACGGCGCCGGCAAATCCACGCTCGCCGCCGCCATCGCCGGCCGGGACGATTATGACGTGACCTCGGGCACGGTGGAGTTTGAAGGCAAGGACCTGCTGGCGCTTGAACCGCACGAGCGTGTGGGCGAAGGCCTGTTCCTCGGCTTCCAGTATCCGGTGGAAATTCCCGGTGTCTCGAACCTCAACTTCCTGCGCACCGCGCTCAATAGCGTGCGCAAGTATCGCGGCGAGGCAGAGATGTCGGCGGCTGAGTTTATGAAGCTGGTACGCGAAAAAGCCAAAGCGCTCAACATGGACCCGGAAATGCTCAAGCGTTTTGTAAACGTAGGCTTCTCGGGCGGCGAGAAAAAGCGCAACGAGATGGTTCAGATGGCCATGCTTGACCCCAAGCTTGCCATCCTTGACGAGACCGATTCCGGCCTTGATATCGACGCACTCAAGACCGTGGCCGACGGCATCAACGCCCAGCGCCGAGACGATACTGCCATTCTGCTCATCACCCACTATCAGCGTCTGCTGTCTTACGTGCAGCCGGATGTGGTGCACGTGATGATCGATGGCCGCATCGTGAAATCGGGCGGCAAGGAACTGGCGCTTGAGCTGGAAGAAAAAGGCTACGCTGACGTTGCGTAACGGCGCAGGAACAGGACATATATGCAAGACGAGCTGACTATAGGATATAGCGCACAGGCGGAAAGCCTTACAGGCACCGTGCCGGGGGCGGACGGCTTGCGCCAGCAGGCCATGAAGGCCTTTGCCGAGACCGGTTTCCCGACCGCGAGGGCCGAAGACTGGCGCTATAGCGACCTCAGGGCTTTGCGCGCCGGTGTATACGGCCTTGCCGAAGCGCCGACGGCCACCACTGAAATTCCGGCGGCCATCGGCGATACCGCCGCGCGTTTTGTCTTTATCAACGGTCGCTACGCCGAGGACCTGTCAGACATGGGCGACCTGTGGCAAGCGGCGTCCATTCGCCCCATTGCCAACCATTTCACCGCCAATCCGGCCCGGCTTGATGAGCTGGTACGCGGCCACGACGGTGTTTCGCTTCTTAACACCGCGCTAATGCGCGACGGCATTGTGCTGACCGTGCCTGCAGGCGTGGAGATCGACGACCCGGTCGAGATCATCCATGTGATGACGGACGCAGCCGGAAAAGCCGCGCACCTGAGGCATGTAATCGAGCTTGGTGAGGCTGCCAAACTATCTGTGGTGGAGCGCTTCATCGGCGACAACAGCGCTTATTGGCACAATATCACGCTTCAGGCGCGGATCGCGGAAGGCGCGGGCCTTACGCACGCCCGCCTTCAGGAAGAAGGCGAAAGCGCACTGCACACCGCCAAGGCGTACGTCAATGTGGATGCCTCAGGTCACTATCATTGCACCAACCTGTCGCTTGGCGGCAAGGTTGCGCGCTTTGAGGCCCATGTGCGTCTGTTGGGCGAAGAAGCCAACGCCACTATTGACGGTGTGGCCCTGGCCGCCACCGGGCAAAGCCATGACACATTCACCCACATCAGCCATGTGGTACCCTTTGCCACCAGCGACCAGATTTTCCGCACCATCGCCGATGCACCCGGCAAAACCTCCTTCGCGGGCAAGGTAACGGTGGAAAAGGACGCGCAAAAAACCGCTGCCGACCAAAGCTTCAAGGCGCTTGTTTTCGACCGCACCGGCGAAGCCAACGCCAAGCCCGAGCTTGAAATTTTTGCCGATGATGTCAAATGCAGCCACGGCGCCACAGTGGGCGAGCTGGATGCCAAAGCAATTTTCTACCTGACCTCTCGCGGGATCGACCCGGTGACAGCGCGGCAGATGCTGGTGGAAGCCTTCACCGCCGATGCGCTCACCCGTGTGACCACCGATGCCGTGCGCGACCTCATGACCGCGCGCATCAACGACTGGATGACCACCCGCGCCGACCGCGCAGTACCTGAAGCCGTCACGGCACAGGGGGCAGAATGAACACGCAGGCAGCCATAAAACCCGGCCTTGATGTCGAGAAGATCAAAGCGGATTTCCCGATCCTCGCCCGCGAGGTCTACGGCAAACCGCTGACCTTCCTCGATACGGCGGCAAGCGCACAAAAACCGCGCGCTGTTATCGCGGCCGAGACCGAGCTCTATGAAGGCTATTACGCCAACATCCACCGCGGTGTGTACAAGTTCAGCCAGGACGCGACCGAGGCCTATGAAGCCAACCGCGAAACCGTGCGCGCCTTCATCGGTGCCGAAAAAGCCCGTGAGTGCATTTTTGTGCGCGGGGCCACCGAAGGCATCAACCTTGTGGCGCAAAGCTGGGGCCGCGTCAATGTGGCCAAGGGCGACGAGATCATCCTCAGCCATATGGAGCACCATTCCAATATCGTGCCGTGGCAGATGCTGGCCGAGGAAAAGGGCGCCATCATCAAGGTTATCCCCATGTTCGACGATGGCTCGCTCGACATGGAAACCTATAAAACACTGCTCACGGACCGCACCAGAATGGTTGCCGTCGGCCATATCTCCAACGCGATCGGTGTGTTGAACCCGGTCAAGGAAATTACCCGGCTTGCCCACGCAGCAGGCGCAGTGGTGTTGATCGACGGCTGTCAGGCCGCGCCGCACATGGCCGTGGACGTACGCGACATCGACGCTGATTTTTACACCTTCTCTGCCCACAAGACCTATGGCCCCACCGGTATCGGCGTCATTTACGGCAAGGAAAAACTTCTGGACGCCATGCCGCCATGGCAGGGCGGCGGTGATATGATCTCCACCGTCACGTTTGAGAGAACTACCTATAACGACCTGCCGCACAAGTTTGAGGCCGGCACACCCAACATCGCGGGCGGCATCGCCATGAAGGTGGCGCTGGATTACATCACAGCACTCGGCTTTGAGAATATAGCAGCCCACGAACATGCGTTGCTGGACTATGCCACCAAGGAGCTGTCGGCCTTCAACAGCCTGCGTATCATTGGCACCGCCCCCGACAAGGGGGCGATTATCAGCTTTACCATGCAGCACGCCCACCCGCATGACATTGGCACCATTTTAGACCGGCAGGGCATCGCCGTGCGCGCCGGTCACCACTGTGCGCAGCCGGTGATGGACCGCTTTGGCGTGCCCGGCACCGTACGCGCCAGTTTTGGCATTTATAACGATAAAACCGATGTGGACCGCCTTGTGGCGGGCCTCAAGAAAGTTGTGGACATCTTTGGATGACAAATAACGAGCAAAAACGAGACGTTTTGAACGTCAGCGCCCCTTCCGAAAGCGACTATCCGGCAGAAAACCTGCCGAAGAAGGACGTGGAACGCCCCAGAGTGGATACTTCAGGTGTCAGCCCGCAGGAGGGCGGCTATTTCCTCAACAAATTCCTTGAGGGCGACGCCGAGAAAAAGGCTGCCGAGGACGCAACCACAGAGGCAGGCGAGAGCGCCGAGAGCAACAGCAAACCGGCAAGCGACGCACCCTCTTCGAAGGAAGAGCTGGAGGCCAATATCGTCGCCGCGCTACAGGAAATTTACGACCCCGAAATTCCGGTCAATATCTATGAATTGGGCCTGATTTACGGCGTGGATATCGACGACGACCGGCGGGTGCGCGTGACCATGACGCTGACAACGCCCCATTGCCCGGTGGCCGAAAGCATGCCGGGTGAGGTAGAGTTGAAGGTCAACACCGTGCCCGGCGTAAACGGCTGCGACGTGGCGCTGGTTTGGGAACCGGCGTGGGATATGTCCAAGATGACAGACGAAGCCCGGCTTGAACTCGGGCTGCTGTAACCCCATCTTCTGGGTATAATGAAACGAGGTTTTTAAAGTGGCAGTGATCAATATTACAGATAAGGCGGCAGACCGTATCCGCGCGCTGCTGGCCAAAAACGAGACGGCGGTCGGCATCAAGCTGGGCACCAGCACCCACGGCTGCTCGGGCCTTGGGTATACCGTCGACTATGTCGAGGAACCGGCCGCTGATGACGAAGTGGTCGAAGACAAGGGCGTGAAGGTCTTTGTGGACCGCAAGTCGCTGCTGTTCCTGCTGGGCACCGAGATGGACTGGGAGGACAGCATGTTCTCCACCGGTTTCAAGTTCAGCAACCCCAATGAAAAAGGCCGCTGCGGTTGCGGCGAAAGCTTCCACGTCTAGGCTTTTCTGGGGGCACGCTGCCCCCACATCCCACAACAGCATTTGACAAATTCCCGGCCTTGCCCTCTTGTTGTCATAGCGTGTACACACTTGCCGCGCCGTGATAGCTGAAAAGGATATGCCTGCGCCCTTCGGGCCAGCCCTGCAACCGCCATGATACCCTCAACATGACACTTCCGATGCGCCTTAATCCCATCATCCATGTGCTGGGGCTTATGCTCACAAGCCTTGCTGTGACCATGGCGATCCCAGCCGTGGTCGAGGAGGTGATGACCGGGCAGATGCCCTATGAATTTATTCTCTCAGCATCCGTTTGCGCCTGTATCGGCCTTATGGCCGCGCTCGCCACCCGCGACAACCAGCCCTTCAGCCTGGATGTCAAACAGGCCTTCCTGCTGACCGCGCTATCGTGGATTGTGCTACCGCTTTTTGCCGCCCTGCCGCTGTTGGGGCTTGGCCTGTCGCCAGAGATTGGCCTCACTTTCACCGATGCGGTGTTTGAAACCGTCTCAGGCTTGACGACAACCGGTTCCACAGTGATGAGCGGGCTTGATGACCTGTTGCCGGGGCTTCTTCTGTGGCGCTCGCTGCTGCAATGGGTCGGCGGGGTGGGCATTATCGTCATGGCCATTATCATGCTGCCTTTCCTGCGCATCGGCGGCATGCAACTGTTCAAGACTGAAAGCTCGGATAAATCCGAGAAGATCATGCCGCAGTCGGCCACCATGGTGAAATGGATCATGGCGGTTTACGCCGCACTCACGGTGCTGGCCACCGGCATCTTCATGCTGACAGGCATGAGTGGCTTTGACGCGGTGAACCACGCCATGACATCGCTTTCGACCGGCGGGTATAGTACTCATGACGCTTCGTTCGGCCATTTCACCAACCTGTCGACCCAGTGGGCGGGCACCATTTTCATGCTGGCAGGCGGCCTGCCGTTCATCAGCTACATCAAATTTGTGCGCGGGCACCGGCGGCCCTTTGTCTCTGACCCGCAGATCCGCTCCTTTGTGCGTTTCCTCTTTATTGTCATTGTGCTGATGACCCTTTGGCTGATGCTGAGGCAGGACATCTCTTTCCTTGGTGCGCTGACGCTGACGGCCTTTAATGTCGTGTCGGTGGTCACCACAACCGGCTTTGCCTCCACCGACTATACCACCTGGGGCCCGGCGGCAGCGGCGGCCTTTTTCATCCTCACCTTTGTTGGCGGCTGCGCGGGCTCGACCTCCGGCGCGATCAAGATATACCGCTTTCAGGTGCTGTGGGTCACCATGCGGGAGCAGCTCTCGAAGCTCGCAAGCCCCAACCGGGTGGTGACCATGCGCTACCACGGCAGCCGCCTGCCGCCGGAGCTGCCGGTCTCCGTGCTGGCGTTCCTTGCCGTATTCCTTGCGTCTGTGACAGTGGTGACGATTATCCTCACCCTGCTTGAGATCGATTTTGTCACGGCCCTCACCGCCAGCGCCACCGCCATCACCAATGTGGGGCCGGGACTGGGCGATATTATCGGCCCGTCGGGCAATTTCGCCAGCCTGCCAGACACCGCCAAATGGGTGCTGTCCTTTGCCATGCTGCTCGGACGGCTGGAGATTTTCACGCTGTTGCTGTTGTTTGACCCGCACTTCTGGCGCGACTAGGCCGCACCGGCCTACTTGCCTCAATCCACAATCTTCAGCTTGCCGCGCATTTTCTTGCGCTCGCCGGTGGTTTTTTTGGCGGTGATACGGCGCTCCTTCGCGCCCTTAGACGGTTTGGTCGCCACGCGAAACTTGGGCCGTTTGGCTGCTTTTTCCAACATTTCCACCAGCCGTTTTGTCGCAGCGCGTTTGTTGTCAATCTGGCTGCGGTGGCTCTCGGCCGTCAGCACAATCACGCCGTCCCCGGTCATGCGGCTGCCCGCAACCTTACGCAGACGGATGAACATCTCGTTGCTGATCGCCGGATGCGCGCGGGCATTAAAGCGTAGCTCCACCGCAGTGGACACCTTGTTTACATGCTGTCCGCCGGGGCCGGACGCCCGCTTGGCCGTCAGCACAATATCTGCCTCATCAATGCTGATATGCGGTGTAATCTCGATCATACGTCGATTGTAAGCCAGCCTAAGGAAAGGTGCAATTGTCCACCACGTAAAGCTCGCGCACATTCGCTCATGAGGCGTTTTCGGACCTTGAAACTGTGTTCCAGATGAGCATGACAGAGGCCCTGACACTCTCGCCGGTTCCAATTTGCGGCGGTGTCATGTTTACCCCACCCTCACCTTACGTACCTTGTTGCGCTTTGTCGCCAGCGCCATGAATCGCCGGAAGGTCGGGCATTCAAGGTGGCTCGGCGCCCCGCATTCCGCCGCGTGGCGAAGACCGTCGCGCACAGCGGTCAGCTGTTTGATCTTCACCTCCAGCGCATCGGCTTTGGCGCGCAAGGCCTTGCGGTCAATCTCCATAAGCGGGCCAGGCGCAAACATGCGCACGATCTCATCGAGCGTGAAACCGGCGTTGCGCCCAAGCGTGATCAGCGCCAACTGGTCAAGCACCGCCGCGCTGAACACCCGCCGGAGACCATGGCGCCCAACAGCGCGAATGAGGCCCTTTTCTTCATAATACCGCAGGGTGGAGGCAGGCAGGCCAGAGCGCTTGGCCACCTGCCCGATATCCAGATTTTGCTGTGCTGTCATTTAACCCTTGACCTCAAGTTAACTTGAACTTGTATCCTAGCGACACTTGCAAAAATGAACAATTGATTGGTGACATGATGGAAGAAAGTTTCTGGGTGAATAAATGGCAAACGGGCGAGATCGCCTTTCATGAAGGCAGCCCGAACCGGTTTCTGGCCAGTTATTTTGATGCGCTCGGGTTGCCAAAAGGCAGCCGTGTTTTCCTGCCGCTGTGCGGTAAAACGCGTGATATCGCCTGGTTGCTGGCCAGCGGTTACCGCGTGGCTGGCGCCGAACTTGTGGGCACCGCCATAGATCAGCTATTTACCGAGCTTGGCATGCAGCCCACCATCTCCCGGCAAGGGGACATCACCCACTATAGCGCCAGGCATATCGACATATATGTGGGGGACATCTTCAAACTGAGTGCGGCGCAGCTTGGCCCGGTGAATGCGGTTTATGACCGCGCGGCGCTGGTGGCCTTGCCAGGTGACACCCGCACGCGCTACACCAAACACCTGAGTGAGCTCACAGCCGCTGCCCCGCAACTGCTGATCAGTTATGAGTATGACCAGAGCCAGATGGCAGGCCCGCCCTTTTCCATCAGCAGCACCGAGATCGCGCAGCATTATGGCGAGCGGTACGAGGTCAAACTGCTCACCAGCGCAGATGTGCCCGGTGGCCTCAAAGGCCGTTGCCCGTCAACCGAAAGCGTTTGGGTGCTGAAGGGGAGGTGAGAAGTGGTGCCGCTTACGTGACTCGAACACGTGACCCCATCATTACGAATGATGTGCTCTACCAACTGAGCTAAAGCGGCGTCGCAACAGATGTGCGCATGGCCAGAGAGGCCGTTACAGGCGGGCTGTATACCGGATGGCCCCCATGACGGCAAGCGTTTTTTGGCGCGCTGTGCCTGCCTCGAACACTCCGCCTTCAGGGGGCGTGGGTGTCGCGACCGCGTGGTTTTTCTCCCGCCACCTCAGCGCCCAGAAGGGCGATGGTTTCCTCGGCGCGGAAGGCTTTGCGCGGTGCCGTGCTGCCGCCCACATCGCGCCAGTCTATGGTGTCAAAGCCACCACAGTTGGGGCAAAGCGGCGACCATGCGTTTGGCGTGTGGCCGCACGCGTCACAGTGCCAGCCTTCGCCCGCCTCGGCTGTCGCGAGCGCGGTCTCAATCGGGTCGGGATCCTCACCCAGCGCGTGGGCCAGCGCAAGGCGGTATTGCCACGCGCTCCGGGTGGGTGCGGCCTTGATGAGCCGGTCCAGCAGCGGTTTGGCGATGTCATATTCGCGCGCGTCCATCAGCGCATCCACCAGCAGCAGCATGGATTGTGCATGGTCCGGGTTTTGTGCGGTCAGCGCGCGCACACGCCTGAGCCAGTCGGGCGCGCCCTCGGCGGCGTCCAGCGCCTTGAACACGCGGGCAAGCGTGGGGTGCGGGCGGCTGGCCCAGGCATCTTGGATCAACCTGGTGGCGCGCTTGTTGTTGCCTTCGCCCAGCTCAATTTTCGCCAGCGCGGCCGTTGCCGGGGCAAAATCGGGCCTCAGCGACAGCACCTTCTTGAAACCTTTTTTGGCTGCGAGGGTGTCGCCGCGCAGGTTGGCTTCCGTCGCTTCGGCGAACACCAGCGCGCCGCGATGTCTGGTTACCTGCGTCTTTTCCATCAGGTTTTCGCGCGCGACCTTATCAAGCGCGGCTTCGGCCTCCGCCCAGTTGCCCGCAGCAACCTCAAGCGAAAACAGCGTCCTCAGCACCCACGGGCTTTTGCGGTTTTCATTGAAGGCGGTGCGCGCGAGGCGCAGGGCTTCGCTGTCACGGCCTAACCGCTGCGCTTCACCCACAAGGCCGCGCAGGCCAAGGAAACGGCCGTCATCCGTGCCCTCAAGCGCCTGATAGCGTTTGGCGGCACCGGCGTGGTCACCCGCGCGGGCCGCAGCCTCCGCCGCGATCAGATGCACCATGGGCTGGGGCGGCAGCAGCACTTCGGCCTGCTCAATCAGCTTGGCGGCAAGGCGGTGATCCCCCGCCGACAAGGCCACAAGCGACTGGTTCAGCAGCTTGAGCCCGCGCCCCTGCCGTTTGACCACCCTGTTGGAGCCAAAAAACGGCATGTCGCGCCGAAGCCAGCCAAATAGCCACACCACAAGCGCGGCCAGCGCCATAGCCGCAGCCAAAAAGGCCGCAAGCGCGGCAAAGCTGGTGTAAAACCGGAGGCCCTGAAAATCGATGGTGACATCACCGGGGTTGTCGGCAAGCCACGCCGCGCCTACGGCAAGCAACAGGATAACAATGAACCACAGAACGACGCGCGTCACGATCGTGGCCCTTCCTGCAAGCCCGCATTGGCGACACCCCTGGTCAGGCGGTCAAAGGCGCGCGTGACCGCCACATGGGCCGCCGCTTCCTTGCGCCACTGTGCGCTGGCGTCAAACGCCGGGCCGCCAAGCGCGGCCAGAACGTCCACCGCGCCCTGAATATCGCGCGCGGCCAGGGCACGCTCGGCTTTCAGTAGTTCGGCATCAAGGCCGGTGGCGCCCGCGTCGGTGCGGCGCACGGTGAAAAGCTTGGTGAGGAAATTACCCTCGGCCTTGTCGGTTGCGGTCATGACAGTGGCGGCCATGGCGTCAAAATCGCTGACCAGTTTATCGTAAGGGGTGATGCCCCCGGCATGGTCTGCAAGCGTGGCGATATCGGCACCAATCAACTGCTGGTCAAGAGCTGGCAGGGCGGAGAAGTCGACCCGCAAAGCGTCAAGCCCGGCACCGTAGGGCTGGCCCACCAGCGCACGGTCCTTCAAGCGTCCGAGCGACAACACAAGCCGGCCACGCGGGCTGGCTTCAAGCGCGCCGGATTCGACCGCTTTCATCGCGGCCTCAACACTGTCGAGCCTGCTTTTAAGCTGCTCACTTTCCGCACGCGCCAGCGCCAGTGCACCCGACAGCCGCGACACCGCAGGGTGATCGGCATTCTCCACCGCTGACAGGCGGGCGATGTCATCGGTCAGGCGGTTGATGTCGGCTTGCAAGCCTGCAAGCGCGGCGGGGTTCGCGGTGGCATCCGCGCCACCCGCAGCCGCAAGCAGCGCCATATCAGCGGCCAGCTTTTCGCGCGCGCTGGCTTCACCCTTCAGCGCCGCTTCATGCTGCGCGAGGATTTCCCTGTGCTGCACAAGAGTTGCACGCATGTCATCAAGCACGCCGGTAAATTCTGTCATGACCGGGCTGGCGGCGGGGACGGCACGTTCAGCCACCACGGTTTCATCCTTGAGGCCAAGGTAAACAAGGCCGGGGTCAAATTTGGGGGCAAAATAAACACCTGCGGCAAACGCGCTGACACCGAAGGCGAGGAACCAGCCAGCTTTCGCCATGAAGGAAGTACCTGTGCGCGCGTCCGTCACGTTTTCGCCGCGCGGAGTGTTTTCATGTTCGGCGATTACCTCGGCATCGATGATATCTTTTTCATCCATACCCGGCTCTGAACCCGGTGTTTCACCTGTCATCTTGTCTTCACTGACCACAAATATTGTCCCTTGATCGTCGCGGCCCTGAGGCACGAGGCTTGCTTCGGCGCGCGGCTTATCCTTCCAGCATGGAAAGAAGCGCCTTTTCCGTCGGCATAATAGCATAGCGCACACTGCGCCACGGGCCGATAAGCTGTTCCCTGACCCGAGTTGAAAGCGCGATGGCGTCCATCTTGCTCAACCAGTCGGAGCGGCCATATTCCGCTGCCGTTTCTTCAAATGTGGTGGCAGTGCGCGGCGAATAAAAGAGTGCGATATCAATTTCACCCTCTTCCATGGCATCCTGCACACCGGCGGAGAATGCACGCATCGGCCGCGCCTGATAAGTTACCACATCGACCGCGTCGATACCCTCATCCCGCAAGACGGCGGAAATATTGTAAGAGATATTAGTGCCACATAAATAACTGTATTTGCGCTTCTCGCTGATACCACATTCCAGCAGCGTCGGGATCATCTGCCGCGCGGTACCCGGCCCCACAACCACATTGGTGAAACCCAGTTTACGCGCTTCTTCGGCGGTTTGCTCCCCCACCGCGAAGATAGGACGCGCCTTGTTGCCGATATTGGCAAGGCCATGGCGCGCGCCGTTTTTGCTGGTCACAATCAGGCTGCGGTCATCCGGCGGTATTTCAAACGATACCGGGTCAATACGGATCATCGGCGCGATGATCACCGTATGGCCCATGGCTTCAAGCTTTTCCGCCGTGGGTTGGGCTTCGTCTATCGGTCGGGTAAGAAGGATGGTGCTCATGCAATCTCCGCTTCAATATCCCGTGCGAGCGCTTCAAAAAACGCTTCGCCCGCGTCCTCCCGGATCGTGGTCCCCATATCCTGCCCCAGCGAGACCGCTGCTTCAAGCGTCGCAGCGCAGGTGCCTGTCTGGTCAAAGACGGTTTTACCGTCCAGCGACAACAGCATGGCGTGCATCATCATACTATCGCCCGAGCGTGTGGCATAGGCCGCGATCGGGGTGCGGCAGGAGCCGTCAAGCGCGGCAAGGAACGAACGCTCCGCCGTCGCCGCCAGCGCCGTTTCGTCACAGTGCAGGGGCTCAAGAAGCGCGGTCATGGCGGCATTTCCTTCACGAATTTCCACCGTTACCGCACCTTGCGCCGGGGCGGGCAGAAAGTCAGCCAGACTAAGTATCTCTGTGGCGGCGGATTTCATGCCCAACCGGTTCAGGCCAGCGAGGGCAAGAAAGGTGCCGTCAGCCTCACCCGCCGCAAGCTTTTTCATCCGGGTCTGCACATTGCCGCGGAAGGTCACCACCTTGAGGTCGGGGCGGATACGCAGCGCCATCGCCCGCCGCCTGAGCGAGGCGGTGCCCAACGTCGCACCTTCGGGCAACTCCGCGAATGAGCTGTATTTAGCGCTCATGAACACGTCACGAGCGTCCTCGCGCGGCAGGAAGGTGGACAGCACGAGCCCGTCCGGCAAGCGTGTCGGCATGTCTTTGGACGAATGCACCGCGCAGTCGATGCTGCCGTCCATCAGCGCATCCTCAATTTCCTTGGTGAACAGGCCCTTGCCGCCCGCGTTCATCAAGTGACGGTCCAGAATGCGGTCACCCGTGGTCTTGATCACCACGATTTCAACCATATCGTCCGTCAGGTCGTCATTGTGCGCGACAAGCCGCGCCTTGACGTCATTGGCCTGCGCCAGCGCCAGCGGGCTGCCGCGTGTGCCGATTTTAATGCCTTGTTGCACAAAACCCTCTCTCGGTGGTATCGCACGCCTCTCGGGCGCTGCTTATCTTTGATGCTTCAACCTATTTGGCTTATAGAACTTATGAAGCGGTGGCCCAAGCCCAAAGAACAGGAAATATGATGCCCGTGACAAAAGAAACCAGGCTGGGTGCGCTCAAGCGACCGCTGGTGCTGGGGATTGAAACAAGCTGTGACGAAACCGCCGCTGCCATTGTCGCGGCAGACCGCACAGTGCTGGCGCACAAGGTATTGTCGCAGATTGACGAGCATGCACAGTTTGGCGGCGTGGTACCCGAAATTGCGGCAAGGCAGCATATCAGCCATCTTGACCATCTGCTGCGCGATTTGATGGCTGAGGCCGACCTGAACTTTAAAGACCTTGATGCCATAGCCGCCACGACCGGCCCCGGCCTTGTGGGCGGGTTAATGGTGGGGGTGATGACCGCAAAAGCCATCGCAAAAGCCTCGGGTAAACCGTTTATCGCAGTAAACCACCTTGAAGGCCATGCACTGACAGTGCGTCTGGCGGACGAGGTACCGTTTCCGTATCTGCTGCTGCTGGTATCGGGTGGACACTGCCAGATCCTGATGGTCGAAGGTGTCGGAAACTATACCCGCCTTGGCA
>NZ_JBLXGZ010000054.1:0-15165 GCF_048260245.1 Kordiimonas sp. | reverse complement strand
ATAATATCCAAAAATGATGAGCCAAACACTCACATCATAAAGCGCTCAAACTGAGACAAATGTTCTGACGACGGACATGATTCTGTTTTCGGTGATTTTTTTGCTGAACGTGCCGTTGCTTTCCAACGCGCGGAGGGTAGATAAACATTGCCACAGATTGGAAGTACGTGAGCGAAATTCATCGAGTAATTTATGCTCTGCGAGCAGAATTTTTCTAAGGGCAATCTCCGCGCGGCCAAAGCTAGCCAGGGAGATGGGTTTGCGTCGTGACTTTTCCTGCGTCTGAAACTTGTAAATCGTGAGAACACTTGCCGCGGCGGTTGCGAGGTATAAGTTCTCGACGTGGGGTGCCAACTCAGTCCCTGTAGGAATATCAGTTGTGAGGAGGTGCATCCAAGCCTTTACGTAATCCTGAAACTTTTCTTCATTTCGATCCTTGAAAGTATCCGGCCGTGTAACCAGTTCGGAGGCATTGAGAGCGTTTATGAGTTCTGCGCAAAACTGTGACAGGATGGGATATTCTGGATATGAGTTGCCGATCCACTTGAGACAATCCATTAAGCGCCCGGTGTTTTCCTCCTGAAGAACAAAAGCAAGATCATGGATTAGCATTAGTCAACCTCAGTGTTGTCGCCGAACGCGGTGGGAATAGTTAGGTGAGGCTTTGAAGGCGCATCTTTTCTCATAAATAGGGCTTTGATTGGCGTCGTCGCAGTCGTATTGAAAATGGCCTGTGCGACAGCATCAGCAGTGGCGATAGATCGAATACGATCATCACTGGCGCTAGGATATATGGCTAGTGAGATCTGCAACCGATCCATAAAATCCACCGGAACAAAGTCCAAAAGACGGGCGATAGAAAAACCACTGAAGTACGGTACGACAGTGGGGCGAGCCTCGCTGATTTTAGGTTTCCGCGCGACGCATATTGGCTTTTCAATGATCACCGACTGGAGCAGATTAAAGTCTTTGAAAAGCCAACTAGGTGGCGGGTCATTGTCCACAAGAGCGCGCAAGTGACCTTGAACGACGGGATGAAGGGTGAAGCTGAAGTGCTTAGCCACAACCGTTGTAATCTTTAGAGGCTTCTGTATGTACTTTTTGCGTTTATGGGCCATCGCTTACTCCTTGCCTTAAGCCAACATGGCAGACGAGTTAGTAAGTTCTGGAGGCTTTTTTTACGGAGGGAGTGGCAGCGAGTTTGTCAGTCTGTCCCTAGTGTAGGACCAACCCTGCGGTCGACTGCCAAATACACTTGAATTCGGCAGGTTCGCACGCTTCAAGGGGGCATGGAAAAGGGGGCTACAAAGCAGCCCCCATAAGGTTCGATGTATTGATGGATAAGCTTTTATTGGCCAGCCCACTGTGTGAATAGCCTTTAGATTTTTAGTTACCTTTCTTGGTAAAATTGAGCCAAGGAGTGAGCTAGTCCCGCCGCGTGGTCGGCTGGTCGATGCAGTCTTGCATACATATGGATCGGGTCTTGAGCGCGCTTCTGTCGCCTTTCGAGTTCGAACGACAGCAAAATTGGAAAGTCCAAGGTGTTTATAAAACTAGTGGCTATTCAAACCTATAAAGGCCGCGTGTTTGACTCATGCTGAGGGTTGGGCGGCATGTTCGTGCAGTCGGAAAAATTCGTCGAGCGACATGGGGGCTGTATCGGTTACATTGTCGTATATGGGCAGGAGATGAGCCCACACCACTTGGCGCTAGGCGCAGATGAATATGGCGCTATGCGGCATTGATGCCGCCATCCGCTGGAACAATGAGAGCAGTTTCCGTCGTAACGAGCTGCAGGACCTGAAGGCCGCTTTCATCATCGCCAACCAGCACTTCAATATCAGTGGTTGGGCGGGAATAAGCTGCGCGAAAATCGGCGCTAGGCCATCGGCCTGCCACCAGTGGGGTATTACCACGGCAAAATGAAAACTGGTCATGGCTAGCCCGATGGCCGCTCAACGCATTCCACTTTTGAAGCTCTCTATTATTGGGGGTGTTACCAGATCAGTCCGGCATTGGGGCATAACACTATGAAATTAAGTGATTTCTTGTATTAAATATCAAATCGTATTGACGACAGGATTGGAATTTTCCAGTCTACACGCTATACGTTTATTGATTCATATTTAGGCGATTGGGGCTAGTAATCGTGATTAAGGGTTTTTGCTGTGCATTGGCACGGGCGTTTGTGCTTGTGTCAGTGGTGGGGACTTGTTTGTCTGCGACATTTGCGCGGGCAGACCCTCAGGACGATATCTCCTATGAATATGATACGCTTGGCCGGCTCGTGCGGGAGACGCACGGGTTTGATAAGACCTATAGCTACACTTATGACGCAGCTGGGAACCGTACCAAACATATAGTTGAAGGTTCACTGCCACTTGTGCGGCTATGGAGAACAGCCGGCTTGGAAGCGACGGGTGTGCCCGAAAGAAACAATGGCCGGATGTATTTCACTGTTTGGCGGGTTGGCGCCTCCAATCAGGATTTGACAGTCCAATATGAGACTTTTGAATGTACGCCAAATGAGGCCAATGCTGGCCACTGTTCAATGGACAATCTGGCTGAGCCTGGCGTGGATTACACGCCGACAACAGGGTCCGTGACCATTCCTGCGAGCAATACGGACGGTGTTGGTGTGACCTTTGTGGTGCAGACACTGCCGGATGATCGGGTGGAGGATGATAAATATCTTTATGTGCGTCTGAAAGAACAGGGCCTTGTGGGGGCTCGTCTTGACCCTGAAAAGCGGCATGCTCCGGGCCGACTTCGGGATATCGATGGAGATACTGTCAGGTTTCAGGTTTCATCTGCCTCACGTGAAGAAGGCACGGCCCTTCTCTTCAATGTGCGCAAGATCGGTAACGCCAAAGCGCCATATACGGTAAAGATCCGCACCACTGCGGGTACCGCTATTCCGGGTGAAGATTATGTTTCTATCGATCAAGAGTTGACGTTTCCTGCCAACGGGGAAGGATCGGCGGCAAACGCAGTTGAGCAATTGGTAAAAGTAGAAACGCTTCCAGATCGCGTTTACGAAGGCGCGGAGCAGTTTGGTATTGAGCTCTACGAACCATCAAGCGGTGCCGTGTTGGAGCTGGACGGCACGATAGACCGTTCCAAGGGCATCGGCACAATCCAGGATGCTGGTGATCTACCAATGTTGTCTCTTGGTAACGACGGTATGTATGAGGGAGATAGTGGAGAAAGTTGGGGAGTCCCAAGCTATTGGTTTAGCAATGCTTTCACGGTTCCGGTCACGATAAAGTACGATATCGTTCTCGGTAATGACGGCAAAACATCGGGAACCTCAATATTCGCGGATGCTGATGATCTCAGAAGTACTACGGCCTATAGCGGTACGATTGTGGTTCCTCCCACGGCTGGCCCAAATGGCTCTGACAGTGACCTGTCAGGGGTGATACGAGTTTGGATTAGGGGTGATACGAAAGCAGAAAAGCACGAGAAGCTGTATGTGCGGGTGCAGGATTCAGGACTGAAAAATGCTCGAAACAACCCGGCGCGGACAAAAGGCGGTGTTCAGGAGGCTGTGGTCACCATCTGGAACGATGACAATGTTGACAAACCGATTTTTGCGATCAGTAGCGCAGAGGCAACTGAAGGAGACAATATCGAGATCAAGGTCAGGCGTCGGGGAAACATGTCGGCGAGTGCTACCGTAAAGGTCAAATTGGCGACCTCAGCTTCAGCATCATCCAACCCGGACAATGTTTCTCGCCGCCTCGCAACGGTGGGGGAAGACTTTACTTTTCCGGCCGCTGGAAAAAGTGAGAGGTTTAGTTCTGGTGAAGCGGAGTGGACCATAAAAATTCCCACAATCGCCACCAGCCCAAACATTTATGAAGGAACGGAATGGTTTTATCTTGATATTTCTTCTGATGACGACGTTGCTTTTGGCCGGCGACAGGCTTGGGGCCGTATCTTAGAAGCTTCGGCCCCATTAGCATCAATAGCGTCAGGCGCGGTCGCCGAAGAGAAGGACGGCCAGATCTGTTTTGATGTTTCGATCTCACAAGCAATTGATAATATTAGCGAGGTTGGGTATGCGACCATCGGTGGCACAGCCGATTATGTCCCCAAGACCGGTACGATCACTTTCCCGGCTGGAGCGCTGACGCCTAGCGCTCCTCCTTGCATCCAGTTTCGGGACGATGTGAAAGAAGACGGGAATAAGACCGTCGAGCTTGCGATCTTCGAAACTGCAGGGGCAATTAGCGTACCAAATGGCCGCGCCACCTCGGTTGGAACGATTGTTGATGATGCGGCTGACGCGAGCAACATGCGGGTGTCGGTGGACGCGGGTGGCGCCGCCATGGAGGGGTCTGGTGGTACCGTGGTCAGGTTAACGCCCGAGGGCGGAATCATCACACAGGCTTCTGCCGGAGGCGTGATGGGCCTGGCCCTGCTGTCTGGTGCGGGCGTCGACGTGCATGAATATACGCTTGAGGTAGTCCCAGGTTCTGCTGAAGCAGACACAGACTATAAAGCCAAGTCGATGACCATCGGTTTTTTGCCGATGGGGGATGAGGTCCATGTCCCCCTTGAGGTGATTGATGACCTGATCAATGAAGCGAATGAAGACCTTGTGGTGCGGCTGACGCCAGTCTCCAGTGGCGACATCACAGGCGGGGATGCATCCTTTGTGATTCTGGATGATGACCCCGGCCCTGTGTTCAGTGTTGAGGATGTGAGCACTTCAGAAGGCAACCTGATCGCTTTCACGGTGAACAAAACCGGCGAGAATGAGACAACAACAAGTGTTGTGTATGAGACGATTGACGGCACGGCAATATCGGGGGAAGACTATGTGGCCTCCTCGGGCATTCTGACATTTGCGCCGGGTGAGAGTAGCAAAACGCTGGTGATCTCCGGTGTTGATGACGCTGCGTTTGAGCTGGATGAAGCCTTTACGTTGAGGTTAAGTGAAGCCACAGGTGGCGCGGCGATTGAACGGACGCAGGCTACAGCCAGCATCGCTGACAATGATACAGGCCCGATCTTCAGCGTCACTGATGCCAGAGGGCTTGAGGGTGAGACGTTAGAGTTCTATGTCTTCCTTGATAAACCTTCCCTCTTTGAACAGCGGGTTCACTTTAACACGCAGGATGGAACAGCTGCGGACAGGAGCGATTATCAAGGCTTGAGCGGCGAGTTGGTGTTCGCCCCTGGGGAAACGGAACAAACTGTTTCTATTGCGACCTTTGATGATAATGAGGACGGCGCCGGGCAGGAGCGAGACTTTACGGTTATTTTGTCCGATCCTGCTGGAGGATCCCGTCTCGGCGATACCAGTGGTCAGGGGGTTATCAAAGATCATGGAGTAGGGGCCAATTCAGTCTATTTTGTGCCCGCTGGTAGCAGTGTACACATCTCTATGGCTGGCGGGGCCGGTGGCGGGGATGGTGTTGGCACGGTGGCTGGGCATGGTGGTGTCGGTGTTTTTGAACTGACCGCGCAGCAAGGTTTTTATCTGCGCAGGCGTGCAGCAATGCAGGGCGCTGCGGATGCGGAATATGACGCAATTCGAGGCGACCCCACGGGCGGAGCGGCTGGGAAGCCCGGTAAAGCCGGGCAGGGTGGTGGTGCTTCTGCTCTGGCGATATCCGCAGATAATCATATATGGATTCCCGTTGCGATTGTTGGCGGCGGCGGCGGTGGCGGCGGCGAAAGTGATCTGGGCGGCGGTGGCGGTGGTCTAGGCATGAGTGGCGCTAATTACGAGACAAACGACAGAGCTGGACAAAGCGCTACGATAAGTAACCCTGGCGTGGGAGGGGAGTATAGTGCGACGCTCGCAGGTTCAGGCGGTGCACCGGGTGAGGATGGGGAGGTGGCGGAAGACGCACATAACTCCCTTGCTAGCGGAATACCTGACTTCCTGATAGGTGGTGGTGGCGCCGGTCATAACAGAGGCTCCGGCGGCGGCGGCGCGGGTTATTACGGCGGTGGCGGTGGTAATAATAGGTCCCCCGGCGGTGGCGGTTCAGGTTACTGGAATGAATCTGGCTGGTTAGAGATAGCGGGCGTGGTACCAACCATTATTGAGAATACGACCGGGGGCAACGCCGGTGATGGCTATGTCATCTTTGGGGAAGTGGATTCCTCAGGTGCGGATGCCGACATCCCTGCCGAGCTCGACAGTAGCGGGAGCATTGCAGTATCAAGCGTTGCCTTGACAGAAGGCAACCAAATGATGTTTGCCGTTTACCGTGAGACGGCAATGGAAGCCGCATCGATTGACTATTTTGTTGACCTCACTGCATCGGTGGCTTCGGCCGATGATTTCGATGGCTCCATAAACGGTACATTGACCCTTGCAGCCGGACAGAGAAGCGGCCTGATTGTTATTAGTTCGGCTGAAGATACCGTCAGCGAGGGCGATGAAAGCTTTCATTTGAGGCTGACGCTCCCGGATCCTTCTCAGGGCACGATATTTAACCGTGTTGTGCAAGGCACTATACTGGATGATGACCTGCCGGTGAGTTTTGCTGTCTCCGTAGACAAGGTTACCCTGACCGAAGGGGACAAGGCGGTCGTTACGCTTGTTAAGGAGCAGGCATCTGAAAATACCATTTTTCTTGACTACCAGACTATGGCCTCAACGGCTGTGCCGGGTGCTGATTACGAAGAGCTCGGCGATACTTTGGTGTTTGAACCAAACGAAATGGCCAAAACCATCTTGGTTGAAACTGTTGACGACAATGTCTTTGGCGACGGTGGTGCGTTTAGCCTGCATTTAACGCAAGACGCCGAAGGTAGTGAGGTCATACCGGCTATCCAGTTCAACGTATTGGACAATGAGGCGTCGCCCCAGTTTAGTGCTACGGACGCCAAGGCATTTGAAGGTGATCCGCTTCAGTTTACCGTCCAGGCTTCTTCTGCGTCAACGGTGGACCTACAGATAGACTATGCAGTGGTAGATGGAACAGCGCTATTAGGGCAGGACTATGATGGCTCTATAATGGCTGTATCGGGGTCTGTAACTTTGCCCGCTGGCGCGGTTGTGGCGCCCGTTCAGATCGCCACCATTGATGATACGGCGCCAAACTCCCCCTTGACACTCGGATTTGCCATCACCGGTGTCCCCGATGGCCTTGAGACAAAAGAAGCAGAGGCTACCGGCACAATTCTGGACAATGAACCGCCTACCTTGGGTTTTGTCGAGCAGCAGGCATCAGTGGTGCCGGGAGAGGTGATTCGATTTGAGGTGAACAGTCTCCACCCAAGGGATAAGGCCTACAGTATTGATTATAGCACGACAGACGGTACGGCGGTCGCCGGGGTTAACTATGTCGCGCAAACGGGTACCCTGACCTTTGCGCCGGGCGATACAGGTAAATTCATATATGTTCCGACCATAGACACAGGCGTGCCTGGGGTTGGCGTTGATTTCACCGTATCACTCACGAGTCCTTCCGGGGGAGCATCGATCGGGAATGACGTGGCAACAGGCGATATTAGTTGGCCGGTTGGGCAGGTGATCTTCGATACACCGGGTAGTTATAACTGGGTAGTGCCCGATAATGTCACGAGCGTCAGCGCGGTGTGTGTTGGCGGCGGTGGCGGTGGTGGTTACCAAAATGTTGGGCAATGGCGTTCCGGTGGTGGCGGCGGCCTTGGTTGGCGCAATGCTATCAGCGTTGTTCCGGGGCAGACATTGACAGTTGTCGTGGGAGCGGCGGGTGTTGGCCCCGTCAAGAGTGTGGGACAAGGCCACGGCGGGGATAGTTACTTCAAGGATATGGAAACATGCGTTGGGTTTGGCGGCAAAACCGGTGCGAATGGCCAAAGTGCATCATATGTTGGTGATGGCGGTGGTGAAGGGGGGATTTCTCAGGAGCGCACCGATGGCCGGATGGGCGGTTCTGGGGCCGGTGGATACACCGGACAGGGTGGCCGCGGAAGTTACCTGGAAGGTGCAGCGCCTGCCGAGGCGGGTTACGGCGGTGCTGGCGGCGGCGGCGGAGACTGGACCGGCGGTGGTGGTGTTGGCCTGTATGGAATGGGGTCTTCAGGCCATGGTGGAGGCCAAGGGGGCTCGGGTGGTGGAGATGGTTCACGCGATTCGGGCGGTAATTTTGGCGGCGGTGCGGCGTATGGAAACAGTTCAACAGCTGGCGGTGTTGGCGCGGTACGCATCGTGTGGGGTGTCGGGCGTTCCTTCCCGAACAATGCTGGCATGGACGCCGGAGTTGATGTGCCTGTAGAACCCGGGACAGGTGCGACCGAACCCGCGGCAGGCGAAATTATCTTTGATGCACCGGGCACGTACAATTGGGTTGCGCCGAGACATGTCACAAGAGTTAGTGCTGTATGCGTTGGCGGCGGCGGCGGCGGTGGGCGGGTTATTGGTCTAGGTTGGCTTTCCGGTGGTGGCGGCGCACTGGCTTGGCGCAACGGCATCGCAGTTGTACCCGGGCAGGGGTACACGGTCAAAGTGGGCGCTGGCGGCAAAGGTTATAATGGCAATGGTGCTAGTAGTTACTTCGTTGGTCTCTCCGTTCTTCTAGCGCAAGGTGGCCTTAGCGAAAACCTTTCAGGCGGCATCACGGAGACACACGGCAGCCCTGGCGCCGCAACCTTTGTTGGCGACGGCGGCGGCAAGGGGGGGCTGGGCAAATGGTCCACATATGACTGGGCCTCTCTCGGTGCCGGTGGTGCGGGTGGTTACACCGGTAGGGGTGGTGAAGGTATCAGGGGGCGAGGCTACCCGTTTCATGGTGGTCCAGGTAGTGATGGTTTGGGCGGTGGTGCGGGTGGTGGTGGCGCGGTTTCCGCCGGTAATGGCCATGGTGGCGGCGGCACGGGGTTGTTCGGCCTTGGTGCAAGTGGTGCGGCCGGTACAATCGGCGCTGGTGCCGGTGGTGGCTCCGGTGGTGATGATGGAACCGTGGGCCCCGACGGCGCGGCCTATGGTGGTGGCGGTGCCTACAGCATGAGCACCGAAGGAAAGGGTGGTGGCGGTGCCTGTCGCATCATCTGGGGCGATGGACGCTCCTTCCCGTATAATGCTGGTATGTCGCAGGGCCAATAAGGTTAGGGTGCAACGTAGGCAGTGATTCTCAATATACACCGCTCGGTGGTTTCGAGGCTTTCCGGCTTATTCAGAGTATTTAAATTGATTTTTTAGGCCTCGGGGGGCCCGGACTATGAACAAAATCAGAGTATGTTCTTCCTTTCTAGCGGGCTTGGTATTGGGGCTTGGTGTCGTAACTTCTGCGTGCTCTGCCGATCTTCCGAGCATGAAGATTGGGCGTGCGGACCTTGTGTCGCCCTCTGCCGGAGTATCCTATTATGGAAACGGTACAGGTCACACCTCGGTTCTCAAGTCAGATGTTGCGGTTGAGATTCAGGCTCTCGCTGCAGCTCTTCGCTATGATCCGGACCTGATCTATGCCTACGTGAAGAACAGGATCGAGATTACGCCGCTATTTGGACTACAGAAGGGTGCTCTCGGCGCTTATCTTGATGGCCATGGAACTGCATTCGACCAAGCCCAGCTAATGCTTGATTTGCTTAAAGCTTGCGTTGGGAAAGGTACTGAAGTTACTGAGCCAAAATTTGTCATTGGGACGCTGACGCTTGATGGCACTGAGTTTGAAGACTGGCTCGGGGTTAGTGATGCAGCCGAGACGAGTGTCTTCTTGGGCCAAGCCGGTATTCCTGCGAGTGTGACCGGGGCCGGTGCGTTGTCAGGTGTAACGCTCGTCCATGCCTGGGTTCAGGTCAAGGTCAATGGGGTGAGCATAACTTTCGATCCCGCTTATAAAAAACACCATCGCTATACCGGTGTGCTCGACAGCAATACGTCACTGCCGGGTGTGTCTCTTGAAACGGCAGCCAGCTACTCTAGGGGGGATCTGCTGACAGGGGCGGGCGGAACGGAGGTTACGCCGGATGGTGTCAGCGGTGTTGCGGGCATCTCCTTATCCGCTGTTCGTACCAAGCTGAATGAGTATGCCGACGTGCTTTTGAGCAATATGCAGCTCAATGGTGCCAAATCCCTTGAAGAGTTGATTGGCGGCAAGCGGATCATCGACGAGGAGAATGACGGATCAGGTTGGTCCAGCACAGGCACGTTGTCAGCTTCGATTATTACGAGTGACGTACCGGATGCATATCGGACTAGGCTACGGGTGTGTACGCGGCGGGCCGGCGATAGTACGTGTGGCGGCACGGATCAAGATATCATGGGGTCAAGCGACAACATCAACGCGATTTTCTATGTTGATGAAATCTATGGCCGGAAGCTGGAGCTGACACCCGATATCGGCAAACCCTATTTCACTAACCGTTATGGCTATCCTTATGAAGCCAAAACCTTCACTGCAAGACTGCGGTTGGACGGAAAAGATGTGCCAGTGATGGCAGGCCTGATCGATCCGTCCCATTCAAACCGGAACCACCAGAACTGCGGTGTTGAGGGAGAATGCGGATTGGGCATGAACGGGCGTGCGGGTTGGACTTTGGAGATGGAAGTTGACCATCCCTATGCGGCGAATAGCGGCTCGTATATGGATAGCACGGTACAAACCAAGATTGATGTCCTGACGACGGTTAATATCGTTCACGGTTGGGGGTATGTAGGTGGACAGCTGGCGTCGAAATGGTCGACGGAATATGGCGGCGACGCAAACGCATTGGTCGGACAGAATAGCGACACAATTGAGTTTCAGCAACAGATAAGCCAACAGGATAATACCAAAGCAAAGATTGGTGTCTCTTGGCTTGCGCAGCTAAGCCGGGCAAATAATTTGCTGGAGACTATATCTGGTCGCCATGTACTGCATCACCATTCCGTTGGCGCGGTCTATTCGGAATCGCGTCCGGGTGCAACTGGTCTCGATAATCATGTATATTTTACTGTGGGTGACCAGATTATTCGGTTGGATGTCAGTTCAGGCATGTCGGTACCGGATAGTTCGGTCAACCGGGCGAATGCGATGGCGCAAACTGTGGCGGCAGTTGCGTCTACATTGGAAGGTTCCGTTTTTGAACAGCAGCTTGATGCGGTCGACGTTTCGTCGACAGCGGAACGTTTTGCGTGGGGGGCAGAACAGCTTTCGGCGCCCAAATACCTCAATTTCACAACCGCGCAAAGCGGCTTGGTTGCGGGGCTAATTGACCAAGAAGACAATAATGCGGCGGGCTGTGTGGGATATAGCCTACCCGCTACCCCGGGAAAGTTTGGTGCAGAAAGAATAAGTGATTATCTCAACAACTCCTACAGCGAAGTGTTGACGATCAATGACGAGTTTCTAGGGCCGGGTTACAAGTGTGGCACGTCAGAGAAATGGCCTGGAAAATATGGCTCATACGCTGTTACCGGACAATCTCTGCAGCGCGGGGCAGCGTTTGTTGCGACAAAGGAAGATGCGTTAGGATATGTAGCCGAAGTTGCCCATATAGTCTCCACTAGCGAAGGTGGTTATAAAGGCGGTTCCGGTGCCATTGAGCAGGACAACAAGTATCAGTTTGATCCTGCGAAGGCCGCAGATCTGTTGAAAGACGAGTTTGAGGATCGGTCGGTCGTTCACGGTGTGGATTTGTCGACGGGAGATGTGGCGTGGTCGTCCGGCACCATACTGTCGGTGGGTTCAGGCGGGTTTCCATACGAACTTAGCTTCGAGGTCAAAGCCCATAATGGTGACCAGGTTCCCTCCTCGGTCCCTCCATCGACGGCACACTGGAGCTATATGGCCAACAATAGTATATTCAGCGACAATATGCGCTCAGAAGCAACGATGTCGGGCTCGGCTATGGAAGCAATGGGGGCTTCGCACCCCTGGAATGCGGTAGGTAGCATTGTTGCTCTTTATGCCACCTATGATATGGCTCTAGCGTCATATGAAGTCTCTGGTGCGACAAACAAAATTAGGCGTCGGGTGTTGCTTCCATTTATCAATAGCTGGTGGTCGGACCAGTTATCGGACAATGTGATCTCGGTATCCAGCCCAAGCGGCGGCTTTCAGTTTGTGCGCCTGCCCAACGGCAGTTACAACGCGCCTCTCGGATCATCTGCAAGCCTTGTAAAAGCAGGAGTGCGGCGCAAAGTTCGTGACATCCAGCCTGGAGCCCACTCAATCCCAATGCAAACGCAACGCTGGGTATATGACAATGTCAGCCTGACTGTCACTACGCCGGCAGGTGATGTTCTCCGGTATGATCCTGTCTCTTATATTACCAATACTGACAGCGATCTGAGAGCATATAAACATCTTCTCAAGAGTATTCACTCGCCTTCCGGCTTCGGGGTTGATTTCACCTATGACATCGGCACCACAAATCGTGGTATTCGCCTGAAACAGGTCAAGAACGATCTTAACCGGGAGCTTAACTGGAACTATAATGGTGCTGATGGGTATCAGGTGGTCAGCGTTGACGATGGGCAGAGCCATGCTGTTTCATTCACTGAGCGAAACGGGCTGAGAGGTTTCACCAGCCCCGCAGGCGGTTTCTACGGCTTTGACGGGATTTTCTCGTCATCTGGTAGCCAGACACAGCGGCCTAATAGGGGCTTTCGGCTTGTATCGGTTTACCTACCGGGGGACACAACGCATCCCGCGCTCTCCTACGACTATAACGCGGACTGGCGTGTGGTAGCTGCCAAGGACGCCCTGGGTGTTCGAAATAATCGGCCCGCCTATTATTTCCATGTAGCATCCGGTTTTCGGGGTGAGCGTGTGGCACCATCGGGCAACAGCTATGTTGCCTATTATGGTGGGTTCGACGGGGTAGATACTTACGGTAAAACCACCAATGAGGTTGGAGAAACTGTAACCACAACGTTCGATAGTTGGAGCAGAGTGTCGTCCAGGTTATACCCTGAAGGGAACAGGCATCTGTTCGAGTATGACCTCTACAATAACGTGATAGCTCTATCGAAGGAAAACAAAGCACTAAGCCTGACCCATGGCGCTGCGGCCAGCTATGGCGGGGCGAGGTGCAGTGGCAGCGGCAGCGTGAAGGGCGCTAAAACAAAGCCGTCGAGTGTTACGGATTTCCGCGGCAAGACGACCACGCTTTGTTATACAGCAAATGGTCAGGTTGCCAGGGCGACACAGCCTGCGGTTAATGGTGTTTCAGCGGTGCATGAGTATGCCTACAACGGTGTTGGTCAGGTTGTGCGGAGTGTATCACCGGAAGGTATTGTGACGGTCAATGACTATGACGGGATGGGCAACCTTGTTAAGACGGTATCGAACTGCGGCAATGCGTCGGCGGTGGCAACGAGCCAGTGCCTGACCAGTAACCCCGAAGAACGTCCTGTCACCTCGTATGCGTATGACGCGATTGGTAATATGGTGCAGGTGAACGGCCCGTATGAGCCTGCGCCGGGTGAGGCGGATGATGTTGTCACCACCTTCTATGATACCATGCGCCGTCCTGTCTATCAGGTGGCGGGGGATATCAACCCGGGCACGTCTCTGGGCAACATTGTGTCGGCAATCAAGGGCGCGAAGGTAGGCACCTACACGCACACGGCTTATGATGCCCTTGGTCGCCCAACGGGGGTGACCACCTATGGTTATAACTATAAGAACAACGGGAACGCTATCCCGCTCCCCCCTTCATGGGTGAACAGCGCCTACATGGTTGATGGTGTGCCTTGTTCCGGTTCTGGCAAGGTCTGTGTGACCACCACATCAGGTGGGGGACGTTCGGACTATCGCTATGATGCGCTTGACCGTGTCGAGTATGTGGAGGCCTTTGTTGACGGTAACATAAGCCGCAACCGTACTACTCGCACCGAGTACGATCCGGTGGGCCGGGTGCGCAAGGTCTGGCAGGGCTGGGGCTCCGCAGATGAGATCCGGTATCAGGAATATGGCTATACACCGAATGGCCAGGTCGATTGGGTTGCGGATGCGAACGGTAACAAAACCCAGTATCAGTATGACGGTTTTGACCGCCTTGAGAGGACTTACTTCCCAGATGAGGGCCGAACCCCAAACCCGAGTACCATGGGCAGCCATAACCCGAATGACTTTGAAGAATATCACTATGACGGTAATGGCAACATAGTGGCCAAACGTACCCGCAAAGGGGACTGGATCAAGTCAGAGTATGATGCCTTGAACCGGCTTGACCTGAAGAAGGTGTATCAGGGCGGTAGTTGGTCCGGGAGCATGGTGTCCGGTGGCTCGCTTGAGGCTTCGGTTGACTATAGCTACCTGCTGGATGGCCGGGATGATGTGATCACCCAGATCCCCGGCAGCGGCGGTACCACCGTTCCGTACTTGTCCCTGAACTATGGATATGACAGTGCCGGCCGGCAAACCTCGGAAGAGATCACCCGGTACGATAATGGCGGTGTCATGCTTTATAGCCGCACCGTCGCAACCGAGTTTGACCGGGCCGGCAACCGGGTCCAGCTAACCCTGCCCGGGGTCACTGCGGGCACCCCGTCATACCCCGGGTTGCCGTCAATGGCGATCGACTATGGCTATGACTATCGTGGTTTGTTGACGGATATCAGTGCCGATGGTCAGGTTATTGCCAGCCATAAGTATGACGGTTTTGGTCGCCGCACCGACCTTAGGCGCAAACCCGGCGGCAATAAGGAACTGATCACCAGCTACGCTTATGAGACAGATGGAGCGCTATCGGCGCTTGGGCATGTGTTTGAGCAGGCGGGCAGCTACAGCGTTGACTTTGAGTATCAGCGCAACCTGATGAACCAATTGACCCGTGTTGCCACGCTGAATGAAAAGTATCATCACCCTGTGCTGAACAACCGGGTGGTTACCTATACGCCGGATGGTCTCAACCAGTATGACGAGATCAAGACTGACGGTACGGTTGAGACACTTGAATATGACGATAATGGCTCGCTCACCGCGCAGGGTGACTGGAGCTATTCCTATGACGCCGAGAATCGCCTTGTTTATGCCGAGAACGTGAACCCGGCGGACGCGGCAAGTGTTGTGTATGAATATGGCCCCAAGGGCCGCCGGTTTGCGAAGGTGTTGACGAAGGGCGGCGCCACGACGCGGACAGAATATCTCTATGACGGGGATGAGCCGGTCGCGGACTATCTGATCAAGTCGGGCGGGGACCGCCTGAAAGCGCGGTATATCAATGGCGCTGGCGTTGATGAGCGCCTCGCCCTGATGCAATACAGTGACACGACCGGATCCCGGC
>NZ_JBLXGZ010000053.1:0-18110 GCF_048260245.1 Kordiimonas sp. | reverse complement strand
GTAAATGCATCGGGTACGCTGGCTATCGTTAAACCATTGGCGTCCAGCCTATAATCACCGCTGTCCAATATACGGCCATCCACCTCCACACGGAGAAGCGTCATATAGGGGCCACCATCAAGTACCAGAGCACCACTGCCGTGCTGTCGTCTCAGTGTCGAGAGCGCGGTCACTGTCGCCCGCTCGTCGCTGAGATCAAACGTCAGATCAACACTGTCAACACTGAAGGCAGGCGGTTGATAGTCGGCAAGCCTGATTTCCTGCTTTGGCGCAGCAGCGGCACTTGATGCATCCACGAACTAGCCCCTTTTGCGGCGGTTTTTATTGTCCCCAATGGCATAATCGAGCGGCAGGGCGGTGGTATATTTGATCCGTTCCATCGCAAAAGACGAACTGACGTCCGTGAGCTGTACCTTCTTGATCAGCTTCTTGTAGAAGGTATCATAGGCAGCCATATCGGGCACAACCACCCGCATCAGGTAATCGATCTCACCGCTCATGCGGTAGAGTTCCACCACTTCGGGAAACTCGCACACAAGCTGGGCAAATTCATCAAGCCATTCGAAGTTATGTTCATTGGTGCGGATAGCGACAAAAACATCAAGCGGCACATTGATTTTATTGCGGTCAACAAGCGCAACCCGGCGGGTGATATAACCTTCCTGCTCAAGGATCTGTATCCTGCGCCAGCACGGCGTCGTTGAAAGGCCAACCGCTTCCGCTATCTCAGCAGTGCTAAGCGTTGCATCTTTTTGCAGCAGGTTCAAAATCTTGCGGTCAATTTCGTCCATTTTATATCCTTTGGCGAGGATGTTCCTCTTCTCACTGTCAGCCTCTATTAGCCTATTTTTCTAGTCTTTTAACGGAAAAATAGCTCATGCTCCTATTAAGCCTGCCTAATGTGGGCGTTCATCGCTATTTGGTTCTTTTTTGCCGGAATAAAAGATGGTCAAGTGAAATTTTCCCACCACCAAGCAACATGATCGGCAGGAGCGCGGCAAGCCAGCTCACATGCTCAGAGAAATGCGCGGGATAGACAAATATCTGTATGACCAGAGTCATGCCAAACAAGCCCAGCGCGCTCAGCCGCGACGCAAGGCCTGCGATCAACAGAATGGGTAGAAAGGTCTCCGCATAAATTGCCAGATTAACCGCCCAGTCGGTGGGTATCAGCGGCAGCGCATATTCATACTCAAACAGCGTATAGGTCGTGTCGGAAGGCTCCAGAAACCCACCGGCAACCTTGGTCCGACTACTGGCATAAAATATGTGGGCCACCCAGCACCTGAGCCACAACGCCATATAGTCGCGCATGTCGAAAACCTGTTCAATCCGCGCGCCAGCATCTCTCACTTGCCTGATCATCGCCTGCATGGTGAAAACCTTTCTTCAGATCTTTTGGCACACCAGCGCCATGTCCATGAGGGTCGCCAGCACGGCCGGGTCTGTCGGCTCTCCCATTTCGATACAGGCCATTGCATCACGCTGCGCCTTATCAAGCGCAATCAAACGCACCTCTCCTGCTGTCAACATAGCGGCGGCGCACTGTCCCCCGGCTTTCAAATGCACGGCCTCAGGCGGGATTTGCCCTGTTCCGGCCATCCACAAATTCAGAATTGGGTATTCGCTGTCGATCAGCCGTACATTGGGCGAGCATTGAACCAGACCATCACTAGGCACGATTTCCATCTCATCGACGAGCTGCAAGCTGTGCACGGCCCACTCCAGCCTGATCACATCAGGCAAATACGGCACCTGACGCGCGGGGCCAAAATCTTCCAGAAACGCAGGCAGGTCAGCACCATATTGCGACAACACGGGCGCCTGTGGTGGCTGCTGTTGAATATATTTGCCAATCACGCCCCTGAGAAACGCCTCCCCGACAAAAACCTTCGCAACGGGAAACAACGCAAGCAGCGCGTCCGTCAACATTTCCCGGTAATTGTTCTGGTGTATGCGCAAACGGCCCGCCGCCGGGATAGCGTCCGACACAACAGCGTCCTGTAGTGCTTTTGCGGGCTCACCGCCTGAAACCAAGGCCTCTTTCATTGCCTGCTGAAGGTGCGCCAGTTCAGACATTGGCATGGGCCCCATACGCCATAAAGGAAGCAGCTTTTTCGGCTTCCTGCTCAAGAATATCGAAGGTCGGTATATTCGTATCCCATTCGATGAGCGTGGGCTTGGGCCCCACACGCGCAATCAGGGTTTTGTATAGGTGCCAAACCTCATCAGCGACCGGGCTACCATGGTCGTCAATACGCAACGGCGTACCACCGATATCCCGCAGTAAGTGCCCTGCCAGGTGAAGCTCGCCAATCAAGGATGCCGGAACATCGGCCAAATAACGGGACGCATCGAATCCCATATTGCTGGCCGATACAAAAACATTGTTGACATCAAGAAGCAGGCCACAGCCCGACCGCTCACACAAGGCATGGAGAAACTCAAGCTCGTTCATTTCGCTCGAGCGAAAGGAGAGATAGCTCGACGGGTTTTCCACCAGAATAGCTCGGCCAATGCTGTCCTGTAATCTGTTGACATTGTCAGCCACCACCTGAAGGCTTTCCTGTGTCATCGGTAACGGTAATAAATCATTGAGATAAGTACCGCCCCGCACCGACCAGGCCAGATGCTCGGACACAAGTGCAGGGTTATACCTGTTCACCAGCGCGCTAAAGCGCTGCACATGGGCTGGATCAAGACCTTCAGCCGATCCCAGCGACATGCCTACACCGTGAAGGGAAAGCGCGTAATGTTCACAAATAGCTTCCAGATAGCGGTGATGGGCACCGCCGGAGCTCATGTAATTCTCTGCGTGGACCTCAAAAAAGCCGAGCTGCGGCCGCTTTTCCAATACATGGTCGAAATACTGGGTTTTCAGGCTTACACCCACGGGAACAGCTTGCCCGGCAGGCAGCCATGGAAAATGAACGGACATCCGGTTCACTCCACAAAAAACATGAAGCAGCATGACAGGCGACCGCCATGCTGCTCCAATGAATCACTCAACTGTCAAGATCAGGACTTTTTCGGCTGCTTGGCACCGCCCGCAATGCGCTCACACATGCCGGCAGGAACGTAAATCCACTCTTCCCCATGGTTATCTGCAGAAGCTTGACCTGCGCAGCTATGCGTGGAGGTTGCACAGTCGTTCATGCCTTTGGCAACGACGCCGAAGCATTTTTCCTTTTTGCCTTTTTTGTCATCGGCAGAAGCTGAACCGGCAGCTACCGTCATAGCAAAAGCAACTGCACTTGTTGTGGCAACTGCGGCTTTGGCATATTTGTTGAATTTCATTTTGACATTCCCCTGTCATTGATTGTTTGCACACTTCCTCGCGGTGTTATCAACCGCTTTGCATCACTATAGTCGCGCACGAAGCGGCAAATAGAAAATAATATCAATGTCACGAGTTGGTGAGTCAGGCGCGAGCATGTTTTTGCGTCACAGGCTGCAAAACATGCCACCAGGACCAATACAGCCTCGGGTCATAAAAACCAGCATTGATAAAAACTGAGGCTAGCGGCCCGAACCAGAGAAATCACTGCGATAGTCCCGCATGAAAGACTGCAGTTTCTCCACGCTGGCAATCTGGCTGGCAATCGCGCCGAGCTCGCGCCCTGACAATTCCTGATCATTGGTTAACAGGTCAAAGGCCTGTGCAAAATCACCACCGCGCATCTGCGGACCATAGCGCCGACGCATTTCAATCAAGCCCGCCCGGTCTTCCATGAAAGTCATCGCAATAGTAAGGCGGATAAGATTAAGACGCTCAAGCGGGCTTAATGCCTCATTACGGCGCCAGCCATCACCCAGCATTTCCCGCGTGGCATTCGCAAAGCGAGACCAGCTTTTTGAACCCCAGAAGATATCCGCCCGCAACACATTGGCTTCTGCGCTGCGGTCCCCTTCCAGCAGCACTTCAGCCTCTTCATAACGACCAAGCTCCACCAGCGCCCGTGTCTCTACATGCCTGCGCGTATTGTCTATGTCTTCCGGCAGCCGGGGTTCCCGGGTTGCGCGCATGATTTCAAGCGCCTTCTGGGGCTGCTCGTTGAGAATATAGATTTTCGCCAGGTTGGAGGCGATCAGCGCACGGGCGGCACCTTCGGTGCGAACACGCACTTGATATTCCAACAGTTCCGCCGCGCGGTCGAGCAAATCAACCGAGACCAGCCGGTCCGAGAGGCGCCGGATCATCAGGTCCCCTTCCGTACCCAGCGGGGTCAGGTCACGGAACTTATAATACAGGCTGATGGCCTGAATGGGGGTCAGTTCATCGGCTTCACCATTCAGAAACAGTTCCTTGAACATATTGGCCGACCGGCTGATCATCTGCTTTTCGCGCGCCAATGTCGGGAAATAGGACAAGCCCTGCCGCAAGACCTCAAGTCCCAGTTCATATTGCCGCGTTGAGAAGTAAAGGTCGGCGAGGTCATCGAGCAGCTGTGCTTCAAAGCGAGCGCCACGCCAGGCAAAGCGCAGGCGTTCGAGCTGGTCGATGGCCTCTAGTTCCGTCACATCGCCATTTTTAAGATTTTGCATGGTGCGCGCGTACCTGGCACGGGCTGCAATCCAGCGATAGGGAGCATCCGCCAAATCGTCGTACTGTACAAGCGCCGCGTCCGTTTGTCCTTGCATGGCTGCGATACGTGCGCTCTGGAAAACCGATTCCGCAAGCTGCTCATCATTCAGGTTCAGACCATTCAGCAGATCAAGTTCGCGCAGTGCCAGTTCAATCTGATCCAGCTCAAGTGCTGCCCGGACCATCGCCAACTGAATTTCGGCGCGGTCATAGTCATCATATGTTCCCATAACGTCTTTGCCGCGGCGGTAATGCTCAAGCGCGGCATCGTATTGCCCCAATGCTTCTGCCACCAAACCACGCCACAGCTCGGCATCCTGCTCCGCCTCAAGACCCTTATGGGCGAGATCCACACTGGCCATTTCCAAACGACCTTGCTTAAAATTCGCAACGCCGCGCACAGCAAGGAACTCACTGTTCTGCGCCAGCAGTGGATCTTCATCCAGCATTCTGGCCAAAACCCCCAGCGATTCCGCTGCACGGCCATGTGCCAAGTAAAAGCGCGCCAGTTTCCAACGGGCCGCATTACGGTCCGTCAGCGGCTGTAGAGAAAGCTCATAAAACAGCAACGCTTTGTTTTTACGGTACTCAAAGGCTTTGCCGATACGCCACGCATCAAAATCAATCAGCCTTTTAAACTGACCGTTACCCCCGCGTGGGTCAGTGCCCGTTCCCCGGGAAAGCTTGGTCGCCGAGAGCATATTATTGCCTGTCGTACGAATAGCGATACCGTCGGTAAAACGCTCCACGTCGACAAAATCGGACTTGGGCATGACTACAACACCCTGCGCGGTCTCAAGCAACTGCGAAGAAGCATAACTATAATCTTGCGCCATGCCACGACCTTCGCTGACCATGGGGAGTACAACGAGGAAATCGCCAATAGCCGGGTCTTCAATTTCAATTTTCCGGCCAATATTCGTCGCGGGCACAAAAATCTGCTGTCCCTGCACGCCTTCGGCCTGCCGTCTCGGCTCCAGCGGAAAACGGGGTTTGGCCGGCGTATCCTTCAGGCTCACAAGCCAGGCGTTTCCGTCACGCTCGACAACAAAGTACTGCTGTGCGGCAATCTCAAGGCGCATGACAAGCGCATCCCTGTTGTCATGAACTTCCAGCGCTGTGATGCGCTCATCCAGCACGTCATCAGCTTCGCGCAAGCCGCCTGGGTCAAGTTTGTAAGGCTGGTCAAAAATAACCCACAAAACGCCGGAGCGTTCAAACACAGCGGCGCCGACTTCCTCCTGCCAGGGAAAGCGCAGTTGAATGCCCGCGTCCACTTCCGTGACAGAAACACTGATAACCTTGTCCTCATCGGAAAAAGCTGTAACGCCCCGAATGTTGATGCCGGGCTGTTGAACTGACGGTGCCCCCCCTGCGTCTGAGACAGCACCCGTCTGATCTGCGGTACCTTCGGCACTATTGCCACCCTCGCCATCTTCCCGCGCATCTGCGGGCAGCGCGGCAAGGTCATCAAGCGCGGGCCTTCCGTCTTCACCTGCCGGAGCCTCGGCTGCATCACCGGCCCCTTGCCCGGCTGTCGCAGTGGGTGCGATCGGTTCCGCCATATTAGCCCCGGTTTGAGGCCGCGCCGCACGCTCGGAATAGACATCAATCACCAGATATTGACCAGACCAGAAGTCCTGCGTTCTCGCATCTGAAGGGATATCCATCACCAGCGTGGTCTGGCCTGTCTGTACGTCAACACGCGGGTTTGTCGCCTGCCTGAGCGGGGACGCGATCAACGCGGCAACATCGATATTCAACGTGGCCTGAAACGTCAGTCGCAGTTCTCCGTTGCGGCTCGATACAGTATAGGCCGTGTTGCGTGGCACCGAAAATGCCAGCCGCGCCGCGTTGGATTGCTGCGCCCCCTCCACGGTGACAGTCGGCCCCGTGATCGCCGGAGCGGAGATCGCAGGAGCGGAGACTGTCTCCTCTGGTGCAGTTTCATCCACTGCGGTTTGCGCGTGAACTGCCGGGACACCGGTCACAAGTGCGAGGAAAACCGCAGCACTGACTATATTCTGGCTTCTAGAAAATGTCATAAGTGCTCTGTCCACGTCGTTCATTTACCAGCACGATATCAATCCGCTCTGACCATTCATACCGGCTTTTTGCGCTCAGGGTCACGTTCAGGTCCTGCAACCGTGTATCAGCGTAACCAAGCACGGAAATCGATTGACGGTAGCCTGCATCCGCCAGCAGGCCTGCAACCGTTCGCGCGCGAGTGAGCGAAAGCTCCCAGTTTGAGCGAAACTCACCGCTGGAAACGGGCGCCGCGTCGGTATACCCGACCACCTGGAGTTTATTGCGTATCTGTACAAGAGCCCCCGCGAGTTGGCGCAGCGCACGGGTCGCGTCGGGTGCCAGCACAGCTTTTTTCCGCTCAAACATAAGGCTTGCGGGCAGGGAAATGATCACATTGTCACCAACAAGATGAACTTCGGCATCCTGAAACAGCGGCACAAGCGCCAGTTGCCGCCTTAAAAGGGCCTCCAGATAAGAGAGGTTGAGTCCGGGGATATGCCGGGTCATTATCGATTCTGGCGTGTCGTGAGGCCGCACCTCCACACGGGGGCGGTTCGGGTTGAACTCTTCAGACATGGTCTGAACAACAGACTTCCAGCTATCGAACTGAATTGCATTCATCGAAAAAACCAGAACAAAAAACGTCAGCAACAGCGACAGCAGGTCGGCAAACGTCAAAATCCACGGAGCGGCAGCAATGTCGCGTTTTTTAACCGGCGATAACATCAGGGCAGCTCCCGCCCCAGCGGCGACACCGCACCGATTTCCTGCGTGGTACGGAAAACAGCCAGTATCTGTCCTTCGTCGATACCGACAAATCCGGTGACCAGGCTACCATCCGGAACACCCTTGCCTTTCAGATACCGCGCCAGTGACCCGGCGCGGCGGATTGCAATCTCCTGCGAACGGGTCATTTCCGCCGCAACAGGCCCTTTACCACTGCCAAACATGAAGGCTATTTCCTGCCGCGCATCAGCAAAACCGCTCTGCTGCGCAGTCAGCAACTGGTCAAGAAAACCGTGCATATCCTGCCGAATACCGAAGGACCCCGGGGTAAAAAGATACTCCTGCGGAAATTCCACCTCAAAGGTGTTGCCGCCCCTGGTGCCGAACCGGCCTTCAATGCCGAACTCTGCATAAAAGGACTGCTGCACTGAACGCAAGACAGTGTCATTTGACGGGTTGTCCGACGCGCGCGGATCAAGATTGCGGCGCACATTCTCGGCCCTGGCGTCAAATGTCTGGTTCACACTCTCCATCGCAACGGCAGCGCGGTCGGCTGCATGCTGGGAAACTGAGGTCAGAACAATAAAAAAGGCGAGCAGAATGAGATACAGGGCAACAAACAAGCCAAGCGTGTTGTCGCTACCGAAAAGTCTTCTGGTTCGTTCCTGTTCTATAAACATACTGCCCGATCAATCCGGTTGGCGGGAAAACTAGTCAAAGGCTGCGAGGATGGCGTCAATCTCGTCCTGACTATTGCCCTCGCCTTCAAGCTGAGGCCCGTGAAGAAGATCAGTTTCGTCCGCCACCACGCCCTCATCGTCACGTTCGATCTCTTCTTCCTGAGGTTCGATATAATCGTCCCCGATAGCGTCCGCGAGCGCATTCAACCGTTCTTCCAGATGGCCAAGCGTACGCATTACCTTCGTTATACGCTGACCGGTAAGATCCTGAAAACTGGATGCCTGAAACAGCTCAGTGGACACTTTTTCCAGCTTTTCTGCCATTTCGCCGTCACTCTCATCCGAGAGCTGGGACACGGCATCAGCCGCATCCATGATGCTTTCCGCAGCTTCTTCAGTGGATTTCACAATTGCGTCCAGTTGCTCGCCGGCATCTGGAATATCGCGATTGGACAGAGACTTCGGCTGCATGCCGACAAGCTCGTTTTTCGCGGCACCTATGTAGGTCAGCAGTTCTCGCAGTTCCACTGCAATCTTGCCGACCTCATCGTCATGCGTCGTGCCCTTGACAAGACTGCCAACCACATACGCAATGTCCTCGATCGCAACGTTTTCGCCTCTATCCTGACGCAGCGCTTCCGCCCTGTCGTCCAGGCTCACCATTGTTGCCTGTTTTGCCATTCCCGCTACTCCTATGCCCCCACCGTACTCAAAAACGCCCGAACCCAACCCACTGCCTGCCACCGCCGAGAGGATCACTCACCCTCCTGGTTGAGACCGTCCTGCTTACCGGTTGGAATCCAGTTCCTGCACACTCGGCGGCTGCGCAAGTGTTGCAAGTTCTGTTGTTAATACTGATGCCTTTTCAGGTGTCATTTCGCCCATAAGAGCTGCGACCTTTGAAGACTTCATTCTAGTGACAAGGTCGACCTGGGTCTGAAGCGCCAGTGCCTCGAAGCGAGGTGCCGCATCCTTTGGCTTCATCGTCTCGTAAACTTTTACGATGCTCGCGAGCTTGTCGTCTTCAGCCTGCTCAAAAATACGGAGGTGTTCCTTGATCCTGCCTTCAAGCACTTCCAGTTGACTGATTTTATCATTGATACGCTTTTCAGTGCTTGCCAGCAGCTGTTCCTGAAGGTCCAGTTTCGTCTCACGCACTTCCAGTTCCTGCCGGCGTTCCCGAAGCTGGGTGATCAGCTCCATTTCCTCATTGCTGGGCAGGCCCACAACAAGGGGTTGGTTCGTTGGTGCATCGGCCATGCGTTGTGCATCTGCATCGGTTATGGCTTCCGCGTTTTGCGCGCCCTCGGCCTCGTCGCCCGGCTGCTCCTGCGCGCTCACCGGCTGGGTCAAAAGGTTGAAGCCGGTATAGAGATTGATCCCACGAACACCCAGCGCGACCATGGCCACGAGGATCAGCAGCGGAAAAATACGAACTCTGCTCATTACAGCGCCACTCATGTCATGCGTCCTTCGTCCATGTCAGCCTATCATGCCATGTTGTTGTCATTGCTTTACCGGGCCTCTCGAAGGGCAGCGAGGATTTCCTGCTGCTGCTTGCTGGAGGCCTCTGTTTTTCCCGCGCTCTCCGCCCGGTTACCAGTGGCGGCACTAGCCCCTGTCAGGCCGCGCTCAATCCTGTCCGCCAGGTTATTACCGGCCTCGGTTATCATGCCCAGTTCGTCAGCCAGCGCGCTGGCTTTCTGAACGCGCACGGACAGCACTTCCTCAATTTCCACCGCGGATTTCTTCAACCCCTCAACACTGTTCTGCGCGTTGCCAACAGCCCGGTTCAAGTCGTCCACCAGTTCACGCAATTGTGCCTGCCCCTGCCGGATCGTGCCCAGCCGACGATAGACGATGATCGACACAACAATAGCCGAGACAAGCAACACTGCCAGCACGCCATCAACAATCATCTCAGAGACCAGATCCATCAAAGCACCCTATTGGTTTTCATCGCTGTGTGACAGCCGTTCGGCTGTTTGCCGCACCTGCACCGCCACATGTTGCCCGGCACGGCCAATCGCGCCACTGACCATCGGCACATCACCGCATTTTAGCACAACTTCGTCGTTGGGAGTCTTGTTAAACATGATCGTCTGGCCAACCTGCAGATTCATGACATCCCTGAGCGACATGGTCGTTTCATCCATGATGGCATGGAGGTCCACATCCGCACGCCAAAGTTCGGTCGCCAGGTGGGTTTCCCAGATGCTATCGCGGCCGAATTTCTCGCCCATGAAGCGTTGCAGCAGCAATTCCCGCACCGGTTCAAGCGTGGCATAAGGGAACAAAACCTCAAGGCGACCGCCCCGGTCTTCCATGTCCACCCGAAGCTTGATCAGGATCGCGGCGTTGGGGGGCCGTGCAATGGTGGCGAAGCGTGGGTTGGTTTCCAGCCGGTCAAAGGTAAAATTCACTGGGCTCAGCGGTTCAAACGCACCGCACATATCCTTGAGGACAACCGAGATCATCCGCTCCACCAGCGTCTGCTCGATGGTTGTATAGGGCCGACCCTCGATCCGCATGGCGGCTGTGCCGCGCCTGCCGCCCAGAAGCACATCCACGATCGAATAGATCAGGCTACTGTCAATCGTCATCAGGCCATAGTTATCCCACTCTTCCGCACGGAAGACCGCCAGCATGGCAGGCAGCGGGATCGAGTTCAAATAGTCGCCAAAACGAACCGAGGTAATGTTATCAAGCGAAACCTCGATATTATCAGAGGTGAAGTTCCTGAGGCTCGTGGACATCATACGCACCATACGGTCAAAAATGATATCGAGCATCGGCAGGCGTTCATAGGACACCAGCGCGCTATTAATCAGCGCGTGAATACCGGTCATCTCCCCGGCGTCACCATCACCGTCAAAGCCCAGCAGGCTGTCGATCTCGTCCTGATCCAATACGCGGCCGGGAGAGGGTCCAGAACTGTCTTCCTCTTCCTCGGCGCCAGCCATGGCTTCCCACTCGGCCGCCATAGCATCCTGGTCGCCATCGTCGTCATCATCGCCGCCGCCGCCAGCCATGGCTTCCCATTCTGCAGCTACCGCTTCGTCGTCAATTTCTTCTTCGTCAGCCATGTTTTCTCACGAGTTAAAGCAGCTACCCTAGCCTTGGACCAAGAATTCCTGAAACAGGACGTCTTTCACACGCGTGGGTGCAACTGCCTGATTAATCCGCATCAAAAGCTCTTCTTTCAGACGAAATATACCCGCCGCGCCGTCAAGATCTTCAGGGCGAAGTTCACGCATATAGACGTTAAATTCGTCCAGGATACGTGGCAATTTGGCATCGAGGTCGGACTTATAGCTTTCACGGTCCACCTCAAGCTGGATCTGAACCCGCAGAAAGCTGGCACCCTGCCCCCCGGTGTTCAGGTTATATTGCTGGGCAGGAATTTCATAAAACAGTGTCTTCAGCTTCTCCGTCGGCGCGTCTTCCTCAAGCTCGGCCTGTTCACGCCTGTCAGCAGCGTCCTGTGCCATCTGTTCCATCGGGTCTTCTTCATGAGGTTCGTCGTCCCCCCCAATAAAAGACATGACACCAAAAATGGCAGCCACCCCCACCACCAGGGCCAAAGCGCCAATAACAACCTTTTTTCCGCTGACCTTCTTGCGTTCAAGCCCTTCTACAAGCTCAGCTTCTCCCAGTGTGTCGTCCATATCGTTGGCCATGAAACTTCCACGATCCTTTTGCCTGTCGGTCTTGCGCCTACTGAGCGTGACCTACCATATATAATTCCGTTTCAACTTTATCTTTATTTATACATAGTTAACAAGCCGTGAAACCGGCGTAAAGAAAACACGCATCAAAAATCGGCCAAACTTACCCACCCCGGCAAAAAAGGGGCGGCAAAACACCCGGTAATTCTTCCCCCTTCATGAGAAGAAGGGCATAATGCATTGTTTTTAAACAGATAAAAAATTGGCACGCTTCCTGCTTTTCTCTGAGCAAACCATAACTGCGAAAACGCAGGGTCTGCACAAGCAGGAGAAAAACAATGGATACCGCACTTTTTGTCGGGTTGGCACATAGAAGCGCACTCAAGCGGCGCATGGACGTGGTTGCACACAATATCGCAAACATGTCGACAACAGCTTTCAATAAAGAACGCGTGGTTTTCCGCCAGCATCTTATGGATGCGCCGGGCGCCGCAGCCACCACTGGTGGCAAAATAGCTTATGTCATGGACGCGGGTGTGACCCGCAATACAGACACAGGCAACATGATTTCATCCAATAATCCGCTTGATGTCTTTATCAAGGGCCGCGGATACCTTACCGTCACGGCAAGTGACGGCGAGAAGGTATATACCCGCAACGGCCGCATGATGGTTGACAAGGATGCCGAACTCGCCCTCTTGTCCGGCGAAAAAGTGCTGGACGAAAACGGTCAGACCATCCAGTTCGACGAAGAAGACACCGACATCCATATCGCAACAGACGGCACCCTCTCGACCAATAATGGCGAAAAGGGCAAAATCGGCCTCGTATCATTTGCCAACGAGCAGAATATGAAACGCCGCGGTTCGTCGCTTTATGAGACAGATCAAGCCCCTGAGCCACCCGAGAACATGACCGATGTTTCACTCCGCCCCAAGGCTTTTGAAGGCTCGAACGTGAACGCCATCGAATCCATGGTCGAGATGATCGACGTGATGCGAGCCTATGAGCGCGCCTCCAAAAACTCATCCGGCTACGAAGATATGCGCAAGGACTCCCTCGACCGGCTTGCCCGCGTGCAATAACCGGCCGCCCCTGAAAGGTAATTCCTGAAGGGTAATTGAGGAAAGGATTAGAAGATGAAAGCACTAAGCACCGCAGCGACCGGCATGCTCGCTCAGCAACTCAACATCGAGGTTATCTCGAACAATATCGCCAATATGAACACGACTGGCTTCAAACGCCAGCGGGCGGAGTTCCAGGACCTTCTTTACCAGAACATTGAACGGGTTGGCGCCAACTCGTCCGACGCGGGCACCACTGTGCCAAGCGGCATTCAGGTGGGTGTGGGTGTCCGCGCCGCCGGTGTATACCGCATCACGGACCAAGGTAGCCTCGCCAGCACCGGCAACGAATATGATGTCGCCATCAACGGTCGCGGCTTCTTCCACATCCAGCTGCCGGATGGCCAAAGCGCCTATACCCGCGCAGGCTCCTTTCAGGTTGATCAGGACGGTCGCCTCGTGAGCCCGGAAGGGTATCCCGTGCAACCGGTGATCAATATCCCTCAGGACGCTATTGATGTCTCGATCAACGAACAGGGTGAAGTCTCCGTTAAACAGGACGGCCAAACAAACCCGGCTGTTATCGGCACCTTTGACCTTGTCACCTTCCCGAACGAAGTGGGTCTTGAAGCTGTGGGCGGCAACCTTTACCTCGAAAGTCAGGCTTCCGGTGCACCCAATGTAAGCCAGGCCGGCCTGCCCGGTTTCGGCAAGATTGTACAGGGGTACCTTGAACAGTCCAATGTGAATGCCGTGGGTGAAATTACGTCCATGATCTCCGCGCAACGTGCCTATGAGCTCAATTCCAAGGTAATCCAGACCTCGGACGAGATGCTTCAGGCTGCCAATAACCTGCGCTAATAGGAGGCTTTAATGGCTAATTTCGGCAAAAATACCAGACAGACGATCATCGCTGCGCTGCTATGCGGGGCGCTTGCCCCGGCAGCATCTGCCGCCGACCTTCGTGAACACTTGTCGGTCATCGATCCGGTCATCAAGCTCGGCGATCTGTTCGACGGCTTGGGCGCAGAGGCAGAAACCATCATTCTGGAAGCTCCGGCGCCAGGTGACAGCAAACAATTGAGCTCCCACGAGCTTGACCGCATTGCCGAACAGTACAGCCTTGACTGGCAACGCCCCACATACCTCAAGCGAGTCAATGTTTACCGCGAAGGCAATGCCTTCTCGCTTGATGATCTCGGTGATATCGCGCTTCGCGAGGCTCAGGCGGCCGGTATTGCAGGCAATATCGATATACAGGTCTTTGGTCGGCGCGCCGGGCTTTATTTGCCTGCCGACACCAGCGTGGAAGACATTCAGCTTGAAAACTTCCAACTGAACAACAGGCAGGACCGTTTCACCGCCGTTGCACTGATCCCGACGGGAACCAACCAGCCTTCACGGTTGAATATCTCGGGCCGGGTGCAGGAGGTGCGCATGGTGCCAACACTGGCGCGCGTGCTGGCCCCGGGTGAAGTGATCAGCAAGTCCGATATACAGTGGACCAGACTACCGGTACGGCAGATCAATAACCGCGTTGTGGCCTCCAGTGCCGAACTGGTTGGCCAAACCGTGAAACGGTCGCTGCAGCCCGGCCGCCCGCTATACACCACCGACGTCATGGCACCGGTTGTGGTGGAAAAAGGCTCGGTTGTGACCATGGTCGTGCAACTAGGCGGGCTTTCGCTGACCGCATCAGGCCGCGCGCTTGAGAACGGCGGCCAGGGCGACACCATTCGCGTGATGAACACCAAGTCCAAGCAGACGGTAGACGCCAAGGTTTTGAACCCGGCGCAGGTCGCCGTTACCAGTAACAGCTTAACGCTCGCTGCATTGTGAAGGAGGCAGTCATGTTTAAAAAAATTGCTCAAAAAACACTCCTTCTGGCTGCACTGACATCGCTTGCCGCCTGTGGTGCCGCTGACCGGATCGGCAACATCGGTAAGGAACCTGGCCTGACGCCGATCAAGGACATCAAGGCACCTGTGGCCCAGCGGTCGATCAGCCTGCCAATGCCCAGTGACGCGCCAGACAAATATCAACCCAATTCGCTGTGGCGCACCGGTGCCCGTGCCTTCTTCAAGGACCAGCGCGCCAGCAACATCGGCGACATCCTGACTGTCAACATCGACATTTCGGACAGCGCACAGATCGGCAACACCACCAGCCGCCAACGCACCACCGCAGAAAGTGCGGGTCTGCCCAACTTCCTCGGGCTTGAAGCTGCCATTCCCAATGCACTTTTTAACAAGCGTGCTGCTGACGCTGGTGCAACGAACGGTAACGCCGCTGCTGCAAATGCCTTTAACCCCAGCACTCTGGTCGGCGCTGATTCAGGCTCAAGCTACTCGGGCACAGGATCGGTCGACCGTTCGGAAGCCATCAATATGACCGTAGCCGCCATTGTCACAGAGGTATTGCCCAACGGCAACCTCGTGATCCAGGGCCGTCAGGAAGTACGTGTCAACTTTGAAAAACGCGAACTGCTGCTCGCCGGGATCGTACGCCCTGAGGATATCTCCAGTGGCAACACGATTTCCCACACACAGATTGCCGAAGCCCGTATTTCCTACGGCGGCAAGGGGCAGATTTCAGATGTCCAACAGCCTCGTTATGGGACCCAGCTGTACGACATCATCTTCCCATTCTAATGCGTAACATCAACCAAGGAGGACTACAGAGAGAGACTAGGAGTATTTACTGAAATAAAGCCAACTGACAAAGGCCGGGCGCTTGTCCCGGCCTCTTTTTTTGCCAATTAGGCGCCCTAACGAATCGATTCGATTCGCAAGGATCTCGCCGCACTTACCATATTGGCAAGCGCAGGCCTGACCTCATCCCATTTCCGGGTCTTGAGGCCGCAATCGGGGTTCACCCAGATATTTTCAGGTTTCAGGACGCACGCCGCCTTGGCGATTTTTTCCGTTAGTTCCTGTATGTCCGGGCAGCGCGGGGCATGAATGTCATATACCCCAAGGCCAATCTCATTGGCGTAGTCAAAGTCCCTGAAAATATTCAACAGGCCCATATCCGACCGCGACGCCTCAATCGAGATAACATCGGCATCCAGTGCAGCGATCGATGGCATGATGTCCTCGAATTCAGCGTAACACATATGGGTATGAATCTGGACCTGGCTCGATGCCGCACCGGCCGAAAGCCGGAAACAGTCCACCGCCCAATCGAGGTAGTCCTGCCAGTCTGACTGCCTGAGCGGCAGGCCCTCCCTGAGCGCCGGTTCGTCAATCTGGACAATGCCAATGCCCGCGGCTTCAAGGTCACGCACTTCATCATGAATGGCGCAGGCGATCTGCCGGCAAGTGACCGCACGGGGCTGGTCATCGCGCACAAAGGACCACTGCAGGATGGTCACCGGGCCTGTCAGCATGCCCTTCACCGGTTTGTCCGTCAGCGACTGCGCATAGGAAGACCATTTCACCGTCATCGGCGCGGGGCGCGATACATCGCCAAAAATGATCGGAGGTTTCACGCACCGCGAGCCATATGATTGCACCCATGCCTTTTTGGTAAAAATGAAACCGTCCAGCAATTCACCAAAATATTCGACCATGTCATTGCGTTCAAACTCGCCGTGCACCAACACATCAAGCCCGGCCTCTTCCTGAAAGCGAATGGCTTTTTCCGTCTCGCTTTTGAGGAATTCATCATATTGCGCTGCGCTCAGCACGCCTTTGCGGAACGTCGCCCGGGCCTGCCGCACGGTTTCGGTTTGCGGAAAAGAGCCAATCGTTGTGGTCGGGAACTTCGGCAGTTTCAGTTGCGAGGCTTGTCGCTGTTGTCGCATGCTTCGCGGCTCGCGCGTGACGGCGGGCTTCCCGGCCAGACGGCGGGCCACCGCCGGGTTATGCACCCGGGTTGAGAGCCGCCGCTCTGCAGCCGCATCATCACTGTCATGAAAAGCCGGAGCATAGGCTTCCCTGCCCTCTGTCACGGCACCGGCCAGCACAACAAGCTCATCAAGTTTCTGTGCGGCAAACGCCAGCCACGGCTTGACCTCTGCGTCCAGTTCAGGCTCGGCATCAAGATCCACCGGCACATGCAACAGCGAACAACTCGGTGCCACCTGCAGGCGATCGGGGGCAATGTGTTTGGTTGCCCACCCGATCCGGTCCAGCGACGCGCTCAAATCATTGCGCCAGACATTGCGACCGTCGACCAGGCCGAGCGACAAAACCTTGTCACCCGGCCATGTGGCAAGGGCTTTCTCCAGTTGCTCAGGCGCGCGCACGAGGTCAAGATGTATCCCGGCAAGCGGCAGCGGCAGCAGGCGCTGCAACTTGTCAGCCACCGTACCAAAATAGGTCGCGAGCATGATTTCCGGTGCGAGCGGCGCCAGATACCCATAAGCCCGCACCGCCGCGCTCAGCCACTCCGGCTCCAGATCAAGGCACAGCGCGGGTTCGTCAATCTGCACCCATTCGGCCCCCGCGACCTTCAGGGCGGAAAGAATTTCCGCATAGATTGGCAACAGATCATCCAGATACTCAAGCGCGCCCTTCTCGCCCGCCTTGACCTTGGCAAGCCGAAGGAAAGTCAGCGGCCCAATGATCACCGGCCGGGTTTCAATGCCCTGCGCCTTCGCTTCCACGTACTGGCCGATCAGGCGTTTATCTTCCCAGGCGAATTTCAGGTCCGGCGACAGCTCCGGCACGATATAATGATAATTGGTGTCAAACCATTTGGTCATTTCCATCGCTGGCAAGCCTTCCGTGCCACGCGCCATGGCAAAGTAGGTGTGAAGCGGCGACGCCAGTGACGCCTGCCGGTAGCGTCTGGGTATAGCCCCCAGCGTGGTGATCATGTCCAGCATCTGGTCATAGAAGGAGAAGTCACCGCTGGGGATGATATCCACCCCCGCGTCCCTCTGGCATGTCCAGTTGGTTCGGCGCAGATCTGCGCCTATCGTTTCCAGCGTTTTCTGGTCACTCTCACCACTCCAAAAAGCTTCAAGAGCACGTTTCAATTCCCGGTTCGCACCTATGCGGGGAAAACCCAGGTTCGCAGATAATGCCATTGTGTTCAGTCCTCGTCTAACGACGGACAATATGTGCCGACCCCCGCGTACAGCACCAGCAAGAAACGTGTGACACGTATCTTCGCACCGCAAACAGGCGTAAATCTTCAAATTGGGAAGGCGCCCTAGTGGCGCAAAAGCATCGGCAGCATCATTGGTCCATCCCCACCGACACACCCCGGCCGGATCAAGATTAAAATAAATCCGCTGGTAGGTCTCCTGGCTTGCGAAAAAAAGGCGGCTCGCCTTCCCAGCGCTTGCGCGCCAGTGGCATGAGTGAGCACCCTACTCCGCCGACAGTTGCCGGGGCAGCTCCGGACTGGC
>NZ_JBLXGZ010000052.1:0-19394 GCF_048260245.1 Kordiimonas sp. | reverse complement strand
GACGCAGCACTCGGCCAGCCCGTTATCACCGACGAGACGGTCCCTGATATGGAACGCCAGACCATATCAGTCGAAAGCGGGTTAAACGACGGGCTGGCTCTCCCTGCCGTCCTGTTGTTCGCGAGCCTTGCAGCCGCGTCCGGCGACGCAGATGGACGCAACTGGCTCCTCTTTACCGTCAGTCAACTAACGCTTGGCCCCATCATTGGCTGCGCTTTTGGCTACGTTGGCGGCAAGGCGTTCCTCTTTGCCGATGATCGCGACCTGAGCACCGGCACCCATGAAGGGATAGGCGCCATAGCACTCGCCGGAAGCGCCTATCTGGCTGCGATGCTGGTGGATGGGAACGGCTTTATAGCGGCTTTTGTTGCCGGGCTAGCTTTTGGTCATGTCGTCAAGGGTCGCTGTGCCTTTGTCTATGACTTCAGTGACAGTGAAGGCAAGCTCCTGAACTGGGGCGCTTTTTTCCTGCTTGGCCTGACATTGGTTCCAGAAGCCATCACCAACCTCACTGGCCCCATGCTGGCACTGATCCTTCTCAGCCTGTTCATCGTGCGCCCGGTCGCAATCTGGTTATCACTCATGGGTACAGGCCTTCACCCTCGCACGAGACTGTTTCTGGGCTGGTTTGGGCCCCGAGGCCTTGCAACAGCACTTTTTGCGCTGATCATTGTCGAAGGCGCCAACGGTGAATACGCCGACAAAATACTGATGATCGCCGTCAATGCAGTCTGGATAAGCGCCCTATTGCACGGTATGAGCGCTGCCCCGCTCGCGCGTTGGTATGGGCGTAAAACCAGCTGCTAGCGCGCCATACAGGGACGCAAAAAAGGGGCCTTTCGGCCCCTTTTCTGTTGGTCTGCATTGCTCATTATTCACTGGTACAGTGCCAGCAGGCTTCGCCCAACTCGCTGCCGATCGGGCTACCGGGCGGAATACTTGCATCTGCCGGGTCCTTGACAGCCGGGGTCCGGGCACGGGCCAATGCATCATCAATGCGAGCCATGAGCCCAAGCGCAAACGCCGAATGCGACCGACGCAGTTTTTCAGCCTTCTCACGCACCTCCATAAGGGTTGCCCTGCTATATTGCCTGACCCCAAGCGGTACGTCCGGCCCGAGCGCCAAGCCTATCAACCGCTCCGCATAAGCGCCAGCGACCAACTCCCGCAGGCCTGACTTTGTTTTGTCTTCACCGTTATTGAAATCCAGCAACGTGTCGGTTGTGCGTGACAGCACCGCCGCAAGGCCGGGGTGATCATCGCTTGCATCCCCTTGTGCATCCAGCCGTGCAAGGCGTTCCGGTGCCAGCAGCGCATCAAGGCTGAGTGCCACTGCACTCATGGCAGCCGCCGCATGGTCAAACATCGGGCGGCTATTGGCACCAAAGACCTCACGACCAAACTGCGGGTCACCGTCGGAATAGCCAAGCGGCGACAAAGTGGCGAGCACCTCATCCTTCACATCAAGCGCCGCTGGCGACAAGGTTTCAAGCAGCAGCGACAAAGCTTTTTCCTGCCGCTCCCATGGCACAACAACAGGCGCGGGACGCCCGTCGCCTTCATGCCGGTAAACGAAGTCCATACCACCAAGGCTTTTGGCAGCCGCCGCCAGTTGGTAGCGATGATACAGGTAAAGCGGCACAAATTTGCTTTGTAGCGCGCTCACGCTCTCACCATCTCGCAGGTTATCCATACCAAATCGGTCGAGGGCAATGCGGCGCACCTCCAGGGTGTTCTCCAGGCTGGCAAGCGGATCATCGCCCGTATCCCACACCGCACCGCGCGCGTGGCCTGTTCCTACGCCCCGACTATCAGGGTCCGAGACAAACAGATGACCATAGTCATCCGCTTCGCGGACAAGCGCGGCCTGCGCCTGCGCTTCTGGCATATCGCCATAGTCGCCATAGAGGAAACGCGCAGTCCATTTGTCCCACGAGCCGATACCAACGCCGTAAGCGTCCGAAAAATCAAGCTTACCGCCCTCACCCGCACGCACATCCGGCGCAGGGTAATCCATCACACTGGCGCGCCCGTCATAGGTGCTGGCCCCCATATTGTGCGCAAAACCCAGTGCATGGCCCACTTCGTGCGCCGCAAGCTGGCGGATACGGGAGAGCGCCAGTTCAACCGGATCGTCCGCCGCGCCGGTACCGGTTTTCGCCGCCCCGGCAAGCGCTTCAAATATCTTGATATCCTGGCGTACACGCAAGCTGCCGAGCAGTACCACACCGCGCAGTACTTCGCCGGTGCGCGGGTCAGCGACCGCTGCGCCATATGACCAGCCGCGTGTGGCGCGGTGTACCCAGTTCACCACATTATAGCGTGCATCCAGCGGATGAGCACCTTCCGGCAAAATCTCTACCTTGTAGCCACCGGGGTAACCGGCCGCGGCAAAGGCATCCGCCCACCACATCGCGCCTTCCTGAAGCGCGCTTCTGATTGGCTCCGGCGCACCGTTATCGATGTAAAAGATGATCGGTTTTTTCACCTGCCCGTTCTCATCCTTTTCAAGCCGGAATCGCCGCGCAAGACGCACCACCGTATCGCCCGCAAGTGGCGCCGACATATCCACATACGTCATGCCGATAAGCGCTGCACGCTCGTCATACAGGCGGGTTTCATAGCCCGCGTCCGGCAGTTTGATCAGTGTGGTGTGCGCAATAAGCGTTACCGCTTCCGGGATAGGCGTAGTCTGGCGCACTTCCCGGCCAGGCTTGTCACTTGTGAAGGTGACATAAGCGTCAAATTCGCCATTCTCAGCGAACATGAACGCGGCTTTGGTATCTACCAGCGAACGGTCTTTTGCGATGGCAAAGTTGCCTTCGCCGCGCGCCTTGAGCCGCGCACCGACGCCCACTGCATCTCGGGTCAGGAAGGAGGAGAAGTCAACCAGCAGGCGGCCGGTTTCTGCGTCTTCTTCCATGATATCGCCGGACCAGATAATCGACTGTGCGAAGCTTGTCTCAACTGCGCGTCGTTCAGCGGCATTGTCTGCCGTGGCACGGAAATTATGATTCTCGACCACGGCGACAATCTTGCTGCCCATGCGACGAAAGGAGATGATCTCCCCCCCTGCAGGTACGCTGCGGTCAAGCCCCACAGGGTTCGAACCAAGGCCACCCGTAAGGTAGGCCGCATAGATATAACGCCCCGCGACACCGTTCTCATCCGGCTTGTCGAGCGCCAGCAGCACCCGAGCCTTAGCGTGGTCCACATAAGTGTCCACAAGGCCGTCCTTGAACTCTAGGTCTTTGGTCGCCTCGCTGAAATCAGCCTGTGCCCCATAGCTCAGGGCCGCCAGTGCCGCGCCCGCCATCAGGCTGCGCGAGAAAAATTTTGTGAAAGTCATACGCTGTCCCCTTTTTCTGACTTACGGGAACATTAGCGCATGATTTCAGGATTGGAAGAGCGAGCGTGAAGATATAAAGGCAGATGGCCTGTAAGCCGGGTTCTGTCCCTGCAAGCAGGGGATGACCATTCCTCTAGGCCCAGTGTTGCCACTGGGCTCAAGCAACCTACCACGACGGAGGCGCAGAAACCCGCCTTGCCATCAAAGGCAACCGTCCATTTGGTTTTGCTCCCGGTGGGGTTTACCTTGCCATCCCTGTTACCAGGGACGCGGTGCGCTCTTACCGCACCCTTTCATCCTTACCATGCACGCATGGCGGTTTGCTTTCTGTGGCACTTTCCCTGAGGTCGCCCTCGCCGGTCGTTAACCGGCACCGTGTTTCCGTGGAGCCCGGACTTTCCTCCCCCACGCGATCACCGAAGCGTCGTGTGGCGGCGGCCATCCAGCCATCTGCCGCGCTGTTATGGTCATGACTGACGCGCCGCGTCAAGGCTGTTGAAACGCAGGTCAAAATGGGGCACAGTCCGGCCACGCAGCGTACCAATATCTGTCCCCGAGGAATAAAATGAAAAAACCGTTCGTGATTGCCGCCCTGATGTCCCTTTCCGCTTGCAGCATTTTTGAAAGCAAGGGCGATGAGATCATCTTTGATACAACGCTCGGCCCGGCGACCGAAACACAGGCAGAAACACTGCCGAACAACCTGAAGGGCGACAAGGAAAACGCGCGCTATTCCAATGAGACCCTCAAGGGCGATGGCATGGAATCGCGCGACGGTACCGATACCTAGAACACCCTGTCCAAGCCCAAGAAAAAAGCCGCCCGGTGAGGCGGCTTTTTTTGCATCTGATAAAGCGTGCTTACGCTTTATAAAGCTTGAGGAAACACTCAACAGCCTCCGCAGCCTGTTCCTTGATCTCTTCCTCAGACACAGTGCCAATCATGCCGATTTCGCGCATGAAATGCAGCTTCCCCTTTAGCAGAGTAATAAGTTGGGCGCTGGCTTTCTCCAGGCTGTCGATCCTTAACTCGCCCTTCTCGGCCCATGTGCCGATAAATTCTTCCAGCTTTTCATTCATTTCCTGCGGCCCCGCCTGCCAGAACATCTGTGCAAGCTCCGGCCCCTTGCCGGCCGCGGCCACCAGAACACGGTGCATCGCAATGGCATCGTCACTCAAAAGCAGGCGTGCAAAAGTCTGTGCCACAGCGTGCAGGTCTGATTCGAGCGTGTGAACCTCCACTGTCTGCAATGCGGCATCAGGAAAATATTTGGCAATGGTAATGTGAATGGCATCCGCGAAAAGCTGTTCTTTGCTGGAAAAGTGGCTGTAGACTGTCTGCTTGGACACGCCCGCGCGCCTCGCCACCTCGTCCATACTGGTCCCGTCAAAACCGTTTTCCAGAAACAATACGGACGCAGCGTCAATAATAGCGGAATTTTTTTCACTATCCCTCGGGCGGCCCCGTGTCGGGCGGCTATCGTCAGCCTGATCGCCATTCGACATTACGGCAGCGGTTTCTGTCACGGTTTACCCTTTCTATTACGCAGAAGCATTTTCTGGCGCTTTCCATACTCTCTTTAAGATTATACTGCAAATCCAACGGCTGGATAATTTGTTATTTTTTAGACTAGCGGGTCTACAAATAACAAACACACAGCCCTACATGCAAGTGCCATAAAGTCTTTCAAGTATATTTTACCCTACGGAATCTTGCTGCATTAATTTCTGGACTATCAAGTCTAGTTTAATATATAAGCGGCCTGAATGTGGACAAATATGATCAGGAAAACTGATCGGCCCCAGGTTGCGACAGTAGGAAAAATAATGGTTCAAAAAGCGAAACTGATAAGACAGGTGAGCATAGTTGCCCTTGCTGGCGTCTTTGTTGCCGTGCTGGCGGCTCGCCTGCCAGCGCAAACAGTTCCCGACAGTGGCCTCAGCCGCGCCCTCCCGGTTCGGACAACCGAAGTGACGATTGAGAACGGATATCATGCCCGGCGCACCTTCACTGGCCGTGCCGTGCCGGGCCGCATGTCCAGCATGGCTTTTGAACTGGGCGGCACCATTGCAAACATTACGGTGGACTTGGGCTCATCTGTTCAGGCAGGCGACATCCTGGCTGAGCTTGATACCGCAAGACTGAACGCACAGCGCGCGCAGTTGTTGGCCGAAAAAGACGAGGTAAGCGCCTCCCTTGACCTTGCCGAGCGAACTTTTGCGCGCGCAAAAGAAACCTTCAACAAGGGGCACGCCTCAGCGCAACACCTGGATGAAGCGGAAGCAAATGCCATCAGCCTGCGCGCGCGCGCGAAACGCCTTGATGCTACGGTCGCTGCGCTTGATGTCGACATCGCAAAATCGAAAATCAAGGCACCGTTCCCCGGCACGATTACGGCGCGCCATCTGGATGAAGGCGCCGTCGTCGGAGCAGGCACAAAGCTGCTGGAGTTGTCTGAAAACACCCGCATGGAAGCCCACATCGGCATGCCGCCCGAATACGCATTTGCCGCGCGGGGCGGTGCCCCCGTTGAACTTCGGGGCGGCCGGCGAAAACAGATCGACGGCGCCACCATTCGTTCCATTGTACCCACAATTGAAGGCCAGACCCGCACGATGATGGTGACCTTCGACCTGCCTAAAGACAGCGCCGACCGCGGCGAACTGATCACAGCAGTGGTAAACGACTGGCAGGAAACCAGCGGGGCATGGCTGCCCATTCGCGCACTGTCTTCAGATGTACGCGGGCTTTGGCGGGTGTATAAAGTGGTAGAAGGCAAAGACGGCCCAGAGGTACGATTTGAAAATGTGCAGGTGCTCTATACTGACACCAACCGGGTATTTGTCAGCGGCACCATCTCGGCGGGCGACAGGATAATCTCCGACGGCGTTGAACGCCTCGCCCCCGGCCAGCGCGTGACCGTGCTGGCTTCCGATCCCGCCGCGCGCAGCTAGAGGAGTCATCATGCAAGGCTCCCTTTACAATCACCCACGTGTGGTGTGGCTTATCCTGCTGCTCATCGTCATTGCCGGTTTCAACAGCTTCATCAGCATGCCCAAACTTGAAGACCCGCACATGGAAAGCCGTATTGTGCAGGTCACAACACTGTATCCGGGCGCGGATGCGGAACGGGTCGAAGCCGAGATCACCGAGAAGTTGGAGCGCAAGATCCGCGAGGTACCAGAGGTCAAGACGGTGCGCAGCGTCTCGAACCCTGGCGTATCGCTGATCACTATCGAGCTTGAAGACCGGGTGGACAACGCCAAGCCCATCACAGCCCGTCTGCGCGACAAGGTCTCTGAAGTGACCGACCTGCCTGCGGGCTCCACAGCGCCTGATTTTTCAGACACCCGCATCTATGCACATTCCGCTATTTTCTCGCTGACATGGCATGCGGACAGCCCAATCAACTATGCAATCCTCGGCCGTCACGCGCGTGAGATTGAAAGCAAGATCCGCAACCTTGGCGGCACAGACTTTGTCGATGTGATTGGCTTGCCGGAAGAAGAGATCCGCATCACGATTGATGACGCGGAACTGGCCGCTTACGGCCTGACCATGGCCGACGTCGCCGCGCGCATCCGGGGCTCGGACGCGCGGGGTGCAGCAGGTGTCGTATCGGACAGCAATAACCGCATGGTCGTGCAGGTCGCCGGTGCGCTTGACAGCCTCGCACGCATCCGTCGTATCCCGCTGGGGCTTGACGAAAACGGCGCAAGCCTGAGGCTCGGCGACGTTGCCAACGTTGAACGCGGGTTCGAGAACCCGCCCAGCCATCTGGCATACCTCGATGGTCACTACGGCGTTGCCATCGCCGCCCGCATGTTTGAAGACAGCCGTATCGACGCTTGGTCCGACCAGCTTGGGGCCATGATGGAAGACATGCGTGCCACGTTGCCCTCCTCTGTGCATCTGGAGCGTATCTTCGACCAGCGCGATTATGCCGACGAACGCCTGCATGGCTTGATGGGCAATCTGGCTGAAGGTGCCTTGGTGGTGCTGGTTGTGTTGCTTATATCTTTAGGCTGGCGCGCGTCGCTCGTATCGGCATCGATCCTGCCACTTACCATTCTTGCAGCCCTTGCCATGACCCACATGATGGGGCTGCGCATCCAGCAGGTTCTCGTCACCGGCCTTATCGTGGCGCTTGGCATTATGGTCGACAACGCCATCGTGATCACGGATGAGATCCAACACTTGCGCTTGCAGGGCGAACGCCGTTCGGTCGCTGTTGCCAAAACCGTACGCAAGCTGTGGCTTCCGCTTATGGGCTCAACCCTCACGACCATCATCGCGTTCATGCCGCTGGTGCTCATGCCGGGCAACGCGGGTGACTTCCTGCTGGGTGTACCGGCTGCCGTTATTGCGTCGCTTATCGCGTCCTATGTCATCGCTTTTACCATAATCTCTGCCGTTGCCGGTCGTGTGGTCGAAGGCCGCGTACCGGGAGCAAATCCCAGCACCCCCATAAAGCGCGTCTGGTGGCGTGACGGCGCAGATGCAAAATGGCTGTCCAGCCCATTCAAGCGCAGCCTAGAATGGTCTGTGCGCTATCCCGTACGGTCCATGATTGTGGCAACGGCTATTCCCATTCTCGGTTTTGTACTTGCAGGCCAACTGACAGAACAGTTTTTCCCCACAAGTGACCGTAACCAGTTCCGCGTTGAAATTTACATGCCCGGCCAGACCGCGATCGAGGAAACCCGTGGCGCGGTGGAAGCTGTGCACCAGCGCCTTGGGAAAGAAGAAAAGGTGCAAAGCGCCCACTGGTTTATCGGGACACGCCCGGCCAAGTTCTATTATGCCATGGTCGCCAAAACAGATGGGCTTGTCAGTGCGGCAGTCGCTGTGGTGACAGTTAACCATTTCGAAGAGATTGCCGAAATGGTCCCGCGCCTGCAGAACGAACTGACCGAAATGCTGCCTGAGGCCATCGTGCTGGTGCGCGAATTTGGCACAGGCCCACCGATCAGCGCCCCTATTGAAGTGCGCGTGCTGGGCCCAAACCTCGCGACACTTGAGCGTATTGGTGATGACATACGCTCTGTCCTCAGCCGTTTACCGAATGTCACCATAACCCGCACCAGCCTCAAAGCTGGCCGCCCGATGGTCACAGTTGAAGCACGGGAGGATGATGTGTCTGTGACGGGCTTGACGCTCAGTCAGGTTGAAAGCCAGCTTCAGGCGCTTACCACGGGCATAACTGCCACTTATCTGATCGAGGAAACACAGCAGGTTCCTGTCAGGCTGATTGCTGACCGCGCCAACTGGCAGGACCTCAATTCCATCGCGAACATGAGCTTGATTGGTACCAACACACGGCTGGAAGAAGATCGCTCGTTCGCCGATGTACCGGTCTCGGCGGTAGCTGATGTGAAGCTGTCGACCAAAGTAGGCACTATCGAACATTATAACAGCGTACGCATGAACAAGGTGATGGCTTATCTAGAGTTCGATGTTCTGCCGGAAGTCGCATTTCAGGCCATGTTGCGCGAACTGGAGAAAACCGACCTTCAAATCCCGCCCGGCTATAGGGTCGAATTCGGCGGCGAAAGCGAAGAACGCAACGAGGCGGTTGGGCAGCTTTTTGGCACCGTAGGTCTTTTGCTGGTGCTGATGCTGCTTGCTATCGTGTTGACATTCAACAGCTTCCGCATGGCTTTCGTGACTTTTGCAGCTGCGGTGCAGGCGGCAGGACTTGGCCTCTTTTCGCTTTGGTTCTTTGGCTATCCGCTTAGTTTTGTTGTTATCTTCGGCTTGATGGGCCTTGTGGGGCTGGCGATCAACGCCGCTATCGTGATCCTGTCCGAGCTTCGGGGAATGCCGGATGCACGCGCAGGCGACCCGGACGCCGTTGTCCGCGGTGTCATGAGCACCGGCAGGCATATTCTATCTACCACCATCACAACCGTGGGCGGTTTTACGCCGCTCATCCTCGCTGGCGGGCAGTTCTGGCCGCCCTTTGCTGTGGCGATTGCGGGCGGTGCATTCCTGTCCATGATTGTGAGTTTTTATTACGCACCAGCGGCGTTCCTTTGGCTTACCCGGCGGCGCCCGGTTACAGCACCGGGAGAAGGCCGCGCCACTGCGGCGGCGGAAAACGCCGTCGGGCAGTCCCTGGGGAAGAAATGACCACAGTACAGCCGCGCAGAAAAAAGAGCCGGAGACACCTCCGGCTCTTTCATACAATCTTGATGAGATATCTCATCCTCTATTGGAGCTAATTTAGTAGAGGAGCCATTCTTGCCAGCGCCAACGCCTGATTATCGTCGTCCTCCATTGAGCGCACGATATTGCTCGCCAGATCGATACTGCCGTTTTTAAGCGCACCGTCCAACAGCTTCAGTCGAATTATGTCCCGCTCGTAAGCGCCGTCCACGTCACTGATCTGGCCCAAGACTTCACTCATCTTTGAAACCATTTCCTCACTGGCCTCGCGCGGTTGCAGCGATGCAACATAAGCCGCCTTCGCCTCTACCGTTTTAAACTGTTCGATACGGGCAAAGGCACGACCCAGGTCACCTAACGCCGCTTCCACCGGGCCCAGCTTACGGGCAATATCCTGCAGGGTATCGCCATCGCGCACCCTATCCCCATGCAAAGCTGCAAGGTCATAACTGGCACGAACCAACGCCGCCTCAAGGCTGGCATCGTGCATGGCACTTGCCCGTTGGGCGGTAGCATCCGCGCGTGCAGCTATACCCACCACACCGGAGAAAAGCTCATCAGCCTCAGCAATGTAGGTGTCACGTGCGACTGCATTGCCTTTACGGTCAGCGATAATCGCAAGCTGGATCAGACCGCGATAAACTTGCTCGGTGCGGCCCAGCGCGCGCACGTCAGCTTCAATATCGTCCAACTTAACAGTCGTCAGAGCTTTGTCGGGCGCGCGAGCCAACAGTGTGAGCTCACGCCAGAAAGCGCGACTACGGTTGCGCATTTTGCCAAGCGCCACCCGCGCATCCGCCAATGCGCCATTGCCAATCGCCTCTGCTGCAATTTCCGCAAGAACGCCATCCTTTATTCCATGGTTCTCGATTTCATCCGCAACGACCAACGCTCCGGAGACATCACCCGCCCGTGCAAGCAGCGGGGCAATTTCCTTTATTTTTTCCTGCGTAACGAATGTGATTTTGACCGTCCGCGCCTCATCAAGTGCCAACATCAAAGTCTCAACCGCCTGTTCACGCTGACCAGTTTCGATCATTGATGTCGCGACGCCCACAAGGACCTTTGCGCGCTCCACACCCAGTTCCTCAGCAATCACAGTTTGCAGCGCCGAGGACAAGGCGCAGTCACGTGTGGGCGCCTGAAGGCACGCCATTGTCTGCTGGTTGGGTTTGTGGTCATTGCTGACTGTCGGGCTTTGGGCAAAAGCGGGGCTTGCCATCATACCCATCACGGTAGAGAGAAGCAGTTTTTTCATCTTTATTCCCCTGTTAACCTCGCTGGTTGGCGATATCTTCAAGAATACGGGCTGTACCAATATCAATCAGGCCTGTTACCGCCGTCGGCCGCCAATGAGCCTGAAAAGCACGCACTGCATATTCCGTCGCAATATCAAAATGTTGGATGTCATCTATATGATACCCAATCATAGATAATTGTTCGTTAAACTTGACGACATTGTCATTTTTTTGACCACGGCGCACGATGACGGAAGTGCTGGTCCCGTCCCTGCCTGACCAAATGCCAAAGCCCTTCTCCGCAAGCTGGGCCCAAGGAAAGAGTTCCCCCGGGTCTTGTTTGCGGCTTGGCGCGATGTCGCTGTGGCCGACAAACCCATTTTGCTGGATATGGTGACGTTGAGCGATACCTTCAAGAAGCGATAACAGGCTAGTGATTTGTGCCTTCGGGAACGGTCGGTAGCCAAACTCATGCCCCGGATTAACCAGTTCAATCCCGATTGACGTGTGATTAAGGTTATCTCTGCCGCGCCAGTGCGAAACGCCGGCATGCCACGCACGCTTCCGTTCATCAACCAACCTGAAAACACGGCCATCTTCCTCAAGCAGATAATGCGCGGAAACCTCCGCCGTCGCATCACACAGGCGGGTCAATGCGTCACGGCCAGACCGCATGCCAGTGTAGTGCAAAACAACGGTATCAATGACGGCACCGGCTGGACGTTCATTCCAGTTGGGTGACGGGTATGAGGCAATATCGAGCATATATCAAACTGCCGCCCGGTCCTCGGCGACCTCCGCGAGACGGGGCGACCTCGCATTGTTTCTCAGCGTCACCACCAGTACACCAACGAGAGTGAGGGCCGCGCCTACAGCCATGCGCCATGTAAACTCTTCTTCCAACAGCACGACACCAGACAAAACCCCCACTACGGGCGTTAGTAAAAAATATGGCGAGACCACGGAGACCTCATACTTCCGCAATAGGTAATTCGCACCCCCATGACCAATAATTGAGGAAGCAATACCACTATATAGCACAGCCATCCATGCGCTGGTCGGCGCTGTCCTGATCATCTCCACCTGCCCGTGTTCAAAGACAAAGGAAAGCGCGAGCGAGCCGACAACACCGGCAAGCCCAACCCACGCCTGTGTGGTCACAGCACGAACGTCCCGCAGGCGGCGCATAAGGATAGCGGAAATTGAAAACACAAGAGCTGCGAAGGTCATCACCAACAGACCCTGCCAATAGGTGAAAACAATAGGATCAAAGCCAAGTGCCAAAACCCCGGCAAAACTAAGCGCGATACCCATCGCCCGTTTCCAACCAATGGTTTCACCAAGAAAGAACACGGCGAGAAGCGTTGAGAACGGTACACTTAGCTGTGATGCAATAGCTACAGAACCAATACCGCCGGACAGCTTAACCGCCCAGAACAAAGCGCCAAAATGCACCACACCAAGCAACACTGCCGCAATGGCAAGGTCAACCATCCGGCCGCGGACAATTCGCAGAAATGGCGCCAATAAAATAACCACCGACGAAAAGCGTAGCGCGTTTGACAACAGTGGCGAAAAACCATCCATCGTCCATTTCGTAGCGACAAAATTCATGCCCCAGGCAACAGTAACAAGCAGGACAAGAAGGATATCAAGAGGCTTCATCGCGTCACTTCTTTCCGCGCTCGCTCATGATCTGGTCATAGGCTACGTTAATTTCCGCCACACGACGCGTCGCCACGGCGATAAAGTCATTTGGCACCCCTTCGGCGATTAGACGGTCGGGGTGGGTTTCGCGCACCAGTTTGCGGTAATGAGATTTAAGCTCAGCATCACTGACCGAAGGCTTAACCCCTAATACACCATAAGGACAGCTTGGGTCCGCGCCCACATGCCTGTGTACAAGCTCGGCTATCTCATCCTTGCTGTAGCCAAATATCTGTGCCACCGCGCGGATATAATTCAGTTCATTGGGGTGGACTTCACCGTCTGCCTGCGCGATGAAAAACAATGCTTCGAGAAGGTCATTGAGAACTGCACGATTGCTACCGATAAGATCGGCGATCTGCCGTGCATAAGCGTCAAAGCCCGCCGTATGTTGGCGCGCCATGTCAAACACGCGGCCCACATTGTGCATTTCCTCCGGCGGCACCCGAAATACCTGCTTGAAGGCCTCAACCTCCTCGCGTGTGACCCGGCCATCCGCCTTGGCCATCTTTGCGGCAAGCGCAATAACCCCAATGGTAAAGGTAACATGGCGAGTAGCGTCGCTTGGCCTTTGGTTCGCTTCCACGCCAGCATCAACCGCCGCCCCAGCCGCCAGGCCAATGAGAGCACCAATAGGCCCACCAATGGCGAGCCCGGCCGTACCACCAATAATTTTTCCCCAAATCGACATATTCTGAGAGGTAGCACAGCGATTTGTGCCATCCTACAGAAAACTAAGCCATTTTTTGCATAGCTGATATTCCGTGAATGTTTGGTTGGCGGATGGGAAAAAAGGCAGTATATCTGAGCGCCCTTGTAACAGCCCGGTCATATTTGGGCTGACTGTCAGTTCAGATATTAAGGAATAGTTTGGCATGGTTGATGTAGTCATTTCTGGTACGGGTCTTTATGTACCGCCTCACAGGATCACCAATGAGGAACTCGTAAAAACCTTCAACGAATATGTTGACCAGTATAATGCCCACCACAAGGCCGATATCGATGCCGGCGTTGTACCAGCCAAGCAACATTCCAGCGCAGAGTTCATAGAAAAAGCCTCTGGCATCAAGGCACGCCACATGGTGGATGTTGAAGGTGTGATGGACCTTGATCGCATGATGTCCAAAATGCCTGAAGGCGGACACGGTGATCAGGAACATGCCTGTTTTCAGGCACACATGGCAATCGAAGCCGCAAAAGAGGCGTTGGCGCAAGCCGAACTGCAGGCAGAAGATATCGACCAAATCATCTGCTCCGCCGCCGCGCTACAACGCTATTTCCCGGCTATCGGAATCGAGGTTCAGCACCACCTTGGCACAAGCGGGTCGGCCCTTGATATGGTGATGGGCTGCTCAAGCGCAACATACGGCCTGATCGCAGGCGTGAATGCTATCAAGGCTGGCACCGCCGACCGTATCCTTATGGTTAACCCGGAGATTTTCTCCACCATGGTCAACTTCCGTGACCGTGACAGCCACTTCATCTTTGGCGACATTGCAACCGCTGTGGTACTGGAACGTGCAGACTTGGCACGAGGCAAGGACCAGTGGAAAGTGACAGGTACCAAGGCCAGCACCCAATTCTCCAGCAACATCCGCTCACACTACGGGCCGATGACCCGGCTTGATGACGACAGCATGCTGCGCGAAGACATGTTCTTCATGCAGGAAGGTCGCAAGGTCTTCAAGGAACTGCTGCCACTGGTGACTGAATTCATCTCAAGCCAGCTTGAAGGCGACAACCTCAAGGTTGGCGACCTCAGCCGCATGTGGCTGCATCAGGCCAATATCAACATGAATATGTATGCCGCCAAGAAGCTTCTTGGGCGCGAGCCGGAGCCAAACGAAGCACCGACCGTTCTGGACGAATACGGCAACACAGCAGGCGCGGGCTCCGTTGTTGCTTTCCACAAACACAGGGGCGACCTGAAGGCTGGAGACAAGGGCATCATCTGCTCCTTCGGGGCTGGCTATTCCATCGGCAGCTTGATGGTTGAAAAGCTCTAGCGCCTGACATCATACCCTGCCGGAAAGGCGCATCCGCATGGTGCGCCTTTTTCATTATTCGTACCTGAGTGCATCGATGGGATTAAGCATGGATGCCCGCCGTGCCGGGTAAAAGCCGAAAAACAAGCCAACGGCTGCAGATCCCGCCATGGCAAGAACCACATACACAGGGTCCATCAGCACCGGCCAACCCGCATAATATGCCACGAGCCCGGAACACCCGGCCCCGACAGCAAGGCCGATCATACCGCCCACCAGGCAAAGCGTCACGGCCTCAACAAGAAACTGCACCAAAATGTCACGGCCCCGGGCTCCCACTGCCATACGCAGGCCAATTTCACGCGTGCGCTCTGTCACTGACACCAGCATGATGTTCATGATCCCGATACCGCCCACCACCAGGGAAATTGCGGCCGATGTCGCCAGCAGCATACCCATGGTGTTCTGGGTCGCGGTGCGGGCTTCAATAAATTCCGACATATTGCGCACATCAAAGTTGGCTTGCGCCCCCGGCCGGATGTTTCGTCGCTCCATCAGCAGGTTCTCTATCTCCTCTTGAACCTTCGCCATGTCTGCGCCGTCTCGCACGGAAATAAACATCATCTCAACCGGTTCCGCGACCGAGCCATCCCGTCCGACCAGGCGGGTACGCGCGGTTGAGATAGGCACAAGGATGGTGTCGTCCTGATCGCGCCCCATGCCAGACTGGCCCTTGTCTGCCAGCACACCAATAACTTCAAAAGGAATGTTCTTGATGCGAATACGCTCACCAAGCGGTGATTGGCCACCAAAAAGCTCTTGTGCAACCGTCTGGCCGATCACCGCCACTTTCGATTTACGGCGGATATCTTCATCGGTCAGTGCAGACCCGCTGGCCACATCCCAGGCCCGCGCGATATGAAAATCAGCATGCACGCCCTGGACACCGGTTTGCCAGTTGTTGTTGCCAAACACAATGGCACCAGACGCGTTCACCACGCCCGATATGGCCGCCACGTCATATACTGCGGCCTTAATGGCCGCCACGTCCTTCTCACTAAAACTTTCGCTGGTGCCAGCACCGCCCCGCCTGCCGCCCATTCGGTTCGAGCCCGGGCGCGCGATCAGCAGATTGGTGCCAAGGCTTGAGATATGCTCCTCGACACGCTTTGACGCCCCGGTGGATATGGACGCCATGGTAATCACCGCGGCAACGCCGATGATGATACCCAGCATGGCAAGGGATGTACGTAGCGCGTTGAGCCGCAAGGCCTCAAGCGCAACAATGAAGGTCGCATAAAGGGTCATGATGCGGCCCGCCGCTCTGCCAGTGTGTCGCGCGCAATATGACCATCCATAAAATGTAATGTACGCCCGGCATAGGCCGCGACATCGGCGTCATGCGTCACCATCACAATGGTCATGCCGTCCGCGTTAAGTTGCTGGAACAATTTTAGCACCTCGACGGAAGTGGCGCTATCCAGTGCCCCCGTCGGTTCGTCGGCAAAAATCAGCTGAGGGTTTGTCACCAACGCCCGCGCAATCGCTACCCGTTGCTGCTGCCCGCCTGAAAGTTCGTTGGGGTGGTGATCCGTGCGCGAAGCAAGATCCACCTGCGCAAGCGCCTGTTTACATCGCTCGACCGCTTCTTGCCCGCCAATACCGGCATAGCGAAGGGGCAGCATTACGTTTTGTAGCGCACTGGTGCGCGGCAACAGGTTGAATTGCTGGAAGACAAAGCCGATGACCTCATTCCTGAGACCTGCCAACTCATCCCGCGACAGTGTGGCAAGACCCCGCCCGGCAACCTGAACCGTACCGCCCGTGGGCTGGTCAAGCGCACCGCAGATATTCATAAACGTTGACTTACCGGAACCCGACGGCCCCATGACGGCTACGAACTCACCTGGCATAATGGTGACGTCAACGCCATCCAGCGCTTTCACCACCTGATTGCCCTGGTAATAGTGGCGATACAGCCGCCGGGTTTCGATGACTGGCGTAGAAACATTCATCCTCAACGCCTTTCTTCACGGACAACAACTGCCGCGCCGGCTTCAAGCCCGCGGACCACTTCGGTATTCTCATCGTCAGACAGCCCCAATAGCACATCAGCCTGTTCAAGCTGTCCGTCCGACCGCAGCAACCATAGCTGCGCCCGACGCACCGCAGCGCGGGCAGTTTTCCCGGCCTCGTAGGATGACCATTGCTCATCCGTCAGGATGTCTTTCAACACCTTGTCGAGAGCCGCTTCCATACGCTGGCGCATTTGCAGCCTGTCATTGGTACCATTGTTAGGCACGCCCCCTATCGTCATGCCACCGCTACGACCTGCCGTCGCTTGCTGGCGCAATTTGTCCAACCCGGTGCGCACCTGCGCTGCCTGCATGTCGCTTAGTCCAAGATCAGACACCAACCGCCCGACAAGCTGGCCCCCGCCCGCGCCGGGCCGCTCGGCAGCGATGGCACCGGTTGTTTCAGGTGGGTTTGATGGGCGATAGCGCAGCGCCTCATTGGCCACTCTCACCACATTGTTTTTCTCACCGGTAAAAATTTCTACATTGGCGGTCATGCCGGGCAGCAAGGCGCGGTCAGAATTGCTCGCGGTTATCACAACGGTATAGGTTACCACGTTGGATTCCTCGAGCGGGGCGAGGCGTACCTGCTTGACCACGCCGCCGAAAACACGGTCAGGAAAGGCATCCACACTGAAGGATACCCTGTTACCTGATTGGACCGTACCGATATCGGCTTCGTCGACATTCGCCTCAACCTGAATTTCCGAAAGATCCTGCGCCAATTGAAACAGGGTCGGAGCCTGCAAGCTGGCGGCCACCGTCTGTCCGACATCCACACTGCGTGAGATAACCGTACCATTGATGGGTGAGCGTATTTCCGTGCGGTCCAGATCAATCTTGGCCTGATCACGCGCGGCTTCGCGCTGCGCGACTGTTGCCTTTGCAGTATCCAGTTGCGCTTCTGCACTTATGACATCTGCCTGTGCAGTCGTATAGGCTGTTTCAGCTGTGTCCAGCGCGCTGATGGAGACATTACCGCTCTTTTCCAGGTCTTTCTGGCGCGCCAGCGTACGTTCCGCTTCCCTGAGTTGAGCTTTTGCCCGCGTAATCGCTGCCTGCTGTACTGTCACCGACGCTCGCGCCACCGCCAGTTCGGCTTCCGTTTGCTTCACTCTAGTCGCAAACGTTTGCGGATCGATGCGTGCGAGCAACTGCCCTTCCGCGACCTCATCATTGTAATCGGCCAGCATTTCAGCGACCTGACCGGAGAGCTGGGAACCGATGTCTACGGTGATAAGCGGTCGTACAGACCCACTGGCAGACACACTGCGCTGTATAGTGCCAAGGTCGGCAGTCTTGACAGTATACGTGCTGGCGGTGCCTTCATCACTGTCTTCATCGCTGACGTAAAACCAGAGGCCTATACCAACGCCTACTGCTATCAGGGTGAATTTTAACAGGTTCGGTACAGTTCGGCTTTTCATAAAGGGGCTCGCTCACAAGATAATTGCTTTGGACATGGTACGCGCACGCCCCTCTTTTCCCTCTGCACACACTGGTCACGATAAAAAGAATACCGCTTTTGTTCAGTCTGCCTGTCTGGCCGTTAGCGCTGACGGCATCGTGCCAGCGAGCTTTATCTGTCCCGCCCCTTCCTTCTGGGCCTGTTTAAGTGCTTTATAGGCTGCATCAAGCATACCGTCGGAGACCAGATCATCCCCCCTGGCCGTCATGACCCCCACGCTGAGCGAGAGCGAGACATCTTTACCACCGATATGAAAAGGTTGATCGCAGACCCCGGCGCGCAGCAGACGAGCCACGTGAACAGCGCCGTCTTCGTCCGTACCCGGCAGCAACAGCACAAACTCTTCGCCGCCAAAGCGACAGAGTACATCCTGGGCACGCCGGCCGGACATCACCCGCTCGCCGAACTGCCGCAACACCGCGTCACCCACCAGTCGACCATGCAACACGTTAATGCGCTTGAAGCGGTCAATATCAATCATGATCAGGGAAACCGGTTCAGACTGGCGTTTCGACCGCGCCACCACAGTCTTGATAACCGTCATGAAGGCGCGGCGGCTGAGTGCCTGCGTCAGCGGATCCATCATCGCCTGTATCTTTAAAGCATGCTGCGACCTTTCCGCGGTCATGATGATCACAGTAAGTGCAAGCATCAAAACAAAGACCATCGCCTCTACCTGCGTCCAGATCGCCAGGCCCTGTTCGCTATAATGGCTGACACTCGCAGGCAGTTGTTGCCAAGCATATGCGCGGTAGGCATAGAAGACTGTGTGCGCCAGAAATAACGCCGCAGCAATAGCCCCTCCCAGCGAGGTTCGCTTTATAATACCACGGTATAATGAGCGTCTCCCACCCAGGGCTTTTACAAGCGACAAACAGGCCGTCAGGGAAAATATCGCCACAAAACCAGACAGAAGCGCACCCCGAACGGCCCCGTTGTCACCCACAATTGTCTGGTATGCAAACAAGAGAACTGCGACACCGAACATCATGCCGCCCCAGCCAGTGGACACACGTGTACGCACGCCCCAGAAAGCTGCAATGGAAAGCCATATAATCAGGTGTGCGCCTATAACCAGTAGATCGCCTGCCAATAAGCTAAAACTGTTCAGGCCACCGTTTACCGGGATCAACGCGTAGCTGCCAAGCGCACCTGCGACAGCGCCAAGCGCCACACCGCGCAATCCACTGACGCCCAGATTGGCTAACCAATGTGCAGTGAGGGCAAGCGAAGAAAGCGCAAGCAACAGCGTGGTTGCAGCCATAAGAGTGGGTACATCTAACGTCACAGAGCTTCCCCCCGCCCGTGTTACTTTGAACAATCCGCCCCGTCAGGCAAACACTGTATGGATTCCGCGTAAAAATGCAAACCCCTTGCAACACCTCATCCTGCCACATAGGCACT
>NZ_JBLXGZ010000051.1:0-19832 GCF_048260245.1 Kordiimonas sp. | reverse complement strand
CACCATGCACAAGGCGGCCGGCATCATCTGCGTCGCCGTCGGCCCCGCCCATCACAAACAACGTGACCGGCTTATCCTCATCAAACACGTCTTGCGCTTTGCCCTTAAGGTAGCGGTCAAACCACGCCAGCCGGTAGCTCAGATAGTCCATACCAAAATGGTTCTCAAACACCGCGTCTGGGCCAAAGTCCACCTCACCCGAGAAAGAGAAGGAACGCTGACCGTGGGTCCATGGCCCCATGGTCAGGAAGGTCGGGCTTTTGTGGTGCTTGGTTAGCCCCTGATAATTGGTCACCGACGTGGCGACATAAGGGTCATACCAACTGTTGAGGATCATCACCGGAATATCCGGCATGTCACCATAATGTTCCTGCGCGGATAAGCCGAGCCGTTGCCAATATGGCCCGTACGCACCGTTCTGCCACTGTTCAAACAGATAGGCCTCATATTCCGGTGCAGCACTTAGGGGCGAATGTCCGGGCGTCCAAGGCATATCGCGGAACCAGTCAGCGAGGTTCACGCTTTCAAGCGCTTCACGGCGCGCCGGGTCTGCCTTTGTTTTGGGGCTCAGAAGCGCGTGTTTATAAGCCCATGTCACCTGCTTCAGCTCGAAAGCGCCACCACGCCGGATGCCGCCGTGATAGGCGCTGGCAAAGCCGCCAGAATCCAGGAACATACACGCAAGGCCGGGCGGGTTGAGGCAGGCGGCGGAAATTTGTGTATGCGCGCCATAAGACACACCGAATGTGCCGACCCTGCCGTTACACCAGCCCTGGGCTGTGATCCAGGCCATGGTGTCAAAGCCGTCTTCGGCTTCATTGAGGTATTTGGAAAATGTGCCTTCCGAGCCATAACGCCCCCGGCAATCCTGCATCACTACCACATAGCCGCGCCGGGCGAACCAGCGGGCGATGTCAGCACGCGACAGGCCGTCCGGGAACTCCTGCGACTTTTCAGACCGGTTCAGCCCCTGTTTGTTATAAGGCGTGCGTTCCAGCAGCACCGGCCAGCAACCGCCGTCTGTCGATTGCGAAAAAGCGCGCGGCAGATACACATCGGTGGCCAGCCGCACCCCGTCGCGCATGGCCACCATCACATCCTGCATCACCGTCAACTCCTGAACACTTTCTGGCACTTGGTGGCTTCCATTCCTGATTGATCTGACCATGGGGCCGGGGCGCAACAGCCCCGGGGGAAGGCTGCCCGCCCCGCATGATGGTCGCAGGGCGGGCAGTCGGGAAGATACCCTAGCCGCCGAAGCGGGCAGTGAAACGCAGATATGCGAACGTGCCGCGGGCGTTATAGGTGTTGATATCGAAGTTCACGTTTGTGTTCACAAACGACACAGGCGGCTGTTTATCGAAGATATTTTCCACACCCAGCGTTACCGACATATCCTGATTTTCAAGATCGTAGGTGGCGGAGATATCATGATACCAGACAGCCGGGATATCGCCTGCAAGCGGGTCATCCGGGTCTTCGTCGGTGCTGCCGATCAACCGTGCGGAATAGGTCGCCGACCACTGGCCCTTATGCCACTGGACCGAGCCCTTGCCGCGCCATTTGGGAATGCTTTCCCGCAATACGTTTGAGGTGCCCTCGCGCTCCTGCACCGTGATGGAACCATCGTCGTTCACCAGCTCATCGGTATAGTTGGCAAGGTAGGATGCGTCCGCCAGGAAGGTGAAATCACCCATATCTATGCCGTCAAGCTGGTACCGCGCGGTCATGTCCCAGCCTTCAACCGTGGTGGTGTTAAGGTTCACCGGGCCATCAAGCAGGTTGATAATCTCGCCCGTCGCGCTGTCCCGCGTGATCAGGCTGCATTTTTCCCCGGTGTTGGCACACAGGTTCAGGATACGCTGCGACCCAAGGCTGGTGATGGTGTCAGACACCTTGATGCGGTACCAGTCCACCGACAGCGACAAGCCGGGCACGGCCTTTGGTGTCAGCACCGCGCCGACACTGTAGTTGCGCGATGTCTCTGGCTGCAGGTCCGGGTTGCCGCTGACAGTTGCCGTTACGGCGTTGCCCACCTGCTCATAGCTCGCGGGCACACCGGCGCAGCCAACAAGGCCGGCACCGCCACCGCTGCAGGGGTCGTTTGCCACAAGGTTGGTGGCACGCATCGCCGGGGTTGCCTCAAGGATAGACGGCGCGCGGAAGCCTTCCGCAAAGGTTGCACGGATCAACAGGTCTTCAACCGGCCGCCAGCCAATGCCGAACTTGGTGTTGGTGGTGTCACCGAATGTGCTGTAGTGCGAATAGCGCACGGCGGCGTCCACATTCAAGTCATGCACCAGTGGCAGGTCCTTCAACAGCGGCACGTTCAGCTCTGTATAAAATTCATACAGATCATACGACCCGCTGGACGCCTCACGCGGCGCGGAAGACGTGGTGCGGTAACTGTTCACAATGGGGCTGGCGCCAACATAGGAATCCGGGTTATCGAACGCGCTTTCGCGGCGGTATTCAAAGCCCGCGGCAAAGCCGACAACACCGGCAGGCATGTCAAACAGGTCGCCGGTGATGTTGGCGGTCACGTCATGCTGGCGCGTGCCGTGCTCATCATGTGAATTATAGCGCAGATACTCGACCATCTCGGCCGTCAGCGGGCCAAAATAGTTGATCGGCACACAGCCTGACACCGCGGCGCATCTCTCGTTGGAGCCAAGGCCCAGCGCCAGATGCTCAAGGTTGGCCTGATTATAGGAATCGAAGGTGGAGTCGTTCTTGCCGTAGGAATAGAACACATCCCACGACCAGCCGTTTGAAAACTCGCCGTCCAGCCCGGCAGCAAAACGCCATGTCTCGACATTCTGTTCGTTCACACGCTGGCCCAGCTCATTCAACTGGCGGTCAAGCCGCATGTTGGAAGGGAAGTCCTGACCAAACGGGTTATAGGGGTGGTCTGCCAGCAATTCATAGCCATAGGAGCCGCGCACGCTGGTGGTGATGGGCGAAAACAACTGGTCGGACCGGCGGTTGTTATACAGGATCTCGGCCGTGGCGTGGATATTGTCCGACACCTGATACTCAGCTTGCCCCCATATGGAATAGCGCCGCAACGGCCCGGTGACATAGGTGTGATCATAGATATTGGTGCGGTCGGCGGGGTCTTCATAGGCGCGGAAATCGTCGGGCGAGGTGCCGTTCGTGCCCTCAATTCGGGTCAGCGTGCCGCCAAGCGGCGTGCCGGTGAAACGGCCGTTCGGGTTGGTGGTGGACCAACTGTTCAGCGGCACGCGCGTCAACTCGCGGTCTTCGGTATAAATTTCTTTCTGGTCGGTATACATGGCCGACACAAGCACCGAACCACGGTCAAACGACTGTCCCCATGAGGCGTCAAAGCTCAGGCTTTCGCCGTCACCGCGCGTGGTGGTGCCGCCATAGGCGTTGACTTCAAAACCTTCAAGCTTTTTGGTGTGGATATTGATCACACCGGCGATGGCGTCGGCACCGTAAATGGCGGTCGCGCCGTCCTTGAGCACCTCAACCCGGCCCACAATGGCCTGCGGAATGGTGTTCATGTCGACAAAGTCGCGGAAGCCGCGCGTGCCGGACCCCGCCACCCAGCGGTGACCGTTCACCAGCACCAGCGCGCGGTTGGCGCCCAGGTTGCGCAGGTTGATGCTGCTGGTGCCGTGGCTGACGCCGCCTGAACCGTTTGAGTTCAGGCTGAAACCAACCCCCGGCAGTTCCTGCAGCATTTCACCCAGCGACACGAGGCCAGTGGCCGCCAGGTCATCACCCGACAGGGTAAACACCGGGCTGTTCGATACCTCGTCCTTGCGTTTGATGCGCGAGCCAACAACCGACACTTCCTCGAACACGACAACATCGGCGTCTGGCGTGTCAGCCGATTGCGCCGCAACCGGCACCGCCATCATGCTTGAGCCCAAAATAGTGCCAAGCATCAGCAAGCTTTGACGTGACCGTTTCATTCCACAGTTTTCCATCACAAATGGTCCTCCCTCGACCGGTGCGCATTGGGTGGGCACCCATGCATTTCTCTTGGTTTCGGAAAAGCTAGAGGAGGCAGCCACAATCATTCAATATTATGAAAATATAGCGCAACCCCATTCCTGAAAGTCATGCACCGCGCGATGCCGAGCCTTGGGAAAACGCCAAACTTCAAGGGTTTTCGACGATTTATCGCTGCCGGAAATACGCCTTGCAGTGTGCGAGAAAGGCAGCGGCGGCCCGCGACATCGGGATCTGTGATGACGTGACAAAAGCGTAGCGGTGCTCAATGTTGGGTCGGAACGGCACAATGCTGACGCCAAGCCCCTTATAGGTACGGCCCATAAGTTCATTGACAAATGCCACGCCCACGCCTTCAGCCGCCAACGCACATGATGCGCCAATGGCATGGGTTTCCGCCTTCACATTCATCCACACCTGGGCCTCGCGGAAGGCATCCTGAAGCTGGCGCTGGAACGCTTTGCCCTTGCCAAGAAGAACAAGCGGCTGGTCTTTCAAATCCTTCGGCGTCAGCACCTTACGGCCTTCAAGCGGGTGACCCTTTTGCAGCACACAGACGGTACCCGCGCTCACGATATGCTCAACGGTCAGGTTGGGGTGCGACATGGGCAGCTTGAGGAAACCACAATCCACCGCGCGGCACACCGCCTGTTCGACAATGGTTTCATGGTTGCGGGAATCGATGGTGAACTTGATATCCGGGTAAGCTTTCAGGAAGCTGGCAATCGCGCCCGCCAACACACCTTCCACAAAGCTCGGCGGGCCAACAACGCGCAACTGGCCTTTGGCGAGATTGCGCAGGTCATCGGCCAGCAGGGCAATGCGGTCAAAGCTTGAAAGCGCAAGGTCCACTTCGCCGCACAGTTCCACCGCCTCCGGCAGCGGCGTCAGCCGCCCCTTGTCGCGGTAGAACAGTTCAAGCCCCAGTTCATGCTCAAGCTGCGCCAGTTGACGGCTGACGGCCGACTGGGTCAGCCCCAGGTTATGCGCCGCATCGGTGACAGACCCCGTGCGCATAATCTCGCGGAAGCTTTCAAGATGTTTGGATTTGGGCCGCATGTTCGTCCTTCCCGTGCCGGAATCGGCACGATGATAGGACGGGTTTCTCACTCATGCAAAATCATTCCGCTTTTACCGCTACCCATTCCCAATATTCATGACATGCGAGGTGGCAAAAAGGCCGTGGCCTACTCAAGCGCCAGAAAGGTGCCGTTATTTTCAAGCGTCACCTGCCGCATCAGCTTGGCAAAATTGCCGCTGGAAGGGCCAACTTTGGTGTTAAAGCCGATGGCATGAATGCGTACCTTCCTCTCACCGCCTGCGCCTTTGCGGTTGGCTTTGCGGATGCTCTCAAGCACCGGTTCGGTGAAACTGCCCCCAAATTCGTCCCCCAACACATAGATGCTGATATTGCGGGACGGATCATAAAAATCACTGATCGCCTGCTGGATGCCTTCCACCGGGCTGCTGTTGGAATTCGCCGCCCAACCCACCATGCGGCGCTGGATCAACTGCCTGTTGGTTTTGCTGTCAGGTATCCATGTTCTCGCTCGCTCGCTGAACATATATTTGCCGTTGTCATTCATGATCTGGATGCCGCGCACCTTGGGGTGGATGTTCAGAATGCTCTCAACCTCAGCCCGGACCCGGCCCCAGATGTTTTGCATTGAGCCCGATGTATCGATAACAAAGATGATATAGTCGCTATCCACCGGGATGCCGCCCACCTCTTCCCTGCTTGCGGGCGTAATGCGCATAAGCCGCGCATCCAGTGACATCTTCGCGCTTTCAACCTGATTGGACGCAACGCTAAGCACGTCCAGCGTATCCCTTGCCGTTTGCAGGGACTTCATCACAGCGTCAAGTTCGGCCTGCTTGCGCGCCAGCATCTGCATGCCTGCCCCCAGATCTTCCTCAAGCTGCTGGCGCTGCTGCTCCTTCGCCTCACGCTCCCGGTTCAAACTGAAGAAAGCCTGTCTGAGCTCGCTGATAACGTCGCCGCTTTGCTCCGGCTCCGGCTCACCGCCGACGCGGCTGATGATCAGCAGCAGCAACACAGCACCAAAGCCGCAGCAGATGACATCAAGGAACGAAAAGCCAAAAACCTCCACCGTTGTCCTTTTGTGGCGTCTGCTCATGGCCATTTCTCCGACGGGCTGAGCATGCGGCCGCCAGTATCTGCCGCCAACTGCCAATAAAGATATGCCGCATCCGGATCGCCTTCGATCGGCAGCAGAATGACATTAAAGCGCGCGCGCAACCTTTGCCTGGCGCGCCGGGCTTCGTTAAACAGTTCCACACGCTTGCTGCCGGATACGGTCGTGCCCCTGGGCTTACTGCGCCCCATGGTGGGCAAGCCGTCCGTCACCAGATAGACCGCATCCGCCTTGGGTGTCAGGCGGTTCAGGCTATCGAAGGCATGGTAAAGGTTGGTGCCGCCACTGGGCGTCATGCTTGTGGTTTTCTGCAAGGCATCCGTCACGGCTTTGAGGTCGGTGGCACTTAACCAGCGGTCTTCGGGGATCACCTCTGCGGTTTCAGAGAAAGAGACAAAGCGCACCTGACTGCCCTTCGGCAGCTTGTTCACCAGCCACTGCGCGATGCGCTGGGTGCGCACCCATTTTGGCGCTTTGCTAGCGGTTTCCCCGCCCATGGCGCGCCGTCGTACGATATTGAGGATTTTTTCGTCCAGCATGCTGGCGGAATGGTCCACCATGATCACGATACGCCTGCCCTTCACCGCAAGGCCGGTCAGGAACTGCTGAGACGATTGCCCTGCGATCGCGACCCGGCTGTCCTTTTCTTGCTGCGCCACCTCAACCTCGGCTGCTGACAACGCTTTTCTGGCTTCTTCGATCTTGCCGGACAGGCTGACCGTCGCAAGCTTGACCGCATCCGCTTCTGCGCCCGCATCTGAAATCGCGCCCGCCACGCTTGCCAGCTTGGCGTCGTTTTCGCCGCTCTGGTCTTCAAGGGCCTCAATATCGGCTTCAATGCTGGCGATCTCGATCTGCCGGTCCGCCATGTCTTTCATCAGGCGGGCGACTTCTGCATCCGTCGACGGGTTTTGCGCCAAGCCGTGCTTGATGATCAGGAACAGCAAAACAGCCGCGCCGAAGCCGCAGGACATCACATCCAGAAACGCCAGGTTGAAGGCCACATTGCGCCGATTTCGCCGTTTTGATGCCACGCTTTTTGGTTCCCGGCGCTAGGTCTGCAAGCCCAGATGGGAAAGCAGATGGCGCTGGCAATATTCATTGCATTTCTGGATCAGGCCATCCTGATACATCTGCAACCCGTGCATGGCCAGCATCAGAATAACCGACAGGAACAAGGCCACCAGTGTCGAATTGAAGGCAACACCAAGCGATTCGGTCACCCCGGTGATATTGCCGTTCAGGGCTTCCCCCGCCTGCGACATCGCTGCACCAATACCCCTGACTGTGCCAATAAAACCAACGGACGGAATAGCCCACGCAGCGTACCGGACAAGGGACAGCTCAGCTTCCATATGATCGGCCTTCAGGTCGCTGACCTGATGCGCGACGCTTGTTGCACTGCCGATATCCCTTGTGCCGTTAAAATGGCTGAGGCTGGTAATCAGCATTTGAGGCAGGATCGCGTCTCGCTCCGCCGGGTCTTCCAGCGACTTCAGGAAGCGGTAATAGGTTGCGGCCTTCTCTGGTGTGATGATTTCATTTTCTTCACGCGGGATATATTCAATGCCTAACAGTTTTGATTGGGCACGCGTCCGCAGCGCCTTGCTGCCCATGCCCGCCATCGCCCATATAAAAAGAACAATGCAGACCTGCTGTTCGGTATCCTTCAGGAGAACCGACCATGTTCTCGGTGCGGGTTGTCCTGTTTCCGCAGCCTGCTGCAGGTCAAGCGCCGCCTGGGGTTCAATCATCAATGTGTAGACGGAGTTCACGATAAGCGCCGAGAAAATCAGCGCCATCACCCAAATGGCTTTATTCATCAAAGACTTGTTCATGACAAACTCCTAAATATCCACAGGGAATGGCACGGAATGATCCGCCTCCACTTCCTGTGAAACCCTGACGTCCTTGATGTCCTGCGCGGTCATGGCCTTCAGGCCACTGCCCGCAGCCAGCGCACCCATAAGCAACAGCAAAAGTCGTCCTGTCCGTGTTCTTAACATCAGTGCACCCACCTTCCTGTTCTGAAACCAATATGGTCTGCCGCGCCTTCGCTGAAGGTCCGGTATGAGAACCTCAGTTCCGTCTCATTGCCTGACCGCCAGCTTGACCCCTTGACCACGTGGTCAATACCGTCACCCGGCCCAACCGGGTCTGTGATGCGCGCGCCTGACATGGGCGGTATAATGCCGTAATAGTCATGCACCCATTCCGATACATTCCCGCCAAGGTCATAAAGCCCCAACGCATTGGGTTTGAACGACTTCACCGGCGCCACACCGCTGAAACCGTCTGCGTAGTCCGGAATGCGGTTCGGCAGTGAAGACGGCGCGTCCTTGTCAGCGAAATTGCCCGCACCCGGCGGGATAACAGAACGACCGCCCCACGGGTATTTAAGCTGCGGCATGTCTGGCCGGCCCGCCACCCGCGCTGCCCATTCCCATTCAGCTTCCGTCGGCAGGCGGTATCCGATTGACGCATTATCCAATACAATACGCCCGCGCCGTACCCGATAGGCCTGTGGCAGGCCCTCGCGCGCGCTCAACCAGTTGCAATAAGCGGCAGCAATATCCCAGCCAATACCTGTCACCGGCAGGTTCGCATTGCCCGCGCCCTTCCCTGCCATAGCGGGGTTTTCCTTGAGGAAGTCGGCAAACTGCCGGTTACTGACCTCACTTTCGCTGATATAAAACCAGCGCTGCATCTGAACGGTTTTCTGTACTTCATTGGCCATCTGGCCGGGTTCACCCCGCGGAGCCCCCATGGTGAAGGCGCCCGGTTTGGCGAGGATCATGGTCATGCCTGCGCTGTTGACATATGCCGGTTTTGCTTCGGCATGGCGGGCTTCTTTTTCGGTCAACAGCTTGGCTGCAATCTCGCGCTTGTCATCCTTCTTGACCGGCACAACCTGCTGAATGGTGCGGTATCCCTTGAGCCGAAATTCAACCTTGTGATCCCCCGCAGGCAACCGTGCCTTGACGGGGGTCTCGCCCTGACGTTTGCCATCAATATAAAGCGTGGATTTTGGCGTGCTGGTAAAAGTGACAGCGCCAAACTGCTGCACCAGCTTGGCAGTAACCGCAACCTTGCCGCCGGATTTCACCTTCCGGCTGCCAGCCCAACCGTCATAGCCGTCTTTTTCCACCCGGATAGCATAGTCTTTGCCTGCCACCACCGGCCGTGTGAGCGGGCTGATACCCGCATAGGCCCCGCCGATCAGCACACGGGCACCCGGCGGGGTGCTGGTAACAGTCAAACTACCGCCAGCAGGCGACAATGACACCGTATCCGCCACAAGTTCCGGCCCCAGTTCAAACTCCAGCAATTGTTTCTCGTCACCATAACCGGGTAGCCGGTACGACAGCACATAGAGGTCGGGGATCAGGTCAATTTCAAAAGGTGTTGTGCCCAGCACCTCATCACCGCGCGAAACCGTGGCGCCCGCAGGCTCAGACGTCAGCGTCACGGTGCGCCAGTTCGGCTCAAGCGCAACATCAATGGTCTGCGCCTGTCCAAAGCCCGCAACCTCAAGCGTGCCGGTGGCAGGCAGGTACCGCGGATGCTCAATCCGGTAGGCATAGCTGCCCCGGTCGAATTCAATAACGTCCTGCCCGGTTTGTTGCACAATATCCTGCACAAAGCCGTCACCGATATAAAGCTGCGCCGTCTCTGGCCCGGCCACTTTAAAACGCACTTGCCCCGGCAACTCATCCAGTGTGACGCGCAGGGTAGGCGGTACGTTCTCATCAAGCTGAAGGCTGATCGTCTGCTCCCGATAGCCCGGCGCGGATATTTCTATCTCATGCTGCCCACCGAAGCCGTATAGCTTATTGCCCTGCAACACAGACAGCCCACCGGCGTGCACAAGGTGACTGCCTGCGGGTTCTGCGTTCAGCGTCACCGTTCGCGTGAAATAAATCAGGCCCGCACCCATAAGGATCAACGCAACCAGCGCGCCCAGCACGATGAGCTTCAGCGGCCCGCCGCCGCTTTTCACAGGTGCAAGACGACGGGGCACAAAGGCGCCGCCCGCGTCGGGTTTATCGTCAGAGTTTTTCATCGGCACCTATGGTCACTGTTACCGGCTGGCCATCCAGCGGCACTTGAAAACTTATGCGTTTGTCTCGGTATCCCTTGCGCCGCGCCAGCAGGGTATAGTTGCCGGGCTTCAGTTCCAGCGTTTTGCGCTTGAACGGGCTGTAGCTTTGGCCCCGGACAACGGAAATACTGCTGCGGCCGTCGGAAGTTACCGTCACCGGCACCAGCGTGTTCGACGCTTTCAGGGCAGCCTGCAAACTGTCGCGAGCCCGTGCGAGACCGGCCGGCGGGCCTGTAGCTTTATCTGTGCCTGTATCTGTACCTGGGCCAGCATCAAGCTCTGCGATAATGGAGGCCGCGTGGCCTGCTACAGCCTTGTCGCTCAGGCGCTCCGGCCGGGCGAGCAGGGCCGCGATCTGTTTTTGTTTTTCGCCGTAAAATGTCGCCTGCTGCAACCCCATTTTGGCAAAGGCCACATCGGGCTGAACCAATAGTGCCTGCTTATATAGCCCGGCGGCATCGGCCCAGGTTTCCGCCACCATGGCCTCCGCACCGCGTTTCCTGAACTCGGCCAATTGATAGTCTTTTTTCTGCTTTACCGCACCCGCCACGGCACTGGCGGCTTCCTCCCTGCCCGGCTCCAGCTTGAGCGCACGGCCAAAAGCCGCCAGCGCGTCATCAAACCGCTCGGCAGCCAAGGCTGTGTGCCCGGCGCGCATGTGCGACGCAAAAGCCTGCTGGCGCGCCATCGCTGTTGCTCTTGCCGCCAGTTGCCGAACGTCGGCGCGCGCCGGGTCAAGCGTTGACGCCTGCCGCAGATAGCCGCTTGCCTCGCCCGGTTCGCCTTCATCCAGCGCAAAAGCCGCCTTTGTCACCAGACGGTCCACCGCTTCCCCGTTTTGCGCAGTGTTGATGGCGGCAGCCACCCCTGCGTGGTCGGGGTCCATCTGGCCAGCGATTTCAAGAATAGCGAGCGCCTCGTCATAACGCTTTTGTGCAATCTCCTCCATGCCGCGTGCTTCATAGTCGGCAAAGGCGGCGGGCAAAGCAGCCTCCAGCGTTTCAACCTGCGCCAAACCGTCTGCGTAAAAATCCCGCGCATCGCGGAAGCGCTGTTCAGCGTAGGCTTCCTCACCGCTGGCGACGAGGCCGCGCAGCGCTTTATGCTCATCTGCTGCCCAGTCGGCAAGGGCGCGCCGTTCCAGCGACAAGAGCCTCGGTGTCAATGCCTCAAGGACGGCAAGCGCCTCGTCACGCCACGCCAGTTGCTCAGGCAGCAGGGTCGCGGCCGCTGGGGTGGCCGAAGGTCTCGTCTGCTCTGTCCGGTGCGGCGCGGGGGCCGGCTCCGGTACCTCACTCGGGCTTGTGGGTTGATAGACCAGACGCCAAATAGCCACCACCGCCAGCAAGGCGATAAACCCCACCACAACGAGCATTTGGCTTTGTGTGACGCCGCCGCCTTGGTCCGCGTCCAGCTTTCTGGTTCCACCCTGCACGGGCAGCACTTCCTTGTCGTCGTCGTGCGCGGTCATCGGCGGGGAACTGCTCCGTCAGGATATGGCGTTTTCACTGTGGTACACACGGGCAAGCAGCTCACGGAACTGTACAAACTGTTCCTCAATGGTGCCGGTCAGTGTCGCTGTTTCCTCCTCAAACTCAACCACCTGTGGTTCGATCGCTGCATCGAAGGATTTGGCATGCTCTGCCATCATTGCCTTATACTGGCTGGCCTGTTTGTTTTTCTTCACACCACTGGCCACACCCACGGCACCAGCACCAATGAGGCCGACAGCCGCCGCGTCGCCGTAGGTGCCTTTGGTCTCAGCCGCGACCACCACACCGGCCGCCGCCGCCAGGATGCCGCCCAATATACGTCCGGTGGCCTGCTTCTTGGCTTTTTTCATGGCGTGATATTCAATAGAGCTTTCCTGACGCCACTTGAGATAATCCTCCGCCATATTGCCTGAGAAATTCTGATAGGTGGTTTGCATGGCGTCGGTGAACATGTCATCACGCAACCGCACCATGGCAACACGTTGCAGCATCGGATCATTTTCGGCAGGCATGTGTTTAATTTTCCATGACTGCTTTTTCTTTCCCTTGATTTTCAGGGTATCGCCAAAGGCTTCCGGCGCGAGAGAATGGCCATACCGCAACGTGGTCGTATTCTTGATATTCCGGACAGACTTGTCTTTGAGTTTCCGTGCCTTGGCGGAAAGGTCGTTCGCGATAGCCGCCATCACCTTCTGGTAGGGGTCCACGCCTTTTTTCGTGCGGTCGGTGTAAAAACGCGGGTGAACCTCGTGCTTATACTTCTTTTTCAAGAGGTTCTTACCCGTGCTGTCATAGGCGAAAACATTGAGCTTGAGGGACCCTCCGGTGGATTCCACAATGGTTGCGTAAACCACAATATCGCTGATCACCTCATCCCGCGAGGGCAGCACACGCACAGCCCCCCACTGCCCGGTGCCTGTCAAGGTTTCTGCGAGCTGTAACGCCAGATACCGCGCTTCCGAGCGACGAACTTCCGGGTAGATATTCTCTTTTTCCCATTTGTCATAGTCTTCCGGGATACCCGGATCAAACACAGGAACAGCGACATCCAGCTTGTTGCTGGCCAGGCTCTCTGTGGCGCCCAAAATAACTAACGAAAATATCAGGACGCAAATTTTTTGCATCGACATATGGTTCCCCCTTCACACTCTTGTTCAGTTAACCCCCTGAAATCGAATAAATATCGCGCGTGCGACAATCGATCGGGTCCAGGCAAGGCCCCGGTTCGGGCCATATGTTATTCCACCGGTTTCTGCCCGATATATTTTCTGTACGCGTTCCAAAGTTCCTTTTGCACCGTTGGATCTGTCTCCTGTTGGGCGGCCTCACGCAACTGCCGCGCCACAACATCGTCATTGCGGCCATCTGGTATATCTTCGGGAATGGCGCCACTGCTGCCGGGCATAGCGGGCGAAGTTGTTGTTCGGGTAGGCGCCCCGCCGCTTTCAGAAGCTTCCAGGGACTCGCCTGAGCCTCCTGTGGTCGCAGGTTTTTCAGTGCCCTTCAGGCCCCCACCAGCGCCACCTGCGCCGCCACCGCCACCGCCACCGCCACCGCCACCGCCACCGCCGGCCGCTGCTGCACTCTCGGTAACCTTGTCGATGCATTTATCTGTCTGCATCAGGGCTTTGAAAAAATCCGTGTCGTGCCGCGCGGCTTTCTCATCCGCAGTTTCGATTTCGTCGATTTTAGAAATTTCAAGCGAAGTCGAACAGTCCAGCACCAACTTTTCAGTGGCTTGAACCGATAACAATGTCTCGCTATCCGGGCTGTCCTGCGCACCCGCAAGCGACAGCATAATCATTAAGGTGTGGTGCATCTGATGGTCCCCCTGGACGATCAATCCAAGGGTAGAATAGTTACAATTATGCAGCAAGCAGGTCAAACCCTTATTGCCGTACACCGCACACCACCGGCATAAACACCCCTTGGCAAAGGATAAAACCCCGGTCATCCGGCCGGGGCTTTTTTCATCTGACCTGGCATTCCATCGAGTTTCCTCGTCGAATCCCGCAAGGCTGCCCCCTAGTCAGCGCAGGCACCGCCATCCGGCCAGCCGGTCCAGCCTGCGCCGCGCAGCGCCCGCCCCGGAGTTGCGCCAGTATGTTCACCGCCCTTGACCACCTGCACACCGTTGATAAACACGTCGCGCACGCCGGTTGCGTACTGGTGCGGGTTCTCATAGGTCGCGTGGTCGGTGATGGTCGCGGCATCAAACACCACAATGTCGGCATACTGCCCCTCCTTGAGGGTGCCACGATCCCTGATTCCAAGATTTGAAGCTGGGAAAGCCGTCATCCGGTGCACAGCACTTTCAAGCGTTGTCGCGCCTTCCTCGCGTACATATTTGCCGAGCACACGGGCGAAATTACCGTAAGCGCGCGGATGCGTGGAGGATTTGAGGAACACGCCTTCCGTGGCGGGCGCACCCGCGTCCGAGCCAAAGCTCATCCACGGCAGGCCCACGGCACGTTTCACATTGTCTTCATCCATCAGGAAATAGGCAACACCCACACGGCTTCCGTCCTCGATCACGAGGTCCATCGCGGTTTCCTCCGGGCTTGTGCCGCGCTCTGCCGCGACTTCAGCCAGGGTCATGCCGGTGTATTTCTTCAGTTCCGGGTTATTGAAACCCATCAGCAAGGTTTTCTCTGGCCCTCCTGCATCGGCATAAAGGTTTTCCCAACCATCGCCGGGGTGTTTCATCTCCTCAGCCACGCGTTTACGGATTTCCGGGTCCTGCAACCGTTCACGCCATTTGGGGTAACCGCCTGCCTGAACCCATGTGGGCATGGCGGCGTCAAGCCCGGTGGCCCCCGCTGTATAGGTGTACATGTCAGCGGTGATACGCAGGCCCTCCGCGCGGGCAGCTTCCACCCGCTCTATCGCGCCGTCGATCTTCGACCAGTTGTCTTTGCCGCCCTGCTTGAAGTGATAAATCTCTGCCGGGGCACCGCTTTCGCGCGCGATGGTGATCAACTCATCCACTGCTTCAAGAAGCTTCCCGCCTTCCGAGCGCATATGGCTGATATACATGCCGCCACACTTCGCTGCCTCGGTGGTGAGCGCGACCAGTTCATCTGTTTCCGCAAAAGTGCCGGGCGCATAGATGAGGGACGAGCCCACCCCCAGCGCACCTTCTTCCATCGCGCTGCGCACAAGGCCGCGCATGGCGGCAAGCTGGTCCGGCGTGGGATCGATATCATCTTCGCCTAACTCATGCACCCGCACAGTTTCTGCGCCGACGAAGGACGCGATGTTGGGCGAGATGCCGCGCGCTTCCATATAGTCAAAATAGTCGCCCAAGCTGGTCCATTCAATATCAAAGCGCAAGTCGCCCTGCTGGTTAACCGCGGTTTGTTTCATCGCGTCATTGAGCGGCCCCATGGAGGACCCCTCGCCCATCACTTCAAGCGTGACACCCTGCAAGACATCAGACATGCCGCGCCCATCCACGATCAGGGTATGCGGTGCCCATGACAGCATGTTGATAAAACCCGGGGCCACGATCAGGCCACTGGCGTCAATTTCCTCGGTGGCTTGCGCCGGGCTCGCACCTTTGGTGACCGCAACAATCCGGTCACCGTCCACGATCACATCGCCGGTGAAGCGGGCATCACCGCTGCCGTTCACAATCGTTCCTCCGCGGATGATCAGGTCATGGGGGGCAGCGTCTTGTGTCGCCTCGCCACAACTGATGATCGTGGCAGACATCAAGCCAACAAGTGCCGCCCCTTTTAGCCGTTTGAGATATGGTTCCAGCATGGTTTCTCCCCCTTCAGGTGCATGATGATATTGGTCCAGCATAGGCGGTTTTTGCACCAACTGTACAGCGCGGTCTGCACCGATGTAAAACCCGACAAGCATTTGTGACATAAAGCAAAAAAGCATCCCGCATTAGGGAAGTCTTAAGACCACCGCATCAAGGTGAGGGGAAACATTGATCAACCAGCGGTATAGCAGTATGGTGACGATGTTTTTCTGGGTGGGACACGCACTTTCATCGTGCTGGAGGCAAAGACTTTTACATGGCAGCAGTTTCCAAGATGCCCGCGCGAGCACACAGCGGTAACCGAGTGTCTGTGCGGAAGAAACTGGTGGCGGCACTTGTGCTTGGCTGTGCCGCATTTGTGCCCGCAACAGCCGACACACAGCACGTACGCCTTTATACTCACGGTGACACTTTTCCCGCACAGTGGTCCGAAGATACAGGCATTTCCGGTATTGCTATCAACATCGCCAACTGTGCCTTTGGCTCTCTCGGCATCAAAGTAGACTATGAACTTGCGCCCCTTTCCCGTGCACAGGAGTTGATGAAACTGCAGGATAACGCTCTGTGGTTCCCGAGTGTGCTGGCGGGTGAGGAAGAACGCCTGAATCGGTTGGTAGGACCTGTCGGCAATGTCGACCTGATGTGGTATTACCTCAAAAGTGCCCCGCTTAAACCGGAAGATGACGGCTTTCGTGATGGCGCGAAAGTCACCGCCTATACCGGGTCCCGTACAGAGGTGATGCTGAAGGACGAAGGCTACACACTCGTGCCCGGCAGCGCGGACCATATGCGCCTGATCCATATGGTGATCTCTGGCACAGCGGACGCCGTTCTGGCGGTGGATTTCCGCTGGAAGCTGCCAAAGGCGACCAAGGCGCTGGTTGCCCGGCACATGGGGGCCAGCCTCTACAAATCCTTCCCGGTAGCTTATCAGGTCTCCCGGCCCTTCGCTGCGCGCGAGCCGGATTTTATCGGACGTTTCCAGCGTGCAATCAACGCCTGCAAAACCGGGCAACCGAATGCGGAATAATAAAACCCGGCGCCATAGCGCCGGATTTTATTGTGTCTGAACTGCGACCAGTCTTAGCTGAAGTAATTGAAACCAATCAGGTTCCATGTGTGGTAGAAACACACCATCAGCACGGCAAATAACGCTACGATGCTATGCCGGATGCGCGGCCACAGCCCCTCAAACAAACCGTCCCGCCATACAAGGAACGTCGTATAGAGGTGATAGAGCGTTGCCAGAAGCGCGATGATCGGGAAGACAAGCGCGACCTTGAGCGTGCCCGGTATAGCGTAGAACAGCGCCTGCATTCCGCCTGAAATCGTCAGGCCAACAAACACGAAAAACAGGATGTTGGCACCGGCCACCAAAAGCGTGGCACGGTAGGCGTTTTTAGCCTGCCCATTCAAAGCACGGAAACGCGCCCACTGAAGCGCGAGGCGGATGAAAACACCAACAAACACCAGCAATGAAAGCCCCACGACGATGGAGATATAGCCTTTTGTCTCATAAAATTTAGCAGGATAGAATTGCATCACCCCAATGCCGTCAAGCACGTAGCCGGTGATCTCGCCGTCTGCGTTTTCCTGAAAGATGATCTGGTCGTTATCGTCAACCTGGCGAAAAACATTATTGTCCACCTCCACGTAGCGCGTGTCACCGATCATCAGCGTATTATCAGGCATCACAGTCACATTCACACTGCCGAGGCCGCGCAGGATGCTTTCCACCTTGGTATAGCTGGAGCGCGAGGAAACATAGGAACCTGCGTATTTCTGGCCGCGCTCCTTAAAGTCGGCAGGCGGTTCGACATAAGGCAATTCCTGCGGGAAAAACTCGTCATAGAAGTTTTCCACAAACGCCTGATGCACCGGCCCGGCACCGGGGCCGGAAAAGCTTGAGAACAGCATGAAGTCATTCGGGATGGAAAGCCCGAAGTGTGAAATGAAAATGGTGGTGCCCCCGTCATGGCCGAAGTTCTCGAACTCGGGCCCGCCAAAGTCACGCTTGATGAACCCAAGCCCCATACCGCGCGCCCGCGGATCATGGGAGAAGCCTTCATTGAGCATCTGGTTAAGCGTTTCTTCCTTCAGAATACGCACGCCGTCATACTCGCCACCGTTCAGAAGCGCGCGCGCAAATTTCGCCATGTCGGGTGCCGAAACCGCGGACGCACCGGCCGGGCCGAAATTGGTGACAATCTCGTACGGTGTTTCTTTGTACTTACCGGCGCCGTAGGTGTAGGCCTTGGCCATGAAGGGCTCAAGCTCGGCGGGCAGCGGCTCCACAAAAGTGGAATGGGTCATGCCGAGGGGGCCAAAAATATGGTTCTGGACATACGTGTTGAAGTCCTCACCCGACACGTTGGCCACAATCAGGCCTGCAAGCGCGGTCGCCCAGTTGGAGTATGACACACGGGTTCCGGGCGGCACCACACGCGCTGGCTGGTGTTCCTCAAGGGATTTCGCAAGCGGCTCGATGCGATCCGGGTCATTGATGATCAGGTAACCAAGCGCACCGTCTTCAAAACCCGGTGTGTGGGTCATGATATGCCTCAGCGTAACTGGCTTACCGGGAAAGGTATCTTCAACCTTGAACTGGGTGACATATTCGTTCACGTCTGTGTCGATATCCAGCTTTCCCTGTTCGGCGAGCTGCATGACGGACACCCAGGTAAACAGTTTGGAAATGGAGCCCGGGCGGAACATGCTGGTTTCAGCGTCCACCGGGATACGTTTTTCAACGTCGATATAACCGTAACCCTTCTGGAAGATAACCTCCCCGCCCTGCATCACGGCCACAACGCCTGATGGGCTGTGCTCCTTCTGCATCAGCGGTTTGATAACGCCGTCGGCAAAGGCCTCCACCTCGCCCGCGTCCTTTAAATCCGGCGTGCCAGCATGGGCGGCGCCCGTCGCCATCACGGTGGCAAGGCCGAGCGTCATCGCCCACTTGCCCCAGGTACGTTGTCCCCATTTAAACATTTTTATTCTTCCTCCTTCAATTGCTGCCCGGCAGCAAATGCCCCCTCACCCACATTGCGGTGGATGAATTCCAGTATTACGCCATCACCGGCTACCTTTCGGCCAAGAAGCGGTGAGGCCTCGCCCTTCAGGTAGGTGTCAAAGAATGCCAGCACATAGTCGTTCATGATGCGGTTCATGGCGTGCGCATCCACCGACCCGAACATGCCAAGGTATTTCGCCACCGGCATAAGGAACGCGAAATCGCTGTAGTTCATGTGCTTGGCATTGGCGACGGTGAGGCTATACATAGGCCCCGTCGCCTGCCTGTAGACAAACTCATTCACCTTGAACGCTGTCGGCCCGCTGCGCTTTGACGGCTCCAGGAACAGGTTGCTGTCAGAATTCATCAGCATGAACGGGCGACTGATGGAGAAGAGCATACCGCGCTCGCCAAACTGCAGGCCGTCCATGTTGATGCCCGCCTTGCAGCGTGCATCTTCAAGACAAAGCATGCCCGCCGCCGCCCCGCCATAGGACATGCCGAAAACCCCAAGCTGGTTCATATCCATGCTGCCATATAGCGGCTCAAAGGCGTTTATGGTGCTTGCCTGCAACTGGTCGAGCAGATAGTCCGTATCATCAAGCCATAGCTTCATACCGGTCATGAGGCCCGACTGCTCGGTCATGAAGGCCAAAACCTCGCGGGCATAAGCCTCATAGTCGGGCGCATCTACAAGGCGGACAATCATGGCTTCAAGTTCGGCGATTTTTTCTGGCGTCAGGTCATCATATTGGAACCCCTCAGGGTTGAAGGACGCGGTTTTGCCGCCCTTCAGCCGCACCCATGCATTCTGGTGCGGGTGTTCAAGCGAAAAGACCACATACCCGTGGCTTGCCAGATGTTCCATCAGCAGCACATTTTGCGCCCCGATGGAGCCGAAGCCGTGGCTGAACACCAGCACGGGAAAGCCGCCCGCTCGCGCGACGGGCGCACCGTCATAGCTATGGCCCTTGATGTCGCCGAGATAATCAAAAAACTCAAGCGGCAGGCCAAGATTGTCACCCATCAGGTGCCCTGCCTGCTCCACATCGGGGATGAAAGGCAGCGGCTCCGCGTCCGCAGGCACGCTGGCCGGATACCAGACCTGCACCGGCAACTCGCGCGCGCTGTGCGTCACAATATCTGTGCGGCTGTCATCCGTCAGTATGGTGTGTGCATATCCGACACCATGGGGCCCGGAGGGCGCGGGCGGATCAAACACAGGGAAGCCAAGTGGCAGGATGACGGCAAGCGCCGCCAGAAGGGAGCCGAGCACCATATAGGCACCAAACACAGTCTTGCGCCGCCAGTT
>NZ_JBLXGZ010000050.1:0-20046 GCF_048260245.1 Kordiimonas sp. | reverse complement strand
GGGACCCGAAAACCTCCACTCAGCGGTCGGCGCTTGATCTGGTGAACCTGCGCTTCGGCCTCGAAGACCCGGAAGGCGTCTGGGCGCTGACGGGTACGGTCATCAACGCAACCGACGAGGTCTATAACTCGGAATGGGTTGTAGGGGGCTTCTCGCACGCAGCCCAGCCACGGACCTGGCACGTAGACCTGCGATACAACTTCTAAAGTAATTTTCCCCTCGGAAGACTTGGCTGGGGTTCTGCCCCAGCCACCTTTTCTGCCGACGGGCCACCTATGCCCAAAATCGGCGCCGAAAACCTGGCCAGAGCAAGGACAATATCATGAACCAAACCATACGCGCAGCCAGTGACGTTGGCGGCACCTTTACCGACCTCGTTTATTACACCGTGGACCCCCAAACCGGCATGTGTGGCGATATCTGCACGGCAAAGGCTGACACCACCCCACCCAACTTCGAGCAGGGTGTCCTGAATGGGATGCGGAAGGTGGGGCTGTCCCCCGCGGACCTGACCTTCTTTGCCCATGGCTCAACGGTCGTGATCAACGCGCTGACCGAGCGCAAGGGCGTCAAAACCGCGCTTATCACCACTAAGGGTTTCCGCGATGTGCTGGAAATCGCCCGCGGTAACCGGCCGGACCTGTTCAATTTTAACTTCCGCAAGCCTACCCCGTTTGTTGAACGCTACCTGCGCACCGAACTGGATGAGCGCGTAACCTACAAGGGTGCGGTTGAGCGCGCGGTAGACCTTGCTCCGCTTGCTGCCCAGCTTGAGATGTTCCGTGCGGACGGCGTGGAAGCCATCGCGCTGTCGTTCCTGCATGCCTATATCAACCCGGAAAACGAGCAGAAGGCGCTGGCGGAAATCAGACGCCTGTGGCCTGAAGTTTCCGTGCTGGCCAGCCATGAGATCAGCCGTGAATGGCGTGAGTATGAGCGCACGAACACCACAGTGTTGTCAGCTTACGTGCACCCCATCGCCAAACGATATATTGAAAACCTCGAGCAGAAGCTGGCCGATGGCGGCTTCACCGAGAAACCCTATATGATGCAGTCAAATGGTGGTATCTCAACCGTTGAGGCCGCCAAGGCCAACCCCATCACCATGGTGGAATCCGGCCCGGCATCTGGCATCTATGCTGCCGCGCATCTGGGGCAGGTGATCGGCGAATCCAATCTTATTGTGCTCGATATAGGTGGTACCACCGCAAAATGTACCCTGATCGAGAATGGCGAGTTCAAGGTCACCACGGAATATTATATCGAACGCGACAGCCGCCACCCCGGCTACCCAATCCAGACACCGGTGTCCGAGATTGTCGAGATCGGTAATGGCGGTGGCTCTATTGCCTGGATCGATGAAGGCGACAAACTACATGTTGGTCCGCAGTCGGCGGGGGCGATGCCCGGCCCGGCAGCATACGGCAAGGGCGGTAAACAACCGACAACGACAGACGCCAACCTTGTGTTGGGGCGGATCGACCCCGCAAGCTTTGTTGGCGGTGAGGTAGACCCGGACTGGGATGCGGTGGACGCGGCTTTTGCCCCGCTTCGGCAGCAGCTTGGTATCTCGCGTGAGGAGGTGGCGCGGGGTATTGTGCGTATCGCCAACGCCAACATGACCAATGCGCTCAGGCTGGTGTCCACCAACAAGGGGCATGATCCGCGCGACTTTGCGCTGATGGCCTTCGGCGGCGGGGGTGCCATGCATGCGGTGGCGCTGGCGGAGGAACTGAAGGTGCCGCGGGTGATCGTGCCGGTGAATTCATCGGTATTTTCGGCCTGGGGCATGCTATTGACCGACTTGAGGCGCGACTATGTGCAAACCCACCCGATGAAGCTGTGTACTGAGGCTGCAGGCGCTCTCAAGCATCAGTTTGAGGCTATGACGAACCAGGCGCTGGCGGACTATGCCCGCGATGGGGTAGACGCCAAGGCCCAAGGTTTGCTGGTCGAATGCTTGGCCGACATGCGTTATGCCGGACAGGAACATACTGTGAAGGTGCCGGTGAGCTTTGGTGCCGACGGCATGCCAGATACTGAAGCCACGCGGCAAACTTTCCACGATACCTATGAGAAACGTTTCACCTATCAGCTTGAAGCCGATGTGCAGATTGTCAATTTCCACCTTGTCGCCAAGGTGGAGGTGCAAAAACCGAACCTTGCGAAAAAGGCAGCCACGGGCCGTAGTGTTGGTGAGACGGTCACCGGCATGCGCATGGTGGACTTTGACCAGCATGGCCGCCATGAGGCGACAATCTACGCCGGGCTGGAGATGGAGCCGGGCATGGAACTGACCGGGCCGGCCATTATTCAGGAGCCGTCGGTCACGCTTGTGGTTTCACCCGGACACAAGGCCCATGTGGACGACTTTGGCAATTATCACATCACGCTCAACTTCAATGGGGAGGGCTAGACCATGACCCGCACAACAGCCGATATCTTCACCACCGAGATCATCAAGGATGCCCTTGTTGCCTTGGGGGATGAGATGTTCAACGCCATGGTGCGCACATCCATGAGCCCGATTATCTATGAAACCACTGACTTTGCGGTCGGCGCGACAGACGCGCGCGGTAACCTTTTGGCGCAAGGCAACGGCGTAACCGCCTTTCTCGCCACGCTGGATACCGCCGTGCAAAGTGCGTTGACCCATTATGAGGTCAGCGAGATTTTTCCCGGCGACGTGTTCATTACCAACAGTCCCTATGAAGGCGGCGGGACCCATCTCTCTGATGTGGTGATCCTCGTGCCGGTATTCCATGATGACCAGCTTATCGCCTGGACCGTGAATAAGGCGCACTGGACAGAGGTTGGCGGTGCGGAACCAGGCAGCGTTTCCACCAACGCGACCGAGATTTATCAGGAAGGCCTGCACTTCCGTTTCCTTAAGCTGTATGGCCGCGGCGCAGTGAACAAGGCGCTTGTCAGCCTGATCCGCGACAACGTGCGTCTGCCGGATTCCACCCTTGGTGACATGCACGCCGGTGTGGCGGCAGCCCGCGTGGGTGCGCGACGCATCGAAGACCTTGTGCAGAAATACGGCTGTCCATCGGTGCTGGCGGCAATGGATGACCTGCTGGACTATGGCGAGCGCATGACAATGGCCGAGCTGAAGAACTTGCCCAAAGGCGTGTTTGAGGCGGAGGATATTGTCGAGGATGACGGTCTTGGCAACGGACCCTTCACGGTGCGGGTGAAGGTCACCATCACCGATGACCGCATGGTAGCGGACTATTCCGCGTCTGACCCGCAGGTGCAGGGACCGATCAACTGTTCCTATACCGGGCTGGTTACCGGCGCGCGCTGTATCTTCAAGGCAATCACCAATTCGGAAATTCCAGCCAATGGCGGGTGTTTCCGTGCACTTGACGTTGTGTGTCCCCCCGGCACCATCGTCAGCGCCAGTTCCCCCGCGCCGGTATCCTTATATTACGAGCCGCTGATCGCGGCGATAGACGTGATGTGGAAGGCCCTTGCTCCACTTCTGCCGGACCGCCTGCCAGCCGGGCACCAGCGCAGTGTGGGCGCGACCTTTGTATCGGGCATACACCCCGATACCGGGGAGCTGTTTGTGATGGGCGAGCCGCTGGTGGGCGGCTGGGGGGCATCTGACCGGCTGGACGGTGACAGTGGTCAGTTCTGTTGCGCCAACGGTGAGACCTTCAATATCCCGGTTGAGCTTTTCGAAAGCCGTTACGGCATCCAGGTTGAGCAATATGCCTTCCACGACGAAGATGGCGGCGCGGGCGAGTATCGCGGCGGTAAGGGCGTCGTGCTGGATTATAAGGTCACCTCTGATGAAGCTTATCTTACCTACGCGGCCTCGCGCACCGTTTCAACCCCGTGGGGTATGAATGGCGGCCTGCCCGGTTCCAACAATTATGCTCAGATATTACGGCTCGATGGTTCGGTCGAGCGGCATCACATGTGTACGACTGTTCCGGCAAGGAAGGGAGAAGTCATCCGGCTGATTACCGGCACAGGGGGAGGTTACGGTGACCCTGCAGCGCGACCCGTTGACAAGCTAAAGTCGGATATTCTCAATGGCTATGTCACGCTTGAACAGGCAGTCAGAGACTACGGCTTTGATGCTTCAGGCCTCGCCTGATGAGTGGGTCGCATAGCGATCACAGCCTTGAGCGTGTGCCGGATGCGGACCTGACATCCGGCATGCATATATGGTTGATCATCGTCGGTGGTGTGATCGGCGTGCCCGTCTTCATAATGGCGGCACGCATAGGCGGCAGTTTAGGGCTTGCCGGTGCCGTGCCGGTGTTCCTGATCGGCTGCATTGTTGCGGCTGTGTTGGGTACGGTAACAAGCCTTGCTGGCGCCAAAACACGGCTGTCCACCTATATGCTTACAATCTTCTCGTTTGGCCGCCATGGGGCACTTTTTGTTAATGCCATTATTGCGCTATCGCTTGTTGGTTGGTTTGCTGTTATCGGCAGTGTTTTTGGTGATGCGGCACTGAATGCGCTGGAGGGCCTCGGCCTTGCCGCTCCGCCGGTTTGGTCGCTCAAGCTCGCGGGATGTCTCTTGATGGTAATGGTTTCCATCTTCGGATTTCGCGGCATTGACAGACTGGCGCTTTTTCTGGTGCCGCTCATGCTGCTGTTTCTGGGCTATGCGGCTTGTCTCACATGGGGAGATATTGGCCGTGAAACGCCCGGTGATTTCAGCTTCTCAAAAGCTGTCTCCGCTGTAGTTGGTAGCTATATTGTTGGCGTGGTTATCCAGCCGGATTATAGCCGCTTTGCCAAGAATATGCGCCATGCAGGTTGGTCGGTTGGATTGGCGCTTGGGGTCGCTTTTCCTGTTGTGCTGTTGCTGTCTGCCATCCCGGCCATGGCAACAGGTGAACAGGATATTATTCTGGTCATGATTGCGCTCGGTATCGGGCTGCCTGCCTTTCTACTGTTGCTGCTTGGTGCATGGTCAAGCAATGTTCTCTGCCTGTATTCAGCAGGCCTTGCTGTCTCTACCCTGATGCCTAGGTTTGGGCTTAAGATCATAATTGCCATTATAGGAACCGCTGGTACCGCGCTTGCCTTGATGAATGTGCAGGATTATTTTCTCGATTTTCTTGTCGTGCTGGGCGTTGGCATCCCTCCGATCGCAGCGATCTACGCTCTTGAGGTCTTTTTGCTTCGCCGTGTCGATTGGCAAATCCTGAGTGTCGATCATGAGCCAGCCTATAACCTGCGTGCCTTTATCGCTTGGGGCGGCGGCGCCCTGACGGGCTATCTCTCCGACGGCTTCGGTTTGGGCATCAGTGGTATCGGCGCGATCGACGCCATCATTGTATCCGCATGTCTTTACATGATGGTCGGCAGGAGGGGCGTAAGCGAACAGTCCCTGCCGCGCAATCAGGCTTCCTGCCAATAACTTCAAAAGGACGGCGAACATGCTGACCAACGCGGTATATCTCTATTTCGTTCTCGCGATCGGTTATAATCTTGTAAGTCAATTGCGGGCTGATTTGGGTAAAGAGCCTTTGGCGCCGACGGATCCGCCTTTCGGCATACTCATGATGTCGGTCCTTTTCGTTATCTGGTCGTTGCAGGATATCTTTCAGATGCCGGTATGGGCCATGCTTATCGCGGTTTATCTTTATCTGATTGCCCGCTTTGGCGTGTGGAGGCATCTGGTTGGTTACGCCGAAGACATATACCTCTCACGTCTTGCGTGGCGAAGTGCTATCGGAATCAACTTATATGGCTTGGGTGTCTTGGGTGCGGATGTGGCTGCTCACGCCCTTGGCCTCGAGCTTTGATGCCGGGCTTCCCCTTATAATCAAACTGTATAATCAATCTGTTTTCGGCGGCGCCTTTAGCGGCCTTCAATCTCAACTGTAAAAGTGTTGCTGACGCCTGCTGGCGGCACGGGGAACGGTGCGGCGCGTTCGATGAACTTGATTGCGTCCCGATCAAATTTATAGGACCCGGAACCCCTGGATATCTCGATATGCGCAATCTTACCTGACAAGGCGATGGCGAAGGTGACCATGGCAGCCCCCTGCGCCGGTGCGCGCGGGCGTCTGAAGCGTGACAGGTGTTTCATCACCAGGCCCGCGTAATTGCTGTTCTTGGCATTGCCTTGTGTGGTTGCCGTTTTCGCTTCCTGTGCCGCGTTTCCAGCGGTGATGGCCGTTGCAGCTGAAGCCGCGTTTCCGGTTTCCTCCGGCGTTTCGGTTGTATCGACACTCTGGTCGTTGCGGTTATTCTGCACAGATTTGCCGGGAAGGACATGATCGGCAGTGGGGGGCGCATCTTTCTCAGCCGCTCTCTCTTTTCTTTTTGGCTGTTTACTATCGCGCAGTTTATTCGTTTCGGGCTTTTTATACGGGCTTGCCTGTTTTTTGGTAGCATGAGGTTGCCGTTCTGGCGCTGGGGGCTGCGGGACCGCCTCAGGTTCAGCCTCATTTGGTCTCGGTGCAGCGTCATGCTGAATTAGCTCTGCCTTTTCCCGACGGGCAACTATCTCCTCGGGGGCGGGTTGCTCTCTCTCCGGCGTCCTTTTTGACTTTGCCTCCGGGGCGGTCTGCCCTGGGTGGCCGGTGTTGGCAGGGGCCAAATCCATAGCGGCATTCACACCTGTCTGAAGGCGGACGGATATACTTTGGCCAGCAATCAGAACCTGAGGGCCGCTTGCGGTGGATACTGCACCAAACACACCAATGTGCACGATTTGAGCAATAAAAAACGCTGCAATCCAGCGCCATGCATCTGGGTTTATCATTTGGGGGAATTCTCCGTCAGTACGATCACCTGGTCGGCGCCAGACAATTGTAGCTGTTTGACAATATTCAATAACTGATGCGCGGGAAGGGCACGTTCCGGCAGAAGTCGTGCAGTTTGCAGTTGGCCCTTCTGTGTCGCGAGATATTCCTCAACCGAGGTTATCTCTTCGCCCAGATAGGAGAGTTCACCCGTCCGGCTGATGTAGAGCGCGTCGGGTTCAGCACAGCACTCAAGACCTGTTGTCTGGATGAACTCCAGACCACCGCCCCGATGAGGGGACAAGGTGCCGGTTACCATGAAAAAAATCAGGATCAGAAACACGATGTTGATGAGCGAGATTACAGGCTCCATTTTGCTGCGACGTTTGGCTCGTTTCATGGCGTGTTAGCCTCCACCAACCTTAACGAAATCCCAGGAACGCCCGAAAGTCTGGACAGAATATCAACGAGCCGCTGGGTGCTGACATTATTTGCTACGCTGATCGTGACGGCGAGGGGCGGATCTCTCCGTTCAGCTAGGATCAGCTTTGGCATTTCATCATCTGTCACCATCTTGTCATCTATGAGCACGCTTTGCGGCTCTATATAGATGCGCATGACGCTGTCGGCATCCGGTTTGCTGTTAGATGCGCTATGTGCGGCGACGACCTCAACCTCGGCATAACGGGTGAAAGTGGATGCCAGCATGAAAAATAAAAGCAGCAGGAAGATCACGTCAATCAGTGAGGTGATGGATGCGCGGCGCCGCGATGTCTGGCGTTTCAGCATCAAGCTGCTTCACTTTCCAGCGCTGATGCTGATTTGTTGCATGCAGGTGTATTGAGTACAGAGAACATGTGGGAAGCGAAAAGTCTTTCCTGATCAATACGGGACTCTAACCATGTCAGTGCAACTGATGTTGGCATGGCGACAGAAAGGCCTGCTGCAGTGGTAAGAAGGGCAACCCATATGCCACCGGCGAGTGCAGCTGGGTCCACTTGCGAGCCAGCGGACTGTAGCTGCTGGAAGGCCTCTATCATGCCCAATACAGTGCCCAACAGACCAAGAAGTGGTGCAAGCTGTGCAACGGTATCCAGCGTACGGAAGCCTCGCTCCAGCGGCATCAGCCTCGTTTCTGCCTCGGCTTCCAGTCTTTCCGTTTTCCCGGGGTGATCCTTGAGGTCAAGTCCTAGGCTGAAGACAGGGGTGAGAAAGTGTTTTGACGCACCGAATATGCACTGGGCCTCGTGTATGTCGCCCCTGTCGAGAGCCGCGAGGGCACCCCGCAGGGCAGTTAGCTTGCCCACTTCTGCGCCAGCGTATTGCAGCGCCTTGTAACATATAAGCGAAAGAGACAAGCTGGATGTCAGGAGCAGGATGACAAAAACAGGCCCACCAGTCTGAATGATCTCGTAGAGTGGTTGCAAGATGGTTGCGATGCTTGGCATTTCCAAACCCAATCATTTTATACAGTCAAAAATAAACTCGGGCGGAGAAGGGCTTACGCTGCCAGCAAACTATACTGGCAGCGCATCTTTCCCCGCCTACGCTGGATGTTTACTGTTAGAACACATGCGAGATCGTGAGCTTGAAGTTCCGCCCGGGCGCGGTACGGGTCGCCAGAAGGGGCATATAAAGCTCGTCTGTCAGGTTCTCTGCCCCCAGTCGAATCTGTGTACCCGAAAGCAGACCTGTCTGGGGTGTGATCGTCATTCGGAGATTCAGTACGGTGAAACCACTGGTCTCTGTGGTGACAACGCCGCTAGTGCCAAGGCTGGTACGCGTTGTGTCTGCGTTTTTGACAGCCTCAAAGCTGACGTCAGCCCATGTAGACAGGCGTTGGCCGATGGTGGCACGGAACTGATCCGCCGGCGTATTGCGCCAATCCACTTCCTCACCTGTTGTGCGGGATTCATTGCCGCTGGTGATGTTGGCGTTGAGGTCGATGTAAAAGCCACTCTTGAAAGCGAGTGAACCTTCAAGCTCGAAACCCGAGATTTCAATATCTGAAACACCGCTGTAGGATGTTACATCGCTCAAATCGGTATTATAGTAGGTGGCTTTCAAAGCCAAGGCGTCACCGGCAGTAAAGATGCCGTTTCTATCGTATGACGCGCCAAGTTCATATGTATCAGCGATCTCAGATTGCACGCTATAGACGGGATTTTCGATATCGTCGAGGATGGGTAGGCTCTCGGTGCGCGCGAGGCTTCCGAAGACGGCGAAACCGTTCTGGAATTGATACCGTAATGACGCTCCGCCCATGATGGCATCATTGTCATAGCTTGCTTCTGTACCGTCATCCAGAGTGCCTTCGAGCTTTTGCGTTTCGTAACGCAGCGCTGGCGTTAAGCTCCAGCCCTGACCAAACTCGATCTGATCCACAACAAAGAAGGCGAGACGTTTGTCCGTGCCACCCGGTGCGGAATTCGCATCAAGGCGGTCCTTTTGCAGCAACTCAACGCCTGTGCGAAGCTCATGGGATAAGGCGCCGGTCTCCAGGAAGGCGTAGTTTTTCATCGTCAGCTTAGTGGTTTCATACTTATGGTCGGCGTCCACAACAGCGAAGCAGCCGAACGGCGCGCTTGCTTCGATACAATCCTGTTCGATCTCCTGATTGGCGTAAGTCAGACCGAGATCGAGGTTTATAAACTGGTTTTCCTGCGGGTTATAGTTGTAAACAAATGATGCTGTTTGCGTTTTGGTGTCGCGGTCCACATTGCCAAAGGAGCCACCTGTTGTCCCGAAACTGTCGTAGGGCACATCGCGGTCGGTTGCATTGGATTGGGTGTAGCTTGCAGACAGGCTATGGGACTCGCCAAAGGTATATCTAGCTTTTAGAAGGTAAGAGGGAAGGTCAAATTTGCTGTTGCCAATTTCTTCACCGTCTCCATCATGTTGGTTTCCCTGCTCACGGTACGCAACGTTTGCAAGAAGTTCGAGATTCTTTGTTGGCTGCCAGGCGACGATGGCTGAGCCGTTCAAGCCGTCCTCGTTGGTATAGGCTCCCCCCGTCAGCGCCAGTTTAAAGCCGGTCTCACCTGCTGTGAAATCTGATGCATCCTTTGTCTGCAGGCGGACGGTACCACCCACAATGCCCGAGCCGTACTCAAAGCTACCCACAGTACCCCGAATGACTTCAGCGCTTTTGTAAAGATACGGGTCGGTAAATAACTGATTGCCGATGCGGTACAGTTCTTCCGACCCGGTGGTTGCACCATCAACGATGATCGCGACTTTCTGGTCGGTACCGTAAGTGCCGTTGGCGCCGAAGCCGCGAATGTTAATACCAGAACCTGCGGGGGAGGATCCATTCACGAGCGTAACGCCCGGCACAGAGTCGATAAGTTCCGCAATTGTGCTGGCTTGACGGTCGTTGATTTCTACTTGGTCGAGAACTGTCACCGGGACCGCGGTTTCAGTTTTTACTGTACGTTTGCTTTCGCCTAACACGATTGTCCCGAGAAATTCGCTGCTTTCCACTGCAGTATCGTGTTCCTGTGCGTTCGTTTCTGTTTCCTTATCCTGAGCTGCTAAGGAGCTTTGCGATGCGACAATCACTGCAATAAGTGATCCGCCGAGCAAGAAGTGTCTTTTGCCAATGATATTCAACATGGGTCAGCCTTCTGTTATATGATATAACTAATAATGATTCTTAATATCAGATGAGGCGATTTATCATCCATGACCATTAGTTGCAAATGATTCTTAATATTAATTTATGTTGACAATGCAACTCATTCTCAATTAATGGGTCCATTGCTTTTGCACAGGCGAATGATCCTGTGCTCGCGCAAATGTAATGAAGGGACGTGTTTTGTGAGACAGTATGCAGCGGCGTTTTTAGTGTTTTGTGGCGTGGTTAGCGTGAGCGGATTGAGCCGTGCGTGTGCAGGCTCCCACTCATTCAAACAGGAGAATGTGCTCGGCACGTCCTTTGAAATGATGGTGGTCGCTGATAGTAACACCGATGCTGCGAAGGCATGGCAGGCTGCACTCAACGAAATATTCGCTCTGGAAATGGTGTTAAGTACCTGGCGGAAGGATAGCGAGATCTCCGCCCTTAACAGCAAGAATGAGGCCGTCGTATCTGACAGCCTGTTTCAGCTTCTGAGGCAGTGCGAGCGCTACCGGGTCGCTACGCAGAACGCAGTCAGTTGTCGTATCGGCGGTTTGATATCGGCATGGCGCCAAGCTGAACATCGGGGGCGTGTCCCCCTTGAGACAGAAATGAGAGTTAAGGCACAGGAAATCAAGGTAGCGTCGCTTGGTCTGGACGCGAAAAAATCTCGTGTTCGGCGCCCGAACAATGTTGTCTTTGCGGTAGATGCCATTGCCAAAGGCTGGATTCTGGACCGCGCGGCGAAGGCTGCAATCGAGGCTGACCGCAAGGTGGCCGGTGTTATGCTTAATATTGGCGGCGATATCAAAATTGCTGGTGATCTGGCTGAGCATAAGCCTGTGGTTGGCATCGCGGGCCCAGGTGCGGGCGATAATGAGTTTCCTATGGATAAGATTACCGTTGCAAAAGGCGGCATTGCTTCCAGTGGTGGTGGTATGAGAGACCTCATTATTGAGGGCCGGGCATATTCGCATATCATTTCACCTGAAACCGGCATGCCGCAATCGTCTGTTGCTTCCGCAACTGTCGTGGCACCGACAGCGGCGGAAGCCGATGTGCTTGCGACCGCTTTCTCTGTCATGGGGGTGGGCAGAAGCCTCGGCTATGCCAATAGTCACGAAGGTGTGGAAACGGTTATCATTACCTCTGGCGGCGGCCGGTTTACCAGTAAGGGCTGGCCCGCGTTGATGGTGGCGGTCCAACCGCAGTCTGCGGCGGGTGCGGGCATTGATAACGCTTGGCCAGCCGACTATTTACTTGAAATCGAATATGAGCTGCCGCTGATCAGCGTGTCAAATTACGAGGCGCCTTATGTTGCGGTATGGGTGACTGGTTCAAACAATCAACTGGTGCGCAGCCTGCTGTTGCTTGGCAAAGAGCCACGCTGGGTCGAAGAAAATTACCGCTATTGGCGCCGCTACGGCCGAAAACATCCCGCCATTGTTGATACTCTGGCACAGCCCACTCGCAAGCCGGGCCGTTACCGGCTTGTCTGGGATGGCCGTGATGAGCAGGGTATTCCTGTGCCCAAGGGTACATATACCCTGCATGTTGAGGCGTCGCGTGAGCATGGTGCTCACTCTTATGCGCGCCATGACATGACACTCACGGATGGTCCGTCAGAGGCCAGCATCCCTGCGCAGGCCGAAATCGGCGAAATTACTCTTCAGTATGGCGCGGCGGAATAAATGATCGGCTTGTGAACGCCTGGGCAGCGCCGGTTGCTTGCTTACACAGTATTCAGCCGTTCGACACAATCAATAATCAAACTTAATTGCATTGAAGGATAAAGCCAATGACGAGACAGAGGTATGATCAACTTAGGACAGGAAGGACGCCGTGGCTTGGAGGGCTCGGTATTGCTCTTGTATCAGCTACGCTGTTGGCAGGCTCAGCGGGGGCACATACTTCCTATTTGAAGCCGAATTTCTTCTCATTATCCCGGGCCGAGATGGTCACACTTGAATCTGCATTTACAGAAGCATTTTCTAACCCTGAGGTGGCTGTGGTATCGCAGGATTGGCATTTCTATTTTCCTGACGGCTCACGGGGCGAATACGACAATATCGCCGGGTTAAAGCAGGTCACCGTACTTGAACAGGAGCTCCCGCAGGAGGGTACCTATCGTTTCTCCACCGGAGAACGCCTTGGACGCAAGGGACGAATGTATGAGATGCCGGATGGCCAGCTAAAACCCGTTTTCAATGAAAAGCGTGAGGAATTGCCAAAGCCGGCGGGGGCCAGCCTTGTCACTACGCAGACCGCGACGGTCGCTGATGTGTATGTGACGAAGGGCGCACCGTCGTCTCAGGTCTTGCAAACAGCTGTAGGACGTTTGCGGATCGAACCAGTCACACACCCTAGCGAGATATATCTTGATGTCGGATTTTCATTTCGGCTGACCTTCGATGGTGCCGACATGACAGGTCAGGAGATGACCCTTTCCCGCGACGGTGGTGCCTATGCCGATGACAAGGGGGAACGCCATTTCAAGACAAACAGCGCGGGCGTTACAACGCTGAACTTTACCAAGCCGGGCATGTATCTGCTGATGACACGTCACCGTGCCGCTGCCCCCGCTGGTGCGGAAACCGACATCCGAAGCTACACGACATCTTTGACCTTCGAAGTTATGCCCTGACCCACGGCCATAACTACAACGACAGAAATGGAGACGATTATGAAAAGAGTTCTTTTGATCAGTGCGTTCGCTTTTGTGGCTTTTGAGCTTTCACCTGCCATGGGAAGTGACGCCGTACAGGTATCGGACGCCAAAAAATACGACGAAAAGCAAACCAAGCCGAAGGGCGAAGACCGTACCATGCGCCGCCGCAATGGCGGAGGTCACAGTAAGCAAGCCTTCATGGAAACCTATGATCTTGATGGTGATGGCCGTGTGTCCGAGCAGGAGTTTTACGCCGCAAGAGACAAGGGGTATGCATCACGCGATGGTAACGGGGATGGCAGTGTTAGTCCCGACGAATACGTTGCTGAATATGAGGTGCGCCTTGACAGGCAACTGGCGGAACAACGAGACCGGCAGCTAAAGCAGGCCTATGTGCGTTTCGGGGTTCTTGACGACGATAAAAATGGCGTCATGACGCTTGAGGAGTTCAAGAAGACTGGCAAGCGCATGTTCGATCGCCTGGACTCCAACAAAGATGGTCTCGTCGATGACAAAGATGAAGCCGAGCGCTATTGATCGCTTTCATAACAGAGACACGGTACGCCAGCCCAAATGGTGGGCTGGCGGCATTAATTAAATTATTCCGGATAGATGATGACGTTCACATCGGCGTCGCAGGCATTGATACAGAGAAAAGATAATGAAAGCAGCGCAACGGGCGTTTTGGCTCAGGCAGTTCTATCAATGGCATTGGATTAGCGCTGCGCTTTGTCTGATCGGCATGTTGGCATATGCGGTAACGGGTATCACGCTCAATCATGCGGCAGACATCGCTGTTAAACCTGAGGTTACTACGCTTGAGCATGCGCTGCCGGAGGCTTTACTGGCGAAAATTGACGTGGTGGAAGGTCCGGCAATGCGTCCCTTGCCAACGGAAATACAGGGGTGGCTTGCACGCGAGATGGCCGTGCAGGTGGGTGTTCGTGAAGCCGAATGGACGGACAGCGACATATACATGTCCATACCAGGGCCCGGCGGCGACGCTTGGCTGAGTATTGACCTGAACGATGGCAGAGTTGAATACGAAGAAACCTTTCGCGGTTGGATGTCCTACTTCAATGACCTGCATAAGGGGCGCGATACAGGACGGGCATGGGGCTGGTTTATCGATATATTTGCCGCCGGCTGTGTGGTTTTTTGTGTTACCGGGCTTGTGCTGCTGCAATTTCACGCTAAGCGCCGCCCAAGCACATGGCCTGTTGTCGGACTTGGGTTCGTTGCACCGGTTTTGCTCATCATCCTGTTCATGCACTGAAGAAAGCGGTCGCAGTTTATGTGGATGCTGATGGGGTTTATCACAGCGGTATTAGTGTTGATGTTCGGGATGCAGAACCAGGTTTTTGCATTCCTGTCACCGGCCTATATTCAGGGGTGCAAAGCCGGGGGGGTGTTCGTCCTTTATGCACTGTTGGTCTTTGGTGTGGTTCGTGGCCGCAGAGTTGAGGTGACCGATGTGGCCACAGGAACTGAAGGCGAGTTTCTTGTCGCATATGCCAGCCAGAGCGGTACGGCAGAAGAACTGGCGCGCCGAACAGCCAAGGCGTTATCGGCGGGCGGTCGAATTGCCCATCTCGTTAATTTCTCCAACCTTGACCTGACGAGGTTGACGGGCAGCGAAACCGCACTCTTTGTCGTAAGCACGACGGGAGAGGGTGGTGCGCCGGATACAGCGGTGCATTTTGAGACACATATAACGAATGGCGCGCCGCACCTTGCGAGACTGAAGTATGGCGTGCTGGCGCTCGGTGACCGCAACTACCCGGAGTTTTGTGCATTTGGGCGCGCTCTGGATAATTGGCTAAAAGCGGGCGAGGCACAGCCTCTTTTTGACCGCGTAGATGTTGATCAAGCCAATGAGGTCGCCATCTCTCTGTGGTTTGAGCATGTCGCCTCACTTGGCGCGGTAAAAGTCGGTTTGCCGTCTGATAAGTTTCAGTCTTGGTATCTTGATAATCGCGTCTTGCTCAACCCGGGAAGTGAGAACCCAGCCGTATACCATGTGGGTCTGATGCCGACCGGCAAGACCCCTGACTGGCGTGCGGGCGATATCGCTGTGGTGCGACCTCGCAACGCTCCGTCGCTTGTGCAGTCCTGTCTCGCAGCTACCCGATTTAGTGGCAATGAGCGTGTATCATACCGAAACCTTGATTTGTCGCTTGCAGCCGCACTTTCAAACCTTGCATTAGGCCATCTCCCGCTTACGCATGCGTCGCCGCAAGCATTGATAGATAGCCTGCCGCCTTTGCCCTTGCGTGAATATTCTCTCGCCTCTTTACCGTCTGACCGTCGGCTGGAACTGGTTGTGCGGCAGATGCGCGGGGTCGGTGGGCAGTTGGGAATGGGGTCTGGCTGGTTGACTGAGTTTGCGCCTGTCGGGGAGGCAGTGGAAATACGTCTGCGGGCGAATGCAAGTTTTCATGGCCCTGATGATGACCGGCCAATGATTCTCGTTGGTGCAGGCTCCGGTATTGCTGGCTTGCGCGCACATTTGAAGGAGCGTGAGCAAAAGGGCCACAACCGCAACTGGTTGATCTTTGGCGAGCGGAACAAGCGCGTGGACTATCTTTTTGAACAGGAGCTCGAAGCGTGGCGTACCCGTGATGTCCTGAAGCGCCTTGACCTGTGTTTCATGGAAAATGGTGTTCAGCGTATGGTGCAGGAGGTTTTTTACGATAAACAAACTGAGGTTGCTGAATGGCTGGAAGCTGGCGCAGCAATTTACGTTAGCGGCAGCCGTGCCCGTATTGGCGTGGGCGTTGACAAAGCGCTGAAAGATCTGGTTGGCGAACGTCATATGCAGGCAATGGTGGAACGGGGCTTATATAAAAAGGATGTATATTAACAAGTTATAAACTGTGCGTGGTTGTCTTTGGGTATTTTGCCTGGAAACAGTTGCTGCTTGGATGACTATTGACACTTCTCATTCAGAGGGCGTGTTGTTGGCGGAAAAGGTGGGGTCTTTGTCCTAGCTGTTTTGAACCACAGCGGATAGTTTCTGCTTATGGAACACGGCAACGAACATATTAAAAATTTGAATGACCCCCGCACCGTTATGATGGTGGTCTATCCAAACGCCCACATTCTGGATGTCACCGGACCGCTTGAGGTTTTGACCGGAGCCTCTCTTTTTTTACCCGATACCACACCAACATACGAGACGATCCTCGTAGCAAATCAAGGTGGAGCGGTTAAGACAACAAGTGGTTTATCGCTTCAGGCAGACCTATCTTTCCGCGATGCCACTGAGCAACTGGCTACGCTGGATACTTTGCTCATATCTGGCGGTCACGGCATTAATGAAGCGACCAGCGACACCGAGTTGATGGAGTTTGTGCGTATCGCATCGACGCGGGCGAAACGTGTTGTCTCCATTTGTACCGGGGCAATGATCCTTGCCGAACTAGGCCTTCTGAATGGTCGCCGCGCCACAACTCACTGGTGGTGGTGCCCAATTCTCGCACAGAAATACCCTGAAGTTGAGGTGGACGCTGATGCTATTTATGTCCGTGATGGAAATGTCTGGACATCTGCTGGCGTCACCACGGGCATGGACCTGGCCCTTTCATTGGTGGAGATGGACTTTGGGCATCATATTGCGCTGCAGGTGGCGCGTTATAATGTAATGTACATGATGCGACCGGGCGGGCAATCCCAGTTTAGCGCCCAGTTGCTGTCACAGAATGCCGAAGACCACAACATAGGCAAGGTCCTGAGGCATGTTATCGGAAATCTGACGGCCGATTTGTCTGCCCCGGCTCTGGCGGAATATGCTGGCATGAGTGATCGGACGTTCAACCGAAAATTCAAGGAAGAGACAGGCCATACACCTGCGGCTTATGTGGAATTGGCGCGAGTACAGGCCGCGCGTATACAGCTTGAACAGTCTGAACTAGGGGTCGAGCTGGTTGCGTTGAAGACGGGCTTTCAAAGCCCTGAGCGTATGCGGCGGGCTTTCCATCGGCATGTAGGCATTTCCGCTGCCGACTATCGCGAGAGGTTCAAGGCCAGCGGCGGGTCCTCTCCCATGGAGGGCGGAGAGGCATGATGATCTATGCCATATAGTCCTGTGCTGCACTGACCCAGGCACTTTCACAAGAGTAATCATTAACAGCAAGCGCTGCCGAAAGGCAGGTGGAATTTTCATGACACGAGGGCAACCGGCGTGCCCCTGTTTGCGTGCGCCCTTCATGGCGACAAAAATTCAGGCTAAGGGGCTGATATTTAAGCAGTATTAACGCGGATGGCAGTGAGCTTCAGGATGATCCGAAGCTGCTGGTAGGGGGAGTTTAAATCCCTGTTGTCATCGGTGGCGATAACCAGAATCTGTGCCGAGCAATCCCAAGCTTCCGCGCAGCAGTATTTTTAAACAACACATACAAACAAGCTCTGGACGAGCGATCAGGAGAGACGACATGACACGAGGACAAACAAGGAAAGTCCACTTCAGGACAATGACGAGCGCAACGACCCTTTTCGCGGGAGTTGCAATAGGCGCGCTGATTGCGAGCCAGGCACACGCGTTGCCGGCTGACGGTAACTATTATTTTTTTGGTGACAGTTCCATTGGTCAAGGAAACTGGAGCGCACTTGTGGGAGCAAGGGGCGAGGACTTCCACCCTTATTCCAGCAACAATGGCTTCCAGCGGGAATCCAATGGCCTTGTCTGGGCTGAAATGCTTGGTCGCGATGTAGATATTATCTTCGATCCCGATATCGATAGCAGCAATATCAATTTTGCGGTTTCAGGGGCACACATGACGACACTGGGAGATTTGTCGCCGCTGGGCCTGGATACAGGTGTGCAAAATCAGGTCACGCTATTCGGTAACCTTGTTGCAGCAGGTGATATCACACCATCGGCAGATGATGCTTTTTTCGTTCTGGCCGGCGCCAACGATTATCTCGACCGTGTCGCAGTAGGTGAAACGGTGAGCGCGGTCACCAGCGATGTAGTGGCAGCTACCGTGGACAATGTTTCAAGGCTGGCAGGCTTGGGCGCAAAAACCATTCTACTCTCTGAAGTGCAGCCAATAGATTATGCGCCGGGAAATGCTGGCGACGCAAACGCCAAAGCTTTTTGGAAAGCCACGACAATTGAGGCCAATGCGGCGATCAGGAGCGCAGTGACGGCGGCCGGTGTGGATGGCAATGTTGTAACGGTGAAGTACCGCAACATGCTGGAGCATATTACAGAAAATGCAGCGGCTTTAGGCTTTTCGTCGACAACGGCGCCTTGCTATGAAGAAGAAGCCGAAACGCTTTGTGCCGCGGATGTCGCGGGTCAGAATGCATATTTGTTTTTCGATGATCTGCATTTGACCGAGGGGGCACAAAAAATTGAGGCACAGTGGTTTGCCGCCACACTGCAAGCGGCGTCGGGCGAGGCGTCTCGTCAGGCCGCACGTATCGCCGACGTTGCGCAATATGAACTTGAAACTGTACTTCGGCGGGTAGGGCGCAACCAGGCCGACCGGAGGCGTGGGTTCAGCCTGTACGGGGACTTCTTGTACGATAGTCCGCTTCTGGCAAATGGCGATCTACGTTCTTTGGCGGAAAATGATTTTAAGGCGGGTGTGTTAGGGATTGATGGCGCGTTGACAGATGAACTCTTTGCGGGTCTCGCGGTGTCTCTTACCAAAGGTGAGGTTTCTACACTCTATGGCGGTTATGACAGCGAAACTAAAGCGGTACATGGTTATGTTGGCCTTAGGCAAGGCATGATATCCGCGCGTCTCGGAGGTAGCTATGGCTGGATTGATATTGATGATTTCCTGCGCGAGACCGGTGTCGACCTGCTGACTGCACACGGCAATACCAAGGGGCATTTATGGGATGTTTTCGCTGAGGTCGGCACTGGGGCTCACTGGCTGTCTACCACCATCAACGCCAATGTTTCCTTCCACGTCAGTGACATCAGTGTGGACGGCTTCAGCGAATATGGCGCGACGGGCCTTGCGCTGGCATACGAGGACCAAAGCCGTAAAAGCCGCCGAGTGGAACTGGACCTTCGGCTGAAGCACGACGGTTGGCAATTGTCGCGTACGGTCCGATTGGCGCCGGTAGCTGATTTCAACTACCGCCGTGAATTATCGAGCGGCCAATACGTCCTAGCTTCCCAGTTGCTGGACAATACTGCAAATCGTGCGCTGTTCCATACGGATGGTGCAGTGGCGGACAGGCTGTCGGGTAAGTTCGGTTTTGATATTGATGTCGCGGACAAATGGCGCATTGCAACTCGGTTTGAAAAGACTTGGGCTGACGATGTGGCGGACGCACAGGCAGTTAGCGTTTCGCTCCGTTGGGCTTTCTAGGAGTGATGGCCATGAAAACGGTAATATGGATTGCAGCAGGAACTTTGGCGCTAACAGCATGTGCAAATACCGGAGCAGATTATCGTCCGATCGTGGACGGTCCGGTGTCCGCCTCATATTCCACGGACCTGGCGGCCTGTCAGGCCGTCGCGAAGAAACGCAGTTACCTCAACGATGACACAAAAGGCGATGGCGTGCTCGGCGCTGCCATTGGCGCGGTTCTTGGTGCTTTTGACGGTAATATCGTCGAGGGCGCAATCGTCGGTGGTGTTTCGGGGCTCGGAGCAGGGGCCTACAAGGCAAAAGATGAACGCAAGGATGTGGTTGTCGACTGTATGAGAGGGCGCGGACACAAGGTTGTTGGTTAACGACAGCGAGGAATGTGGCTGGGTCGACTGCCCGGCCACCAATAAGAGCATTAATAAAATGGCGACAGCATAAAGGATAAACCGAGAGCTCGATGGCGGAAGATTATAGGTCACCGCCATCGATGCTTCCGGCAAAAATCGGAAAAGCAATGAAAGAGACAAACGGAAAATTTCCGATCAAAATCTGTCAAATTGACCAGATTGAGATCAGGACCGAGAATCTGGCAGCGATGATCAAATTCTATAGCGGAGTTTTGGGATGTGATATTATACAAACGTCAGCAGAGACCCTGACGGTGCGGTTGGGTGCAGGTCGCTCATTGATTGACTTGCGC
>NZ_JBLXGZ010000049.1:0-20452 GCF_048260245.1 Kordiimonas sp. | reverse complement strand
TGCCGGATTGGGCGGCGTTGCTGCAGGGTGGCGTGGAGAACGCGGAAATGAAGCGCCTGCAAATGCACACGCGCACAGGCAGGCCACTTGGCGCTGCTGCCTGGGTTGAACACTTGGAAAAGCGAGAGGGCAGACGCCTCGCCGCCCAACGGCCGGGGCGCCCCAAGAGGGCTGTCAGTGATGATATATAGTATACTGTCCCCGTAATTTATCTGCTGTGTGTCCGCTTCCTGCTCACTCATAATCTTCTCTCATCATTGCTATAATTGCAGCCATCACTTCGCTACGTGACTTCCCTGCAAACGATCCATCGGTAAGGAAGAAAGGGAGGCGAATCTGGTATTTCGAATTCATAATGAAACTTTTGGTGTACCTGTTTTGCCCGACAAAATTCCCCGCAGGCATTGTCGCGGCAGAGCTGTAGCCAAGATGATAATAGTGCCCACGATTGATGCAGGAAACTGCGGCTTTCTGCTCTTCCCGAGAAACCGCATCCATCATGTCAAAAGCAACCAATAGCAATGTTTTCTGGATTTTATAGCCATCTGTCAGACGTAGCAGGGCACAGCGATCATTGTCTGAAAAGACAGCCTGCTGCAGTGCGGATGCAAAGGAGCTTTCCCCGAGAAAGGGAACAAGGATGTCGCGGTGCTCGCTCAATTTTTCCGCGTTGATATCCTCAAGACCAAGGAGAAGAAGCTCAGCTTCAGCTGAGGCTCGAATGTCTACGAAAAAGCGAGTAGAGAAAAACTGTCTGAGCCGGAATTTCACCGGATTAAATAGTGGCCGATCATCGCTGACCGTACCCATATATTTTCTCGGTATTATGTTAATCAAGTTCGCGCGATCCACGATGCTGTAATACCGGCTTGATGCACTCGGGAATGCCATCTCGTCGAACAATCGTGCTCTTCGTACACCCTCACTCGGCAAGCCGGAACTGGCGAGCATGTCTTCGATCGCTTTATCGCTGTTTCTGTCCTCCGCCGCATCGCAGGAGGCGGTTAGAACGAGCGACAAAACCAGTAATAAAAACCGCATCACGCGCCTCCCAGCTCAATGATCGACTTCTCGCCTGTTTGCGGGTCGGTTTTGTGCATCTTGAGTTTTTTGCCCTTGAGGGGGCCGGTGATCAGGTCTGAAAGGCAGGCCTGTGCCAGCTTGTTCTCAGTTGTTGCGAAGGGGCATACGAGGTCAACGAGCCATAGCTCCAGCTCGTCCGCTTTCAGCTCAGGCGGGGTGAGGTCAAGTGCCTTGCCCGTGCGGCCTGCGGTAACCACATCCATCACATTGGTGCCGTGCCGCCAGCCGTTGGGCCCGAGCTTGCCCTCCTTGCCAAGGGCTTCGGCTTCACCGGGGGTAAGGTATGCCCAAAGGGCGAGGCCCACGGCCTGCGCGCCCGCGCGGAATATACGCGCCTGCCCAAGCATAAGGGGCGGCATGAGAAGCCATTCAAGGTCTGCGAGGCGAAGCTGTTTGTGAAGCGGGCTTTGGGTGAGAAGCCAGACCATCTCCCCAAAGGTTTGGCCAAGGGTTGCGGGCGTGCCGGTGACGGTGCCCGCAGGGGCAGCTGGTGCGGCATTCAGCCCGTTTTCAGTCGCGTTTTGTGCCGCGTTTTTGGTCCCGCCTTTCGTCCGGTCTGGCGGCGTTGGTTTCGGTTTCGCTGTGTTTTTTGTCATATGCTACCCTTCCACGAATTCCCGGGACACAATACTTAATTGCTCCAAATGCCTGCGAGGGAAAAGCCCTCCCCTCCCCGCGCCTGCCGCCCTTGCCGCGCCTAACCTTTGTTGACCAGTTGGATGCAATAGCGCAAGAGTAATAATTCCGGGGACACAATACTGAATTGCGCAGACCTGCAACGGGTGATAGCCTTCTGCCATGGCACGGCTTGCACCACGGGTTGTTCCCGGTTGTCCGCATGCACGTTACCCAGCGCGGGGGCGCCGGAAGGATACAGCGGCTTGAAGAAGAAACAGGCCGATCCTTGGCAAAGAAGAAACCCGGCCCCAAGCCAAAGCGTGACTCGGAAGGGAGTTAAGTATTGTGCCCCCCGAATTCGAGCTGCCACTGGCGTGGGGGAGGCCACAGGGAATGCGGTTGGTAATATACCGGACGCAGCTTCCCAATCTTCCCAAAATATGTCTGAAGCAGCTGCTGCCCAGATGACACAATGTACTCGAGACAGTGACGGGAAAGGGTGCTAGATCGTGGTTCGTGGGAAACAGAGGTCTATATTGTGATGGTGTGGGTAGCGCTGATTTTCGCATTCATCTTTCAATCCGCAGCATTTTGGTTGGTGGGACGTGGATACTGCCGCCTCTTGCTGTGGGCAGATGGTGCTATGCCAGCTGCGCAGAAGTGGTTGTTTGTCATAGTGGTGTACGCTTTTTTGATACTGCCGATTCTCGGCCTTCCACTGTTTGTTGTTTGGGTGGCGGAGTGGTTTGGTGATCCAGCTATAGATCGCAGTTGGCTATATATTGCCAGCTCGTTCGTTGGTCTTGTAACGCTCATCCTGGCAACGCGGGTATATAGGGAGAGGATGAAACAGGCTGGGTATTGGAAAGATTAACTCTTGTGTGACGAACAGGGGAATTCCGGGGACATAATACTTATCTCTGGCGTTCCTGCTTGGAACTGTGATGCCGTGTTCCCTCATGCGGTTTTGCTGCCCCGCAGTCGCGGCATAACGGTCTGGCCCACGCTGCAGGCTGGTGCACCTGAGCGCGAGGCAGTGTTTCCAGCACACGCCGTTTAAAAACCATTGTAGGTGTTTCGCCAACATCCTATACTCGCCTATAATTCAACAGGGAGTGGCGGCGCTTTGGGGGCGAGTACTGAATTTGGTGCCTATCTTGTGCATCGCGGGTTGCTCTCTGACGGAGCCTGGACCCGTGTGCAAGAGGTCCTCTCGGAAGCACGGCAGGGCCTTGCGGGGACGATTGCTGGCCTTGGGCTGTTGTCAGAAAAGGATCTTGCGCTCGCGCTGTCCGCTCACTACGAGCTTCCCGAAGCGGGGGAGAATGACTGGCCTTTAATTCCCGTCGACTTGCCAGACCTGAACTCAACCTTCCTGCGGTCGTTTCATATCCTGCCAACCAGAGATCATGGTGACTTTCTAGACGCCATTATTGCCGATCCCACGGATGAATATGCGATCAAGGCGCTTACGTTTGCAGCGCGCAAACCGCTTAGTCTTCGCGTTGCAACCTTGCGGCAGGTTGAGGCTGCGATCACCCATCTCTATTTTGGCGGTGAAGTTGATGACAAACACGATGAAATGGACCCGGAGGCGATAGCAGATGATGTGGACCGCCTGAAGGAGCTGGCAACGGATGCACCTGTGATCCGATTTGTGGACCGCATGATTGATGATGCCCTGTCAAGACGTGCGTCAGACATCCATGTGGAGCCAATCTCTGGCGCGCTTAAAATCCGCTTCCGGGTTGATGGTATCTTGCTTGAATTGCCCGGGCCAAGTCGCGATATGGTGGCGGCGGTTATTTCACGGATCAAAATCATGTCAGGCCTCGATATCGCTGAACGCCGTTTACCACAGGACGGCAGGATGCGCGTTCGGGCGCACGGGAAGGAGATTGACTTCCGGGTTTCCACGTCACCCACAAGCCAAGGCGAAGCCGTTGTGCTGCGGTTGCTTGATCGTGGCGCTGTCAGGCTGGAATTTGATCGTCTTGGTTTTGATGATGAAGTCAAACGGCCGTTTCGTCAGGCCCTTCGTAAACCGGACGGTATCGTGCTGGTGACTGGTCCGACCGGCTCAGGGAAAACCACCACGCTGTATACCGGCATCTCGGAACTGAACGAGCCGGAACGAAAAATACTGACTGTGGAAGACCCGGTTGAATATGTGATGGAAGGCGTTGGGCAGGTCCAGGTGGATGCGCGGATCGGCCGTACATTTGCCAAAACGTTACGTTCTTTCCTGAGGCAGGACCCGGACGTGATCATGGTTGGTGAAATCAGGGATGACGAAACCGCTTCGATCGCGATACAGGCTGCGCTCACGGGGCACCTCGTGCTCTCCACCTTGCATACAAATAGTGCGGCCGCGGCGATTTCCCGCCTGCTCGACATGGGGGTGGAAGACTATCTGATTTCGTCAACGCTAAGATTGGTTATGGCGCAACGGCTTGTGCGGACATTGTGCTCCCACTGCCGCAAAGAAGAGACACCAAGCCCACACCTCCTCAAGGAGCTTAAGCTTGACGGCGTTGTGGATAGATTCTACTGCGGCGCGGGGTGTGCGGAGTGCCATGGTACTGGGTATTTGGGGCGGCGCATGATTGCGGAGGTATTGGAAATTACGCCAGCAATTGAGCAGGCGATTCTTGCCCACAAGAGCGGAACCGAGCTCGAAACAATTGCGAAGCGCAATGGAATGCGAAGTTTGTTTGACCATGGATTGCAGGTTGTGCGCGATGGTCAAACATCGTTGAGCGAAATTCTGCGTGTTACGCGGGAACGTGGGTAGTGGCGGAATATCATTTCAGAGCTTTAGGCAAGGATGGTGAGGTCCGCACTGGCGTGTTGACCGCCTCAAGCCTGCCCGTAGCAAGCGCGGAACTTCATCGGCGTGGTATGGTCGCGCTTGAGCTTTCCGCTGCTGGGAAGACGCTTGCGATGCGCCTTAACGAGCCGGTGGAGCTGTTTGGCAAACCATCCGAGCGGGATGTCTTTTCCTTTTTGCGGGACTTGGCGCGGCTGCTGCGCGCCGGTCTCTCGATGGATGATGCTTTAAAGCTGCTGATAGACATGCAGAACAAGGAGCTGTTCGTGCGTGTGCTAACCGACATGCGCGAGCGCATAAGGCGTGGCGAGGGGCTTGCGGCCGCCATGGCGGAGCACAAAGATCGGTTTTCTGTTCAGGTTGTGGCGTCAGTTCAGGCAGGTGAGGTGTCAGGCACGCTTTCTGAGGCCCTGACCACAGTGGCGGATGCGATGGATCGCGCGCTTAGTTTTAAAGAGCGCCTGCGGAGTGCGTTGATATATCCGGCAATACTGATGACCATGGTAACGGGTACCTTTGTTTTGGTCGTGATGTTTGTGTTGCCCCAGTTTGCGCCAATGTTTGACGGTAACGAAGACAAGCTGCCGTTTGTCACGCGGTTTGTGATGGCATTGGCGGATTTCTTTTCAAACAATATGGGGCTCATTGCATTGGGAGTTTGTGCTTTAGCCTTTTGGGGTTTTGCTGTCATGAACCACCAAGGCACCAAGGCAAAAGTTCTTGAAAAAGTATGTGGGCTGCCGGGGTTAAGCATGTGGCTAGTTACACCAGACGTTATTCGTTTCGTGAGAACATTGGGCGTTTGCAGCAGCAGCGGGCTAGCACTTGACAAGGCGATTGCAATGGCAACCGAAGCGGTTAAAATGCCACACTTGGGCGAGAGTCTTTTGCGCTTGCGTGTGGCAGTTCGTCGGGGGGATTTACTTTCTAAATCGATGGAGAGTTTAGGCTGGATTCCATCCTTAGCCCTTCAGTTTACTCGTGTTGGTGAACAGTCAGGCAACATGGGTAAGATGCTAGAAGAGTCGGCGACTATTCTGGCGCAAGATTATGAGGCGAAACTGGAGAAGGTACTGGCGGTACTTTCCCCGGTTTTGACATTGATAATGGGCGGTATCGTGGCCTTGTTGGTAGGCTCGGTTTTGCTGGGAATTATGAGCATTAATGATGTGGTTTTCTAAAAGCGATTTTAAAACGGCGATGGAGGACGACAAGGGCTATACGCTTTTGGAGCTCTTGGTTGTTCTTGTTATTCTATCCTTGCTCGTTGGTCTTGCTGGTCCCGCGGTTTTACGACAGTTTGGAAAGGCTAAGTCCGAGACGGCAAATATTGAGGCGCATCGGCTTATTACAGACCTTGAATTTTTCAGGGTGGATGTGGGGCGGTATCCCACAGAGGCCGAGGGCCTCAATGCGTTAATCAGTACCGGTGAAGGCATAGCGGGGTGGAGCGGTCCATACATTTCAAATAACGCACAGATCACTGACCCTTGGGGCAACCCCTATGGTTACTCCGTCTCCGACAGTGGCGATACGGTGACCATCACGTCACTGGGCGCCGACGCTGTCTCCGGCGGTGATGGGGAAGATACGGATGTCTCTGCCAGCAACTAGCGAGTCTGAAGCTGGTTATACTCTTCTGGAAGTTTTGGTTGTAATTGCAATAATTGGGATTGTAATGGCGGCTCTTCCATCTGCGTATGCGCGCTTGGTGCCGCAATTTCAGGTTCATGCATTTGCCGATGAACTGGCCTTGACCGCCCGAAAGCTGAGGGAGGAGGCGCGTCTCATGCAGCATATAACTGCTATTCGCGTAGATTCTGAAGGTAAGGCCGTAGACATCGATGGTTTGGAAACTATCGGTGTGCCAACAGGGATAAAGATTACGTTCACCCAGCCAATATCGTGGAAATCTATTGGAGACAATACCGTAGAGTTTTACCCAACCGGGGGGAGTTCTGGCGGTGTTATGGAACTGGCTCGAGGGGGGACCGTAGCAAAGGTATCCATTGATTGGTTGTCTGGCGCGGTTGAGGTTATCCGGTGAAGGATTTAACGAAAGAAGAGGGTTTCACACTCCTGGAGGTAGTGGTTGCGCTTTCTGTGTTTGCGGGTGCCATGGCGGTATTGTTTCCCATTTTTGGGGCGCTGCCTCAGCGCAGTTTCGTCTCTGAGCAAAGGGCCATTGGTTTTGAAATAAGCCAAGCTTTGCTGGAAGAACAACTGGCAAAGAAGGACTGGACTGCACTGGATTCCAGTAGCGCAATTGTTGGTGAAGAAGGTGCCTGGAAGTGGGAAATAACAGCGGAGAGATATATTGGTGCACCTGAAAGTGAGGAAGATTCAGGAACCTTTTTTGAGCTTAGTGTCTCTGCTTCATACCTAGGGGAGCGAGAGATACCACCCGTCCTGCTCAAGCGCATAGTCTGGAGGCAGCCATGATGCCAACCCCGACAGGTGAAACAGGATATACATTGTTGGAGCTATTGGTCGCGGTGGCAATAATCGCGCTAATGGCCATGCCACTCTCGGCGACCTTCGGGTTTTCCATAAACACATGGCATGATGTACGTATCGACGTTGGTCAGAGAGAGAGAATCATACTCACTCGGAAGCGATTGGGGCAATGGATTGCCGCATCCTATGCGGCTGACCCTGAACGTATCGAAGAAATGGCGGTGGCGCCCTTTTCCGGCATGAACTCGAGCCTCTCGCTGATATCTCCGATCAATCCAGATCTGCGTGCGGACGATCTCTATCGTCTGAGCCTAACCCATATCCCTGAGCGAAACGTAATAGAACTTGCCGTATTTTATGATCATGCGAGTGAGGTTGAGGCCTATAGAGGAGATCTGCTGTCAGATGTTGTGCGGGCTAAATTTTCTTACCTTGATCACGCGGGTAATTGGCTTGACCGGTGGGAAGAGGTCTACGTTCGCCCCGTTGCCGTGCGACTTCATCTGGAAATTGACGGCAACAAATATGAATGGCCGGATCAAGTTATTCCGTTACTGGTTGATGAGTGGTCTGATTGTGTGGTGGATTCAGAGTCTGAAACCCAAAATTGCATCTCCGGGGTCCATAGTTCGTGATCGGTTTTTGGAATCCACTTTTGAAGTTTCTTGGGGCCAGTTTGCAACTGTGGGCCTGCGCCTTACTCGACGGGCTGCCAGCGAGACTACGACAATTTTTCTCTGCAGGGCCATCGACGTCAAAGGTTATCCTTGGTTCGCCTGCGGATATCTCTGATGCCTTTTTGACCCATGTTGAGAGTAAAGAAGTTGATCTTTGTGTCCGCGACGACTTAAGAATTGCATATAGTTTCGTCGTACCCGTCGCCGCACTGGGTGAGGTCAAAAACATTGTTGCACTAGAAGCAGAGCGCGCATTGCCTCTTACGGCGAACTTGTTGCATATGGCCTACACGACCATGAGAATTAGCGATACTGGCACGGCTAAAGTTCAACTGGTTGCCATTCGGCGAGATGTTGTTGATCTCATAGTTAACAGTGCGCGCCGAAGCCATGTAAACTTGAACGAGATCACTATTGAAGACGATGACAAAGTCGCTGTTGCCCTTCCGTTTTGGCCGATAAAAAAGCGAAAGATTTTAAGGTGGTTTTCGATAATTGGTCTAACTGTACTTCTGCTCATTGTCTGCTCGCTTGTGCCAACGATCTATAAAGAAAGGTTAGAAGCTGAAATCGAAGCAACGGAAGATCTGACCAGAAACCTGCGGCGACAAACTGAGGGCATCGCGGTACTGCAGAGGCAGGTTCGCGCGATGCAAGGCCTATCTGAAGCGGTGGAGGCCGAACGCTTAAAAAGTCGACACATCGACTTGTTGAGGGAGTTAACCGCGAACAGTCCAGACGAGATTGTGTTTCAAGACCTGCGAGTTGATGGAAGCCGTATCTTCGTTCGAGGTGTGGCTCCCGCGCCGGAAGAATGGGTCTTGTTATTACAGTCAAAAAAAGCGTTTCAAGATGTAACCTTAGTGTCAATTGTGAGCACAAAGGACAGAGAGAAAAAGCGATTTGATTTGCGGTTAGACTTCGTTTGGTCGTCCCAGCAGGAGTTGCCCCGTGACGAAAATTAAATCTGTTGCCGCGTGGAGCTTGCTCATTTCTATCTGTGCTGGGTTGTTCTGGTTGGTTGCTGGGAATGATATCAGGGCGATTGCTGAGCTTGAGGACGTTTATCTGAGAAAACAGATGCTTTTACATAGGTTGCAAGACCTTCCAAGACGTGAAGATGAAATTAGGCGTCGGCTGTCAGATCTGGGAAATGAAGCAGCTATAGCGCAGCTGTATCAAGGTGAACCGAATGAAATCCAAGTTCAAATTCAGCGACGTCTACGCCAGCTTGCAAATAAGAGTGGCATAAGTTTCAACGCCATGAGGCCCGACGGCGTCAGTATCGTGAATGAGCAGTTGAAGCGTGTTTCTATACGAGTGAATTTTGTGTCGACATACTCAAATATGGTTAGTTTCCTTGCGGGATTAGAGGAAGACACGCCACTTCACCGTGTACGTAGTTTTGTAATCACGAGGGAAAAAACATCCACGCTTCATGAGCCGGCAATACTTTCTGTCGGACTTGAAATCTCCGGGTTTGTAAGGAATGGGCAAAGCGGAGAGGCTTCATGAGGAAGATCTCCAGCTCTCCTCTTGTAAATACTCTAGTGTTGCTAAATGGCATCTTTGGGTGCCTGGTCTTAATTTCTACTTTGCTGCCGCTACCTGGCTATGGTGGTCGATTTGATTCACATAGCCAGATTGATGAAGAGCCCGATATAGACGTTGGTTTTGAGATTGACGCAGGGGCAGTATTAGCTCGACCTGTCTTCAGCAGTAATCGACGGCCCCCTGCACCTGTGGCTTCCGTTCCGGTGTCGTCAGCACCAGCACCACGCATTGAAGTGCCATTTATACTGGTCGGCATAATGGGGAACTCTGAGCGTGATCGGACGGCATACCTCCAACATAATTCCACCGGAGAGACGGTCTCGGTTCGGGTAGGGCAATATGCCGGAGACTGGCAAGTCGATACCGTGGGGCAAAATTTTGTAACTTTAGTATTTGGAAATGAGCGGCGGGTGATTGAACTCGGGAGCGGGGGGTAAAATGAGTAAAGGGCAACTGAGTTTCAACGACGCGCTGGGGTGTATACTCAAAACCTTACCGGTTGTTGTACTTTTAACGGGATGCTCAAATCCGGGTGACGACGTTAAATTTGGCGATAGCGTTAGTATACGCTCGGAAGATTTCGATACTGGGCGGCCTTCAGTGGCAGAGATTTCTGGCACAGGGATAGACAGTAAATCCCCCAAGGGACCTCGAGCTGAATATATATTTGGCTCCGGTGAGATGACCCAAAAAGTAGCAGCAATGCCAACAGTTCGTGAGAACGCCGATGGCGCACTATCTCTAACCTTCAAGAACACAGATATCCGTATCGTAATCCGCGCGGTGTTAGCAGACACGCTCAAGCTTGCCTATGTAATAGATCCACGAGTTCAGGGTAACGTTACTCTGGAGACTAGTGGGCCAATTTCAAAAGAATCTTTGAGGGTTACACTTGAAGCATTATTGAAGACTAAAGGTTACGCGTTGGTACCGTCTTCCGATGGGTATTTGGTGTTACCGGTGGCTGACGCGCCGAGGAATGTATCAACGATAAAGCATTCTCTACCAGCGAGCACTGATTTGCCTGGGTTCGCTGTCCAAGTCGTCCCTTTAAGCTATACAGTGCCGAGCGAAATGACAACCCTTCTAGAGCCCTTTGCCCCATCTGGCGGCATTTTGCGGACCGATGATAGCCGGGGTTTTTTGATTTTGGCGGGAACATCCGATGAATTGTCGAGTATGATGCGGGCGATTGAAACCTTTGATGTAGATCGCATGGCTGGTATGTCCTTTGCGATATTTTCACTCAACTATGTAGAGGCTGACCAGATCATCAAAGAGCTAAAAGAGCTGTATGCTGGAGAGGCAGATAAGTCCAGTTCAGCGGTGCAATTCATTGCCGTGCCCAGAATTAATCGCGTCATAGCGATCGCGCGCAACAAAGTATTATTGAAATCAGTGGAAACCTGGATTGAAAAGCTCGATCTCGGGGAAAGCTCACCCGGTCGGCGTATATATGTTTATCAGGTTAAAAATGGGCGCGCGGCAGACATTGCGGACACGCTGAACTTGATACTGGGAACCAAGTATGGCGGAGGTGGGTATGGAAATCAATATGGCCGCGGCACTGGCGAAAACAGGGAAACCTTCAGGAATGGGCCCCGAGGTTTAACCAACAACAATCGAAATGCTAACGCCTTTGATCGTGACGGGAATTTTGATGCAGGGGAGGGTGGTCTTGGTGATCGGGGTGTAAGGATAGTATCAAGTGAGGAAAACAACTCCGTTGTGATTATGGCCACCCCCTCAGAGTTTGGTGTTATCGAAACTGCATTAAAACAAATTGATCTTCCACCCCGTCAGGTCCTTGTTGAAGTGACGCTGGCTGAAGTTGGGTTGACCGATGAGCTGCGCTACGGGCTCCAGTGGCATTTTGAGTTTGGTGACAACACCGTGGCACTCGGACAGTCAGCCACGCCGAAGGCGCAGTTCCCTGGGTTTTCTTGGCAACATACTGCCTCTTCCAGTGCTAGTGCTGTTTTAAATGCACTTGAATCAATGACTGATGTGAAGGTGATTTCATCACCAAAAATTCTGGTTCTCAATAACCAGTCCGCTACGCTGCAAGTGGGCGATGAAGTTCCTGTGCCGACGGCAACAGCCGTGAGCACTGCAGACAACGACGCTCCAATTGTAAACAGTATTCAGTATCGTAACACAGGTGTCATCCTTACTGTTACCCCCCGAATTAACGACGGTGGTTTGGTCATGCTGGATGTCGAGCAAGAGTTGAGCAATGTGGTAGAAACCTCTTCGTCAGGAATCGACGCCCCTACGATTCAGCAACGAAAGATGTCCAGTTCGATTGCAGTTCAGAATGGGTCTACAATTGCATTGGGCGGATTGATCAGAAGCACCGCTTCGAATGTTCGGTCCGGTGTGCCGTTTCTGAAGGATATCCCGCTGTTGGGGGCAGCGTTCAGAAACACAGACTTGGTAGAGCGCCGGACAGAACTAGTAGTGCTGTTGACACCGCGTATCATTCGAGACGTCGAGGAGACACGAGACGTGATGAACTATCTGCGTAAAGAATTCCAATCCTTATTGGGGGAGGGAGATGAGCCCAAAAGCGAGGATTGATTTGTTAATTCTGGATGACAGAGGTGCCATACTTATTACCGTTACATGGATCGTTTTGATTATTTCCCTTCTGGCTACTAGTGCGCTGGTGTTCGCGCTCATTGAACGCCGTACACTAACCGCTGTTGAACGCGAGTATCAGTCTCAACTACTTGCGGATTCAGCTGTAGAAATATTCATGCATCGGCTTTTCTATGATGAGGAGAAACAGGTTTTTAGAAGCGGGGCACTAGAAGTCCAAGGACATTCGATCGACATTGAAGTGGTTTATGAAAAAGGGAAGATCAATCTCAATCGTGCAAGAGCAGAGCTTCTGTCAGCGCTGTTTGTTGCAAACGGGGTTGATGAAACAGAGGCCTTAGACCTCGCGGAGCGCGTCATCGACTGGAGAGACGCGGATGATACAACAGCAAGCGGGGGTGTGGAAAATGATGTTTATGCTTCCAGCGGATTGCCCTATGGCCCCCGAAATGGGCCGTTTGAAAGTGTCGGTGAATTGCAGCATGTTTTTGGGATGTCGAGAGATATCTATTTCTGTGTACTGCCTTCTATCACCGTATACTCGCAAAACCAGAATGTGGACTGGGATTTTTCAGACGCATCTACCCTCGATGTGCTGCGCTGGGCGTATTTAAGGGGCTGGCAGAATGTTGGGTGGCCTGATCCCGACGCCCTAGAAACTAAGCAGAATCTGATGGGGGCTAGAAGCGATCTAGGTGGGCAAAGCCTCACACTGCGCATTATTCTAAATGAAGACGGAGATCAACCGAACAAACAGTATTCTATGGTCATTAGATATAAGTCTATTTCGAATCGCTCCGGCTATGGAGTGTTAAAACCCTTGACGCCATATAGTGAAAACAACGCTAATTGCGGGATTTTCCCTCAAGGCTAGTTGTCTTTGTGGCTGTGAGAAAGAGAAGTGGCACGGGCGCTGGGAATTGATTGCTGCCGTTACATTTTGGATAAGTTAGACTTTATTTGCACTACCGAAACTAAGTTGGCTTATTCTGAATCAGAAAAGTCAGTCATCGCGATGAAAAAAATTGAACAGTCGCGCCACGTTTGTAGCGTCGTCAAGAGCCGAATGATGGCGACCTTCAAACTCCAGCCCTTGCAATTCCAACGCTTTCAAGAGGCCTACCTCTCTGCTCTTTTTGATGTTCTGGCGCTGGAATAGCCGCTTGGCATTGCGGTGCTCTGGAAGTGGGAGTGCGAGGCTCCATCTGTCCGGGCCAGCATCACATGTAAGCTGCTTAAGGTCGTACTTGCCCCAAGAGTACCAGCAGTCAGGCTTTGCTGGTAAAGTTTCTAGCCAGTCGGTCAAACACGCAATCATCGTAGGGAAGTCTGGGGCGCCCACGAGCATATCATCGGTGATGCCGATCACAGACGTGCAGTAAGACGAGAGTTCTGTATAGGTTGGTTTCACATAGGACTGGAACGTGTTGATGATCGTCCCCTCACCGCTCATAGCGACCACGCCGACCTCAATGGTCTCCATGTCCCGGTGAGTTTGTTCCCGGCCCAATACCTCTCTGTGGAAGCAGGTGGCTTCAAGGTCGATGCACAGGTAAACTGTCACATGTTATCTCCCGTCGAGTATGTGCCGCGCGGCTCAAACAGAATACCCGGGTGCTGAGTCATTCGGTCAGCTTTCTGGCGGAGGCTGATATTAGCTTCAAGCTCTTCCCGTGAGTTTCCAATCTCCAGAAGCGTAAGGCGACCGTTCTTAAATCCCGCCCCGGTATCGATATAGACGACGTTGCCAAGCCTAATCATGGTGTTGTTCGAGGTATGCCCAACCAGAACCATATCGACGTTCTCAACAGGCCGGGTATTGCCGTGTCGAATGCGTTGTCGACCCCATAGCGCTTCTGTCCGTGCCTGTGTGCCTTCCATAGCCTTACGCCAGTCAGAGGGTGCGTCCGCATGAATAAGGCCGACATGGGTATCGTCAGGCAGGATCAGTGTCATACTAAGCGGCAGACGCCCAACGTAGCGCTCGCAGACGAATTGAACCTCTTCCTGCTCGGTGAAGGTCAGCAGGTCAAACCAACCGCCGCCATTGGCCCGCCAGAATGACTTATCCGACCGTGGATTGATCGCATTCATCATCATCTCGTCGTGGTTGCCCAGAGTGCTATTGAACCAGGGTTCAGACAGGAGCTTGACGCACTCATGGTTTTTGATGCCGCGGTCGGTGATGTCTCCGAGCACGACCAGAGAGTCTGTACCACGATCAAACGCCACAAGGCTCAACTCATGAATCAATTCGTCATAACAGCCATGCAGGTCTCCACAGACGAAAGTGCGACCGTGACCTGTGAGCGTCAGGACCTGATGGTGCGAGTGAATGGTGTATGGAAGATTGCGCATTGTTGGAAATATTCTGATTCTATAAGGTGTTGGGCTATCAGTTCCAGTGAGCGTATTCTGAGAGCAAGCCCATCAAAATCACCAACAGATGGTAGCTTCCTTTGGCAGCTTGCTCATATAGCCACGCGATGAACTCCTTGTGGCATGTGCTCAGATAGTTTGAAGCAAACTTCCTTGGCGCACCGGGCTTGGCTGGTTTTACAGCAGGTGTGACGTCAGTGGGTGTCATGATCTGTTCCCTGAGTATGAATTCTAATGGAGAAAGGTGGTGTGCAGATACTGCTGCTCACCCGAGTAGAGCGCCGTGCAGATATTCTGTATGCCTCTGAGGCCGTGCGCCAGCATATGGGTCAGGGGACTGTCAAGATCGAAAGCCGGGTTCGGTGTGTTTAGCCAAATAGAAGTTTGTTCAGGGGAAGAGCTGGCCCTTTTCAACAGTCGGTTCAACTCAACAAGCGCGGCCAACCTCACATATACTTCGGGGGTCAATACGGAGAAGGCTTTTTGCTTCCACATTTGGAACTCAAATCGGTTCTGTAATCCCGTCAGTTTAAACTGGTCGTAGTCTTTCAACTGCCACTTGGTCATGATCGTGCAGCCCAGTTCGATCACGATCTTCTGACGAAATGGATCCGGCGGCAGAAGGCTTGCATGCGTCGAGGTTAGTTTGGTTGAGTTGTTCATGACTGCGCTTCCTTGTCTGTCGTGGATGAGTTGGAGCCAAATTCGGCCTTCAGTAGCTGCTCGAATGCGGAGCCATCTCTGCGGGTAAGGTTTGGGACGTATCGGCTGTAGACCTCGAACAGCATTTTGGTGTTGCTGTGTCCCATCTGCCGAGCAATCCATTCGGGGTTCTCGCCCGCTGCCAGCCATAACGTTGCTGCCGTGTGGCGGGTTTGGTAAGGACGCCGTTTTGTAAGAGCCAAGTGCCGTAGCAGCGGATACCAAACGCGTTGGGTGACATTCCGGTTGTGTAGCGGAGTGCCGTCGCGGGTGCAGAACACAAACCCAGTCTTGTTTGGGGAGGTGCCATACATGTGTTTCAAACAGTCCTGCACTTGGGAACACATGTCGACCTCACGGCTTGAGCCATCGGTTTTGGTTCCCACCAGCCTTCCTTGCACAAGGGCTTGCCGAATAAGAATCTGGCGCCTTTCAAAATCCACGTACTTCCATTGCAGTCCGTCGATTTCGCTGGACCGCAGGCCGGTGAAAAATCGAACAATGTAATAAGGCTTGAAGTCGGGCCGAACCGTCTCAAGAATGGCCTGAACTTCCTGCAATGTGAAAGGGTCGACCTTTGACTTTGCTTCCTTGAGCCTTTTGATATTCACCCATGGGTTTTTGAATCCATATCGCTCTGCGGCTTCTGCCAAAATCATTCGAAGCGGGATCATGATATGGTTGACCCTTGACGCGGACAGCGTGCCGGTGCCGTGCCCGGGCTGATTGGCAAGGTGAGCACGAAACTGTAGGATCATAGCCTTGTCAATCTCGTCGAGCTTCTTTCCTTTAAAGTAAGGGATAATGTAGCGGTCGAGCGTGATACGATTGATATCGCGATAGGATTGCCTCCATTCCACTTCTCGTTCAGTAAACCAAACGTCGGCAAAGGTTTCGACGGAATCCGCCGCACTTCTGGATTCAAGTGTCCGTTTTTGTTGTGCCGCAAATTTGCTTGCTAACCGCCCTTGGGGAAAATATTTAATGTAATCAAACGTTCCCAGTGTCATCTCAGCTTCCATGCGCTTGAGAAGCTGTTCGGCCTTTCTTCGATTGGCCACGTTATCCAGAACATCCGTCTGCTCGCGGTATCGGACTCCTTTATATCGGAAGTCAATATAGATGCGCCCTCTTCTTGTGCCCAGTGTAGCCATTGTTCTACGCCAAAGCGGAGAAACTTGTTGGGCAGGCACTGGAATACATGTCTTTCTCGACGCGTTCCCATACGTACAGAATCTTACGGCCACCAAAGGGGCGAATGTAGTGGATGCCCTCCAAGAGGACACTGTCCTTGAGACGCTCACGAATCGTGCGGACATCGTATTTGATGCGTTCTGAAAGTTCTTCTGTCGTCAGATAGGTCATTTCAATTTTCCTCGCATACCACCATATAAGGTTATAAATATACATATAAATGTATAAATGATCACAAGAGATGTCAATAAAAAAATAACCATACATGGTGATAAAAGTCTGTGACAGGTGATGAAGTGAGCTTTAAGGTGACTGGCAGTCAATGGGCTGCCTGTGAGAACGGATATGATTAGGTTCTTTTTGAGAGAGCGAATTTCTGAGAAAGAGTTTGCTGAAAAACGCAAAATCACTCTGGATGAAGTTGCGGCAGCAACTGGCATCAGCAAAAATACTCTTTCAAGAATCCAGAGCACCTTTGGGTACAACACCACGACTGACAACCTGAATAAGTTATGTGCATATCTTGGGTGCAGTTTGGCAGAATTGGTGGAGTATATTCCTGACCAGCCCCCCTCTGTTGAAAGTTCCTAGACAAAGCTATATAGCGCTCATTTCTTTTGACGGGAGTGAGTGATGAATTTTCCAGGTGGTCACCAAATGGTCACCGTTTTGGTCACCAATAGGAAAAGGGCCTAGGAAATGCTTCCTAAGCCCTTGGAATTATTGGTGGAGCCGAACGGGATCGAACCGTCGACCTCTACACTGCCAGTGTAGCGCTCTCCCAGCTGAGCTACGGCCCCATGATCAATAGCTGACCTTTTCTGGGTGTCCGGGAGGGGTGAAGCCTCCCCTGAACGGCGCGGACTATAGGCGGAGGCCTATGAGCGCGCAAGTAAAAAAACAAGCTCTGTCTGGGCGGCATTTATGCCGCCCGGAACTGGCGATTTTACTTAATTGTCTTCGTCCGACAATTTAGTGTCGACAATGCTGGTGACTTCATCGTCATCGTCATCATCGAGGCTGACGTCACCGAGTACATCATCATCGTCATCGTCGAGTTTGATGTCATCGTCGTCGTCGTCAAGGTCCTCGTCTTCGTCCTCAGCCTCTTTTTCAACCTTCTTTTCAAGAATCACTGGCTGCTTGGCTTTGAGAACCGGTTCAGGTGCCCACTGATTACCGCAATCGACACAGGTTGCAGGATCGTCTTTTTTCAGATCGTAAAAGCGCGTGCCACATTTCGGGCATGTACGCTTTGTTCCCCATTCGGGTTTTACCACATCTCTCTCCTTGCGTTTCCGCCACTGGACAGCATTTTTTATCAGCCCTTGCGCTGGAGGCGCTTTTAGGCCAAGAATTCGGCGCATCCCTTGCCATGATCGGTTGCGCCTGTCAAAGCATTAGTGTCCACCGTTACTTCTAAAGCTGGAATTCCCTCCGTGCCAAGTCTTATTTCATCATCTCGTACACCCCTTGCCGGTACCGTTAAGGTGCCGGGGGACAAGTCAGTTTCCCATCGGTCGATCATGTTGTCCGCTCTTGCGGTGGGCCGCAGCGAGATTACGGGACTCCTGGAAGGCGAGGATGTACTTGCCACGGCAGACGCGATGCGCGCCATGGGCGCTCGCGTTGAGCGACTCGGTAACGGTCACTGGGTGGTGGACGGTGTGGGTATCGGTGGGCTTATGACGCCGGACGATGTCATCGAAATGGGTAACTCGGGTACCTCAACCCGGCTGCTTATTGGCTTGATTGGTACCCATGACATCAGTGTCACCATGACGGGGGACGCGTCCCTGCGCAGTCGGCCTATGGGGCGGGTCATGGACCCGCTCACCGCCATGGGGGCCAGCTTCAGTGCGCGGGACGGCAAGTTCCTGCCATTGACGGTTACGGGGTCTGACAGCCCGCTGGCGACCGACTATACCACGCCGATGGCAAGCGCACAGGTGAAGTCCGCGGTGCTGCTGGCGGGCCTGAATACGCCGGGTATTACCACAGTGCGCGAGCGCGTTGCCACCCGTGACCATACGGAGCGCATGCTGAAAGCCATGGGGGCGGATATCGAGACGACCGAGGAAGACGGGCTGTATGTGGTGCGGCTTGCGGGTCAGCCTGAACTGGCGCCGGTTAACTTTGAAGTACCGGGTGATGTTTCCTCAAGCGCCTTCCTGCTGGTGGCGGCTTCTATCATTCCGGGCTCGGACATTACGGTGCAGAATGTGGGCATGAATCCGCTGCGGACCGGTATCGTCCACGCACTGATGGCCATGGGTGCGGATATCGATATACTGCAGGAGCGTAATCTGGGCGGTGAACCGGTCGCCGACCTGCGGGTGCGGGCGGCTGGCCTGAAGGCTGTGACCGACCTGCCGGTTGACCCTTCGACCATGATTGATGAATTTCCCGTGCTGTTTTGTGCTGCTGCGGTGGCCAAAGGCATCAGCCGTTTTACCGGTCTTGAGGAATTGCGGGTGAAGGAAAGTGACCGACTTGCGGTGATGGCGGCAGGCCTCAAGGCCAACGGCGTCGAGTTGACCGAATTCGAAGACGGCATAGAGATCAAGGGCGCGGGCGGCAAGGTACCGGGAGGGGCCCAGGTTGCGACCCATCTTGATCACCGTATTGCCATGAGCTTTTCCGTGCTCGGCCAGATGGCAGAGAGCGCCATCACCATTGATGACGCCGCCCCAATCCAGACCAGCTTCCCGGTGTTTATCGACCTGTTGACAGGCCTGGGTGCCGGGCTCCGGCTTGAAGGCTGATTATCAGCCCTCGGCCTCACTAGAAAATTCAGCGAAGGTGACGATGTGGCCACCAGGTTCACGGTAGCCGATCTCGCGCGCGCCGTAAAAGGTTGTGCGCTCTGTCATCACGACTTCAGAGCCTTTGAGCGCTGTGATGATCTCATCCAGATTATTCGTTTTGACAAACAGCAGCACGGGTGATCCTTCACCCTCACCGGGCAGCATGCCGCTATCCTCAAAAATGCTGGTGCGGGTCTGGTACATGATCTGCACACCGTCCCGCATCAGGATGACAAAACCCAGATGGTCGCCCTCCGGCACCTCGGTCACTTTTTCAAAGCCCACCCGACTGAAAAAATCGATGCTGGGTTCAATGCGGTTCACCGGCAGAACCGGGGTTGCGCTTTCAATCATTGTTTCCTCCTCACTATATGTTCGCTTTTTGTTCTTTATCATAGGGCGCCCGGTGAGCCAAATGAAAACAGCGGGCCCCATAATACGCGGGGCCCGCTGTCGCACATATGCCTTGCTGTCGTGACAGGTGATGGAGCTTAGGGTACGCCTTTCCTGCCTGCATATGTGATCTGTCAGGATGAGGTGCTGGTTGTCTCGCGGTAAACCTCGAAGTTCAGGCTACCCACGGTGATACTGCGGAACACGAGCCCAAGGCCGGTGACCGCACAAAGCTGCAGATAGAAGCTGACAAGTGTGGGATCAAAAACCTCAAAGCCAAAGCGGTCAGCTGCCTGTGTGAGGCCGAGGAACAGGCTGATGCCAATGCTGGATAGCGTATAAACCTTGGCCATAACGCGCAACTGACGGTCGCGGTCCTCATCGGTGCGGTATGGGTCGATCTTTTTGCCGAACACCATGCGGCGCAGGTAAAACACGTAGAACAGGTTCATGCCGGTGATCATGCCAAGGGTGGCGTATACCTCGCCGCCCCAAACCGAGACCGGACCTTTGTCTGACAGATAAAATGCAAGCCACAGCAGGTAAAGCATGCCCGCGAGCAGCACCAGGGCGGGCGACACGAACTGGCTCATCCTGCGCGGCGCAAGCGTGGCAGCGCGGCGCTTTTGTGTGAAGGTTTTGCGCATCAGGTCATAGTGGCGGTATTCGACAATCTGGATGTAAAACAGCGGCGCGGTCTGCAGCATGAAATAAAACATGACGAATATCTCATCCCCGCCGAGCAGGGCGGGTTCATATCCCGACAGCATCATCGCGCAAAGCAGGCCAAGGCCAATGGCGGCGATGAGGTAATTGATTGCCATGAATATCTTCAGGCCGTGCTTGCGGGCACTTTCTGCAAAATAGGTATAAGGACCAGGGTAGAGGTGTGGATAGTTGACCGGGGGATAGGTCTCAATCACCTCGCGAATTCTTGCACACATCTTGCGCGGATAATGCACAGAAATAAGATAAATCTGGCTCAGAAACACGGTATACATCACCGCGAGGACGGTGGTCATGGTCAAGTCGGCTGGCATTTTATGCTCTTCCTTTCTATGGCTGCATGGCGTTGGTAAACGCAATGCGAATCTCGCTGTCGGTTGCACCTGCATCGCGGCAGGCAGTAATGGCCTGAGTCAGTTGCTCCCCCACCC
>NZ_JBLXGZ010000048.1:0-20739 GCF_048260245.1 Kordiimonas sp. | reverse complement strand
CTGATCGCACCGATCGCCATGGACGAAGGTCTGCGCTTCGCTATTCGTGAAGGCGGTCGTACCGTCGGCGCGGGCGTTGTGGCCAAAATCCTCGATTAATAGACGCTAAAACGAAGATGGGCCGGCATGTCCGGCCCATTTTGCTGCGCGGGCCCGGCGACAAGTGAAGGGCCTGTGTAACGCCTTTTTCAAGAAGGCAAAAAAAGTACTTGCATGGCAGGGCGTCGGGCGCTACACCCCACCCCTCATGAATGCAAAAACGGCTTTAGGGGCGTAGCTCAGTTGGTAGAGCACCGGTCTCCAAAACCGGGTGCCGTGGGTTCGAGTCCCTCCGCCCCTGCCAAGCCGAGAGTAAAATTGACCGCGACGGCGGTGTGTAGTTAAAGTTTTGTAAAGCCTGCGCTTTTTATGAAATGAGCGCGGGCTTGTAGAGCAAAAAAAAGGGATGCATGATGGCGAAGACCACCCCGGGTGAATTTGTCCGCCAGGTGCGGCAGGAAGGTTCTAAAGTAACCTGGCCGACACCGCGTGAGGCGGGAATCACCTCCGTAATGGTATTTATCATGGTGGTGATCATGGCCGTATTTTTCCTGGGCGTCGACTTTTTGTTGAATGCAGGCGTGCAGTTCCTCTTGGGTCTCGGAGATTAATGTGAGCAAGTCTCGCTGGTATATTATTCACGCCTATTCGGGCTTTGAGAAAAAGGTTGCCGAGGCAATCAAGGAACAGGCTGTTCAGCAGGGGCTTGATGCTCTTGTTGACGAAGTCATTGTGCCGACCGAAGAGGTTATCGAAGTTCGCAAGGGCAAGAAGGTCTCGGCCGAAAAGAAATTCTTCCCCGGTTATGTGCTGATCAAAATGATCCTGACAGACGATACCTATCACCTCGCCAATGGTCATGCGAAGGTGACGGGTTTCCTCGGTCAGCAGGGCCGTCCGATGCCGATTACGGACGCCGAGGCTGCGCGTATTCTCAATCAGGTTGAGGAAGGTGTCGAGCGCCCACGGCCGAATATCGTGTTCGAGATCGGCGAAGAGGTGCGTGTTACCGATGGCCCGTTCACCAGTTTCAACGGCTTTGTTGAAGATGTGGATGAGGACAAGGCGCGCCTGAAGGTGTCTGTGTCGATCTTTGGTCGTGCAACGCCTGTTGAGCTGGAATATGCCCAGGTCGAAAAAGTTTCGTAAAGTTTTGGGGCGCTTGCCCCGAAAACCGTGTGGGAGGCTTGCCATTAGCCGGACCACGCACCCTTGGTCGGGAAACCGGCCTTAGTTGTCATTTGAAAGGGAAAGACAATGGCAAAAAAGATTGCTGGCTATCTGAAGCTTCAGGTGCCTGCTGGTCAAGCTAACCCGTCGCCGCCTATCGGCCCGGCTCTTGGTCAGCGTGGTGTGAACATCATGGAATTCTGTAAAGCGTTTAACGCGCAGACGCAGAAAATGGACGCGGGTATGCCTATCCCGACGATCCTGACTATTTATGCAGACAAGTCGTTCACTTTTGTGACGAAAACGCCGCCTGCAAGTTATTACCTGAAAAAAGCTGCCGGGAAAAAATCCGGTGGTGCAACGCCCGGCCGCGAAGTTGCTGCGACCGTGACCCGTGATCAGGTGCGTGAAATCGCGGAAGCGAAAATGGTCGATCTGAGTGCGAACGACATCGATGCAGCTATGCTGATCATCGAAGGTTCTGCGCGCTCGATGGGCTACAAGGTGGAGGGTTAATCCAATGGCTAAAACTGCAAAGCGTATGCAAAAAGCCTGGGACGGTCTTGACCGCGAAAAGCTCTACTCCGTTGAAGAGGCTGTAAAAGAACTGAAAGGCCGCTCGGCTACGAAGTTCGATGAGACAATTGAAGTTGCCATGAACCTTGGCGTTGACCCACGTCACGCTGACCAGATGGTTCGTGGTGTTGTTGCTCTGCCGCATGGTACAGGTAAATCTGTACGTGTTGCTGTTTTTGCTCGCGGCCCCAAGGCTGAAGAAGCAGAAAAAGCAGGCGCAGACGTTGTTGGTGCAGAAGACCTGATGGAAGCCATCCAGAAGGGCGAGATCAACTTCGAGCGTTGCATCGCGACACCGGACATGATGGCAGTTGTTGGCCGTCTCGGTAAGGTGCTTGGCCCCAAAGGCCTGATGCCGAACCCGAAGCTTGGTACCGTTACCATGGACGTCAAGGGTGCCGTTGAAGCAGCCAAGGCCGGTCAGGTTGAGTACCGCGTTGAGAAAGCCGGTATCGTGCACGGCGGCGTTGGCAAGGCCAGCTTCGACGAAGCCCAAATCATCGAGAACGCCAAAGCGTTCATTGGTGCGGTGATCAAAGCCAAGCCAACCGGTGCCAAGGGTACGTATGTCAAGAAAGTTGGCATGACGTCTTCGATGGGCCCAGGCCTGAAGATCGACGTTGCCACACTTGGCGGCGAATAAGACTATGCGAATTTGTGTCGGGTCTCGGCCCGGCACAGGCGCCCAGGCGGATGTTTTGCCTGAGCGGGAGTAACTGTCCGAGATTGCAGGTGCCTTGAAGTGGGTTTCTAGTAGTTGACCTTCAGGGTTTAAATTAGTGGTCGTCGCGGATCCACGGCCTGCATGAGACGGGGTTAAGGGAATTTTTCTCCTGACGGGTTTGCCCATCAGGATACCGCGGTTTCCTCGAAGGACTGGATGTAATCCGTCCTGCGAAGACTTAGGTAAAGCCCGCACCTCCGGACAGAGGAGAGTATCGGTAGTGGCATACGCCAGCCGGTACATGGCTCAAATGACGAAGGTTCATAGTTTGAAGTACGAACCTTCAAAGTCGGAGACGAGATAGTGGAAAGAGCCGAGAAGCAGGAACTGATTGCATCCCTGCATGACGTGTTCGCTGGCGCTGCCTCCGTCGTTGTAGTTCACTACGACGGCCTGTCAGTTGCTGAGATCACGGCATTGCGTTCGCAAATGCGCGAAGTGGGTGCATCGCTTAAGGTTACGAAAAACCGGCTGACTCGTCTTGCGCTGAAAGGCACTGAATACGAAGGCATTTCGGATCTGTTTACCGGTCCGACGGCTATCGGCTTCGCTGACGACCCAGTCGCAGCACCGAAGGCCCTTGCTGAATACGCCAAGAAAAACGAAAAACTTCGTCTTCTTGGTGGTGGCATGGGTTCAACGGTTCTGGATCAGGCTGGTGTTAAAGCTCTGGCTGAACTGCCGTCGCTCGACGAGCTTCGTGGCAAACTTGTGGGTCTCCTGCAAGCTCCTGCCCAGAAACTCGCGGCCGTTACGCAGGCTCCTGCGGGTCAATTGGCCCGTGTCTTCGGTGCTTACAGCAACAAAGACGCAGCTTAACGACATCCCGGGTGGCTATGCCTTTGGCGGCCGCCTGACACCTAACGCAATGATACATGCGGATCCTTTTTGAGATGGACCGCTTATTTGGAGTTTAAAGAAATGGCTGACCTTGCGAAGCTTGTTGACGATCTTTCGGCCCTGACCGTTCTGGAAGCTGCTGAGCTTTCCAAACTGCTGGAAGAAAAATGGGGCGTATCCGCCGCTGCACCGGTAGCTGTTGCTGCTGCTGCTGGCCCGGCTGCTGCTGCTGAAGAAGAAAAAGACGAGTTTGACGTTATTCTTGCTGCCGCTGGCGACAAGAAAATCAACGTCATTAAAGAAGTTCGTGCTATCACGGGCCTCGGTCTTAAAGAAGCAAAAGACCTTGTTGAAGGCGCTCCTAAGCCTGTTAAAGAAGGCGTTAGCAAAGCAGAAGCGGAAGAGCTTAAAGGCAAGCTCGAAGCTGCTGGTGCTAAAGTTGAGCTCAAGTAATTACTTGAGCCCAGGTATCCCGGGGTCGGGAGCGAAATTCGCTCCCGGCCTTTCGGCGTCCTAAGGGACCGGAGGACAGTTATTACCGGTCTGGTTTGGGTGAGACGCCCAAATGTTTTGGATTTTCAGGAGTTTAGGGTAAGGTCTGAACCCTAGGCTCTATTTTGGCAGCCGAGACGGTCCCGGTGTATCGCGGATCTCTCTGGCACAACTTAAGGAACGAGGGCGAAGCATGGCGACTTCATTTACCGGTCGTAAGCGCGTGCGCAAGGACTTTGGGCACATTTCCGAAGTGACGCAAATGCCAAACCTCATTGAGGTACAGCGGCGGTCCTATGACCAGTTCTTCAAGTCTGGCGCAACCGAAGAAGAGAGGCTGAGCTCCGGCCTTGAGAAGGTTCTGAAGTCGGTATTCCCGATTCAGGATTTTTCTGCAACTTCGTCGCTGGAATACGTAAAATACGAGCTTGAAGAGCCCAAGTATGACGTGGAAGAGTGCCAGCAACGCGACATGACCTATGCCGCACCGCTGCGGGTAACCTTGCGTCTGATCGTATTCGAAGTTGACCCGGAGACAGAAGCCAAGTCCGTCCTTGATATCAAGGAACAGGACGTCTACATGGGCGACCTGCCACTGATGACAGACAACGGTACGTTTGTGATCAACGGGACCGAACGGGTTATCGTTTCCCAGATGCACCGTTCGCCGGGCGTGTTTTTCGACCACGACAAGGGTAAAACCCATACGTCGGGTAAATTCCTGTTTGCGGCGCGTGTGATCCCTTACCGCGGCTCCTGGCTCGACTTCGAGTTTGATGCCAAGGACATTGTGAACGTACGGATTGACCGTCGGCGCAAGCTGCCGGCTACCACGCTCCTTTATGCGCTGGGTATGTCACCGGAAAACATCCTCCAGTATTTTTATAACGTCGTGAGCTTCCGCCGTGCTGATGGTGGCTGGCGCATGCCGTTTGTTGCTGAAGCGTGGCGCGGCCAGAAGCCTGAGTTTGATCTTGTCAACGCCGACACCGGTGAAGTTATCTCCGAAGCTGGCAAGAAGATCACACCGCGCCTCGCCAAAAGTCTCGAGAAGGCCGGCGTTGAAGGCGTACTGGTGCCGGAAGAGCTGATCATCGGCAAATATGCTGCTGAAGATATGATCAACGAAAAGACTGGCGCCATCTATGTGGAAGCCGGTGACGAGCTTACAGACGAAGCCGTTGAAGCGCTGTCCGCAGCAGGCTTTGACGAGATCCCTGTGCTTGAGATCGACGACGTGTCTGTTGGCCCTTATATCCGCAACACACTGAAAGCAGACAAGGTTGAGTGCCTCGATAGCGCGCTCGCTGAAATCTACAAAGTGATGCGCCCGGGCGAGCCGCCAACTAAGGAAACTGCCGAAGCGCTGTTCTATGGTTTGTTCTTCGATCCTGAGCGGTACGATCTTTCCGACGTTGGTCGTGTGAAGATGAACATGCGTCTGGGTGTAGAGTGTGACGATACCGTTGGTGTCCTGCGCCGCGAGGACATCCTTTCCACTGTCAAGACGCTGGTTGAGCTCAAAGACGGTCGCGGTGAAGTCGACGATATTGACCACCTTGGCAACCGCCGTGTTCGCTCTGTTGGCGAACTGATGGAAAATCAGTACCGCATTGGTCTGCTGCGTATGGAGCGTGCGATCCGGGAACGTATGTCGTCTGTCGACATCGATACCGTGATGCCGCATGACCTCATCAACGCCAAGCCGGCTGTGGCCGCTGTTCGCGAGTTCTTCGGTTCTTCGCAGCTTTCACAGTTTATGGACCAGACCAACCCGCTGTCCGAGATCACCCACAAACGCCGTATGTCAGCGCTCGGGCCTGGTGGCCTGACCCGTGAGCGTGCTGGCTTTGAGGTTCGTGACGTGCACCCGACCCACTATGGCCGGATCTGCCCGATCGAAACACCGGAAGGCCCGAACATCGGTCTGATCAACTCGCTTGCGACCTATGCGCAGGTTAACAAATACGGCTTTATCGAAAGCCCGTATCGCCGCGTTGTCGATGGCAAGGTGACAGACGAGGTAATCTACCTGTCTGCCATGGAAGAGCAGAAATATACCGTCGCGCAGGCGAACGCCGACCTGACGGAAGATGGCCGTTTTTCCAACGACCTTGTGTCCTGTCGTCAGGCTGGTGAGTTTATCATGTCGACACCGGAACACATTACACTGATGGACGTTTCGCCCAAGCAGCTTGTGTCTGTGGCTGCGTCGCTCATTCCGTTCCTTGAGAACGATGATGCGAACCGCGCACTCATGGGGTCGAACATGCAACGTCAGGCCGTGCCGCTCGTAAGGGCAGAGGCACCGTTTGTCGGTACCGGTATGGAAAAGATCGTTGCATCTGATAGTGGTGCGGCTATTGCGGCCCGACGGACTGGCGTGGTGGAGCAGGTGGATGCCACCCGTATCGTTATCCGCGCTACGGACGATGTGGACCCTGGGAAATCCGGCGTTGACATTTATACGTTGCAAAAGTTCCAGCGTTCCAACCAGAACACTTGCATCAACCAGCGCCCGCTGGTGAAGGTGGGTGACGAGATCCGCAAGGGCGACATTATCTGTGATGGTCCGTCGACGGAACTTGGCGAACTGGCACTTGGCCGGAATGCGCTTGTGGCCTTCATGCCCTGGAACGGTTACAACTTCGAGGATTCGATCCTGATCTCCGAGCGTATCGTGAAGGAAGACGTCTTTACGTCGATCCATATCGATGAGTTTGAAGTGATGGCCCGTGACACGAAACTGGGGCCTGAGGAGATCACACGCGATATTCCAAACGTGGGTGAAGAAGGCCTGAAAAACCTTGACGAAGCCGGTATTGTCTACATCGGCGCCGAGGTTCACCCTGGCGATATTCTCGTCGGCAAGATCACACCGAAGGGCGAAAGCCCGATGACACCGGAAGAAAAACTTCTGCGTGCCATCTTTGGTGAAAAAGCATCCGACGTGCGTGATACGTCGCTGCGTCTGCCGCCGGGCGTTGCCGGTACGGTCGTTGAGGTGCGGGTGTTCAACCGCCACGGTGTGGACAAGGACGAACGTGCGCTGACGATTGAGCGTGAGGAAATCGAACGCCTGACGAAAGACCGTGAAGATGAGCGCGTTATTCTTGAGCGCAACATCTATGGTCGTCTGCGTCCGCTTCTGGAAGGCCGTACGGTTACCGCCGGCACGAAGGATATGAAAAAAGGCACGAAGATCACCGAAGAAGGTCTGACAGAGATCAAGCGCATTCAGTGGTGGGATATCGCGGTCGATGACGATGCGGCCATGGCTGACATTGAAGCGCTGAGGAAGCAGTTCGATGAAAGCAAAGGCCAGCTTCAGCGTCGGTTCGACGAGAAGATCGAGAAACTCCAGCGCGGTGACGAATTGCCACCGGGCGTTCTCAAGATGGTCAAAGTCTTTGTTGCTGTGAAGCGCAAGCTTCAACCGGGCGACAAGATGGCTGGCCGTCACGGGAACAAGGGTGTGATTTCTCGTATTATGCCACAAGAAGACATGCCACACCTTGAAGACGGGACACCGGTTGACGTTGTGCTCAACCCGCTGGGTGTACCGTCGCGGATGAACGTGGGGCAGATTCTCGAGACACACCTTGGCTGGGCATCGCGTGGTCTGGGCCGTCAAATTGACGGCATGATCGAAGCCTATCGTCATGGCACTGGTGCGGTTGATGACTTCCGTGCGAAGTTCAAGGATATCTACGGTGACGCCCAGTATGAAACGGACGTGGCCGAGCTTTCTGACGAGCAGATCCTTGAGTTGGCCGGTAACCTGACAAGTGGTGTTCCGATGGGCACACCGGTGTTTGATGGTGCCGTCGAAGCCGATATCGTGACCATGCTTGAAAAAGCAGGCCTTGATAGCTCTGGTCAGGTGTATTTGTACGATGGCCGGACCGGCGAGCGTTTTGACCGTAAGGTGACAGTGGGTTACATCTATATGCTCAAACTGCACCACCTTGTGGACGACAAGATCCACGCACGTTCGATCGGCCCATACAGCCTCGTTACCCAGCAGCCGCTTGGTGGTAAGGCACAGTTCGGTGGTCAGCGCTTCGGTGAGATGGAGGTTTGGGCCCTGCAAGCGTACGGCGCAGCTTACACGCTTCAGGAGATGCTCACCGTCAAGTCGGATGACGTTCAGGGCCGGACCAAGGTCTATGAAGCCATCGTACGTGGTGACGACACATTTGAAGCGGGCATTCCGGAATCCTTCAACGTTCTCGTGAAGGAAATGCGGTCCCTCTGCCTCAATGTCGAGCTGATCACAGGTACGGAATAAGCCATTAGAGGCCGGGGCTTGCCCTCGGCCGCGCCTGCCTTGGAATAGTATAAAGGGGCGGGCTGAGTTTGGAAGGCGAAGCGGGGCCCCTTTGAGTAAAGAATTGCCCCGACAGCGAATTAAGAGAGACGCCGGACATGAACCAAGACGTGATGAAATACTTCAACCCGAGCCAGAAGCCGGAGACGTTTGATCAGATTCAGATCTCGATTGCGTCCCCGGAGCGGATTCGGTCCTGGTCTTTTGGTGAGATCAAAAAGCCGGAAACGATCAACTATCGGACTTTCAAGCCCGAGAAAGATGGTCTTTTCTGTGCGCGCATCTTCGGTCCTGTAAAGGATTACGAATGCCTTTGCGGCAAATACAAGCGGATGAAATATCGCGGCATTATCTGTGAGAAATGCGGCGTTGAAGTCACGCTTTCCAAAGTGCGCCGGGAGCGCATGGGTCATATCGACCTCGCCGCACCAGTCGCACATATCTGGTTCCTGAAATCATTGCCGAGCCGGATTGGTCTGCTGCTCGACATGACGCTCAAGGATCTCGAGCGCGTTCTGTATTTTGAATATTATGTGGTGATTGAGCCGGGCTTGACCCCGCTCAAGCAATTCCAGCTTCTCTCGGAAGAAGATTTCTACCGTGCGCAGGACGAATATGGCGAAGACAGCTTCACGGCTGGCATTGGCGCCGAAGCCATCCGCAAGCTACTGGAGAGCATCGACCTTGAAGGTGAGCAGGAAAAACTTCTGAAGGAACTGGCCGAGACGAAGTCAGAGCTGAAGCCGAAGAAGATTGTCAAGCGGCTCAAGGTTATTGAAGCCTTCCTCGAGAGCGGTAACCGCCCCGAGTGGATGATTTTGACCGTTGTACCGGTTATCCCGCCTGAGTTGCGCCCGCTGGTGCCGCTGGATGGTGGCCGGTTCGCGACCTCTGACCTCAATGACCTTTACCGTCGTGTGATCAACCGGAACAACCGTCTGAAACGCCTGATTGAACTGCGCGCGCCGGATATCATTATCCGGAACGAGAAGCGGATGCTGCAGGAAGCTGTGGATGCGCTGTTTGATAACGGTCGCCGTGGCCGCACCATTACCGGTGCGAACAAGCGTCCACTCAAATCGCTCTCCGACATGCTCAAGGGTAAGCAAGGCCGTTTCCGTCAAAACCTTCTCGGTAAGCGTGTTGACTATTCCGGCCGTTCGGTGATCGTTGTTGGTCCCGAGCTGAAACTGCACCAGTGTGGCCTGCCGAAGAAAATGGCGCTTGAGCTGTTCAAGCCGTTCATTTATTCGCGTCTCGACAAAAAAGGCATCGCGACCACGATCAAGGCCGCGAAGAAGCTGGTTGAAAAAGAACGCCGCGAAGTTTGGGATATCCTTGACGAGGTGATCCGCGAACACCCGGTCATGCTTAACCGTGCACCAACGCTTCACCGCCTTGGCATCCAGGCGTTTGAACCTGTGCTCATCGAAGGTAAGGCCATCCAGCTTCACCCGCTCGTTTGTGCCGCATTCAACGCTGACTTTGATGGTGACCAGATGGCGGTCCACGTACCGCTCTCGATTGAAGCGCAGCTTGAAGCACGCGTGCTGATGATGTCGACAAACAACATCCTCAGCCCTGCGAACGGCAAGCCGATCATCGTACCGTCACAGGATATCGTGCTGGGTCTTTATTACATGACCTCGATGCGTGAAGGTGATGCCGGTGAAGGCAAGGCCTTCTCCTGCATGGACGAGATCCAGTTTGCGCTCGACGGGAAATCCATCACGCTGCACACCAAGATCAATGCCCGCTTTGAGCTGATCAACGACAAGGGTGAACTTGAGGTCAAGCGTGTTGAAACCACACCGGGTCGTATGATTTTGGCGCAACACCTGCCGAAGCACCCCAAGGTGCCGTTCAGCCTGATCAACCGTCGCCTGACCAAGAAAGAAATTTCCGAGGTTATCGACGTGGTGTACCGTCACTGTGGTCAGAAAACGACGGTTCTGTTTGCTGATGGTATCATGGGCGAAGGGTTCCGCCGTGCCTGTGCCGCCGGTATCTCCTTCGGTAAAGATGACATGATCATTCCGGACGCGAAAGAGAAGCTGGTCGAAGATACCCGTTCGCTCGTGAAAGAATACGAGGAACAGTATCAGGATGGTCTCATCACGCAGGGCGAGAAATACAACAAGGTTGTCGACGCCTGGGCGCAGTGTACCGACAAAGTGGCTGACGCCATGATGAAAGAGATGGAGCGCACCACGACCGACGAAAACGGCCGTGAGAGCAATATCAACTCGGTATTCATGATGGCGCATTCGGGCGCACGGGGTAGTGCTGCACAGATGAAACAGCTTGCCGGTATGCGGGGCCTGATGGCCAAGCCGTCGGGTGAGATCATTGAGACACCGATTATCTCCAACTTTAAAGAGGGTCTGTCGGTTCTTGAGTACTTCAACTCCTCGCACGGTGCGCGTAAAGGCCTTGCCGATACGGCACTCAAGACCGCGAACTCCGGTTACCTGACACGTCGTCTTGTCGACGTCAGCCAGGACTGTGTGGTCGTGGAAGAGGATTGCGGTACCGAAAACGGTATCACGATCACCGAGGTGTCCGAAGGCGGCGACGTTCTTGTGCCTTTGTCTGAGCGTATCCTTGGTCGTTGCCTCTCTGTCGACGTCAAGCATCCGGTAACCGGCGACTTGTTGTTCCCTGCTGGTGAACTGCTGGACGAAGTCAAGTCTGACGCGATTGAGACCGCAGGCCTTGCGGAAGTGAAGATCCGTTCCGTTCTGACATGTGAGACCAAGGGTGGCACATGCGGCAAGTGTTACGGCCGTGACCTTGCCCGCGGTACGCCGGTCAACATGGGTGAAGCGGTTGGTGTTATCGCGGCTCAGTCCATTGGTGAGCCGGGTACACAGCTGACGATGCGGACGTTCCACATTGGTGGTGCGGCGACAGTGAACGCGGAATCGACTGTGGAATCATCCGCAGACGGTAAAGTGAAGATCGAAAACCGCAACGTGATCGAAGACAGCCGTGGCCGTAAGGTCGTAATGAGCCGTAACCTTGAAGTCATCATCGTTGACGATGAAGGCCGAGAGCGCGCGAAACACCGTCTGGCCTATGGTTCGCACCTCTTCAAGGATGAGGGCGATAGCGTTGTCAAAGGTGAGAAGCTCGCCGAGTGGGATGCTTACACTATTCCGATCATTACCGAACAGTCGGGTATCGTGCGTCTTGTTGACCTCGTGGAAGGGACTTCCGTGAAAGAGGTTGTCGACGAAGGCACAGGTATTGCGTCCAAGGTTGTGACCGACTGGCGTAGCGCACCAAAAGGCGCAGACCTCCGCCCTCGCATCACCCTGCGTGATGAGAGCGACGAGGTTGTTGAACTCGCCAACGGTACAGAGGCGCGTTACTTCCTCTCTGTTGATGCCATTCTGTCGGTTGAAGACGGCAAGCGGGTTTCGGCCGGTGACGTGATCGCCCGTATCCCGCGGGAAGCGGCGAAAACCAAAGACATTACCGGTGGTCTGCCTCGTGTGGCTGAGCTTTTCGAAGCCCGCCGCCCGAAAGATCACGCTGTCATCGCTGACATCGACGGTATTGTCGAGTTTGGCCGCGACTATAAAAACAAGCGCCGCATCACCATTCGCCCGCGTGAGGACGACGGCGAGCCGGTTGAATATCTGGTACCAAAGGGCAAGCACATTGCCGTACAGGAAGGCGACTTCATCCAGAAGGGTGAGTACCTGATCGACGGCAACCCGGCCCCGCACGATATTCTGCAGGTTATGGGCGTTGAAGCGCTTGCGAACTATCTGGTGAAAGAAGTGCAGGACGTTTACCGCCTGCAGGGTGTGAAGATCAACGATAAGCACATTGAGGTGATTGTTCGCCAGATGCTGCAGAAAATCGAGATCACGTCTTCGGGCGACAGCACCATGCTTCTTGGTGAGCAGGTTGACCGTGAGGAATTCGAGGAAGCAAACGCAAAACTCGAAGCTCAGGGCAGGTTGCCGGCCAAAGGTCACCCGATCCTTCTGGGTATCACCAAGGCAAGCCTGCAAACCCGCAGCTTCATCTCGGCCGCGTCGTTCCAGGAAACGACCCGCGTGCTGACCGAAGCATCGGTTGCAGGCAAGAAAGACAAACTCGTTGGCCTGAAGGAAAACGTGATTGTCGGTCGCCTTATCCCGGCGGGTACAGGGTCGGTTGTTAACCGTTTGCGTCATGAAGCGCAGGCGCGCGACAAAGTGGCTGCTGATGCCCAGGCCGAGCTTGATGACCCAATGGCCACAGCCGAAGCAGAATTCGCTGCAGCAACCAATGTGGAAGCTGCACCAGAATAGGCTGCCAAGCTTAAACCTAAGAGACCTGAAAGAGGGCTCGCCAGACGGCGGGCCCTTTTTTCGTTTGTTGGTATTTTGCACGTCATGGGGACTTGGCAAGCTGCATCACTTGTGCTTAGTGGAAAAAAAGGGGGGGCATATGCCGCGTATTCTGCACAGTCAGATCAGCCATTTGGTTCTTCTTGCCGTCTTTGCAGCCATTTTGATGTTAAGGGGGTTAGGGGACAGCAGTATCGGCTATCCCGACGCAGACCGCATCCTGATGGACGGGGTATTCCTGCGTGACACCATGGTTGATATGCCGCTGTCGGACCCTTGGGGGTACGCACAGGCGTACTTTGCGCAGTATCCTGCCTTGAGTATCGGATACAGGCCGCCATTTTTCCCTTTTGTTGAAGGGGTTTTCAACCTCGTCTTTGGCGTGAATACGTGGTCCAGCCGGCTCGCGCTCTTTAGTTTTGTTTTGATGGGCATTGTGTGCTGGTACAAGATGGTGCACCGGTTGGCGGGCACGCCCACGGCTTTTGCATCGGCTGCCTTGTGGCTGAGCACGCCGTTTCTCGCGCAGTGGGCGTGGTACACAATGGCTGAACTCGCTGTGCTGTCGGCGGTGCTGTGCGCGGTCTATTTCCTTGTGCGCTGGCTGGAGGGGCAAGAGCCCCGCGACGCGGTTTTCCTCGCGCTGGCTATCGGTATCGCGGCATGGACCAAACAAACCGCGGCTTTTCTCGTGCTCACCACACTGTTGGCCCTTATCGCCAGAAAGCGTTTCGGTTGGGCAATTCGGCAGCCGGTTCACTATGGCGCTGGTCTGCTGCTTATCGTCATCATTGCGCCCCTTGCGGTGATGACGATCGCGTTCGGCGACCAGAACATACATCAGTCCGTGGGTGACGGCACAAGTGAAACGCTGTCCCGCCTGAGTGCCGAAAACTGGTTGATACACATCAACACTCTTGTACGTGACCATCTGACCGTTCCTTTTCTGGTGTTGGCGCTTGCGGGTTTTGTCATATCTGTGCGAAAAAAAGATACGGCCCTGTGGTTGCCGTTGCTGGTGATCCTTTCGGTCTATGTATTTTTCAGCCTGCTCTTGGGCAAAAACACACGATACCCGATTTTTTGGATACCCTTCTGGGCCATGGTTGCCGCCTTGCCGCTGAAGGTTTGGGGCATACGGTCGACAGCGGGCAGGCTCTATGCCGGTGCACTGGCATGCACGGTGGCTTATCAGGCTGGCGCTACCTTCATGAAGGCGCCACTGTATGCAACTGGTTACAACATCGCGGCACGTGAGGCTGTGACAGCTGCCGGTGACCGGTCGATCTTTGTTGACGCCTATAATAACGGGTATTTCACCTATTTTGCCCGGCAGGCAGATAGCGCGCGGCAGAGCTATATCCTGAGGGGGGACAAGCTTCTATCCTCGTCATCCATCGTGAGCAGTCACTGGCTGGAGGTTCATGCACGGTCGGAAGAAGATATTTTGAAGATTTTCGATGAATTGGCCGTTGCTGCCATTGTGGTCGAATCCCGCAATTATACCGAACTTGGCATCCATGACACACTGCGGCAGCTTCTGAAGGACAACACACGGTTTGAACATATCCGCAGCATACCGGTGCGTAGTAACCGTACCATGAGTTCCGCACCTGGGAACCCGAGGTTTGAAGACATAACACTTGAGCTATATCGCTACCGGCATGCGCGCACAGAGATCACTGGTGACATAAGGTTGCGCTTGCCCGTGGTGGGCAAGACCGTTGTAAAAAAGCCGGAGGGTGAACGTGAAGGCGACAATTGAGGCGCTTGCGGGCAACTTTCTCGCGTGGGCACGTATACCATGGGTCAGGCGCGTTGCCATGGTGTTGGCAACGGGGCTTTTTGTCGCCGGTTTTTATGTCTCCGCGCAGCAGGTTGAAGGCGATATCACGGTACAGTCATGGGCAGCGCTGATTGCGGTTTGCCTGTGCGTGGTGCCTGCGCTGATTGCGCTGAACGGCATGGAAATGAAGCTGGCTGCGGCAATGGTCGGTGTTCCAATGACATTCTGGCGCGCGCTTGGCATCAGCGTGCAAGCGAGTGCCGCAAATCTTTTACCGTTGCCAGCCGGACCAATGTTGCGGGCCGGGGCGGTGATGGGCGGCGGCGCTTCGCTTTCCCAGGGTGGGCTATCGGTGCTGCTGCCTGCGTTCCTTTGGCTGGCGATAGGCCTGTTGATTTCGGCCGCCGCAGGCTTTGTTCTTGGCGCCATGGAAGCTGCTTTGGTTCTTTTCCTGATGGGGGCGGCCATAACGGCTCTGGTCGTACTGGTCGCAAGCCGTAGCAGAGTGGCGAGGCCTGCCTTTGCAGGGCTCTTTGCGGTTAAAGTGTTGACAGCCCTCCTTGATGCGCTGGCGCTATATCTTCTCTTTCAGGTCATTGGCGTGGCTGCGAGTGCCGTTCAAACGGGCATGCTGGCAGCCAGCGCGCCGCTGGGTGCTGCGGTTGCTGTTGTGCCGAGCGGCCTTGGGGTCCGCGAACTGGCCGCATCGGGCCTCGGGGTTATGGCAGGCCTCTCCGCCGCATCGGCTTTTCTGGTGCCGTCATTGCTGCGCCTTATTTTTCTTGGGGTATTGGTGCCGTTGTCGCTTTTGTTCGCGCTTCTCAAACCCCGTTCCTGAGGCTATGGAGGCAAGCTTTTGTTGCGCTGCCGACCTCACCGGCGCCGATCACAAGTGACGGTGCCACTGCTTCAAGTCTGCCTGCCTGCCATCTTTCCCGGGCTTCCCTGATAGCAGCCGCGAGTGCTTCCGGGTCTTCTGCGGGGACACAGGTGAGGCCATCTGCCGGGTGAAGCGAAAAAGTATCCATAGCGTCGGATTGTCTGGTGATGACAGGCAGGCCGCATGCCAGCATCTGATAAACTTTATTGGGAATGACCCTGCCTGCTTTTTCACCTGCTGAGAATATGCCAAGCCCAATATGGAAGCTGGAGATAAAGGCAGGTAACTGCTCATAGTCTACCCACTTCAGCCATTGCAGGTTTGGCGGGCCGTTGTCTTTGATCCAGCTTTCCGTGGCGCCGGCTGTTTGGCCTGTGCCGACCAGTGTTATTTCTATTGCGCTGTCTTGCAGGCGTTTTGACGCCTCCAGTATAGTCGGAATGCCGTGCAAGGGGATGAACTTGCCGTAAAAAAGGACGCGGAAGATCTCTTCCTCGTTAGGTTTGTCTTTGGCGCGCGCGGGTGCGACCGAGCGGAACATAGCTTCTGCGCCCACAGGGATAGCGGCGAACTTCTCCCGCGTTATGTGAAAGGTCGCTGCGAAAAAACTGGCGTGTGCCGGTGTGTCCAGGATCGTTAGGTTTGCGAAGCGGCAGGCCATGCGGTCGGCAAAAAAGCATAAACGACCCGCCAGGCTGTGTGGGCCGGCGAGACGCCGGTCAGTAACCACCGTGTCATAGGCCGAAATGAAAGCATCCCACACCAGCGGTTTGCGCCTGAGGGAGCTAACCGCTCTGGCAAACCAGATGTCTGCATGACCAGGATAACTGACAAGTACAAGATCGTGGCGCGGCAGGCTCAGGTAACGCACAGATAAAACCAGCATGGCCCATAGCCAACGAGCCGCCAGCCCGACCATGGCCAGCTTACCAGTTTTTGCCCTGTCGGTTGCATTGGACCATATGGATTGGTGGCAATAGGTGATGGTGACGCCGGCCTCCATGAGGCCTTCAAGCATGATACGGATGCGGGCGTTGCAAAGATCAGCTGTGCCAAAAAGCACAATGTGCAAGGGCTGGTTATTCTCTCCGGTCATTGTTCTGAAGCTCGATCCGGCGAACACGTTCCAGCGTTTCTTCGATCAGTTGCCGGTTGCGGCCGACAAGGTCGGCGACGAGAGCCGCGATCAGCGTGGTGAACCCCATCATGAGCAATACGCCGCCAAGGATAAGGGACTGTATCATGCCGCTGCCGTCACCGATAATATAGGCCACCAGAAAACGAAGGATCGGCAGAATGCCTATGAAGGCGAGGGTCAGGCCGATATAAAAGAAGAAACGCAGGGGTTTGAACATGGCGTACATGCGCATCATGGTGGTGAGCTGTGCCTGAATAAACCCGCGCATGGATTTAAACAGGCGGGACGGCCGTTCGACCTGTTTGGTGCGTACGGGAACAGACAGCACGTTCATCTTTTTCATCCCTGCCTGAATGAGTGTCTCAACGGTATAGCTGTAGCTTGATACAATATTGAGGCGGATGGCTGCATCACGGCGGATGGCGCGAAAGCCACTTACCGCATCGGGAACGTCTGTTCCCGACAATGCCCTGACCACACCGCTGCCGAGACGTTGAAGCTTCTTCTTGATCGGGGAGAAATGCTGGATCTGGTCTGTTTGCCGGTCGCCGACGACGATATCTGCGTTGTGATCGAGAATCGGCCGCACAAGGGCAGGGATATCGCCGCCGTTATACTGATTATCGGCATCAGTATTCACAATGATGTCAGCACCCAGATGAAGGGCATGCTCCACACCGGTTGCGAAGGCTCGGGCCAGCCCCATATTGTGGTTGTGGGCCACGACGTGATGCACGCCAGCTGCCCGGGCGACTTCCTGTGTGCGGTCGCTTGAACCGTCATCAATGACCAGTATCTCGATGGTATCGACTCCATCGATGGCTTTTGGCAGGTCTGCAACTGTTTCAGCGAGGGTTTCTTCCTCATTGAAACAGGGAATCTGAATGATCAACTTCATAAAAGCCCCTATCCTCACGTTGCGCCACCCTATACCAGTGGCAGGTGGCGCGGCAAGCTTGCTCGTGGTATAGCTTGGCATAATACCGAAAGTGGACCTTGGGCTTATGTTATAAAGACTATTTCTGGCGTCCGGAGCATTCGAATTCCCGGTACGGCACAAATTGTGACAATGCCCCTTTTTTCATTGACGCAGAGCCAGTTTCGGTATAGTAAGCGCACCTCGCCGGAGCTCAGGTGGTGGCCAAAACAGGCCAGACGCTGGGGTTTTCTGGCCTAGAGAAGACATTGAAAATTTCCCGGATGGCCTCGTCGGAGCCTAACAGCCCCGATGCAGGCGGTTTTGCTGCATGTGTGGTAGGTCGTCCGAGTGATGGTGACAGAGAAAAACGGCAAGGAACAAAGATGCCTACCATTAACCAGCTAGTGCGGAAGCCGCGCAAAGCGAAGCCGATCCACAATAAAGTGCCGGCGCTTGAAGCATGTCCGCAAAAACGCGGTGTATGTACCCGTGTTTATACAACGACTCCAAAGAAGCCTAACTCGGCTCTTCGTAAGGTTGCCCGTGTGCGCCTCTCGAACGGCTTTGAAGTTACGAGCTACATCCCTGGTGAAGGCCACAACCTGCAGGAGCACTCTGTGGTGCTTATCCGCGGCGGCCGGGTAAAAGATTTGCCGGGTGTTCGTTATCACACGCTGCGCGGTGTGCTTGACACACAAGGCGTTGCAGATCGTCGCCAGAGCCGTTCGAAATACGGCACGAAGCGTCCGAAGTAAGATTAGAGAAGGAATACCGCTATGTCTCGTCGTCATAGAGCAGAAAAACGCGACGTCCTGCCTGATCCGAAGTTCGGTGACGTGGTACTGACGAAATTCATGAACAGCCTGATGTTTGACGGTAAAAAATCCGTCGCTGAACGCATCGTATACGGTGCCCTCGACAAGATGGAAGAGCGGGCGAAAACCGAAGCTCTTGGTCTTTTCCATGAGGCGCTTGATAATGTGAAGCCAGCCATTGAGGTTCGTTCCCGCCGTGTTGGTGGTGCAACGTATCAGGTGCCGGTTGAAGTTCGCACCGAGCGGGCTCAGGCTCTTGCTATTCGTTGGCTGATTATCGCGGCCCGCAAACGCAACGAAACCACGATGGTTGACCGTCTCTCCGGCGAACTGCTGGATGCGGCGAACAACCGCGGTGCTGCCGTCAAGAAGCGTGAAGACACGCACAAGATGGCTGAGGCTAACAAAGCCTTCTCGCACTATCGTTGGTAATTTGTATCTAAGTTGAGGAACCAGTTCCATGGCACGCAGAACGCCACTTAATCGTTACCGTAACATTGGCATCATGGCTCACATTGATGCTGGTAAAACGACCACGACCGAACGTATTCTTTATTACACAGGCCGTAGCCACAAGATCGGCGAAGTGCACGATGGCGGCGCTACCATGGACTGGATGGAGCAAGAGCAGGAGCGGGGCATTACGATTACCTCTGCTGCGACGACTTGCTTCTGGAAGGATCACCGGATCAACATCATCGATACCCCGGGCCACGTTGACTTCACCATTGAAGTTGAGCGTTCGCTTCGTGTTCTTGATGGTGCTGTTGCTGTATTTGACTCGGTTGCCGGTGTTGAGCCGCAGTCCGAGACCGTATGGCGTCAGGCCGACAAATACAAAGTTCCACGCATGTGTTTCGTCAACAAGATGGACCGCATGGGCGCGAACTTCGAGCGTTGCGTTGACATGATCCGTAATCGTCTCGGTGCTAACGCGCTTGTTCTTCAGTTGCCAATCGGCGCCGAGAGCGAGTACGAAGGCCTGATCGACCTGATCGAGTTCAAGGAAGTGCTCTGGAAAGGTGAAGACCTTGGCGCTTCTTATGAATACGTTGATATCCGCGATGACCTCAAGGATGCGGCAGATGCTGCTCGTCTCGAGATGATCGAGACGGCTGTTGAGGCTGACGAAGCCTTGATGGAAAAATACCTCGAAGGTGAAGAGCTGACGACGGAAGAACTCAAGGGCGCTATCCGCAAGGGTACAAACAAAGGTCTCTTCGTCCCTGTTCTCAACGGTACAGCGTTCAAGAACAAAGGTGTTCAGCCACTTCTTGATGCCGTGGTGGAGTTCATGCCGGCGCCGACCGATGTGGAAGCGATCCGCGGTGTTGATGCAAACGACCCTGAGAAAGAAATCCTTCGTAAGTCTTCGGACGAAGAGCCTTTCTCTGCGCTGGCGTTCAAGATCATGAACGACCCGTTTGTTGGTACACTGACATTCTGCCGCATCTACTCTGGCGTTCTCGAGACTGGTACACAGGTGATGAACTCTGTGAAGCAGCGTAAAGAGAAAGTTGGCCGGATGCTTGAGATGCACGCCAACAGCCGTGAAGACCTCAAAGAAGCACGTGCGGGCGACATCGTTGCTCTCGCCGGCCTCAAGAACACCACAACGGGCGATACGCTCTGTGCCAACAACAGCCAGGTTATCCTGGAGCGCATGGAATTCCCTGATCCGGTGATCGAGGTTGCTGTCGAGCCGAAAACCAAAGTCGACCAGGAGAAGATGGGTATCGCCCTCAACCGCCTGGCTGCTGAAGATCCTTCTTTCCGCGTGTCTTCTGATGAAGAATCCGGTCAGACTGTGATCGCCGGTATGGGCGAGCTGCACCTTGACATTCTTGTTGACCGCATGAAGCGTGAATTCAAGGTTGAGTGTAACGTGGGCGCGCCTCAGGTTGCGTACCGCGAGAGCTTTGCCCGCGAAGTTGAAATTGACTACACGCACAAGAAACAGTCCGGTGGTTCCGGTCAGTTTGGTCGCGTGAAGATGGTTGTTACCCCTGGTGAACGCGGTACAGGTATCGAGTTCAAGGACGAGATCAAGGGCGGTAACATCCCTCGTGAATACATCCCAGGTGTGGAAAAAGGGATCAAGGACGTGGCTGAGAGCGGTGCTCTCATCGGCTTCCCGATCATCGATTTCTCCGTACGCCTGATCGATGGTGCATACCACGACGTTGACTCCAGCGTTCTCGCGTTTGAGATCGCAGGTCGTGGTGCTCTGCGCGAAGCAGCTTCCAAGGCTGGCATCAAGCTCCTTGAGCCTGTGATGAAGGTCGAAGTTGTGACGCCAGATGAGTATATGGGTGACGTAATCGGTGACCTTAACAAGCGCCGTGGTCAGATTCAGGGGTCTGAGACCCGTGGTCCGGCAACGGTTATCAACGCAATGGTGCCGCTGGCGAACATGTTCGGCTATGTGAACGAGCTCCGCTCTTTCTCACAGGGTCGTGCGCAGTTCTCCATGCAGTTTGACCATTACGCTGAAGTACCTGCGAACGTGGCTGAGGAAATCAAAACCAAGCTCGCTGGTTAAAACATAAACAAGAAAAACCAATGCTATGGATCCCTTGGCAAACAAGGGCCGATAGAAAGGTAGTACAATGGCAAAAGCAAAATTTGAACGGAACAAGCCGCACTGCAACGTTGGTACTATTGGTCACGTTGACCATGGTAAG
>NZ_JBLXGZ010000047.1:0-21252 GCF_048260245.1 Kordiimonas sp. | reverse complement strand
AAAAGCTTTGTTAACAAAAAAAGGCGGGACTTGCCCGCCTTTTCAGGAAACCATGCAGCAATGGTTATTCGATCAACCCCGCGCAATCAGCGTGCGAAACACCAAGCGAATTTGCGACACTGTTAAAAAATTCAACTTCAAACGGGCTGACTTTACCATCAATCTTGATCACCGTAGCGAGTGCCCCCACAATCATCTTGCAGTCTTCAGTACCGATCTTGCCGCGAACCTTGGCAAGATAGCGCTCAAGCGTCGCTTCTTTATAAAGATCAGAAATCGCAGCGACGCGGATGTCTTTTTCACTGACCTCATCGCCGGTGCGTTCTTTGATAATTCGTTGGACGGTTGCGATCTCGACACCGGAAATATTGGTGTCGGCATTGGTCGCGCGCGACAACGCCATCAGCAGTGCCTCCCGTACCAACTGGCGTTTACCTTCTTCGTCAAGCTCCGTGCCACGAAAAAGATTTAGTATATTCTCTAGTTGTGCGAGCGGCATAATACCCTTCCCCTCATCAAAATGCTGGATAAAGTTCCCGCCGATACCAACCCAAAACGGCGCCCGGGTCAAGGCCGGAAACGTGTTTATATAGAAATGAAACTATCCGCCGAAGATCTGCGCTTAAACCACCCTTTATTCAAGCCCGCCGCCCCCTCAAAATCCTGACGGCGGAAACAATAACATAAATACAACTTTAGATAATTTTTACACTCTTAAATTAAGGCAGCAACATACACACCAATACAAAAATATAGACTGAATGACTTGCAAAACAAAAATAGACATTGTTCTCGAAAGTCTGCTAGTAGTTTTTTTGTGGGGACTTAGAATGCCGAGACGCTCAGCAGGAAAAGTAAGCATTAACTCTTAATATGTAAGAAAAATGAATTAGATATGAATTACACATATCAGTATCCACACCCTGCGGTCACAACGGACATCGTGATTTTCTCGGTGCGTGACAACAAACTGCAGGTACTGTTGATCAAGCGTGGCCAAGAGCCATTTAAAGGTTCATGGGCTTTACCTGGTGGGTTCGTTCGCATTGATGAAAGCGTAGATGAGTGCGCCAAACGGGAACTTCAGGAAGAAGCGGGCCTTGAGGATGTATACCTGGAGCAGCTATACACCTTTGGCGCGATCGACCGGGATCCTAGAGAGCGTGTAATCAGTGTGGCATATTATACCCTGACGCCATCGGCGCATCTTACTCCTGCGGCAGGTACCGACGCGGACGAAGTCCAGTGGTTCTCTGTTGAGAACTTGCCTGAACTTGCGTTTGACCATACTGAGGTTTTGCGCGTTGCACGTGACCGACTCGCGGCAAAGATGGAATATTCAACCATCGGCTTGCAGTTTATGGCAGAAGAATTCACATTGTCCCAACTGCAGACGGTCTATGAACAAGCTACAGGCAAAACGCTGGACAAGCGGAACTTCCGCAAGTGGATATTGTCTCTTGACCTTATCGCCGAGACCGGAAAACGGTTTGCAGCCGGTGCGCACCGTCCAGCGATGCTGTATCGCATCAAAGAGCCGGACCGGGTTGAAATTATTCGTTGATTACGGCCCAACACCACTTCTTTCCTGTACGCCTCATGCATTGGCTGCAGGCAAAAATGAGGCCTCACAATGAAAAAACGCCTACCCGAAATCATGGAAGACATGCGTCAAGCATTGCTTGGGCGAAAAAAAGGCCACCGGTGGGGCGAAAGCGCTTCAGAGGCCTATTCCGCTGCCATGGGTGGCATTAAGGACTTCAGCGGAGATACGCTCACAAAAACTGCCCAGCGCTTCAACGAAGCCCTGCCATATATCGAGCGGGCTGGCTATGACGTCACAGAGATTGAGGTTGGACTGGGGCTATCCCCTAAAATTGTCCCCCACCTGAGGCTACGGGAACTGATCAGCGACGAGAAACAGGCGACATTACTGAGTGAGACTCGTGACAAAACTCTGATCAATACGATCCTTAGCTCACTTTTTCGCGCCAGCGGTACACGCAAAAAGCTGCGTTTCAATCGCTTTCACTTTACGGACCTTGAATTGGAGCTTAGCATTCTGCCGACCGTAGTGCTCAAGTTTAAGCCGAACGAAAATCACGGCAACGATCCCGCCATGCTGGAAGACCAAAATTTGCCCTCCTCGGAACAGCCCCCTGTCGTAACAGACACCGCTGCCAGTTAAAAATGGCCCGGCCGATACAAAGGCCGAGCCATTTAATCATTTGCCTGCATCAAGTTATGATTTGCGCGCCGCCTTGGATAGACCGCGGCTGATTTCCTGAGACCGCTCAAGCGCCATGTATGAATCAAACAACAACTCCATACCAGCAACAGACTGCTCTTCCGTTGCTGCCATGGTATCCGCACCAGCCGCTGGCGCCACGTCGCTCAACACATCGCCGGACATTTCATCAAGTTTAGCGCCGAATTCCACCTGAACCTGACTGAAAACAAGGCTGCTTTCTTCCGCCCCACGTTGAAGCTCCGCCAGATCACCCTCATCAGCGATGGCGATGGCATCCTCAAAGCAATTTTGCGAGTCCTGTGCCGCGGACATAGCTTTACGGAAGACCATCGTCGTCTCAACAATGCGCTTTTCAGCACTCATCGCTTCAAACCCGTCAACCTTGGGCAACCCGGCGCTGTAGGCAGACATAGGTGCATAACATTCCGCACCAGCTTCCTGTCCTGCCGCACTTGCTAAACCTGAAAAAGAAACAGCAAGCACTGCGCCTGCAATCATTGATACTGTCGATTTCATTACACTTCCCTCATTGGCTGAAAGCCCCACATCCAGCACAAATAGTCGCGCACTTTTGATGAAAATGCAATTTTACTTTAATTTTAACTTAATTTTATAAGCGGTCCCGGTCCACCTTCGCTTCTCAGCATGATACAGAATCAAAGAATACCCAGCTTCACGAACACATCCGCGACATCGTCTGCAAAATTCGACCCCTTGCGCAACACAGGCACGCTATCGGGAAGGTCCTTGAATTTTTCCTTTTGGCTCGTTGCGATCAACGCCACCGGTATGTGTCGCGTCGTTGGCATTGCTTTTAGCGCGCAAGCCAAGTCAATTCCCGAGAGTTCGGGCATAACGCGCGACACTATCACTGCGTCAGGCTTCATTGAGGGAATCAACTGAATGGCGTCCATCGTCGACGCCACGTTGATCATGCGATAACCGCACTCCAGCAGTTCTCTCGTGACGATCTTGGTCGCAATACCCGGCTCCATCACAAGCATCACCTCAATGTCGGTGACGGTGATGTCTCCGACGTTAAACCCGCCCTTATTCGGCAGTTTGCGCATCATCGGAGATAGGTCGATTTCCCTACCATTTACAAAAGCGTCCAGACACTCTGCCATCCGGTCAACATAGAGCTGAATATCGTGGCAGGATTCGGTGGTAAGGCCCGTCATATTGAAAAAATAATCTTCAAAACGGTGACACATCACCTTTAGAGCCTTCATCTCGAAGCTCGCAGCGACGGTTTTAAGGGAATGTGCCTCAAGTCGTATAGTCGCGAGAGCGTGTTCGCTTTGCACACGGCCACTTTGAAAATCCGTCACGGCTTCATTCAGGCTTTGCAGCCTATCTTCAACTGTATCAATCGCCTCAGTGCGCAGTTCTTCTACGAGCTCATTATCAAGTGTCGACATATCTAGACCTCTTGTCGTTGATCATTATTGTTTTGACACAAAAATGGTTACCTGAGCGTTATCATTTCCGAACAGTTTTTAATACTGCCATAAAAATATTCCGACATTTACCAAAGAGCGCTTGACTTATGGGGGGTGATCAGTATTTTGCGGCCACTGAGCGGTTGCATGAGGCGGCCGCCAATACTGTTTTCTTGGAGTTGATACGATGGCAAAGCCGTCCAGCATTAAGATCAAGCTGGTTAGCACAGCGGATACCGGCTACTTCTACGTGACCAAGAAGAATCCGCGTACGATGACCGAGAAAATGGTCCTCCGCAAATACGATCCGGTTGTTCGTAAGCACGTAGAATTCAAGGAAGCCAAGATTAAATAATCTGGGTTTTCCGATGAGTATAAAAAACGCTGCGCCTTTTAGGCTGCAGCGTTTTTTTTGTTCACCAGAGAAGCGTCTGAGGGTCGTCAATCGGCTGATTGTTGATCGCCCTGACGCCTCCTTTGATTATTCGGATCACAGTCCAGAGTGTCCACCAGGCAAGAATAACGTACCCGATCAATACGAGCGAGAGCACGCCACCTACAATCAGGGTGGCAAGGCCCAGCCAGAAGGTGCGTATCTGGAAATCGAAATGGCTGCGCCACACGGGATCATGCGTAGCCTTGGAGTGGGCAATAACCACCCCTACAAACGCCGTTATGCCCGCAGCAAAACCCATAAAATACAAGATGTAAACAACAATAGCCGCGGTACGGTCTTTGTCGTTTTCTATGTTCCGGCCCATATTATGGCGTGGCTGGTTGTCATAGTCGCTCATCATATTCCTCACACGGAATGTAGCTTAGTAGGGAACACGTATATCCTGACAATAAATTTGCCTAGGACTTTTCTTGTCCAGCGATGACCACGCGATTGCGGCCGCTTGACTTGGCACTGTAAAGAGCCTTGTCCGCGGCATCCAGCAATTGCGCCGGGCTCTGCTTCTCACCACTGGTTGCAACCCCAAGGGAGACCGTTACATTTATCGGCCCCCCGGGCAAGCCAACCTCGAAAGGATTCTCACAAACCTCCTGACGAAGCCGGTCACCGATCATGAAAGCCCAATCGGTGGGTGTTTCGGGCATCATCACGACAAACTCTTCCCCACCATAGCGTGCTGCCAAGTCGACACCCCGGATATTTTTAGCGATCCGGTTAGCAAACTCCTTGAGCACAAGGTCCCCGACCGCATGACCATATGTGTCATTGACCTTTTTAAAGTGATCAATATCCATCATCAGTACAGAAAGCGGCTTGCCTGCACTCTGCGCCGCTTGAATCCGGGTTTCAAGGTGGCTGGTAAGATAATGCCGATTATAAAGGCCTGTAACCGCATCTGTCGTCGCAAGCTGCATCGAGAGGTGGAAGTTTTCCCATAGCTTGTCAGCGTATCGCTTGCGTTTAAGCTGCGTCTTGACCCGCGCCAAAAACTCCATGCGGTCGACCGGGCGAACAACATAGTCATTCACACCCATCTCAAGCGCACGGACAAGCAACTTTGTATTACCGTCATCCACCATGACTAAAATAGGTACATGACGCGTCTCTTCAAAAGAGCGCAACTTGGAACACACTCGCAAACCATCCGTATTCCGCATCGTGAGAGAGACAATAATCAGATCAAAATTCTTCTCTCTTGCACGGTCTGCTGCATCCACCCCTCCCGTCAGGAAAGTCAGTTCACCAACCCCCTCCAAAGCGCGGGCGATACGTTCCATCACTCTTTCTTGCTCGTCGACGATCAAAATAGACCCATCGATGGGGGCCTCTGGCTCGACCGTGGCATCCTCTTCATTATCCCAGCCTAGGCTAGCGCCTGTGGCCTCACGGTTTCGCAACTCATCCATCATGACTTTGAGCCGAACCAATGAGCGAACCCGAGCAAATAGCGCAAGGTCCTGTACGGGCTTGGTCAAGAAGTCGTCTGCACCGGCTTCCAGCCCAGCAACACGATCGGAAGGTTGATCAAGAGCTGTCACCATAACGACAGGAATATGAGATGTAGTGGGATCAGCTTTGATACGACGACATACTTCGAAACCATCCATGCCAGGCATCATGACATCAAGTAAGATAATATCGGGGTGTTCACGGCTAATGACGTCGAGTGCCTCTGGACCGCTGAATGCCGTCAGCACATCAAAATACTCACTCGTGAGCTTGGCCTCAAGGAGTTTGACGTTCGGTGGCACATCGTCCACTACCAGCACCCGCGCTGTCATCGGCGGTCTACCCTACGAACTGTTTTACTGTTTCAAGGAAATGACCAACGGAAATGGGTTTGGCAATATAAGCTTCACAGCCCCCTTCCCTGATTTTTTCTTCATCACCCTTCATGGCAAATGCAGTAACGGCGACAACGGGAATTTTCCGAAGGTCCTCGTCCTCCTTCAACCACTTGGTAACCTCCAGGCCTGAGACCTCGGGCAGTTGAATATCCATCAGAATGAGATCCGGATTATATTCACGTGCAAGATCAAGCGCAGCCATGCCGTCACGTGTTTGAATAGTCTCATAATCATGAGCTTCCAAAAGGTCGCAAAACAACTTCATGTTTAATTCATTGTCTTCGACTATCAGGATCTTCTTACCCATACGGTTCCCCTAGCCCAAATAATCGGGCGATTTTTGCATTCCCAACACCAAATAATAGGCCCCCTTTTCATGAAAAGACAAGACCGACAAGGTATTTAAATAGAAAATTCACCTAGGTGTCCGACATTGTGACAAAAAAGCCATTTGCTGTCAGCCTCTTCCATGGGAAACTGACTGGGCTAATATATGCAGTCAGGACACATCAAGAGAGGGCCCGCAACATGACAAATGATATGGCGGAAGCAATAGCCTTGCAGGCTGCAGCCTTCATTTTCAGCGAAGATACCTTAAGAGATCGCTTTTTGGCGCTTTCCGGCACCGAGGCCCATGATATTCGCGCCCGCATTCAGGACTGTGGCTTTCAGGCGTCTATGCTCGAGTTTCTCCTCGGGCATGAGCCAGACCTGCTCTCCTTTGCGTCAGCAGAGGCCGTGAAGCCAGAAATCGTCGTGACGGCTTGGCGCACGTTAGGTGGCGGCACGGGACAAGAGTGGTAACATGCTTGATGTTCAAGAGCTCGTCACCGGTTTTAAGCCTGATAAACCGCTTTTGCTAGTGGATGCAGACGAAGTATTGCTGCGTTTTGTCGAGCGTTTGGAAGCACACCTGTCATCCTGCGGCTACGAACTTCGACTTACAAGTTTCCAGTTGGCCGGTAACATATTCGAGCTTGGAACCGGGGTTGCTGTCGATCCTGGTGAGGTTAAAAGACTGATTGCGAGCTTCTTTGACACTTGCTCGCATGATGTTCCTCTCGTGCCCGGCGCTGCAGACGCCCTCAAAATCCTGTCACACACATATAATATTGCAGTCCTGAGCAACATCCCCGGTCATTGCAGGGAAAGACGAGAGCAAAGCCTTATTGCGCAAGGGGTCAATCTCCCGGTATTATCCAACAGTGGCGAAAAAGGCCCAGTAGCTGCGCAGATAGCATCACTGCACGGGGCACCGGTGGTCTTCATCGACGATTTGCCGCCGCAACACAAGTCTGTGGCACGGCACGCACCCGATATCCACCGGGTGCACTTTGTCGCCGATCCCAGACTTGCGGCAATGATCGAGAAAGCCGAACATGCCCATGTCCGACTGAATGACTGGGCCGCACTCACCGAATATCTGCATACCCATATCCGGAGCCTCTAGTGACCACCTTGCCATCAGACATTGTGGCGTTCCCTGTTCTATGCCGAAGTTGCTTTCACCAATACCGGCATCCGGGCCCATGCCCTTCATGTGGTCGGTCCCGCATCATTAGTCACCCGGAACTGTTCGACCTGACGATCGCACACCTTGATTGTGACGCCTTCTATGCCTCAATTGAGAAACGTGACGATCCCCGGCTTGCATCCAGGCCGCTGATCATCGGCGGTGAAAGCAACCGAAGCGTCGTTTCTACGTGTTGCTATATCGCCCGAATGCACGGCGTTCGTTCGGCAATGCCCATGTTTAAAGCGAAAAAACTATGTCCGGACGCAACCATCCTGCCTCCCAGGATGACACTCTACCGGACAGAAGGCCAAAAAATACGCACCATGATGCACGCCTTGACGCCCCTGGTAGAACCTCTCTCGATCGACGAAGCCTTTATGGACCTTTCCGGTACTGAGCGCTTGCACCGCGCGCCTCCAGCAGTCCAACTGGCACGACTTGCGACAGAGATTGAAAAAGAAGTTGGCATCACCGTTTCAGTTGGTCTGGCCCCAAACAAATTTCTCGCCAAACTGGCCTCGGACATGAACAAACCCCGCGGCTTTACCGTGATCGGAGAGGCGGAGAAACTTGAGATTTTAGCTCCGCTTCCCATCTCACGCATATACGGAATCGGTACAAAAACGGCACAAACTCTCGCACGAGATGGTCTGTCAGAAATTCAGCAACTGCAGACCATGGAGGAATCCGTCCTTATACGAAAATATGGTGAAACCGGCTTAAAGCTATACCGCCTCGCGCGCGGAATCGATAACCGCCGCGTCAGCCCCGCACAGCTTACCAAAAGCGTCTCAAGCGAGCGAACCCTCGCCCGCGACCTGGTTAACTATCAGGAGCTCGAAGCCGAACTATGGCAAATGTCGGACAATGTTGCCACCGAGCTTAAGGCCAAACAATTGGCGGGCATGACCGTTACAGTCAAACTAAAAACCAACATGCACCGAACCATCACCCGTTCCCGCACACTTGATGGCCCCACCCAGCTTGCGACCACGATATTTGAGGTCGGGCAACAACTACTTGTGCCTCTGGCAAATGGCACATCCTACCGTCTTATCGGCATTGGTCTCAGCCATTTTCGGCCATTATCAGAGGCTGATCAACCGGACCTTATTGAACCAGCCCGAACAAAAAAGCGAACCGCAGAACGAGCGATGGATGCCCTTCGAGGCAAGTTTGGCAAGGCGGCAGTAATGACGGGGCGGTCAATTCGTCCGGCAAAAAATGCCGAAAAACCTCCTCGCCCCAAACAATAAACCTTTCGAAATCAACGCCTAAAGCGATGCGTCACATGGCACATCTTTTGCTTTCTCTGTTTTGTAGTGCGTGAACCGGAGGCAAACATGATTGAGCAAAAAAACAAGCTGAAAGACAAAACGGCGATAAACCCATACGTCACCAAGCTTGCTGGCAAGTTGATGAGAACTGCGGCCAATGCAGAAATGAAGTTTGACAGCAACGGCTGGCAACTGATTACCGAAGTGCTCAGTTTTGCCGCCGCCGCCGAACAGCGCATGTCAGAACAGCAGGAACGCATCGCCTACCTTGAACAGCTCTCTGTAACCGATGAACTGACAGGCATACCCAACCGTCGCGGGCTTCGACTGGCTCTGGGACAGGCATTAGCGTCTGCGGCCAGGCATCAGGAAGCGGGTATATTAGGCTTCCTTGATCTGGATGGTTTCAAGGGCATCAATGATATTCACGGCCATATGGCAGGCGATACGGTGCTCCGTTTTGTGGCTAAGACGCTAAAACAACATATTCGTCCAAGTGATGTCGTAGCTCGCATCGCTGGCGATGAGTTTGCGGTCATACTCAATCGCTGCAACCCGGAGCAAGGGATTGAACGTTTGCGCGCGCTGCAGGATCGCATCAATAAAGGCAAGGTCAGTTATGGCAGTGCCCGGATTTCTGTCAACTGCTCAGTCGGCACTCACCCTTTCAACGCCGCTACCGATCCAGGAGAGTTGATCGAAGCTGCGGATCAGGCAATGTACCGCGACAAACAAAGCCGCAAAGGTCACCATCTGCGCTCGGCATAGCCTACCTACATCCTGCCAGAAAGGGCCGCTTAAGGCCCTTTTTTTATGAGGGTAGCTTTGGTATAAGGGCTTAGTTTCTTTATATTTTTCAGCTGGAGTTCCTGGATGAGCATCGAAAAGCGCCTGGCAAACCTAGGTATTGATGTGCCGACACCTGTCGCACCCGTCGCCAACTATGTCCCCTTTGTCAGAAGCGGCAACCTTGTCTCGGTTTCGGGTCAAATCCCAATGAGAGACGGCGCACTTGCCTTTAAGGGCAAGGTTGGCGATACCGTGTCCATTGAGGAGGCCTGCGAAGCCGCCACGCTCTGCGCCCTGAATATTATCGCCCAGATCAAGGTAGCCTGCGACGGTGACCTCAATAAAGTGGTTCGCATTGTCAAGCTTGGTGGATTCGTTAACTGCGTGGATGGCTTTGGCGAACAGCCCAAGGTGATCAATGCCGCCAGTAACCTGATGGTCGATGTATTTGGCGACAAAGGTAAGCACAGCCGGTCGGCAGTCGGCACCAATGCACTTCCAATGAATGTCCCTGTCGAGATCGACGCTCTCGTGGAGATTGGCTAACCATATGTCTGAAAATCAACGGCAGTTTCCATGGCTGACCGCGCGTGCAATCGCCCACCGCGGGTTATTTGAGGCCGGTACTGTAGTGGAAGAAAACACCCTCGCATCAGTCAGGGCTGCAGTGGAAGCAGGCTATGCCGTTGAAGTCGACGTGCGCGCTACAGTCGATGATATTATTGTCGTGTTCCACGATGAGTTTCTGGACCGAATGACCAACGGTGCAGGAGCGGTTTCCACATGGGGTTTCAAACAACTACGTGACGAATTCAAGGTGGGGACAAGCGGCCAACCTATGCCGAGTTTGCCCGACGTACTGGACGAAATAGACAGACGACAGCCGCTGTTTGTGGAAATCAAATCATCACGTCGCAAGAACCCGCAAAAGCTATGTGCGGGTGTTCGCCATGCCTTTGAAGGATATGGCGGACAAGTGGCAATCATGTCTTTCGATCCGCGCGTAGTGAACTGGTTTAAGGCCTATATGCCGAAATATCCTCGCGGCCTTGTGATTGGTCGCGAATTTCTGCTGAGCATGAAAAGGAGGGTTGCGCTTCAGCTATGGGTGCAGAAATGTAAACCAGACTTTATTGCCTGCGATGTAAACCTGCTTCCTAACAGCTTCTGCACCTCATGGCGCAAAAAAGGAAAGCCGCTGCTGACTTGGACAGTGAGGGATGAGAAGATGGAATCGATTGCTCGCGAACACGCTGACGCTTTGATTTTCGAAAAACCAGCTGTCATCGGCACCAAGATCACCGCCGACATAAACGGCTGAGGAGACGCGCATGACACCAGCCGCCGAGCTAACGGCTGAATTTGTCGACAGTGTTGCATCAATCACGGCAGAAGCATGGAACTCCTGCTCAGATTCAGGTAATCCCTTTTTAGAACACGCCTTTTTCCTCGCTTTGGAAAAGTCCGGCTGCACAACTGCAGACACAGGCTGGCAGCCCTACCACCTTGTTATCAGCGACAAACAACATGACTGCGTTGCTGCTATCATGCCGCTTTTCATCAAAGGCCACTCTTACGGCGAATATGTCTTTGATCACGGCTGGGCGGACGCGTATGAGCGAGCTGGAGGCCGCTACTATCCTAAACTGCAATCGGCTGTACCATTCACACCAGTCACCGGCTCTCGGCTTCTAGTCCGGCAAGGATATGATCATCTGCGCACCGAACTACTGGCAACCGCCCGCAATGCCTGCGATACGCTTGGCACTTCCTCCCTGCATCTTACTTTCCTGCCTGCCGCCGAAGCCTTAAAAGCTCAGGAGGCAGGGTATCTCATCAGGACGGACCAACAATTCCATTGGCACAATGACGGCTTCACCTGCTTTGATGACTTTCTCAGCGCCTTGTCTTCCCGCAAGCGTAAACAAATTAAAAAAGAGCGCCGCCGCGTGCAGGAGCAAAAGGTAACGTTCCGCCATGTCACCGGGGCAGCCATAACCGAAACAGACTGGGACTGTTTTTTCGCCTTCTACCTGGACACGGGCAACCGCAAGTGGGGTACGCCCTACCTCAACCGCACATTTTTCTCGCAGGTGGGTCAGTCGATGGCAGAAAACATCCTGCTTATCATGTGCGAATGTGATGGAGAGACCGTGGCCGGAGCACTTAATTTCATTGGCAATGACACCCTATATGGGCGCTATTGGGGATGTACCGACATGTTCGATAGCCTGCATTTTGAGGCCTGCTATTACCAAGCCATGGAATACGCGATAGAACACGGCATCAGACATGTCGAGGCAGGCGCTCAGGGACCTCACAAGCTCGCCCGTGGCTACTCACCCACAAAGACTTATAGCGCACATTGGATACCCAACCCGAATTTCCGTGAAGCCGTTGCAAGCTTCCTTGAAGCCGAACGACACGCCGTCGACGCCGAAATCCAAGACCTCGGCCACCATACCCCGTTCAGGAAGGCCTGACGCGATACAATACATGCGGACGGATCGGACTTGCTTCCGGTACCATCGGATGGTCGAAATCACCGTGAGGATCATAGGTCATGGCAATCTTATCCATCACGCGACGCGATGGCGCGTTATGTTTGGTGGTCATGGCAATCACCTCTTTGACATCCAAGTCGTCAAAGGCAAACGCAAGGCAAGCTTTTGCGCCCTCCGGAGCGAGCCCCTCACCCCAAAAGCTTTTGTCAAGCCGCCACCCAATTTCAATCGCGGGTGCAAAAGGAAGATATTCTGCCGCCCTTTGAATGCCAATAAAGCCAATGAACTGGCTGTTTTTCTTGAACTCTGTCGCCCAGAAACCAAAGCCGTCCTGCTGAATACGCCATATGCAGCGATCAACCGACGCATCACTTTCCTCCCGGCTTTGTACGTGGGGAAAATAGCGCATAACATCCGCGTCCGCATTCATTGCGGCAAAAGCTGCGCGGTCCTCATGGCACCATTCGCGCAACTTCAGTCTTTCGGTCTCTACAAAAACATGAGCCATAAACCGTGTGCCCCGTGCACTATTTCACCGGCACGGGTGGCTTGGCCTCCTCCCGCGTAGCGGGTACACCAGAGTGAGCCTTTGGTTTCGCTTTTGGTGTCGTTTTCTTGTCTGGCGTTTCACGGGGGGCGTGCGGCGTAACCTCAAAATCGAGCTTGCCGTCTTTCAGTTTCACCACCACTTCACCGCCTTTTGTGAGCTTGCCGAATAACAGCTCATCGGCTAGCGGTGTCTTGATGTTTTCCTGAATGACCCGGGAAAGCGGCCGCGCGCCATAATGGCGGTCATAGCCTTTCTCCGCCAGCCACGCCTTCGCGTCCTCAGTCAGCGAGATTTCGACGTTACGGTCCGCAAGCTGTAGCTCAAGCTGCAAGACAAATTTCTCAACCACTTTCGAGACCACTTCAGGCGGCAGGAAGTCAAATGCAATCGTCGCATCCAGGCGATTTCGAAACTCGGGACTGAACATCTGCTTGACCGCTTCCTCTGAGGCACCATCATTGGTCTCCCGACCAAAGCCAATCGCGGTTTTACTCAGCTCAGCAGCGCCGGCATTGGTTGTCATGATCAAAATCACATTGCGGAAATCGACCTTCTTGCCGTTGTGATCGGTCAGTGTGCCATTATCCATGACCTGCAGCAGGACATTAAAAAGGTCAGGATGGGCTTTTTCCACTTCATCAAGCAGCAACACACAGTGCGGATGCTGATCGACGGCGTCGGTCAATAGCCCGCCCTGATCGAAGCCCACATACCCTGGGGGCGCACCGATAAGCCGTGAAATTGAATGTCGTTCCATATACTCAGACATATCAAAGCGGTGCAACTCAACACCCAAGAGGTGTGACAACTGTCTAGCCACCTCGGTTTTGCCGACCCCTGTAGGTCCTGCAAACAGATAGGAGCCGATAGGTTTATTAGGCTCCCTAAGGCCTGCACGCGATAGCTTGATTGATGCAGTCAGCGCGGAAATTGCTGCGTTTTGTCCGAACACCACCCTCTTCAGATCATCTTCAAGGGTGAACATCACGCGCCCTTCGTCGCGAGTAACTGTTTTCGGCGGGATGCGTGCAATTTTTGCTACTACTGCCTCCACGTCCTTGACCCCAATGGTCTTTTTACGCTTCGACGGTGGCAACAACATCTGAGCAGCGCCGGATTCATCAATGACATCAATAGCCTTGTCCGGTAGCTTGCGGTCGGAAATATACCGGTCAGAAAGTTCAACCGCCGTCTTAATTGCCTCTGCGGTGTAGCGAACTTTGTGATGCTCCTCAAAATAAGGCTTGAGGCCTCGCAAAATTTTCACCGCGTCATCCACAGTCGGCTCATTCACATCAATTTTCTGAAACCTGCGCAAAAGAGCTCGGTCCTTTTCAAAGTGACTGCGGAATTCCTTGTAGGTTGTCGATCCCATGCACCGGATTGTGCCGCTGGCAAGCGCCGGTTTCAAAAGATTGGACGCGTCCATTGCACCGCCGGAGGTCGCCCCGGCGCCAATGACGGTATGAATTTCGTCGATGAACAGAATAGCGCCATCCCGCCCCTCCAACTCGCGGACCACAGCCTTCAATCGCTCCTCAAAGTCTCCGCGGTACCGTGTGCCAGCCAAGAGCGAGCCCATATCGAGCGAGTAGATCACGGCGTTGTCAAGCACGTCAGGGACATCTTTTTCAACAATCCGCCGGGCCAGTCCCTCAGCTATCGCGGTTTTCCCAACTCCGGGGTCCCCTACAAGCAGCGGATTGTTCTTGGAACGGCGGCACAAGATCTGAACGGCACGCTCCAGTTCCGCAGCGCGTCCAATCAACGGGTCAATCTTGCCTTCTTTGGCTTTCTCATTAAGGTCCACACAGTAAGCAGCAAGGGCAGTGTCAGCTTTTTTGCTCTCACTCGCCGGTTGTTCGCTGTGCACCTCTTCTTCTTCATCGGCACCGCGCACCTGCCGGTCTTCTTTTAATTCAGGCACTTTGGCGATGCCATGAGAGATGTAACTCACCGCGTCAAGGCGTGTCATATCCTGACTCTGGAGAAAATAAACTGCATGGCTCTCCCGCTCAGAGAACAGGGCCACAAGCAGGTTGGCTCCAGTCATCTCTTCTCGGCCAGAGGACTGCACGTGCAAAAGTGCGCGCTGCACCACCCGTTGAAAACCTGCCGTCGGCGTGGCTTCAAGGCCATCAGCATCGACCTTCAGGTTTTCCATGTCATCATCAAGATATTCTAACACCTGACCACGCAAAATCTCTACATCCACGTCACAAGCCTTCAAAACCGCCGTGGCGTCCGGGTCTTCCAACAGGGATAAAAGAAGATGCTCAAGCGTTGCATACTCGTGACTACGCTCGTTTGCTTCCTTCAGCGCACGATGCAGCGTTTCTTCCAGATGGGGCGAAAATCTTGGCACTCTTTTCTATCCTTCTCGGATGCGTCAGTGGCGTTCAGTCGCCATGCATCCGTACTATCACTCTTTTTCCAGCGTGCACTGAAGCGGATGTTCATGCTGGCGGGCAAACGACAAGACCTGATTGACCTTTGTTTCCGCAACTTCATAGGTAAAGACACCACAGATGCCGACGCCACGTTGGTGAACCTGCAGCATGACATCCGTAGCCTGCTCAGCATTCATGCGAAAGAATCGCTGCAATATATGCACTACGAATTCCATCGGCGTGAAATCATCGTTCAGGAGCAGGACTTTATACATGGACGGCTTTTTCGTCTTCGTGTCAGACCGCGTCAGCAGGCCCGTTCCGGCGCCACCATCACTGCCATTACCGTCTTGTCGTTTGTCAGGCATTGATCCTCCAAAAAATCCATACCTACATAATGTAATGCATAAAGCATCGTCTAAAAGAGTAAACATGCGGTGAAGTGACGAGTTTTTCTTTTCGTTGTCATGTTTATCATAGAACATCGGGTGCACTGACACCAGATTCGGCCAGCGCTGAAACCAGCGTTTTCTTGAGCCTGTCAAGACCATCACTGGTCGACGCCTCACAGCGCGCCACTAATACCGCCTGGGTATTTGAAGCCCGCAACAGCCACCAGCCGTCCTCGGTTTGCACCCGCACGCCGTCAACTGTGGACATCTTCGCATCGGCCGCCTGCAGCCTTGATTTCACCTCCTCAACCACTTCGAACTTCCGCACTTCATCACATTCAAAGCGTAGCTCCGGCGTATTGATCGCAGTCGGCAAGCCGTCCTTGAGCGCAGCAAGGTCTCCGCCTTGGTTCGCAACGGCATTCATAAACCTGAGGCCAGCATACATCGCGTCATCATGACCATAAAACTTGTGCTTATAGAAAATATGACCCGACATCTCGCCTGCCAGCGGGGCCTCCAATTCAACCATTTTCGATTTGATCAGCGAATGGCCGGTCTTCCACATAACCGGCTCACCCCCCATTTCCCTGATCCGATCAAATAGCGCGTTACTAGCCTTAACATCAGCGATAATCGGGGCACCTGGTAGTTCCTTGAGCAAGTCACCCGCCATAATGGCCAACATCTGGTCGCCCCAGACGACACGGCCCTTGCCATCAACGGCGCCTATCCGGTCTCCGTCGCCATCAAACGAGAGGCCAATGTCGCAGCCATGGCGCGCGACAACTTCTTTCAATTGCTCCAGGTTTTCCTCGACCGTCGGGTCTGCGTGATGGTTAGGGAAGGTGCCATCAACCTCGGCATTAATGACGATATGCTTACCGGGCAGCCGCTTGACCAACGCCTCGACAGCAGGTCCAGCAGCACCGTTCGCCGGGTCCCAAGCCACCTTGAAGGCAGCGCCTTCGTAATCACGCAACAGGCGTTCAACATATCTGTCGAACACATCAACCTTGCTGACACTCCCCTCGCCTTCCTCAAAGTCACCGTTGTTTGCAGTCGCGCCCAGCGCTTGAATAGCGTCACCAAAACATGGCTTCTTGCCAAGCATCATCTTGAAACCATTGTAGTTCGGCGGGTTGTGGGACCCGGTCACCATTATGCCACCATCCGCATCCAGCTCAAAAACGCTATAATACAGCATGGGGGTCGCGCCCAACCCGATATTGATAACATCAAGCCCTGTGCTCGCGAGCCCTGCCATCAATCGCGATGACAACTCAGGAGATGAAACCCGCCCATCATAGCCGACACAAACCCGCGTGCCCCCTGCGCGCTTCACATGCGTGCCAAACGCCTTGCCGAGAGCGTAGGCATCTTCCTTATGTAAGGTTTCGCCGACGATCCCACGCACGTCATATTCACGCAGTACAGTTGAATGAAATATGTGACCTGTCATTGTAAGCCCTCAAATATCCACAAATAATTTATGCAGGGTGACAGGCCACAAACTGGTCGTCAATGCGGGAAAATGGCAAAAACCTGCCTAATGATACACTATTTACCGAGAAGTGTTTTGCGCGCTTCGTTGAGTTTGCTAGCCATCCAGTCATTCCCCCCTTTGTCCGGGTGGTATTTGGCCATCAACCGACGATAGGCTGAGTTTACCTCATCGTCGCCTGCGCCTTTTTCAACCCCCAGTACATCACGCGCTTCTGCAGGGCTCATCTGCGCTCCCTCCTGCCCACGGGAGGCCGACTTGCGGCTTGGTTGCAACCCCGCGCCAAACATGCGCCACGCCGCCAGGCCGATTGGCAAAATAGCCATCACGCCCCTGCCTGTCGCCATCAATGCAAAAGTGAGAATGCCGCATACAGCCACTATCGCCCAGAAAAGCGAGTTTTTTGCAGTTTTCACTTCGGCTTTCGCCCACCAATTGAGAAGCATGAGCAGCAAACACGCCAGCGCCGACCCGAGAATCAACCAAATGACCATATCAGGAGACTTTCTCTGACTGCCGGAAAGGAAGGTTAAGCGCATCCATGAGTTTACGCACCTCCTGCCGGGCGGCGACATGGCTAAGCGACAGGCCCTTACCGTCAATACCGCCAGCTTCCTTGAGGTCCATCAACGTCAATCCTCGCAGAAACAGTTCACGGTATATTACTCGCTCACCAAGGCCCGACACATGCCGAATGCCGATGCGCTTGGTGAGTTCGTTCAAAACCCTCTCCACACGCTCCTTGTTCTTTGCATGCAAAGCCCCGACCCTGTTCCGAAGCACGACCCAGTCTATGGACGCACCATCGGCCATCGCCCGGCGCTGCCGCGCCTTCCAGACCATTTCGGCATAAAGACTTGGCCCTTCCACTTTATGTGTACCGGGATTTACTCTCGCCAGCAGGTCAAGGTCGACGAAGCTGTCGTTTACTGGCGTAACCAAGGTATCTGCCGCCGTATGAGCCAGCCGCGAGAGGAAAGTGTCACTGCCGGGACAATCAATCACCACCACATCGACCTTATCCATCAGGTTCACGTAAGCTTCTTCAAAACGCGCTTTTTCGTCAGCTTCAGCCTCGTCCGATGTGCGCAGGGCTGATTTGGGCACCACCATTTCCATCGGCATGGGCAGCGTCAGCTTTTTTTCCGCCACATGCGCCCGGCGGTTCTCAATATACCGTGTGAGGCTTTTCTGCCGGGCATCCAGGTCTATTGTTCCAACGCGCCACCCTTCACGCAAAAGGGAAACAACAATGTGCATGGCGGTCGTAGACTTCCCTGAGCCGCCTTTTTCGTTACCCAACACAATAAGATAAGGCCGCCCTACAGGCAGTTTATCAGGATTTGCCACACTATCCGGCACAGAGTTACCTCCTCAACACACTTAACCACGACAATCGATGCCGTTCTTTCGACATAGCATTAGACGATCTTGCCCTTTGCCACTAGATTTATTAGCTAGATATATAGAAGGTCAACAAAAGGGGAAAAGCTCATCGTGCGCATACGTGTACGAAAAACGGCTGTACTGGCAGCGCTCATCTATGTGCTTCTGATCGGGCCCATAATGCTCGCGAGGTATCTGCTTGAGCTTTCGCGGCCTGACGCGCTCGTGGGGGATCAACCAAACTACCTCGCGCATCAATATCCACCGCGTGAGAAGCGCGAGATGTCACCGCGTCTGGCTCGGTTACTGCAAAAAGAAATGCATGCCGTTGAGGCGGTACCGCGTATTTTCCTGGCACGATTACCCGGTGACTTGCCCGCACTGGATAACGCCCGGGAAAAGAAACGTCTTTTCACATCCGCGATGCTGCCCATTATCTTGCGAGCAAACGAGCTGATTGTCGCGGATCGGGGGGTGCTGCTGTCGCTAAAGAAAAAAATACTTAATGGAGCACCATTGAGGCATAGCGAAAAAAAGTGGCTACAAAAAAAGGCGCGCCAGTATCGTATCCGAAGGCACACCAACTTTACACTCGCGGATATCGACCTTCTTATTTTTCGCTGTGACGTAATCCCGCCATCGCTTGCAATTGCACAGGCGGCAATGGAATCTGGATGGGGTACAAGTCGCTTCGCACAGGCTGGCAACGCGCTGTTCGGCGAATGGGTATGGGGCGACGCGGAGGGTCTGACACCGCTTGAGCGAGAAGAGGGAAAAACCCATAAGGTCAAAAGCTTCGAGTATCTCCTCGACAGCGTGCTAAGCTATATGACCAATTTAAACCGGCACCCAAGCTATCGCGACCTGCGGCTCCGCCGTGCTGAACTAAGGCAGCATAATCTCTCCGTGACCGGCGCCGCGCTGGCCCCTGCACTGGTCAGCTACTCGGAGCGTGGAGCCGAGTATGTCAGCGATATACTTTCCATTATTAATTTTAACGGGCTGGACGGGCTGGATAGCGCCCAGCTCGCCTCCCATCTCGAAGGATGACCATGAGCAGAGATGTTCCTGTTATACGTAGTGTTGCTGCACTGCGTGAGATCGTAGCTGGCTGGCGTAGTGAAGGTTACCGCGTCGGCCTCGTGCCCACGATGGGCGCTCTTCACCACGGACATCTCTCTCTGGTTCAATCGGTCGCGACGCAGGCGGATCGCATCATTGTTTCCATTTTCGTGAACCCAACGCAGTTCGGCGAAGGGGAAGACTATGACCAATATCCACGGACAGAGTCGCAAGACCTTGCGAAGCTCGCCAAGACAAAAGCCACCCTCGTTTTTGCACCAAGCGCACAGGAGATGTACCCTTCCGGCTTTGCCAGCACTGTCAATGTTGCAGGTATATCAGAGCTGCTCGAGGGTGCCCGTCGTCCCGGCCATTTTGACGGTGTCGCTACTGTTGTCAGTAAACTTCTTCTACAAGCTATGCCAGACGTCGCGATCTTCGGAGAAAAAGATTATCAGCAGCTTGCTGTAATACGCCGTTTTGTCACCGATCTCAATATACCGGTCGACATAATGGGAGGAACCCTTGTCCGCGAGGACGATGGCTTAGCCGCCTCGTCCCGAAACGAGTACCTTGATCCTGAACAACGCAAAATTGCCGGTCAATTCAATATCATACTAAAAAATTTGGTGGAGCAGGCAAGGAAAGGTCATAGCTTGCGCACGCTGGAGAGAGAAGCCCAAACATCTCTTCTCGATGCCGGTTTTCTCGCAGTTGATTACGTCTCAGTTGTAGACCCTGACAGCCTTGAACCCATTGAAGTGCTGGATCGAGACGCGCGAGTATTGGCTGTCGCCCGCATCGGCGCTGTTCGCCTGCTCGACAACATGCCCATTCACAAAGATTAACTGATCAGCTGGCACCGTCCAGGAACCAGTCATACTCATTTACCGCTTTCAATGGCTCAACCCCAGCCAGCACAAAGCGCGTATCACACGACCAATCCTCAAAGCGTTTCAGCAACGGCCAAAAATCTCGGCTCCACAAGGGTTTTACCCCATTGGCCACACTGATGAAATGATCGGGGAAACGTACATAGTCCCCAAAACCCTCACTGGCGTCGATAATCAATTTTGAAATTCGACCCATAATACATATTCGCTCGACAAGGCGGGAGCCAAAGTCCTCCGGCAGCGGCAACAATTCCTGTTTCACACCAGAAACCACCGTCTCCAACAGCACCTGATTGAAGGAAAGGTGGTTTTCAACGTCACGGAACGTATCGCCTTTAATCATGTTGGCGGCCACGAGCGCACGGCGGCGCAAATCGCTCGGAAGTTCAACAAAACCACTCGCCATCCAGAAGGCTATTCGCTTCCTTAACCTCTTCACCGAACCGCCCTTGATAACAAAATCATCGCCACCGGCACGCAAACCACCACGAATAATTTCAATGTCGTCATAGCCTGTTAGGTAAATCACCGGCATGGTCTTCAAACCCTGCCTTTCCAACCCTTCAACAAAATCAAAGCCACCCTCCCCGGGCATCTGCACATCACTAATAACCAACGAGGGGCGGTGTTTTCGGGTAACCATCAAGGCTTCCTCCGCGGTCTCGGCTATCAGAGTCTCAAATCCGAACTGCCGAACCGCCGCTGCTTGCAAACGCAAAACAACAGGATCGTCATCAACCAGCAGTACCAAGCCGTTGTTCATAGCTGACACCCGATCAAAGAAGAAACGCTGCGGCTATTCCCAGAAATACAAAGAAACCGACCACATCCGTGATAGTTGTCACGAACACACTGGACGCTATGGCAGGGTCAGCACCAGCTTTATTGAGGCCAATCGGGACCAGCACGCCGCTGAGGCCCGCGATAAACATATTGAAGACCATCGCAATAGCAAACACAGCACCAAGCTGGGCGCTACCAAACCAGCCCCA
>NZ_JBLXGZ010000046.1:0-21445 GCF_048260245.1 Kordiimonas sp. | reverse complement strand
ATCGACAAAGCCTTGCAGCTGTTTGGCGGCATGGGGGTTACCAAGGGCGTGAAGGTAGAGGAATTATACCGGGAAATCAGGGCGTTGAGAATTTACGAGGGCGCGTCCGAGGTCCAGAAACTGGTCATCGCACGACAACTGCTGACCGACTAGGATTTGCACGCAAAACCACCAGGGCCATACAGGAACATACAGGAACATAAGGGAGGGGAGCCCGGACCATGTACCAGTCAGCGCATCGTGACAGTTTTACGCGGGACAACCTGCCCGACCGCAGCTTATGGCCCGAGCTTCGCTTCGACTTGCCCGCGCTTGAGTACCCCGAACGGCTGAACGCCGCCGAGATATTGCTGCAAGGCGGCAAGCCGGACCGCCCCGCCGTCATCTGGGAAGGCGGGCAATGGAGCTACCGGGAGCTGACCAACACGGTCAACCGCATTGCCCATGTATTAACCGATGAGATGCATCTGGTGCCCGGCGGGCGGGTGCTACTGCGGGGCCGCAACACTGCCATGATGATTGCCTGCTGGTACGCCGTGTTGAAGGCTGGCGGCGTGGCCGTGGCCACCATGCCCCTGTTGCGCGCGCCCGAGCTTGCACAGATCTGCGACAAGGCAAAAATCAGCCTCGCGCTGACGGAAGATACCTTGGCGGCAGAACTGGCCACCGCCGCCCAACTGAACGACCACCCCCTCACCACCATGACTTTCGGCAACACCGGCGCCGACCTTGAAACACACATGAGGGGCAAGGGTACCGAATTTGATGCCGTGCCAACAGCGCAAGACGATGTCGCCCTGCTTGCATTCACATCCGGCACAACGGGTGAGCCAAAGGCCTGCATGCATTTTCACCGCGATATTCTTGTCATGGCAGATACATATGCCGCCCATATTCTTGCACCAGACGAGGCCGATGTATTTTGTGGATCGCCACCTATTGCCTTCACCTTCGGGCTTGGGGCGCTGGTGGTATTCCCCGCCCGGTTCGGTGCCGCCGTCGCTTTACCCGCAGCGCCAACGCCTGACGCCCTGCTGGACACCGTCGGCCACGCGGGCGTGACCCTGCTGTTTACTGCGCCCACCGCCTACCGTGCCCTGCTTGCCACCCTTAAGGGGCATGATATATCCAGCCTCCGGCGCTGTATATCGGCGGGTGAAAGCCTGCCGGAAGCCACATGGCAGGAGTGGTATGATCGCACGGGCCTGAAATTGCTGGACGGAATCGGCGCAACCGAGATGATCCATATCTTTATTGCCGCCCGCGAAGAGGACATCCGGCCCGGCGCAACCGGCAAACCCGTGCCCGGCTATACCGCCTGCGTACTGGATGAAAACGGTCAGGCCCTTGCTCCCCCGGCCACCGGGCGGTTGGCGGTCAAGGGGCCAACAGGGTGCCGCTATATGGCAGACGCGCGACAAACGGCCTATGTCCAGCGCGGCTGGAACATCACCGGCGATACCTACCACCAAAGTGAAGATGGCTATTTCACCTTTGTTGCGCGGTCGGACGATATGATTATCTCCTCCGGCTACAACATTGGCGGACCAGAGGTAGAGGCCGCTTTGCTAGCCCATGAAGCTGTCGCAGAATGCGCGGTAATTGGCGCGCCAGACAAGGCCCGCGGACAGATCGTCAAAGCTTTTGTGGTGCTGACACCTGAGGCAAAAGGGGATGACGCGCTCAAGGAAGCGCTCAAGCATCATGTAAAACAAACCATTGCACCCTATAAATATCCCCGCGCGATTGAGTTCATCCCGGCCTTGCCAAAAACACAAACGGGAAAAATACAACGCTTTAAACTGAAAAAGGCGCCGTGCTAACGACAGCGCCTCATTTCACCAACGGACCGTAAGCAGATTACAGCAACTTGTCCCAAATATGGTCCTTGCGGCGATGGTCGATATCGCTGTCGTACTTTTCCTTGTCTTCCCGCTCGATCATCTCCTGCTCCATATTCTCTTCACGCTCGCGGGAGAGAACTTCCTCAGCATCGGGGAAGATTTCACGTTCTTCCTCGTTCATGTGATGCTCGAGCGAGTCTTTAAGGCTGCGGAACTTCTGCATCCAGGCTGTACCGCCGAGCGACGTGTCTGTTAGCTCCTCCAGCAGCTGTTCAGCTTCCTCATGCTCCTCCTTGCCGTGTTCAATCTCTTCCTTCAGGCCCTTGAACCGCTTGAGCGGATTATAGAAAGCCTTCTCTTCCGCCTTACTGTGTACAATCGCCTTCTCCTTCAACATATTGAAAAGGTTATCACGCGCGTCATTCTCGTGCGGGCCAAGGGCTTCAATCCGCTGCAAGAGATCGCGCATCTCGTCGTGGTCTTCCTTGATTTTCGTGTAGATGCTCATGGCTATACTCCCGATCGTCTGTGGCTTGGAAGGAACATGTTGCCAAGTCACACGTCAAATATCGATGGGAGCCGCTACCCGCCCCTGTAAAGCAGACATAAGGAAGTAAAGCAGACATAAGGAAGCCGGACATAAGGGTGACATCCGGGGGCATTATTCGCCTTAAGCCACGGCCCGGCACGCGAGGATGTCATCACATGCCATAGCCATAAACCCGCCTTCCCCCTCGCAGTAAAACTACGGCGCACTAGGTCATTCTGGGGACGGCGGCCAATAAAGGCGGCGGCCAATAAAAAAGGGCCGGAGCATAGCCCCGACCCTTTCTTTATTCGCTATACCGACACTCAGGTCGGGCTGCCGGTTTGTGCCGGGTTGGGCTCCACAATGACGGGCAAGACAGGCGTGTCCGGAGCGTCGGGACCGGGTTCAACCGGCGGCTGAACCTCTTGCGTTTGCGGCGTCTGCTGCTGGCCTTGTGGGATACCCGTTCCCGCAGAGCCGCCCGCATTGACATAACCAATTGCAATTGAGGTGGCGCCAGATACTGCTACCGCGGTCGTAACATTCGCAGACACGGCCGCCTCACCCCGACTGGCCGCTGTCGTAGCAACTGCGCTTGCTGCGCTGCCGACCGCGTCCTGCGCGCCAGAATCCCCCGACTCCGCGACAGACACGGCTTTGATAATTAACGCCGCCGCTGCGGCCACATCAGTCACCGCCAAGGTTCTTGATGCACCCGCCATTGCCCGTGCCAGCCGGTTAGTATTACCCGCTGCCTGCTCGCGCGCCAGAATCGCATCAAGGGCTGCGGGGTCACCCGCCGCAGCCACCAGCTCTGCCTCAAGCGCTATTTGGGCCGCATCCACGGTTTGCGCATAGGCGGCCGGGGTCATCGAAGGTACAAACGCAGACACACCGGCAACAACGCCAAAAGCTGCTATCATAATTGCAAAACGCATGGTCACGCTCCAGTTCATTAAAAAAATCGGCCTTTTGGGCTAATATACACTCAAGTATAAATAACCATCAAATCCGCCACAGTCAAACCTTACGCCATATTGAAGGGCATAGGGGTTGAGCCGTGTCGGTAAAGCCACACTTCACACCCCGAATCATTGCAGGCTCTGCGCCAGGCTATCCCGAACCAAAGGCTGGGAAAAGCGGCGCCCAGAAAGATGTCCACGCGCCCTGCTATCGGTTTCTTTGTGTCACACGGTCCACGACATCACCTTCAGGGCAGGCAATCGCTTGCTGTAAATTTAATTTAGTGCTAAAGTAATTTCGAAAATTGCAAATATGGGAAGCGATGAATGCCCAGTTTTAAAAATGATGTACAGGTACGGTTCGCCCATGTGGATGCAGCGGGCATCATGTTCTACCCACGCTATTTCGGGCTGATCAATGATCTGGTGGAGGACTGGTTTGCACAGGCGCTGGATGCCAGTTTTCGCCAGTTGCATCTGGTTGAGCGCCGGGCTGTCCCCACCGCCCACATTGAGGTGGATTTTCACACCCCCAGCAAGCTTGAGGACCAGTTGGTCTTCAGCCTCTTCGTCGAGCGACTGGGCAGCAGCAGTTGCACCCTTCGCATCGCGGCCCATTGTGGCGCTGAAGCACGCCTGAGCGGCAAACTTATACTTGTACACATGGATATGGAAACCGGCAAAAGCCAGCCATGGCCCGATGACCTTCGCGCCGCCATGACGCAGTGGCAGGGCCCGTCCTCATCAGAGGCTTCACAAGGAGACAACGCATGAAAACATTGTTGCCCGAAGGCTGGCCACGGCCCAGCGGTTATTCCAACGGCGTGACGGCGGAAGGCCGTATGGTCTTTGTTGCCGGACAGATTGGCTGGACCAAAGACATGGTGTTTGAGGCCGAGGATTTTCTGGGCCAGGTTCGGCAAACCCTGGAAAACACGCTCGCTGTTATGGCGGTAGCTGGCGCCAGCCCCGAGCATGTCGCCCGCATGACATGGTATGTGACGGACCGGGATGAATATATCGCCAACCTCCGGGGCCTTGGCCAAATCTGGCGGGAACTGATGGGCAAAAACTATCCCGTCATGGCGTGTGTCGAGGTGTCCCGCCTGATGGAAGATAAAGCCAAAATCGAGATCGAAACCACCGCTGTTTTGCCGCGTGACTGAGGGAGAGATGCAATGAAAATTACCGTTATTGGCGGCGGCCCCGGTGGCCTTTATTTCGCCCTTCTGACAAAAAAAGCGCGGCCCGACTTTGACATTGAAGTGATTGAACAGAATCAGGAGGGCGACACCTTCGGCTTCGGTGTCGTTTTTTCTGACGAAACCCTTGATGAGTTTTTCGCCGCCGACCCGGAAAGTTACGACCTCATCCGCGATCATTTCGCGTACTGGCAGGATATTGTTTCCGTTAAAGACGGCGTGCGCACCATCATAGGCGGCAATGGGTTTGCCGGTTGTTCCCGTTTCAAGCTGCTGGAAATTCTTATCCAGCGCTGCCGCGAAACCGGGGTCCGGCTTGAGTTCGGCAAACGCATCAATCCGGAAACCGTTGAAACCGATTTCCCCGACAGTGACCTCATCATCGCCGCCGACGGGATTGGCAGCGCCATCCGGGAAGCCCGCGCCGAAGCCTTCGGGCGCACGGTTGAGCTGCGTAAAAATCATTTCACCTGGCTTGGTTCAACCTGCCCGCTGGATGCCTTTACGTTTTTTTTCAAGGAAACCCCGGAGGGCCATTTCTGCGCCCATACCTATGAATATGAGGCGGGCAAATCGACATGGGTGGTGGAATGTACACCCGAAGCCTATGAGGCTTGCGGCTTTGCGAACATGAGCGAGGCCGAAAGCGCCCGCTACCTTGAGCAGGTGTTCAGTAGCGAACTTCAGGGCCACGGCTTTATTACCAACCGGTCGATCTGGCGGCAATTCCCCCGGGTGCGTTGCGATCAGTGGTATGACGGGAAGACCCTCCTGCTGGGGGACGCAAAAGCCAGCGCTCACTGGTCAATCGGCTCCGGCACCAAGTTGGCGATGGAATGCGCCATCGGTCTGTCGGACGCTGTGCTCGACAATATCGGGGACAAGGATGCCATCGCTGCGGCTTATGAAGAAAACCGTCGCACACCGGTTGAAATTATCCAGCATGCTGCCGATGTATCCCTGCGCTGGTTCGAGGACATGCCGCGTCATTTCGACAAGACGCGATACACTTTTGCCTTTGCACTGATGTCACGGTCGAAAAGCATCACCTGGGATAACCTCGGGCTGCGCGATGCTGATTTTCTCAGCCATGTTGAAGCTGAATTTTACGACACAGTTCCTGCACAAACAGTGCAGGATTCCTGCACAGATCCTGCACAGATTCGGGCTGATCCTGCACAGAATCCGACCCCTATGTTCACACCGTTTCGCTTGCGGAACATGACACTTTCAAACCGGGTTGTTGTAGCGCCCATGGCACAATATGCCGCAACTGACGGCATGCCGTCGGATTGGCATATGGTGCACCTGGGTGCGCGCGGCACCGGCGGCGCAGGTCTCGTCTTTACCGAGATGACCTGCCCCTCCCCCGATGCCCGCATCACTGACTTCTGCCCCGGCATATGGAACGACGCCCAGGAAGCGGCATGGAAGCAAATCGTTGCTTTCATTCATGAAAACTCCGGTGCCAAGGTCTGCATGCAGATTGGCCATGCCGGACGCAAGGGTTCGACCAAGCATCCGAAGGAAGGCTCCGACCTGCCCAAGGACAGCGATAACTGGCCCCTTCTCAGCGCTTCGGCCATCCCGTTCAAAGCCGGTGTAAACGCGGCGCCAAAAGCCATGGACCGTGCCGATATGGACCGGATCAAGGCGGAATTTGCCGGCGCTGCCGAACGCGCTGGCCGCGCCGGGTTCGACATGATTGAACTCCATGCCGCCCATGGCTATCTGATCGCCAGCTTCCTGTCTCCGCTGACCAACACCCGTACCGATACCTATGGCGGCAGCGCGGAAAATCGCGCACGGTATCCGCTTGAGGTGTTCCGGGCAATGCGCGACGCTTTCCCGGCAGACCGGCCAATTTCCGTGCGCATTTCCGCCTGGGACTGGGCCGACGGCGGTATCAGCCGCGCCGACCTGAAAACCATTTGCCAGGCATTCAAGGAGGCTGGCGTCGACTTGATCAACGTCTCGACCGGGCAGACCGTACCGCAGCAGAAACCGGTTTACGGCCGTATGTATCAGGTCCCGTTTGCAGACCTCATTCGCCATGAAACCGGCCTGCCGGTTATGACGGTTGGTGCCATTACGTTGCCGGAACAGATAAACACCATTCTCGCGGCGGGTCGCGCCGATCTTGTGGCTCTCGCGCGGCCTCACCTCAATGACCCGGCGTTCACCCGCCGGGCAGCGGCGCATTACGGCGTCACTGACCCGCACTGGCCAATCCAGTATAAAACCGGTGAATACCAGCAGCTCCGCGAGGCCGAGAAGGATAACGAAAAAGCCAGAGAGACCGCCCGCAAACTTCGGCCATCTCGCCGACATTATGTACGCGCCAAAGGTTAGGTCTTGAACTTGTCATGAGTTAGATAGAGACTGTGGCCACTTTATTGTTGGCGGGAAAATCACATGAAGGTTTTGGTCACGGGCGCTGCGGGCTTTATCGGAAGCCACGTTGCCTTGTATTTGTTGGCGCGTGGCGACGAGGTTGTCGGTACCGATAACCTGAACAGTTATTATGACCCCGCCCTCAAGCAGGCCCGGCTTGCCAGAACCGCCTCCTTCGCGGCCGGGTCCCTTCAGGAGAAAATATACCCCGAAGTTTGCCGGGCCGACCTCGACCGCAGCGGTCTCTACCGTTTTGAGCAAATAGCCCTTGAGGACCGGGAAGGTATGGCAGCCCTGTTCGAGCGCGAACAGTTCGACGGCGTCATCAACCTCGCGGCGCAGGCGGGTGTTCGCCATTCGCTTGAAGCCCCGTTCGAATATATCGACAGCAATATCACCGGCTTCCTCACCGTCCTTGAGGGATGTCGGCACCACAAAGTCCGGCATCTTGTCTATGCCTCCAGCAGTTCGGTCTACGGCGCCAACACGAACATGCCTTTCAGCGTTGACGAGCCCGCAGACCATCAGGTCGCGCTCTATGGTGCCACCAAACGCGCCAATGAACTAATGGCACACAGCTATTCCCATCTCTTTGGCATTCCAACCACAGGACTGCGTTTTTTTACCGTCTACGGCCCCTGGGGCCGGCCGGACATGTCACCCATTCTGTTTGCCGACGCAATCACCAAGGGGCGGCCGCTCAAGGTTTTCAATAATGGAAACCACATGCGGGATTTCACCTATATTGACGATATTGTGCGCGGCGTTGTCGCAGTGCTTGACAACCCGGCAATTCCGGACCCTGCCTGGAACGGGAACGCCCCTGCAGCCGCTTCATCGGCGGCGCCGTGGCGCATTCACAATATCGGCAATGGCACACCCGTTAAACTCATGCGGTATATTGAACTGCTGGAAGAATGCCTCGGCCGGGAGGCGGTCAAGGAATACCTGCCGTTACAGCCCGGAGACGTGCCGGATACAAAAGCCAGCGTGGAAAGCCTGCACGCCTTTACCGGCTATCGGCCAGATACCCCAATCGAAGTCGGCGTCAAGAGATTCGTTGACTGGTACCGTACATACTATAACTAACGGACTATTATTTCAGAGAGCGTCATATTTCGGCGCACCCGATACTAAAGGTGATACTTTTGATGAAAGTAATGCAAATATTTGGCACCCGGCCAGAGGCTATCAAAATGGCCCCGGTTGTGCACGCGCTTGAAGCGGATCCGACCATCGACAACCGGGTATGCATCACAGCACAACATAGAGACATGCTGGATCAGGTGCTTGGCTTTTTCGAAATCCGCGTGGATCATGATCTTGACATCATGCAGCATTCACAAGGGCTTGCAGACACAACAGCACGAATACTGACCGGCCTCAGCACAGTGCTTGAAGCTGAGAAACCGGACATGGTGCTTGTTCACGGCGATACCAACACTACCATGTCGGCTTCACTTGCGGCCTACTACCAGAAAATCGCCATCGGCCATGTGGAAGCAGGCCTGAGAACGCATAACCTTTACTCTCCGTGGCCCGAAGAAGCGAACCGGCTGATTACGGACAACCTTTCAACGCTTTGCTTTGCGCCCACCGAAGGATCACGCAAGAACCTGAAGCTGGAGAACATCGCCGATGAAAAAATCTTCGTAACCGGAAACACAGTGGTCGATGCCCTTTTCATCGCGCGCGACAAAATTCTTAAAAATGCCGATACCGTCAGGATGTTCGACGAAAAATTCTCTTTTCTGCGGCAGGACAAAAAGCTCATCCTTGTAACCGGACACCGGCGTGAAAGCTTTGGACGCGGCTTTGAGAACATGTGCGCAGCACTGGCGTCGCTGGCCGGCCGCGAGGATTGCGAAATTCTCTATCCGGTCCACCTCAATCCCAATGTAAAGGGACCGGTTGAAAAGGCCTTGCAAGGCAAGCCAAATGTGCACCTGATTGCACCACAGGACTATCCCGCCTTTGTTTACCTGATGAACCGCAGCCACATCATACTGACTGATTCCGGTGGCGTGCAGGAAGAAGCGCCGTCGCTTGGCAAACCAGTGCTCGTGATGCGCGATACCACCGAGCGTCCGGAGGCCGTCGCGGCCGGCACGGTGAAGCTCGTGGGCACGGACAGAGACAAAATTGTGTCCGAGGCAAGCCTGCTGCTTGACGACACGGATTATTACAACCGGATGGCTACAGCCCATAACCCCTACGGGGACGGCACAGCAGCACAACAGATTCTAAAGGCTATCAAAAATGCATAAGTTTGAGACCATTTGCGTCGTAGGCTTGGGGTATATTGGCCTCCCTACCGCTGCCGTATTTGCAAAATCCGGCGTTCAGGTTATTGGTGTCGACACCAATGAGAAGGCTGTCCGCACCATCAATTCAGGCAAAGCCCATATTGTTGAGGTGGACCTTGACGGCTTGCTGCAGGGTGTGGTCGCAAATGGCTCCCTGAAAGCACAAACCACCCCAACAGAAGCAGATGCCTTCATCATTGCTGTACCAACCCCGTTCAAGGACGGATTCAGCCCTGACCTTTCCTACGTCGAGGCGGCGACGAGGTCGATTGCACCTTATGTCCGGAACGGGAACCTGATTGTGCTGGAATCGACTGTTCCGCCGGGCGCCACCGACAAGATGGTCGCATGGCTCGAGGAAGAGCGCCCCGACCTGAAAGGCATGTGTGGGAGAAGTTACCACGCAGCCCACTGCCCCGAGCGTGTGCTCCCCGGCCGGGTCTTGATTGAGCTGGTGCAAAACGACCGCATCATCGGCGGCATAACGGAAGAGTGCGCAGACCGGGCAGAGGCGCTCTACGAAATTTTTGTCAAAGGTAATTGTTACCGTACCAACGCTCGCACCGCGGAAATGGCCAAACTGTCCGAAAATGCGTTTCGCGATGTCAATATCGCCTTCGCAAATGAACTGTCCCTGATTGCCGACAAGCTGGATATTGACGTTTGGGAGCTGATAAGTCTTGCGAACAAACATCCGAGGGTCAACATTCTGCAACCGGGCCCCGGCGTGGGCGGTCACTGTATTGCGGTCGATCCCTGGTTCATTGTTGACGCGGCCCCTGAGCAAGCCCGGCTGATAAGGACATCGCGCGAAGTGAACGACAACAAGCCAGCGGTGGTTATTGAAAAAGTCAAACGCGCAACCAACCGGTTCAAAGAGCCAACGGTTGCGTGTTTTGGGCTCGCCTTCAAAGCAGATATCGACGATCTTCGCTCCAGTCCGGCGCTGGAAATCACCAAGCGCCTTGCCGAGGAATTAGACTGCAACCTTATAGCGGTGGAGCCCAACATCGATGAACTGCCTGCCTCGCTTTCCGACAAGGGCATCACCCTTACAACAACGGAAGATGCAATGGAGACAGCAGACATTCTTGTTCTGCTTGTCGACCATAAGCCCTTCAAGCGCATAGCGCCGGTCAAGCTGGCTGAAAAAGTGGTGATCGATACCCGGGGTATTTGGCGCTGACGCCATATTCAACGCAGCGGGAGCATGCTTTTGCACCGGCGCGTTTTCGCCCTATCCATTATAAAGTGACGGTGCCTTGTGGCACCAGTCACTTTATTTTTGACTGGTTGAACAATATCGCACGTATATAACTGCAGGGGGGCAGTTCATCGCTGCCGTAATTGAACACTAAAACATTTTCCAAGGGATATTCATGAAACGGGTTATTGAAGCCTTTCACGTGAAACGGAAGTCCGAAAGTTCGGTTGGTTTTATCCAGATCATCTTTGTCATACTGGTGGTTGTCGGCACGATCGGCATCACAAAGCTGATCCGCCACAGTGCATCTTCAGGGCCTGACATCTCGTCAACGCTGGAAAATGTCGTCGTAGACACGACCCAGCCCGCAAGGGTTTCATACACCCTCACCCGCACCGCCACCGGCGAGGTGGAAGCCCGCGCCAGTGTAGACATCAGCCCGCAAGTGTCAGGGCGCATCACCCACATAAGTCCCAACATGATGCCGGGAAAAGTGGTGAAAGCCGGTGAAGCCCTGTTCCAGATCGATCCAACCGATTATGAGTTGGCGCTCAAGCAGGCCGAAGCGCAGGTCGCAAGTGCCGAGGCCGAGTTGCTGCAGACCGAAGCAACAGCCGGGAACTTCATAAAGGACTGGAAACAGGTCTTCCCTGACGAGCCGACCCCGCCCCTTGTTGCCAAGGAGCCTCAGGTAAAGGCACGCCGGGCCACATTGCTCTCAGCCAAAGCTGCGGTGGAACAGGCAAAACTCAACCTGAAACGTACACGCTACACGCTTGCTTACGACGCCCGTATAACAGAAAGCCGCATCGAGCGGGGACAACTGGTCAACACCACCGGTCAATACGGCAACCTGTACGCTACTGATGGCTTGCGCGTGCGCGTGAGCATGGCACCGGAAGACATTGTCCTGCTTGACCTCGCACAGGGGAAAGCCGTGGATGTGGTTTCCGATCTTGCGCCTGACATGCCGGTTCCTGCCACCATAACCAGCATTGGCGGCAACCTGAGCACCACCACGCGGCTGCAGAATGTTTTTATCAGCTTACCCAAGGATACCTCGTGGGTACCTGGCACATTTGTCACAGTTTCCGCCAAGCGCCAGATCGATGGTGAGATGTATGAACTTCCGTCATCTGCACTGGCAACCACCAATAGCGTGTGGACCGTCAGCAGCGGCAAATTGAAACAAACCATCGTCGATGTCGTCGATGTGAAAGAGGACATTCTATACACCCGGCCATTCGATGCAGGTGATGGCGTTGTCACGACAGAGGTGCCGACAAGCTTCGTTAACCGTCCAGTGAAAGTTCGCCACCGCGACGGAGAGCCCTCATGAGTGAAGAAAAGCTTGAAGGGAGCGGTATACTCTCCCTCGTTGCCAATTTCCTCCAGAACCCCGTGATGACCAACCTGCTGATGGTTTTTCTGATCGTCGGCGGGCTTATGACCGCAGTGACCATGCGGTCCGAGGTGTTTCCCACAGTCGATGTAGGCACGATTACTGTCAGCGTCAATTATCCCGGCGCGACACCGCTTGAGGTCGAAGACAGTATCACCCGGCGGGTCGAAGAAGCCGTACTTGGCATTAACGGGGTCGAGCGTGTGCGTTCCTATGCCTTCGAGAACCGCGCCAGCGTGGTGCTGGAGCTTGAGGATTTTGTGGATGCCTACCAGATCAAGGACGAAGTACAGGCAGAAATTGATGCTTTGATTGATTTCCCGCCCGGTAATGCCGAGGAGCCGATCGTTGCAGTCACCCAGTCGCTATCAAATGTGCTGACTCTGGTCCTGGTCGGGCAAGCGGCGGAGGAGGACCTTCGCGCAACGGCCGAGTTGTTGGAGCGCGACCTGCTAACGCTCGAGGTTGTTTCGGCGGTGAACCTGCGCGGCACACGCGCGCGTGAAATATCAATCGAGGTCAGCGAAGATACGCTGCGTAAGTACGGCCTCACCTTCGGTGAAGTGGCAGATGCCGTGCGGGCGTCATCTGTCGAGCTTTCCGGCGGCACGATCAAGACCGGCAGCGGCCAGATTCTTCTGCGAACCGACGCAAAAGCCCGAATCGGTCAGGAGTTCGAGAATATCACCCTGCGCGCGACAACCAGTGGCGAGGCCATCAGGCTGAGCGATATCGCCCGTGTAACGGACGGCCTCACTGACGACGATCTTGTGAACACATATAACGGCGCTCCGGCAATTTTTCTCGATATCCTGAGGAATGAAAGCAAAGATATCCTGCTGGTCAAAGAACAAGTCGCCAATTATGTAAAAACAGTCGACGTGCCGGAAGGGCAGGCGCTGATCGTCTTCCGTGACCAGACAGAAATTCTCGCCGACCGCATCAGCCTGCTGACCAGCAACGCCTTGCTTGGCTTTGCTCTGGTGTTCCTCATGCTGGTTATCACACTTGATTTCAAACTGGCCTTCTGGGTCGCCATGGGTATACCGATCAGCTTTCTTGGCGGGTTCCTGATTTTCGGCAGCATTGGCGTGTCGCTCAATATGGTAACACTGTTTGCACTCATTGTGGTCATCGGCATCGTGGTGGACGATGCCATTGTCGTGGGCGAGAACATATACGCTGAGCAGCAGGCGGGCTTTAAAGGCAAGCGCGCTGCTTTCGAAGGCGTGAAAAACATCTTTGCTCCGGTGCTGGTAGGTGTACTCACCACTATGGCAGCGTTTGCGCCGTTACTGTTCCAGACCGGCACTTTCGCAGAAATCACGCGCCCCATTCCCATTGCGGTGATCTCCATCCTTTTTGTGTCCCTTATTGAAGCAATGTTGATATTGCCGACCCACCTTTCCCACGAAGGGCGCTGGTCAAAGGGCATGCTGCGCAGCCTGCAGGTGAGGGTTTCTCGCGCGCTCGATTCCTTTGCTGTCGGCCCTCTGCAGAGTTTGATTATCAAAACAAGCGAATATCGCTACGTAACTTTGGCCGCAGCCATTGGCTTTATTTTCATTGCGGTGTCACTGATCGGCTCAGGCATTGTGCGCATTGTCTTTTTTCCCAACATTGAAGGCACAGAGATTTCCGCCAGTCTGGCCCTGCCGGACGGTGCTCCTTTCGAGGCTACCCTCGCCGCGATGGAGCAAATGGAGACCGCACTGGAAACAGTTGCCGACGACATAAAGCAGGAGACCGGTGAAGACGTCATCAAGGCGACGGCCGTCACAATCGGCGCCAAATACAGCCAAGCCTCAGGGCCGGGGGCGGTCTCTTCAAGCTCTATCGCCAGCCATCTGGGGCAATTCACTGTAGAATTGGTGCCAACCGATGCCCGCAGCATATCCTCGCGGGAGATCAGTCGTCGCTGGCAACAAGCCGTCGGTAATGTACCCGGCGCAGAAACACTAAGCTTCGCTGCAACGATAGGCCCAAGCAGCGTGGATGTCGGCTATGAGTTGAGCCACGCGGATCAGAAGGAACTGCAAAAAGCTGCGGCTGACCTGGCTGACCGCCTAAGCGCTATCGACGGTGTCAGCCAGATTGATGCCGGACTGGACCTTGGTAAACGGCAATTCGAATTCAGCATGACCCCCGCAGGATTGGCTGCTGGGCTACGTTCGCAGGATCTGGCGCGACAGCTGAGGCAAGCCTATTTCGGCGAAGAGGTGCAGCGCATACAGCGCGGCCGTGACGAGATCAAGGTATATGTGCGTTACCCGCGGGAGGCGCGTCATGACCTCGCAGCGCTGTCCAGCCTGCGCATTCGCCTGCCCTCCGGGGAAGGTGTCCCGCTCAATCATGTTGCCCATATCGACGAGGGCCGAAGCCCGACCTCCATTGAACGTGTCAATGGGCGCCGGATCCTGACTGTCACGGCGGATGTGGATGAAAGTGTCACTACGCCAAATGTGGTAAACTCGCTTATTCAGGCCGACATTCTGCCAGATATCATGGCCACACATCCCGGCCTCAGATGGCAGCTTGAAGGTGGATCACGGGAACAGAACGAGGACTTCGTCTCGCTGTTGCGTGGCTTTATGCTGGCGCTTCTGGTCATATATGCGTTGGTTGCCACGCAATTGAAAAGCTATCTGCAACCCGTCATCATCATTGTCTCAATCCCGCTTGGTATCGCGGGCGCGATCCTTGGACATATGGCGCTTGGCTTTGATCTGTCCTTTATCTCGATGTTTGGCATTGTTGCCCTGTCAGGCGTTGTGGTGAACGCCTCGGTCGTACTGGTTGACCGTTACAACATTGAGCTCAAGGACCCGGACACGACCCCGATCGACGCGGCGGTACGGGCAACGCTCAGGCGTTTCCGGCCCATTGCGCTCACCACAATAACCACTGCGCTTGGCCTGTTGCCGATCATCTCCGAGACCAGCCCACAGGCACAGTTTCTGATCCCCATGGCCGTCAGTCTCGCGACAGGGCTGTTAATCGCCAGCACGCTGATGCTGTTTGTACTGCCCGCCATCGTATTGATCGTCGAAGATCTGCGCAAACTTGTGGGCGCAGCGCCCCCGGGGGCAACCGAAACACCAGATGACACCCCGGCGCCTACGACGGGCGAGGACAGGACGCGACAAAATGTAGCGTCAGGCGAAACGCCTTGATCTGCTAGCGCTTTTCGGATAGCGGACGGGTATTCATGTCCACCGGGAACTGAAAATGCTGCTGCGCTGGTTGAGAAAAGATAACGCCTTTTGGGACATCGCGGTTGCCGCGGTGCTGCTCAACGCGCTTGTCCAGATCAACTGTTTCATGGTGCCGGGTGTCGGTCCGCAAGGCGTTTTTGGCTATGACCTGTCGCTTTGGTGCAGTGTCGACAAGGCCGGGGCTGCCGCAACCGCGCAGGTGGACGGCGAAAGCGGCGGCACACGTACCTGTACCGATTGCCGTCAGTGTACCGGGCAAGCCGTCGCCGTCATGGCGGAGGTCGTCCAACCCGCTGGCGCGCCCTTTTCTTCAGACCCGGTTTCCTTCCAGCCATCTGCAATCGCCGTTAAAAGCTTTGGTGCCGCATCCTATGACGGTCGCGGTCCCCCCTCTCTCTCTCAAGCCTGATCCACATTGTTTTTGGCCGGGCGGCATGCTGCCCGATGCTTAGGAGAGATATTCCATGACCGTACATCATTCACGGCTGTTGCTCGCTGCAATGGCCTCTTCAACCATACTGACAGCGCCCTCAGTGGCAGATGCCCAGCGCACTGATGGCGACACCCTGCAGGAAATTCTTGTGGTCGGCGCGCGCCCCGTCACAACAGCGACCGACAATGAGGTCAACCCCGCACGGGTTGCCCGCGCCGATACTGCCGCTCTTGTCGCCGGGGTTCCGGGCGGCGCGCTTATCAACAATGGCGCTCTCTCCGGGCAGGTGCAGTTCCGCGGCATGATGGGGGCGCGTGTTGCCGTCTCGATCGACGGGCAACGGTTTGGCTCAGGCGGACCCAACCTCATGGATCCACCGCTTCAATATGCGCCGCTGCCGCTTGTCGCCAGCCTTGAGATATCCCGCAGCGTCGGCTCGGTTTCTGACGGTCCCGGCCTCGCGGGGCGCGTCAACGCCAGCTTCAAGAAGGTGGGTTTCACAGACAGCGCCAATATGGACTTCAGCGGCAGCCTCTCTGCCTCCGTGCGCAGTGCAGATGAGAGCGTGGCAACAGGCGGCGTTGTCGGCGCCGCCAGCGACACCTGGCGCGTACAGGTTCTGGGTTCTTATGAAGATGGCAGCAATCTGCGGTCGGCTCGTGGCGATATCGCGGGGACTTTCTACGAGCGCTCAGTGGGCGGCGCTGGCTTCGGCTGGCGCAGTGAAGACGGTAAACACGAGCTTGGCTTTGACTATCGCCACCAAAAAGTTGGTGAAACAGGCAACCCGCCATTCGCCATGGATATTGAATTTTTCAATGGTGATTTCGTGCGCGGCACTTATATCGGGCGATATGACGGGCTTATGGTCGAAGCCAATGTTGCATATGCTGACATTGACCACGCGATGACGAACTACGCATCCCGTCCAGCACCGATGATGGCGACCATGTACCGCCGGTCTGTCGCAGCAGCCGAGACATGGACGGCGGACCTCACGTTGAGCAAGACACTAGGCGCCGGTACGTTGTCGCTTGGCGGTGACTATGAGAATGCCAGCCACGACATGACCATCACCAACCCCAATAATGACGCTTTCTTCATTGGTGCCTTCCCGGATATCGAGATGGAACGCATCGGTGGCTTCGCGGAATGGCGGTACGAAGAGGCGGGCAGCGGCTATGAGGTTGGCCTGCGCTACGACCATTACCAAAGCACAGCCGGTAACGCTACCGTGGGCAGCGCGGTGCCCGCCATGCCCGGCATGCTTGCCATGGCCTTCAATGGCGGCGACAGGACGATGACACACGACCTTGTCGATGCTGTGTTCCAGGGTTGGTACAAGATGAGTGATACCAGCACGCTACGTGCGACCCTTGCCCGCAAGAATCGCGCGCCGGGTTATGTTGAGCAGTTTGGCTGGTTGCCGATTTCGGCCAGCGGCGGGCTTGCTGACGGCAACACCTATGTGGGTGACCGTACGCTCAAGGCGGAAACCACACTTATCGCCGAACTGGGTGTGGATTATGCCTCAGGCGGCTTCTACATGCGCCCGACCGCCTTCTATCGCAAAGTTGATGATTATATTCAGGGTGTGCCTTTCGACGATACCCCGGGAGTCAGTGACACGGTGGTAGAGATGATCTCGGCCATGAATGGTGACACGACACCGCTCCGGTTCGCGAATGTGGATGCCACGCTCTATGGGCTTGATGTAGACCTTGGCATGGCGGTTTCGGACAGTTGGCATATTGACGCCACCTTCAGCTATGTCCGTGCCGAGCGGGATGATACCGACGACAACCTATACCGTATTGCACCTGCACGCGGGGTTGTGGGTCTCACCTATGAGGGCGGTGCCTGGTATGTGACAGCGGCCAGCCGTATGGTCGCCAAACAGAAAAAGGTTTCCGCTACCAATGATGAGGCAGCAACGGATGGTTATGTGCTCGTCGACCTTTATGCGGGCTGGTGGGTGAACGAAAGGGTTAACCTCACCGCAGGCGTGGAAAACCTGTTCGACCGGTTCTATGAGGATCATCTGGCTGGGTACAACCGTATCGCAGAGTCTGATGTCGCGCTCGGTGACCGCCTGCCGGGAGCAGGCGTCAATGCCTTCGTTCGGCTTGAATACAGCTTCTAGAAAACCTGAAAATGGGCGGGGTATCGCGCGGAAACCTCGCCCCCTTCAGCCCGGCCAGCCGCTTTGGATGGTCAGGAAATCCATGAAATCGATGCCGCGCTCCTCCAGCCACGCTTCCCCCGGGCCCTGCCAGCGATGTGTTTTCCAGTCCACCCTGCCGGAGGCGAGAAATATCACACCTTCGCGCTCCAGTTTTTCTCGCTGGCGCAAAGCCCCTTCCCGTTCGCTGATTTTACCTGCTGAGTTGATCACGCGCTGCCACGGGATACCCTCGCCTTTTGGCGTGCCCGCCATGGCAAAGCCGACAATACGCGGCGTGACCCCCGGCAACAAGCTCGCCACCATACCGTAGCTTGCGACCTGCCCCTTCGGTATTTCCCTGACAAGCGCATAAATCGCAGGAAAGCTGGCATATGTTCGGGTCATGTTTGTACCGCTGTTGCTGATAAGGAGAGCAGAATCGACCACTAACCCGGCAAATGCAATATCTCAGTTCAACACCCCAGTAGAGCGTATCAATTCAGGGTGAACCGGTCTGGCCTGCAAGACAGCAACAATTGATCCGCCTTACGAATCTGCTTCTCTGAGAAATCAAGAACAAAGGATTGCTCCGCTGCTCCGCTGACAACAGTCTTGCCAAGGCGGGTCACCATCCATTTTCGTTCCGTACAACTTGTCGGGAAATGCACGAGAAGCGCGCTGTGTTTCGACGCAAAGATAGACATCATACCGCGAAACCCTTTCACCTGCCCCCACGCCTTGTGGACCCGTTCGTGCAGTTCCTCCATCACGTAGCGGTTGCGTGCGATCATCACCACATCGATGGTCAAGGTCAGCGCCAGTGTGCCGCGCGGCTGGTTGGTCTGCACATCCGGGTTAGCTTTCAACATGCCGGCAGATGGCCTGAAGCGCAAGCGGCCGTCTGCCTGGGGCTGGAATGAAATATGGCGTCCCTCAAAATCGAAGCCCAATTCAATTTCTTCCGGCTTTGCCAGTTTGGCCGTCAGTGTATAAGCTGGTGCGATGATGAGCATGCGCTTGGACAATGCGTCCAGATACTCGCCGTAGCCGGAAAACAGTTTTTCAAGCGATATTGTAGCTGGTGCATCCGCATCCGACCGCACCGGCAGGCTTATTAGCACCGCCACAATTACCAGAAAAACAAACCGAATCATTGCTGGTCATCCTCACGCTTCCCCCGTCAGCATTCTAGAAAAGAATGCGGCAGATGAATGGCGTTAGCATGAATATGTGCGGATATAACAAGGTTCAGGCGGTCTCAATGGTATCGAGGCAAAGTTCCCGTATCATCGCATTGCGCATCTCAAACTTCTGGATTTTGCCGGTTACGGTCATCGGATATTCTTCAACAAACCGAATGATACGCGGGATTTTATAATGGGCGATCTGGCCGTGGCAAAAATCGAGGACCGACTGCTCGTCTCCCTCGACACCAGCCTTCAAGCGCACCCAGGCGCACAGTTCCTCGCCGAATTTAGGGTCTGGTATGCCAAATATCTGCACGTCCTGAATGTCGGGGTGCGTGAACAGGAATTCTTCAATTTCACGCGGGTAGATATTCTCGCCGCCCCGGATAACCATATCCTTCACCCGGCCTGTGATGCGGCAATAGCCCTCCTCATCAATCACACCAAGGTCACCGGTATGCATCCAGCCGCCTGCGTCCAGCACATCTGCGGTGCGTTCCTCATCCCCCCAGTAGCCCTTCATCACAAGATAGCCCCGCGTGCACAGCTCGCCCTGTGTGCCGCGCGGCACGGTGTTACCGTCCTCGTCGATAATCTTCACCTCCGCATGTGGGTGGATGCGACCTACGGTCGATGTGCGGCGCTCGATGGGGTCGTCAAGCCCGGTCTGGAAGCTGACAGGGCTTGTCTCTGTCATGCCGTAAGCAATGGTGCACTCGCTCATGTGCATGTCGGAGATCACCCGTTTCATCACCTCAACGGGGCAAGGTGAGCCCGCCATGATACCGGTGCGCAGGCTTGAGAGATCATAATCTGCAAAATTCGGCACTGCGAGTTCAGCAATGAACATGGTCGGCACGCCCTGAAGCCCGGTACAGCCTTCTGCCTCCACCGCTTCAAGCACGCTCACTGGCTCAAATGCCTCGGCCGGGAATACAACTGTCGCACCCACCGTGAGGCATGCCAACACGGACATCACCATGCCAAAACAGTGATAAAGCGGTACCGGCACACAAAGGCGGTCTTCGTCTGTGAGCCGCATACCTCGGGCACAGAATTGCGCGTTATTGAGGATGTTGTGGTGGGTAAGTGTCGCGCCCTTGGGCGACCCTGTGGTACCAGACGTGAATTGTACATTGATTGGATCATGTGGTTCGAGCGTTGCCTCGACCTCAGCTAACTGTTCGTAATGTTCATCATCCGCGAGGTCTGCAATGTCCGCAAAGGCAAAAAAGCCGCCAGGTGCCTCCTCCCCCATCGTGATGGCAGCACGCAGGTATGGCAAGCGCTCTGCATGCAGTTTGCCGTGTGGGCAACGGGGCAGCTCGGGCGCGAGTTTAAGTAGCATCGCCTCATAGTCTGATGTCTTGAACTGGTCCGCCAGTATAAGCGCGCGGCATTCCACCTTGTTCAGGGCAAATTCAAGCTCGGATAAACGGTAGGCCGGGTTGATATTGACCTGGATGAGGCCAGCCAGTGCCGTAGCAAACTGCGACAGCACCCACTCCACCCGGTTTGGACCCCACACGCCGACACGGTCACCGGGCCTCAGCCCCATCGCCAACAGGCCCGCCGCAACCGATTCCGCATCATGCAACAGTTCAGACCATGTCAGGCTGATATCGTCCTCGACAAATACCAGCGCTTCATTATCCGGGTATGCGGCTGCGGTTTCCCGTAGCATCTGACCGATTGTTTTTTCCAGTAGCGGGACGGACGTGTCCCCAACAACATAGCTTTCCATAAGGCGGGCTCCCCTCCCCTGAGGTGGCCCGCTCTAGCAGTCGACCACCGTAGCTGCGATCGGCACGGTGACAGCCAAGCCACCACGCGCCGTTTCCTTGTATTTTGACCGCATATCGCGCCCGGTCAAGCGCATGGTACGGATTACCTTGTCGAGCGAGACAAAATGTTTACCGTCCCCCCTGAGGGCGAGCCGCGCGGCGTTGATCGCCTTGATGGCCGCCATGGCATTTCGTTCGATGCACGGTACCTGCACAAGCCCGCCGATGGGATCACAGGTAAGGCCAAGGTTATGTTCCATGCCAATCTCAGCCGCGTTTTCTACCTGTTCGGGTGTACCACCAAGCACCTCTGTAAGGCCCGCTGCCGCCATGGAACACGCAGAACCAACCTCACCCTGACAGCCAACCTCGGCGCCGGAGATGGACGCGTTTTCCTTGAACAGCATACCCACGGCACCCGCTGTCAACAGGAAGCGCACAACCCCATCATCATTCGCGCCCGGGATAAAGCGGGTGTAGTAATGCAATACCGCCGGCACGATGCCCGCCGCGCCGTTGGTCGGTGCGGTGACAACTCGGCCACCCACCGCGTTTTCTTCATTGACCGCAAGGGCATAGAGGTTCACCCAGTCAAGGATGGTCAGCGGGTCGGTCAGCGCTGTCTCAGGGCGCTTCGAGAGCTGCTCGTATAGCGCGGCGGCGCGGCGCTTGATATTCAGCCCTGGCATCTGGCCGCCACGGCTGCACCCACGCTCAACACATTCTTCCATCACCCGCCAAATCTCGAGCAACTCGGCCCTGATCTGCTGCACACTGCGCATCTTCTTCTCATTGGCCATCATGATGGCCGAGATCGGC
>NZ_JBLXGZ010000045.1:0-21459 GCF_048260245.1 Kordiimonas sp. | reverse complement strand
GGCTGCCCGCTTCATCATGAATGAAGGTGCCGCGGTATCCCCGGGTGACGATGATATTGTCGCGTTCCAGCAGGCGGTAGGCTTTGGCAATGGTTTTGTTGTTGACGCCAAGGTCGCTCGCGAGTTGGCGGATGGAGGGTAGCGGGTCACCAGCCTTCAGTCTCTGGCCGCGCACGCCGGTTTTGATTTGTTCCACCACTTGAGCGAACAGGGGTTCCTCGCTGTCGATGTTGATCACTATTTCCATGTTTTTTCGCTGCTATTTCTATGTACCATCTGTAATAGTGGTACAAGGGGTACAATCAAAAATCAAGTAAAAAATTTGGCAGCTTTTCCTGATGCGCCTATAAACCTTGGAAAGGTTTTGGAGGGTGATTCGCTTTGATTATCGCAATTGATGGCCCGGCGGCGGCGGGAAAAGGCACATTGGCCCGGCGGCTCGCGGAAGAGTTCGGCTTTGCCTATCTCGACACTGGCGGGCTTTACCGTGCTGTGGGGCTGAGCGTACTGCGTGCCGGTGGCAACCCGGCCGATGCAGGCGCGGCAGAGGTGGCCTCCAGCGAACTTGATCTTGCTCTTCTGTCGGACCCTGAGCTGAGGGCCGAGGATACCGGTAACGCTGCGTCCAAGGTGGCGGCATTACCTGTCGTTCGCTCTAACTTGCTGGCATTTCAGCGTAATTTCGCTGCGAGCCCGCCTGGTGGCGCTGCAGGCACGGTGCTGGACGGCAGGGATATAGGCACCGTGGTGTGTCCGGACGCCGATGTGAAGTTCTTTGTAACCGCCAGCGCGGAGGTGCGAGCCAAGCGCCGTTTCCGCGAACTGGAAGAACGTGGCATCGAGCCGGATTTTCGTGTTATACTCGCCGATGTGCGGGAGCGGGACGCGCGCGATACGCACCGCAAGGACGCGCCGCTCAGGCCCGCTGAAGATGCCCTCTTGCTTGATACGAGCAATTTGGATATAGACGCCGTGTTTTTAAGGGCGGCGGCATTTGTAAGAGAACGCCTCTCGCCCCAATAACCGAAGACGCTTTACGAGAGCGGCTCCCGGACCGGTAGCACCCCCTGAAAGGGTGCTTGGCCCGAGGGGCTATAATTTGTTGGTGTTTGAGGCTTCCGGACCACAGGAAAGCATGGGGTGGTCCCGTGCTTGAGAAACCCGGAAGAAGACCGTCGGAGCCAACCGGCTGGCAAGAAAAGTAATAGACCTGAAAGGAAGACATACATGTCTGAAGCGGCAACCATGCCGAGCCTCGAAGATTTTGAGGCACTGCTGAATGAAACACTCCCCTCTGAGGATGACGGCTTTGAAGGCCGCGTTGTCAAAGGGACCGTCGTCTCGATCGAGAACGACTTTGCGATCGTGGACATTGGCCTTAAAGCCGAGGGCCGCGTTCCACTTAAAGAATTTGCTCCCGCAGGCAAAGCAGCTGAAATCAAAGTTGGTGATACAGTAGAAGTATTTGTTGACCGCGTTGAGAACGCGCTCGGCGAAGCGATCCTGTCCCGTGATAAAGCTCGCCGCGAAGAAGCTTGGGAACTGCTGGAAAAAGCGTTTGAAGGCGATGCCCGTGTTGACGGTGTTATCTTTGGCCGCGTTAAGGGTGGTTTCACTGTTGACCTCTCCGGCGCTGTGGCATTCCTGCCGGGCAGCCAGGTTGACATCCGTCCGATTCGTGACGTGACACCGCTGATGAACATCGAACAGCCGTTCCAGATCCTGAAGATGGACCGCCGTCGCGGTAACATCGTCGTATCTCGCCGTGCTGTTCTTGAAGAAGACCGTGCTGAGCAGCGTGCTGAACTGATGGGTCAGATCAAAGAGGGCGACGCTGTTGAGGGCGTTGTGAAGAACATCACCGATTATGGTGCGTTCGTGGACCTCGGCGGTATCGATGGCCTGTTGCACGTGACAGACATCTCCTGGCGCCGTGTGAACCACCCGTCTGAAGTTCTGGCGATTGGTGAGACCGTGAAGGTTCAGGTTGTTCGCATCAACCCTGAAACACAGCGTATCAGCCTTGGCATGAAGCAGCTTGCTGCTGACCCATGGGATGGTATCGAAGCCAAATACCCTGTCAGCGCCAAGTTCACCGGTACGGTGACGAACATCACCGACTATGGTGCGTTTGTTGAGCTCGAGAGCGGTGTTGAAGGCCTTGTGCACGTATCCGAGATGAGCTGGGTCAAGAAAAACGTACACCCTGGCAAGATCGTTTCCACGAGCCAGGAAGTCGAAGTTATGGTGCTCGAGGTTGATCCTGCGAAGCGCCGCATCTCTCTTGGTCTCAAGCAGTGTGGCGAGAACCCATGGGAAGCCTTTGCTGGTAAATACCCGCAAGGCACCGAAATCGAAGGCGAAGTCAAGAACATCACCGAATTTGGTCTGTTCATCGGCCTTGATGGCGATGTGGACGGTATGGTTCACCTCTCCGACCTCGATTGGGAACGTTCCGGCGAAGACGCGATCCAGGAATACAAAAAAGGCGACATGGTCAAAGCTGTTGTCCTCGACGTAGACACCCGCAAAGAGCGTATCAGCCTTGGCATCAAACAGCTTGCCGGCGATCCGTTCTCCAATGTTTCTTCCAAGAAACGTGGCGAGCAGGTTACCTGTGTTGTTAAAGCCGTAAACGATAACGGTATCGAAGTTGAAGTTGGCGATACGGGCGTTACTGCCTTTATTCGTCGCTCCGACCTCGCGCGTGACCGCGGCGACCAGCGTCCAGAGCGTTTCGCTGAAGGCGACAAGGTTGACGCTATGGTAACCGGTATGGACAAAGGCAGCCGCAAGCTGAACCTTTCGATCAAAGCGCTTGAAGTTGCTGAAGAAAAAGCAGCTGTTGAGCAATATGGTTCGGCCGATTCGGGTGCAAGCCTTGGTGACATTCTCGGTGCAGCGCTTGAGAAAGCCAAAGAAGACAAATAATCCACACATCTGTGTGAATTGTGATCTGAAAGGCCGTCCATTGGGGCGGCCTTTCTTATTTCTGCCATGGTGATGCATCTAAATTGCGGTGTCGCCGTTACCATGATACAAAAACTCATGATAAAAGCCCTTTTCTTAGAAAGGCTTATCTTGACGTGAGCGAGATCAGGTGGCACGCTTTACCCAATGGACATGGGTAGCTTCGTTTTGAGTGCCGCTGAAAAGATTGCCCCGAGGGGAGGACCTAGATGATAAAGTCCGAGTTAATTGCAAAAATTTCCGAAGCCAATCCCCACCTGTATTACCGGGATGTTGAGCGTATTGTTTCAAAAATTTTTGATGAAATTACCGACGCTCTGGCTCGCGGAGACCGTGTTGAACTGCGCGGTTTTGGGGCCTTTTCGGTAAAAGAGCGTCCCGCTCGTATCGGCCGTAATCCGCGTACCGGCGAGAAGGTTGAGGTTGCCGAAAAACGTGTGCCCTATTTCAAGACGGGCAAAGATCTGCGTGAACGCCTCAACGATTGAAAATCGTAGCTGCTGCGTGGGGTATCCGCGCCGCAGAGTCTCGCATAGCAATGGTGAAAGAGTGTCATGGCACAGTCTCTCGGCAGTTTGATTCGCCGTATCTTCTGGGTTGCGCTTGCCGTCCTGCTCATTCTTTTTGCAATTTCAAACCGCCAGCCCGTTGTACTCAGCCTTGAGCCATTCGGCGCTCTCATGGCGCCTGTGCCGGTTTATCTCGTGCTCTTTCTGGGCATTTTTGTCGGTCTTCTCATCGCGGGTGGTGTGACCGGCTGGATCAGGCTCAAGGGTTTTGCACGGCGCCGCAAAGCAGAACGACGTGCTGGCCATCTTGAAGATCAGGTCTCTGTGCTTTCGGAAGATGTGCACAAGGCCCATGCAAAGTCCTCCCATGAAACTGTACGCATCGCGACCGAAACCTTGCCAAGAGAGGGTAAAGAGGGCTAATCCGGGTGCGATAGCACCACATTTGAGAGGATTTTCCGTGGCCCAAGACCTCAAACCCAGTGACTGCATTGCCAGTGACCGCATATACTGCGCGCTTGATACCGTTGATGTCGGCAAAGCGGTAAGGCTTGCCCGCACGCTCAGGGGCAAGGTCGGAGGTATCAAGCTCGGGTTGGAGTTTTTTTGTGCCAATGGGGCTGACGGTTTCAGCCGGGTTGCAGATGCAGGGCTGCCGATTTTTCTCGATCTCAAGTTTCATGACATCCCCAACACTGTTGCGGGTGCCATTCGTGCCGTGGCGCCGCTCGCGCCGAAGCTTTTCACCATCCACACCCAGGGCGGGCCCGAGATGATGCGCCGCGCGGCAGACGCCGCCGCGGAGGAGGCCGCGAAACATGGCCACACCAAACCATGGGTGATTGGTGTAAGCGTTCTCACCAGCCTGGATGGCAGTGACCTGCATGCCATCGGCGTGAGTGATTCTGTTGATACACAGGTGGGGCGCCTCGCTGCGCTGGCACAGGAAAATGGCCTTGACGGCCTTGTCTGCAGCCCACGGGAAATCACACTGGCGCGCAATGCCACGGACGATGCTTTCAAGCTTATTGTGCCCGGCATCCGCCCCATGGGCAGTGCCGTGGGAGACCAGAAGCGGGTGATGACCCCGGCGGATGCAGTGCAGGCCGGCGCGGATATTCTGGTGATTGGGCGGCCGATTACAGGGGCGGAAGATCCCGCAGCCGCTGCACAGACCATTGCGGACAGCATCAACGGCTAGACCCAAAGGCGATGCCCCGCCCTCCGGTTACAATTCATCCCCAGCTTGGGGCGAGGTTAAGGGTGCCGGTTATCGCTCAATTTATGGCCTCCTTAGCGTAATTTCTTGCGGATCACCAGCTTGAGGCCTGACCAGACCTCATCTACGGCACAGACCTTGACATCCACAAGGCCAAGCGGCAAGGCGACTTCTCGGATGACATCTTCGGTCATATCCGTGGGTACCTTTGATGACTTCTTGGGCCACGAGACCCAGATCATGCCACTACGGTGTATCGTGGTCATCAAAGTCGAAATCTCTTCGGTAAAAAGGGTGCGGTCTTTGTAAAAGGCGTGAATAAAGTCGCAGTCGCTTGCTGTTTCAACAGTGCCGGCTGGCATCTTTCCAAGCAGTTCGCCATAGTAGTCGGGCGTATGCACAAGCTTTAGCCTGAAGCCGTTCTTGATACCCAGTTTTTTAATCAGCGGTGCGCCTGAATATCCCGCCATCAAGGCTCCCTTACTGTAATCGGTCGACTTTCAGCCCCGTGCGACGCAGCAGCGCGATGAGAGATTCGTCGCTTGTAAGGTGTCCGGCACCGACGGCGACAAAAAAACTGCCGGGTTTTTCCATCACTTGAAGAAGTTTATCGGCCCAGTCGCGGTTGCGATCGGTCAACATTTGTTCCTCAAGTCCTGGTGCAATGGACAGCGCGTCGTTGAGGATATGATCAAGCGCAGCCATGTCGCCGGTTACCCATGCCCCCTGCATGGCGGCGAAATGCTGACCAAGTTTGGCGTTCTGTCGCAGGGTATCAACCAGCATGGCCTTCTCCTGCTCGGGCTTCAGGCTTTCGAACAGCGCAACCTGTTGAGCTGCGGTTTCAAGCCCGAAGATGGCTTTGTTCATGCCTTCAGCTTGCGCTATGAAATATTTATCGGCACCGCTTGCAGGGTCATAACCGGCTTTAACAAGCCCGATAACGGAAAGGGACAGCCCCGCGAACCATGGCTTGCTATGCTGAAATGTGTTGGCCGGTACACTGAGTGCGCGACCGAGTCGCTCTATATCGTTGTAGATGCCGTTGCCGACAAGCATGCGCAAGGTTTGGCCCTCGGGCAAGCGACCGGCGGCGGTGAACAGAGCTCCCGCACGGTCAATTTCATCGCCGCTTAACTCGACGATCAAGGCGTCTGATTCCCTGAAAGCGACCCTTATTTCCGGTGTGAGCCATTGGGTGTCCTTGTTCAGCACATGAAGTGTGCCGAATATATGAATTTCCGTGTCTGCGTCAGCAAGGCGCCACAGCGCGGGGGCAGCCGCAGCGCTTTGGGCGGCAAGCACAAGGCTGAGCGCCAAAAGTATGGTTTGTATGGCGCGCCAGTGACGCCGCAGGTGAATAAATTTCCGTTTCATGGGCGTACTTTCCCACGCCTCTCGAATGTGTGCAAGAAAACGGTGCCGTGCTAACACTGAATCTGCTTGCAAACCGGGGCTTCCGGCGCTATACACCCCACTTCATCGAACCGACCGGCTTGTTTAAGGGCTGCCGTGCCGGTTCAGAAATGTCGAACTTGCAGTTATAGAAGTGAGGACAAAAATGCCCAAAATGAAGACGAAATCGAGCGTGAAAAAGCGCTTCAGCTTGACCGCCTCCGGTAAAGTGCGTGCAAACCAGGCTAACAAACAGCATGGTATGATCAAGCGCACCAACAAGCAAATCCGTAACCAGCGTGGCACCACCATCCTTGCAGATTGTGACGCCAACATCGTCAAGAAGTTCATGCCCAACAGCCTCTAGGGCTATCTGGGTCCTTCAAGGTTAAGGAGAAAATACCATGGCACGTGTCACACGCGGACTTACCTCGCACGCTCGTCACAAAAAGGTTCTCGAGCAAGCCAAAGGCTATCGGGGCCGTCGTAAGAATACAATCAAGGTTGCTCGCCAGGCTGTTGAAAAAGCCGGTCAGTACGCATACCGCGACCGTAAAGCACGCAAGCGCACCTTCCGCGCTCTGTGGATCCAGCGTATCAACGCGGGTTCGCGCGCTCTCGGTCTGCAATATGGCCAGTTCATGCACGGCCTCAAGCTCGCCGGTGTCGAGCTTGACCGTAAAGTGCTGAGCGACCTTGCGATCACCGAACCAGCTGCTTTTGAAGCGCTTGTGGAACAGGCTAAGGCCGCCCTCGCTAAGTAAGCTGGTTTTGCGACTGTTGTCGCAGTACCAAGATATTAAGGGGCCTGGCCGTTGGCGGGGCCTCTTTTTATTTGCGCCTTTGGCATTCCCGGTGCAGATTTCAGCGACTTTAAGAACATTTGATCAGATCATCCCGAAGCGGAAGAGACATGCAGGAACAAATCTCAGCCCTCAAAGAGGAAATCACTGCGCGCATTGATGCGGCAGGCGACGTCGCCGCCCTTGAAGACGTGCGTGTCGGCGCGCTTGGCAAAAAAGGCAGCGTGTCGGAGCTCATGAAAGGCCTTGGTCGTATGAGCCCCGAAGAGCGCAAGGAAATGGGCCCTGCGCTCAATGGCCTCAAGGCACAGGTGGCGGATGCCATCGCCGCCCGCAAGGAAACGCTTGAGGAAGTGGCGCTTGATGCCCGCCTCAAGTCCGAGAAGCTGGATATCACTCTACCGGTTCTTGATCATGCCGCAGGCAGCGTGCATGCGATCAGCCAGGTGATGGATGAGATTGCAGAGATTTTTGCCTCCCTCGGGTTTGATGTGGCTGAAGGCCCCGATCTCGAGAGCGACTTTCATAACTTCACCGCGCTCAATATTCCGCCCGAACACCCTGCGAGGCAGGACCATGACACCTTTTACCTGAAGCCGGACGCGAACGGTGAGCGCAAGGTTTTGCGTACGCACACCAGCCCGGTGCAAATTCGCACCATGCTGAATGAAGAGCCGCCGATCCGTATCATCGCGCCTGGCCGCACCTACCGGTCTGATTCGGATGCGACTCACACACCGATGTTCCATCAGGTGGAGGGGCTGGTGATTGACCGTGACACGCATCTGGGTCACCTCAAGGGCACGCTTGAAGCCTTCCTCAAGGCCTTCTTCGAAGTGGATGCTGTCACCTTGCGCCTGCGCCCCAGTTATTTTCCCTTCACCGAACCATCCATGGAAGTGGATGTGCAATGCAGCTTTGAGGGCGGCACAGTCAAAATTGGGGACGGCAATGACTGGCTTGAGATTCTGGGCTCCGGCATGGTGCACCAGAATGTGCTCAAGGCCTGCAATCTTGACCCCAATGTCTATCAGGGGTTTGCCTTTGGTTGCGGCATTGACCGGTTGGCCATGCTGAAGTACGGCATGAGCGACCTGCGGGCCTTCTTCGATGCTGACCTCAGGTGGCTGAGGCACTATGGTTTCCGCGCACTTGACTTGCCGACGATCGCAGGAGGGCTCAGCCGATGAAATTCACCCTTAGCTGGCTCAAGGACCATCTCACCACGGATGCAAGCCTTGAGGATATTCTTGCCAAATTGAATGGCATCGGCCTTGAGGTCGAGGGTGTCGAAAATCCGGCCGATGCGCTGGCGCCCTTCAAGGTGGCGCAGGTTATCTCGGCTGAAAAACACCCGGACGCTGACAAGCTGAAGGTGTGCAAGGTATCTGACGGTACAAACGAGATGCAGATTGTGTGCGGCGCGCCAAACGCGCGCACCGGCATTAAGGTTGTGCTCGGCCAGCCCGGTGACTATGTGCCGGGGCTTGATTTTACGCTCGGCAAAGCCAAGATCCGCGGCGTCGATTCGTCTGGCATGATGTGTTCCTACCGCGAGCTTGAGCTGGGCGATGACCACGACGGCATCATTGAACTGCCAGAAGACGCGCCAGTGGGTATGACCTATGTGGAATACGCCAAGCTTGATGAGCCGATGATCGAAATTGCGATCACGCCAAACCGTCAGGATTGCCTCGGTGTATACGGCATTGCGCGTGACCTGGCGGCCAGTGGTCTTGGCACCCTGAAGGCACCAACGGACGCGAAGGTAACCGGCACTTACAAAAGTGACGTAACCGTTGCGCTCAACCTGCCCAAGGGTGAAGAGAGTGCATGTCCGTTGTTTGTTGGCCGCAAGTTCACCGGTGTGAAAAATGGCCCCAGCCCCAAATGGATGCAGGACCGGCTGAAGGCGGTCGGTCTCAGGCCCATTTCGGCGCTTGTAGATATTACCAACTATGTCTCCTACGACCTCGGTCGCCCGCTGCATGTCTATGACGCAAACAAGCTAAGCGGTAACCTGCAGGCCCGTATCGCCGCGGAAGGCGAAAGCTTCCTCGCCCTCGACGGCAAGACCTATAGCTGCAAGGGCGGTGAAACCGTGATCGCCGATGACAGCAATGTCCTCGGTTTTGGCGGCATTATCGGCGGCGAAGACAGCGGCTGTACGCCCGATACCACTGACGTGGTGCTGGAATGTGCGCTGTTTGACCGGGTGAAAACCGCGATGACAGGCCGTGAGCACGGTATTAATACGGACGCACGCTACCGTTTTGAGCGCGGTGTTGACAGCCAGTTTGTGCATCAGGGCGTTGAGATCGCCAGCCAGCTGATCCTTGATCTGTGCGGCGGTGAGCCAAGTGAAGTCTTCGAGGCCGGCAGCGTGCCGGCGTGGAATCACACGGTGCCTTTCCGCTCGGAACGGGTGAAAACCCTGGGTGGTGTGGACCTGCGCGGTGAAACCAGCGTCGCCATTCTTGAGCGGCTTGGCTTTACTGTTTCGGGGAGTGACCCTTATACCGTTCATGTCCCGTCGTGGCGTGTGGACGTGGAAGGCGAAGCCGATATTGTTGAGGAAGTGCTGCGTATCCACGGATATGACAATATCCCGAGTGTGCAACTGCCCGTGACCAATCATAAGGCGGGTGCCACCTTGAGTGGGCGGCAGAAAAAGGCCCGGGCGACCAAGCGCCGCCTGGCCAGCATCGGCATGCATGAAGCGGTCACCTGGTCTTTCATGAAACGGGAGAATGCCGCGCTGTTTGGTGGTGGTGATGAACGCCTTGTGGTCGACAACCCGATCTCCTCTGAGCTTGATTGCATGCGGCCATCGATTTTACCGAACCTGATTGAGGCGGCGGGCCGCAATGCGGACCGTGGTGCCGCGTCAGTGGCGTTGTTTGAAGTGGGTGGCATCTACCGCGATGACAGCGACAAGGGTCAACTGCTGGTCGCAACCGGTATCCGCAGCGGTGAGGCCGCCGCGCGGCACTGGGAAAGTGCAAGCCGCAAGGTATCGGTGTTTGATGCCAAACGGGATGCACTGGCCGCCCTTGAAGCAGCGCTTGCGCCAACTGCCAACCTGCAGGCCTTTGATGAAGCGCCGGATTATTATCATCCAGGCCGGTCGGGCACCTTGCGCCTTGGCCCTAAAAACATCCTCGCAAGTTTTGGCGAGCTGCATCCGCGTGTCCTGAAGGCACTGGATGTGGATGGTCCGGTTGTCGGCTTTGAGGTGTATCTTGACGCTATTCCGGCACCGCGCAAGTCAGGCGCGGCCAAGGGGGCGCTCCATGTGTCGAACCTGCAATCGGTCGAGCGCGATTTTGCCTTTCTTGTGTCGAAAGACGCTAAGTCCGGTGATCTCATTCGGGCAGTGAAGGGCGCCGACAAGGTGTTTATCGCTGATGTGCGCATCTTCGACCTCTATGAAGGCAAAGGCGTACCGGATGATATGCACTCAGTAGCACTGACTGTGACGCTTGAGCCTAAGGCCGAGACATTCGCCGACAAGGACATTGAAGCTATCGCAGCCAAGATTGTTGCAGCCGCAGAGAAAGCGGTTGGAGCAACTCTGAGGGGCTGAGACGACTAAAAATCGATAAAATTTGAATCGATCGGGGCTTGCAAAATATTCCCGTTCGGTTTTCATATTCATGTTAAAGAGGAACTGGGTTTACGGGGTGTGGCCCTTTTCTATAAGTGTGGGTGTGAGATTTGGCAGCAAAACAGCAGAAAGGCAAGGCGGCTTCGGTCCCGCTAAAATTGCGCCTGAAGGCCTGGTGGGAAGGCTATGATACGGAAGATATCAAAAAGCGCATAGGGGAACGTCATCCGGGTGAAGCCGCGCCGAAAGAGCAGTTTAAAGAAATTGCGCCTGCAAAGGTTGCGACTGCGGAGAACCTTGACCCATGGGACAATGCTACCGTTGATATTGCCCAATATATCTGGGGAAAGGGCTTTTGTGGCCCCGGTGGCCCGGAATATATCGTCTCGCTTTCCAAACTTCTGGCGCTTAGCCCCGAGATGTCCATGCTGCAGATTGGCGCGGGTCTTGGGGGGCCTGCGCGCGTGCTCGTGGACCGATTCGGCGTCTGGATGACCGGGTTTGAGGAAAGCCAGACGTTGGTGGATAAGGGCCGCAAGCTTGCAAAGATGTCCGGGTTGGAAAAAAAAGCCCAGCTTGAGCAATATGACCCTGAAAATTTCAACGGCTTTGACCGCAAATATGATCGCGCGCTTTCCAAGGAAGCACTGTACACGATCGAAGACAAAGACGACATGATCGCCAAGATAGAGGACAAACTGAAACCTGGCGGCCTCTTCTTACTAACGGAATATGTCATTTCGTCCGATGCGGTGCTTGGTAAGGACCGTTTCAAGGAGTGGGTTGTCGGTGAACGCCACCATCCCTATCCGGTGCTATCTGACGACCTTGTGGAAATGATGAAGAAAAATCGCCTGCAGGTTCGTGTGTCGGAAGACATCAGCATGCAATATGTCGATATGATCAACAAGGCATGGGCAGGCGCCGATGAGGTCGCCGCCAAACTGGCCAAGCGTGAAGACGGCACCATGATGATCCAGACACTGATGCGTGAGGCCGAGTTCTGGACACGGCGCAAAAAGATGCTGGAGAGCGGTGATCTGAAGCTCTGGCGTATTGTCGCCAATAAAAAATCCGGCGGCCCTTCGATGATGTCAGACTGGTAAGTCTTTCGCTGCTAATATCTGAGCATCCAGAATAATGACATCGTTGCCATGGCGAGGCTTGCAACGCAGGCAAACTGCCGTCATGATCCTCCCGATTGACTGGAGGGAGTTAAAAAATGAGTGAAGGTCTGAAGATCCCGGTGTCCGCGCAAGCGCTTGAGGGCACCCATTGCACCAATGAGAAATATCTGGAGATGCATGCGAGGTCTGTCGACGCGCCTGAGGCGTTCTGGGCAGATGAGGCCAAGCGTATCGACTGGATGAAACCCTTCACCAAGGTCAAAAATACCAGTTTTGAAGGCGATGTATCGATACGCTGGTTCGAAGATGGCACCTTGAACGCTTCGGTCAACTGTATCGATCGCCATTTGCCGGACCGAAAAGACGATGTGGCTATAATATGGGAAGGTGATGAACCAACGGATCATAAGCACATTACTTTCGGGGAATTGCATGAGGAGGTCTGCCGTTTTGCCAATGTGCTGAAGGCACGCGGGGCAAAAAAAGGTGACCGCGTCACCCTTTATATGCCGATGATCCCGGAAGCTGTTTACGCCATGCTGGCCTGTGCGCGTATCGGCGCTGTTCACTCTGTCGTGTTTGGTGGCTTTTCACCGGACGCATTGGCGGGCCGTATTCAGGACTGTGCTTCTACTTTTGTGATCACAGCCGATGAAGGGTTGCGTGGTGCCAAACGTGTGCCGCTGAAAGCCAACGTGGATGAAGCGCTTTCCCGGTGCCCTGACGTTTCAAGTGTGCTTGTGGTGCAGCGCACCGGTTCCGAGGTGGCGTGGGTCGAAGGCCGTGACGTCTGGTATCATGAAGCGAAAACGACGGTATCCACTGAGTGCGCGCCCGAGGAAATGAACGCCGAAGATCCGCTTTTTATCCTCTATACTTCCGGCTCGACCGGAACACCAAAGGGCGTGTTGCACACCACCGGCGGTTATATGGTCTGGGTATCGATGACCCATGAGTATGTGTTCGACTACAAGCCGGGCGAGATTTACTGGTGTACGGCTGATGTCGGCTGGGTCACCGGCCACAGCTATATTGTTTATGGGCCGCTCGCGAACGGCGCCACCACTCTGGTTTTTGAAGGCGTGCCTACCTACCCGGACGCCGGGCGGTTCTGGCAGGTTTGCGAGAAGCACAAGGTCAATATCTTCTATACCGCTCCCACTGCTATTCGCGCGCTGGAACGGCTTGGCGAGGAGCCGGTTAAAAAACACGACCGCAGTTCCCTGCGCCTGCTGGGCTCGGTGGGCGAGCCGATCAACCCCGAGGCATGGCTTTGGTACTACCGTGTCGTTGGCGAGGAACGTTGCCCCATTGTGGATACCTGGTGGCAGACCGAAACCGGTGGTGTGATGATTTCACCTTTGCCGGGCGCGACGGACCTCAAGCCTGGCTCGGCTACCCGCCCCTTCTTTGGCGTCAAGCCTGCGCTGGTGGATCAGGACGGCAAATTCCTTGAGGGTGCCACCTCGGGTAATCTGGTCCTGACCGACAGTTGGCCCGGCCAGGCCCGCAGCGTATACGGTGACCACCCCCGTTTTATTCAGACCTATTTTTCCACCTACAAGGGGCTATATTTCACCGGTGATGGGTGCCGGCGGGACGCGGACGGGTATTACTGGATTACAGGCCGGGTGGACGATGTGATCAATGTTTCTGGCCACAGGATTGGCACGGCTGAGATTGAGGCCGCCCTTGACGAACACGAGAGTGTGGTAGAGGCGGCCGTAGTGGGGTTCCCGCATGATATCAAGGGGCAGGGCATTTATGCCTTTGTGACAACCTCCCTTGGTGTTGAACCTTCGGAAGAGTTGAGAAAAGACCTTGTGGCTTTTGTGCGCAAGGAAATCGGCCCGGTAGCGACGCCGGACTATATCCAGTTTGCCCCTGGGTTGCCTAAAACCCGGTCCGGCAAGATCATGCGGCGGATTCTCAGGAAGATTGCGGAAAACGAGTTTGGTAACCTCGGCGACACGTCGACCCTTGCCGAGCCGGGTGTGGTGGACGATCTGATTGAAAACCGATTGAACCGGTAGGTGGGCAAATATTTTCGCCCCTAAATATTCTCGGCCATGGGGTTTATGCCTGGCTCACGTCTCTGTCTTATCTCTGTGCCGGTTGCGGTTGTGGGCATAGGCCAGCGCGGCAAGCAAAATGAGAATACACCCGGCAAAGGCTCGAATGGTGAAGATGCTTGTGTTCATGCCAGCGAAGGCTTCTTTTTCCCGCATTTCTGTCGCAATGCCGAAACCCAGAGTATCATCCCACAGCCAAGCACCAACAACGGTTTGTCCAAGATAGTTCCGGTATCCCTCCAGGTTTTGTCCGCTCTTGCCAGCAAGAGCGCTTGCTGCCATGAGGGTTGGGGGGGTTGCCGCCATATCGACATTTCGGGAGCCATCAAAGGCATTAAAGCCCGGGTCATGCACGGGAATATTCAGTGTGCTGGCCTCTCCCCTTTGCAGCAAGCCCACAAGCTTAAGTGTTTCGGTAAAGCGGCTCTCGCTGATCATCAGGCCCTGCCTGTTAAAGGCATAGGTTTCACCGGTTAGTCCGATGCGGTTACGGGCAAAGAGGGCAGAAAACTCCCCCAGCGGGTTCATGCGCAAAGCGAAAACCGCAATGATATTGCCTCCGTCGTTTCTGATAGGGGCGAGTGCAAACATGGTGGGCGCAACCTTGGATACAATGCCATTGGCGCCGACGACGGGCACGTCCGTACGAATGGGCTCGCTGACCAAGACCTCGCCGGCGAGCACACGGGCGAATGTGTCTGGCATCTGCGTTTGTACCAGATTGATCTGGCCAATATTACTATCCCGGATGGACGCAACATTAGTGCCGTCAGGGGCAATTACAAAAAAACCGAGGTAGCCATAGTTGGCAAGGATCTGGCTCATGTGGGTGCGCAAATCTGCCAGCGCATCGGAAGCGAAGATGGCGCGTCTGTCCTTTATCTCAAGCAACGCTGCAGTCTGGGCAATAATGACGGGTTGCTGGGGCATGCGACCCATCTGGGTGATATGGCGCTGTTTCCAGGCGGCAGCCGAGTCCCGGGCGGTGTTCAGGATATGCTCAAGGGTCTCTGCAACCTGAGAGCGCAAGGTACGAGAAAGGCTGCGTTCCTGCACATATAAGAACGCGAAAACCAGCATTATGGCTGTGAGAAAAGGGAGAATACTCTGCAATGTTCTTCTGTTCATAAGGGGCTTGTCCACCCATTTCCACCCGTTAAAATATAGCGCAAATACACCCTAAGTATAGGGCATGAAGTACCCGGTTGAAATATGTGATTTTGTTCGAAACTGTCCGGAAAGAGGTTGGTCGCAAAAATGTTATCCTGCGTGATCTATCAACATTGCGTGAGCAGGCTATCTTACGCGAACGATATCGGCGCTGGAGGGTAAGCGTAGCCACACAGTGCCATCGGTGCTGTAGCGCGCACTGGCGGATAACAGGGACATATAGTTCAGGGAGAACATAAAATGAGTTTTTTACGAAATTGGGGTTTTGCGGCCGCGGCCGTGGCTGGGTTGAGCCTTGGCGGTGTCACGGCGGACCACCACGAAGACGCTATCTGGAAGGCGGTACATGACAACAGCGCCCGCGAAGCCGGAGAAAGTACGCGAGACACAGCGCGTCACCCGGAAGAGTTTCTGCGTTTTCTGGGCATCAAGCCGGATATGGCGGTCGCGGAAGTCAATCCGGGCGGCGGCTGGTATAGCCGAATTCTTGGCCCCCTCCTGAAAGCGGACGGCAAATATGTCGGGCTGGAGCATAATCCGGAGGTATATGCCGAATACGCAAACTATGCTGCCAACCTGCGGGCCTATCCTGAGAAGTTCGAGGCCGAGCGGGATACCTTTGGTCCGAACGCTGTTGCGACGTGGATACCAGCCACAGAAGGCCTGCCTGTTGAGGCAGACAGCCTTGACGCCATTATTATCGTGCGGGCTCTGCACAACTGGTGGCGTCGGGACTTTTTCGACAAAGGCATGGATCAGGCGCATGCCATGCTGAAGCCCGGCGGTGTTATGGGGATCGTACAGCACCGCATGAACGAAGACTTTGACGGTGACCGTAATGCGGCGGCGGGCAAGGGACGCTGGAAACAGAGCGATCTTGTCGCGGCCATTGAAGCGCATGGGTTCAAGCTTGTTGAGGCGTCCGAGATGAACGCCAACCCAAAAGATGAGCAGAACTATGAAAAAGGTGTCTGGACATTGCCGCCACGCCTTGCCAACGGGGACACGGACAAGGCGAAATATGAAGCCATTGGCGAATCGGACCGCATGACGCTCAAGTTCATGAAGGTTGAATAGATCCGCGTTATGGCGCGAAATCTCGGGCGGCTGCATCCATTGCGGTCGCCCAATTTTTTTCCGAAGTATGGCCTGAGGCTTTCCTGGGGCTCAGGTCATGGTTGCCGTCCGGTGCCCAATGAACAGTGAAGCCTGTTGGCAGCGACAAGGTATCCACCAGTGCTTTACCGCCAAAAGGATCGCGTTCTCCTTGAACGATAAGGGTGGGCACGGTGATGTCGCCCAGATGATCAGTGCGCAACTTTTCCGGCTTTCCCGTTGGGTGGAAGGGGTACCCAAGCAGCAGCAAACCCTCGCACGCGTTGTTATCTTCGGCTGCCACCATGCTGGCGATACGGCCGCCCATGGATTTTCCGCCGATCACCAGTTTTCCGCCATCTGTCAGCATGCGGGCATCGTCGATAGCCTGCCGGTAGGCGTCCATCAGCTTGGGGGCGCGGTCCGGCGGGCGCTTCCTGCCGTCCCCGCGCCGCAGCACCATATACGGAAACTCAAAACGCAGCGCCCGGAAGCCGCGCGCGGCTAACCCGGTTGCCCAGGCGACCATAAAGTCGCTGTCCATGCCCGCGCCCGCGCCATGTGCCAGCAAGATGGTGGCCTTTTCTCCCATTCCGTTTTGCTTAAAATCTGTCATCATGGTGTTGGTCTCCGTCGGGGCCGTAGGGGTGCGTGTAGCTTGAAATCGGCCAAGGCCAGAAAATGAATAAGGCAGGAAGCAATGGCAAACCTTTATTTGTTGCGACACGCAAAATCGGATTGGGCGAACATAGGCCTGTCTGATCATGACCGTCCGCTGAACGACCGCGGCGTCAAGGATGCGGCACGTATGGGACGCGCCTTTGCGAGGCTGGGCGTCGCGCCCGACTTGGTTATTTGTTCGACGGCGATGCGTGCGAGGGAGACGCTTGAGCGTGTGATGGCCGCAGGCGGTTTTGACTGGCCGGTGCAATATGAGCCGGCGCTTTATATGGCAGGTATGCAAAACATTGTTGATATCGTTCGCCGCGACGCGGGCGGCTGCAAGCGCGCGCTTCTCGTGGGGCACAACCCGGGCTTTCACAATACGGCAATTGAGCTTATCAGGACGGGCGATCCTGACCTCATACATGCACTTGACTATAAATATCCGACCGGCACATTCACCGATATCGAGTTTGACGAGCCACGGTTGGCGAACATTGAGCTGTCGACCGGCACACTCAAACAGTTTTTGAAGCCCAAGGACCAAACCAACGCTTAGTTGCGGCTTTCCGAGGCAGGTTATATAGTAACGCGTGCCCATTCACAGGACGTCATCAACTTGTGATGATAAGGATTCGGGGGAATCTGTAGTATAGTGGGTTGGCACGGGGGTGCCCAAGATTGATGGGGAGCAGTGAAGTGGAGGTCGCAATGCGTCTTTTTAACCGTTCCATGGTTGCTCTGGCCTGTGTGCTCGGAGCGGCCTTTTCCGTGAGTGCCGACCGCATGTCATCAGATGCCATGCCGAAACTGGAGATTATCCTGCGGGCATCGGAAAATCTCAGGCGTGGCAATGAGCTGGTGATCCGTGGCGATGCGCTCGCTGCTCGCGAGGTCTATGCGCGAGCGCTGAGGGGTACCTTAACCATGCTACAGCGCGCCCGCGCCCACAATGGTCTGTGTGTGACCTATATCATGGAAGAGGAGTGGACGGATGCACTCAAGCAGTGCAATACCGCCATCAGTATCGCCCCGAACAATTGGCGGTTCTACAACAACCGTGGCAACATTTTTCTCGAAACCGGTGAAATTGCCCGTGCGCAGAAAGAATATGCCCGTGGCCTTAAGCTGGCACCAAGCTCGGTAGTGATCCGCCGCAATATTGAACTTGCCGAAGGGCGTGCCCAAGACATCAAATCTGACCGGCCACAGACAACGCGACCGATCTGACCAGCCTATTCTGTCAGGGACGTGGTTGGATGTGTGCGGTCTTGAGGCTTCCCAGCGCATGCGATGGGTGATATTAGGGGCGTGAGGATAGATAGTGGAGGCAAAGCGCTTGCCAGTGGTTTCGCGCCTTTTTGCAACTTTAGCCCTGATTTTGCTCGTCGCCTGCGACCCTGTTGCACGCGCGCCTGCAACGCCGACTGCAATTGTCGGCACCCGTGCGGTCATCCAGCGTCACGGTCAGGAGCTATATGCCGAGGTAACAGCGGTTACCGGCAAGATCGTTTCTACGGAATATTACTGGCAGGACGAACGTGTCGTTGTGCATAACTATTACCGCGGCCTCTATAACGTCAGCGGTATTGAGTTCGGCTATCAGTATGAAGCCGACTTCGACTATAGCCTGCTGGAGCAATTGTTCCCGCTTGCGGTAGGCAAAGAGGTCAGTTTCCGTGGCAATACCAAAAACATCACCCGCGGGTCCGCGATCGATTTCTGGGTTAATATCCATGTGATCGGGGAAAAAACCATTCCGCTCTCTACCGGTGGCCGCAAGGTTTTTGTTGTCGACATCATCACGGAATATAAGAAGGGCAACCAGTCCAAGCGCAAGACCAATACGGTTTATTATGATCCGGAGCTTTCGATGGTGTTGAAGTCTGTCATCCATGAGGACGGATACCAGAGCTATTGGCGGGCGGTCACCGTTGAATTGCCAGGCAATGCCCGCACGCCGTCACCGGTGCAACAGCGCCGGGCCGGTACGGTGATGATCTGATCCCGTGATTGAGGGTGGGGCATTCGCTCGGTTACTTTCTCAGATGCTGTAGATCGCGCCGTCCCTGATCTCGACGGCGACCGTGCGCAAGTGATCCCCTTTGCAGGGGCCGCGCACACATTTGCCGTCACCAATGTTGAAGAGTGCTCCGTGGGTGCGACAAATGAGACGCCCGCCGGTGATGTCGACAAATTTATCGTCAAACATATTCAGCGGTGTACCTGCGTGCGGGCAGCGGTTTTCATAAACGACCGCGCCGTGCCCATAGCGTTGCACCAGAAGCCGCAACACCATGTTGCCGTCCCGGAACACCAGTTCCTTGCCGCCATGGGCCGGCAGCGCATCAAGCCGTGCCAGCAAGGTGCCGCTTGCTGGTCCGGCGGGCATGTCCTCAAGCTCAAGCGGGGGTGGTGGCATTTAACTCACAACCCCGCCTTTGCGCAGATAAGTTGCCAGCTATCGGCATCAATGGGCATGACAGACAGGCGGCTTTGGCGCACGAGCGCAAGGCTACGCAGCCGTTCATCAGCCTTGATGTCCGCGAGGCTTACAGGCTTCGGCAGCGGTGCCTTGGCACGTAGATCAACAAGACAGAATTTCCCTTTCGGGTCATCCGGATCATCATAGGGGCCGGTGGCAACGGTGCAGATGCCGACAATCTCACGGTCCTTGCCGGAATGGTAGAAAAACACTTCGTCGCCCATCGCCATTTTGCGCATGTTGGCTTGCGCCTGGTAGTTTTTCACCCCGGTCCAGGGTTCCTTGTCCACGTCCAGTTGGTCTTGCCATGACCAGTCATGCGGCTCCGATTTCACCAGCCAGTAAGCCATATCAAGCCTTCCGCGTGTTTAGTCTTTTGGCACCCAGTCGCCGGTTACCTTGAGCCAGTGTTTGATCTCGACACTTTCAAAAAGTCCAGCGGTGGCATAGGGGTCGTTGTCGCAAAAAAGCTGTACAGCGCCTTCGCTGGCGGCATCGATGATGATCATGCTGCCGGTGGGTTTGGGGTCATCCCCACCCGAGAGCAGGGGCCCCGCCACCTTGATGCGGCTACCAGCCCCCTTGATGTATGCAAGGTGCGCGGCGCGGTTTGCCATGCGTAGCTCAAGGCTATCTGCCTTGTCTTTTGCCAGTATCATGAACAGCATGGCTGTCTCCCGTTGTTTGAAAGTTGTTTTACCTGTGCTCTGATGTGAAGGGCCGTGCCATCAGTTCGTCCATCACAGCCTTGACCTCACGCCCCTGCTTGAGAATGTTGTAAACAGCGGCTGTGATCGGCATATCAAGGCCCTTTTCTCCCGCGATCTTGTGCACAATTTCAACCGTATGTGCACCCTCGGCGACAGAATTGCGCTCCGCCATGATCTCCTCGAACGTGCGTCCTTCGCCAATGGCCTTGCCCAGCGACATATTGCGCGACTGTGTGCTTGAGCAGGTCAGGATCAGGTCGCCAAGCCCCGACAGCCCCATCAGGGTTTCGGTTTGGGCGCCATAAAGTTTGCCAAAGCGGATGATCTCGGCAAGGCCGCGTGTGATCACTGCCGCACGGGCGTTTTCGCCAACACCAAGGCCTGCGGAAATGCCCGTTGCAATCGCCAGCACGTTTTTCACAGCGCCGCCAATCTGCGCCCCGACAATGTCGGCGTTGTAATAGGGCCGGAATGTTGCCTGCCCGAGGGCGGCCACAAGAGCTTTGCCGGTTTTTTCGTCTTTAGATGCAAGGGTCAGCGCGCAGGGCAGGCCGCGCGCTACTTCAATCGCGAAGGTTGGGCCGGATAACACAGCCACCGGGTTGTTTGGCGCTTCTTCCTCGACAGCCTCACTAAGAAGCTTGCCGGTTGCCACCTCAATGCCCTTTGAGCAAATGACCAGCGGCACACCGTCCGGCAGATGCTCCTTGAGCGCGCGCACCATGGCCCGCATGTGCTGTGCGGGTGAGACAACAAGAATGGCGTCGCGGTCCGCGAGGTCTTCAAGCGCGCCGGTGGCTTTAAGTTCGGGATCAAGGGTAACGTCTGGCAGGAACAGGCTGTTGACATGCGCCGTGTTCACGCTTGTGACCACTTCGTCTTCCCGCGCCCACAACAGTGTGTCGCGCCCAGCCCCCCTTGCTGCAACAGCAAGGGCTGTGCCCCATGCGCCTGCGCCCAAAACACCAATCTTCTGCAAGGCTGTCTCCCTTTTGTTTTTATAGCGCCTAGATTGCCCTTTCCCGCGTTGCTCGGCAAGGGCACTTATGCTTTGGCGCCTTTTTTCCCTTTGCCGACCATGGGTTTGGCATCCCCGTCAAGCGGCCAGCGTGGCCGGACGGATACATCCATGTCATTGAGGGCTGGATTGGCGATAAACCGCTCCAGCCCGGCCCAGGCGATCATGGCGCCGTTGTCGGTACAGAGCGCCAGTGGCGGTGCATGAAACCGCAGGCCTTCGTCTGCGGCCAGCGCTTCAAGCTCGCCCCGCAGATATTGGTTTGCCGCCACACCACCCGCAACCACAAATGGATGGTCTCCCTCTCCGGCATGGGTGTGGAAAACGCGGGTCGCGGTTTTAAGCCGGTCGTCAAAGCAGGCGCCGATCGATGCCTGAAAGGCAGCGCAGATATCGGCACGGTCCTGTTTGGTCAGCACGCCCTCACGCGCGACACAGTCCTCTGCCAGCCGCCTTACCGCAGTCTTGAGACCGGAGAAGGAGAAATTGCAGCCCGGTTTGCCGAGCATGGGTTTTGGCAGCTTGAAGCGTTTCGGGTTGCCGCTGCGTGCCGCGACCTCGACGGCAGGGCCACCAGGGGAACCAAGGCCCAGAAGCTTGGCGGTTTTGTGAAACG
>NZ_JBLXGZ010000044.1:0-23618 GCF_048260245.1 Kordiimonas sp. | reverse complement strand
TACCTGTACCACCAGAAAGCTGGTCGTCGCCTGCACCACCGGTGAAGACATCATCGGCGGTTGTACCGAACATCGTGTCATTGCCGGTCGTGCCGAACTCAATATTAGTAGCCATAGTGTTCCTCCTAAAAGCACCAAGAGAATCTGTTTAGAGGGCATCTGAGCATGCCCTTCGTCCCTCGTTAACTAAAATAATCACTTGTTGTCAACTGCGCACTCCTCCGCACGCTGCTTTCAACTGCGGCCATACTAATGGCAGAAATTCCGGAACACAATCCAAAAAAAACAAGAAATTACGTACTTTATGGCAGTTTCGCCGATAACAGAGCAAATAGAGCCGGAACCGGTCGGCGATTATGCCAGGTGCACTCTTTAATAAATAAGTCGCAAGCGTGCACCTTCAGACATGGAGGCTCCCTTATCGCGGGACGGCGGCAAAAGCGCCGCGCGGCTTGATAAAACACCATATTTGATGCCGGTCATTTCGCGACGCGCGAGCTTTGCTGTCATCCATAGTACGCGCGGTATATCCTGCGCGGCGCCCTCTTTAATGTGCGAGCACACGCGCAAGCCTATAATTATTTTAGGCGAGCAGGCAGGAGGTGGTTGCCGAGAGCCCTGGTCACGCCCTGATTTTGTTGTCATCGGGGAAAGCCGCGTGTGCCACAGCCGAATCAACACCTGCATCGCCCCTATTCCAAGCGATAGCAGTTGCGCAACGCCTTGGGTCAGGATATACGCGCTTCAGGGCTAACCGTATTAATAAGGAAGGCAAAAGCGTGCCCGACGACTGGAAAATCAAATGCCTTGTGCCCGACCTGCCTGGCACGGCAGACGTTATCCCTTATCTGCAAAGAATGGATGCAACGCGCTGGTATTCAAACTTCGGCCCGCTCGTCAACGAATTTGAGACGCGCATGGGCCAACTGCTCGGTGACATGTCTGCAGCCTGCACCTGCGCGCCCCTGACTGCGACATTCTCATCAGCAACCATGGCACTTGAACTGGTTTTGCGGGCAAGCGGTCTCCCAGACAACGCACGCGTACTTCTTCCTGCGCTGACATTTTCAGCAACCGCATCCGCCATTGCCATTACCGGCCATAAGCCGGTGTTCTCGGACGTGGATGACCGTACCTGGGACCTAACCCCGGAGATTGCCAGAGCGGCACTGAAACACGGGCAGATTGACGCCGTCATGCCTGTGGCCATATACGGTTACCCTGTGGACATGGAAGGCTGGGCCGCCTTCAAGGCAGAGACCGGTATCCCGGTTTTTGTAGATGCAGCCGCAGCCCTTGGGAACCAGCAGATCCATCCTGAAATCCCTGTTGTGTTCAGCCTTCACGCGACCAAACCTTTTGGCATTGGCGAGGGCGGTTTGCTGGTGACAGGCGACCACGCCTTGCTCGATCAATGTCAGAAGCTTTCCAATTTCGCATTTGACGACGGCACCAGCCGTGCTGTGGGCACCAACGGTAAAATGCCGGAAGCCATGGCGGCATATGGCCTGGCACAAATCGAGCGTTTCACCGCTGTCCAGGCAAAACGTCAAAATGTACTAAACCAGTACATCCAATACCTTGGTCGTGAGCACTTTCACCCCGCAACATCAACTCACGTGCCCGGTACACTACTTTATGATACGCGGGGAAATGCAGAAAAGCTGACCCGCATCCTGACGGAAAATGCCATACAGACCCGTAAATGGTATTTCCCCCCCGTGCAGGAGCATGAAGCCTATGCTGGCGCGGCAATCATAGGCGACCGGGGGACTGCCCTACCGGTCACAGAAAGCCTCAAGCCCCGGCTTGTGGGCTTGCCCTTCCACGCTTTTCTCGATGAAAATGACATCGCCATGGTCGCGCACCATATCCATGCCGTCAGCGATTAGCCGGGGTAGCTTTTCCTGACACCTCTCGCTACAAGAGCCAAGTGGCACATTGCCGTTATCAATTATACAGGAATAGATTTAAGTGTTTGTCGAACCCTTGAAGACGTTGGAAGCGTGTGTCGTCAGTAAAAAATATGAAGACGCCCGCAAGCCGCTTAAAACCATTTTTGAAAATGTCGAGGCAGGCAAAGCGGGCTTTGGTGGCCGGTCCGACATAGTCAATGTCGTCGCTGAAAAGGAAGCGACCCGGATTGCGAGCGCGTTGACCACCCTGCTTACCGACCCGGACTTCAACCCGTCGCTTGCGTTTATTCTGGAGTTGAACCGCTTCAAGCGCGCCATGGTGCAGATCTTCGAAACAAGTGGCTTTCGCGGTACCGATCACCTTCCTGCCATGTTCGGTGAACATGAGGGCAAACAACACACCTATAAACGGGCCGACCTGTTGAAGCTGTTTGCGGGCATCTCCATCAACACCATGAACGGACTGCTGTTGAATCTGTTGCTGAAGCTGGAACCCAAACATTCCCTGCCTACCCTGTTCGGTTTCCTGTCCGAGCAAATGGTCTACACCAAACGGGCGGAAGATATCCGCAGCCGCCTGCTCTCGCTTGGCGATCACTGGAAAGATGTCGTGGCCCAGCCCTACACCGTCTGGACAGTGGGACCTGCCTATATGGGCTGCAGTTACGCTGAAGCGGCACACAAGCATGATATCAAACGCTGTTTTAACAACGTCGTGCGCACTTGGCTGGGTGGCCAGAAGATCGAAGATGTGCAGCTGCCTGCAAAACGGGCCCAGAAAAAACGTCCAAAGCTTGTCATATTTGCCGAGCTCTATAACGCGGGCCATGCGATGCACCGCTGTTACGGGCCGTCCATCAAAGCGCTCAAAAAATCATTCGACACCACAATGCTCATCGCAGACACAAAATTGAATCCTGAATTGAAATCGCTGGCGCACAAGGTGGAGTCGGTAGAGTTCAAACATACACAGGCTCAGCTATTGATCGACAAGGTCAAAAAGCTAAACCCTGATATAATTTATTATCCCAGCATCGGCATGCGCTTTTCCAGTATTGTCCTGTCTTCGCTGAAACTGGCACCTATTCAAACCATGACGATCGGCCATCCGGCCACCTCCATGTCAGACGCCATGGATTATGTCATCATGCCCGATGAACTGATGCGCAATGAAAATACTTTTTCCGAAAAAATCATGCTACGGCCGACAAAGCCCTATTTTACCCACCGGACCGATGCACAGCATATCGCGCCCAATATACGGCTCGATGCTTCTCCTGTCAGGCTGGCCATTCCGGCTTGGTCCCGCAAGCTGACCCCCACATTCCTCGACACCTGCCGCCGCATTCGTGACTTGGCGCAGACACCTGTGGAGTTCTGGTTCTTTCCCAACGCAGCAGGTTTGCTGCATCAGGCCATGACCCGCAGGTACGCCGACATCATGCCCCTTGACAAGGTCCTGCCGCGCAAAGGCTATAACCAGTATATTCGTGACCTGAACGACTGTGATATATTCCTCAGCTCATTCCCGTTTGGTGCCACCAACGGCATTGTGGACGCCGCACTGCAGGGACTTCCGATTGTCAATATGACAGGGGATGAACCCCACACAGCGAACGACAGTTCGTTGGTACGTGATCTGGCCCAGCCCGACTGGCTGACCACCAACAATGTGGATGAATACGTGAAAGCCGTTGTACGCCTTGTGGATGATCCCGGTCTCCGGGTTCAGATCAGCCGCAACATCCTGGACGGCGACCCCGGAAAAGCCTTTTTTGTAGAGGAAGGGCAGGACGCCGAAGAATTCGACGTGATCATGCGGCACCTGTATAAAAATCACGAAGACATTCAGGCAAGCGACCGTAAGTGCTGGCAGTATGCCGACATCTGTGCGGCAACCAGCTCCGGCCGCGACTAAACCAGCGTCAATATCAAAACAGGCGGCGGCGGAAAACGCTAACGGCGCATCAACGCGGGCAAAAGATCCGGCGCGAAGGCGGGAAGATTGCGTTCCCGCATGACTTCCTGTCTCTCCTTAAACGAATCATCGATAAAAATCGCTGTTTCCTCGGTCGTCATAACGCTGCTTTTCGGCTCGCCGTTCTCCAGCCAGATAATCTGATCAAAATAGGAAGGCGGGATAGCGAAATCCGCTAACGTGCGTTCCGGCTGCTGGTAGTGACGCGTGATCAGCCGCACCTTGATCTGGTGTTTCCTGGCGTTCTCCAGAAACCTGATACCCCAGCTATGGACTTTTCCGTGCACGATCAGGGTATCATCCAGATCAAGATACACTGTCTTCCAGGCGCCCAGAATAAAAGGCTTGTCGTCCAGAAACCGGGCCTGGCTGAGCATCGCAGGCAGTACAGAGACGGGCTTCTCCTGCATATCAAAAAGCGCCAACAAGGTCAGGTTTGCCCCAAAAAGCCGGTGTGCAGCCAATGCGGCGGGGGTCACTGCCACAAGTCGGCTTTCACCGCTACGGTCGCCCGCCATTGACATGGCCCATGCACCGCGCAGCTCTCGCTGGCCTGCCAGCGCAGCCGCTGCGTCCCGAACTTTCGTAGTGGCGCTGACGTGGCTCAAACGGGTACCGCAGGGACTACGCTCAACCAAGCCGCAGTAGACCAGCCCCCCTTGGCGATCGGTAAAACAAAGGTAAGTAGGGTCACCGTTATCGCCCTCTGCCGCCGCGGGGACAGGTGCAACGACCCGAGCTTTAAGCGCAGGCACGACTGGGGCCGCAGCCGCAGGGGCCGAAGCCACCTGCACAGGCCCAACCAACACGCCGGGCCATACCTCGCCTGCGGGAATGATAAATTTAACCTCGTGGCGGGACAGCAAGTCCGACATCCCCTTCATCGCATCCGAACCGTGCGAAGCAAGAGGTGAAAGCCTGGTGCCTGAATGCGTGGGCGCACCAATACCGGTGGCAGCGTCAGGCAGCGTGATCAGATGCACCGATTTTTCATATTCCAGCGCCTGCGCAAAAACGCGCCCGGCGGCTGTATCAGCCCCGGTGATAAGGACCGTGTTCTGAACCATCATGAATTGTGCCCCCGATTAGCGCCCAGCTGACGCCAGCATGATTAACACTGCCTGACCTCTGTGACCAGTTTGCTTGACTTTACCAAACGTTGTGACGGATAACGTCAGGCCAAACAGGTATGATTTTAAACCTGTATTCTGGTCCGGCCGCAACACTCAAAGGCATGGTTGATGTTCAAGTTTTTTCATTCCTGGCGTGAACGTCGTGAAGCGCTGAAGCTGGGCCGGAAGAACTTCGATGCGACCTTCTATACCACAACCTACGCGGACGTACCCAAAACCGCATCATCAGCCTTTGATCATTATGTGCGCCATGGATGGAAACAGGGCTATGACCCGGCTCCCTGGTTTTCGACCAACGCCTATCTTGAAACATACCCTGATATTCGCGGCGCGGGGCTGAACCCTTTCCTTCACTACGTAAGCCGTGGTCAGCGTGAAAAACGGGCCCTGCCTTCACCAGACCGCAAGGGTTCGGAGACGCTGGATAGCCACGGTAATGAGATGGCCCGTGTGGCAGCATCCGGCTATTTTGATGCCGATTATTACCTGACGCGTAAACCGCCCCTGCCCTCGGGAACCAATCCGCTAAGACATTTCTGTGAACGTGGGTGGCGGGATGGCCGCAGCCCGTCCTATGGTTTTGACATTCCGCTGTTTGATAAGTTAATTCGCGACACTCGCAATATCGCAAAAAATCCGGTGATCGACTTTCTTGATCAGGGGCTAGAGGGCGTTCTGGTGCCTAACCGCTTTGGGCTCAGCATGCCTGCTCCGCTTCAAGCCCCAGCCGAGGCAGACTGGTCCCGCGCGCGGCCGTTGTTGAAACGCGGCGACGAAGATGCAATCGACATCATCATGCCGGTTTACCGGGGATATGCGGAAACGCTGCGCGCCCTTGTCTCGGTACTGTGTGCACAGAACAAGACATCGGCCAACCTGATCGTGATTGACGATGAAAGCCCACAGCCGGAGCTTTCGGCAGAACTTGTCAAGCTTGCTGACAAGGGGCTTTTCACTCTGCTGCGCAATAACAATAACAAAGGTTTTGTCGGTACAGTTAACAGGGGCATGGCGCTCAACCCATCGCGGGATGTAGTGCTGCTGAATGCCGATACAGAAGTATATGACTTCTGGCTGGACCGATTGCTCGCGCACGCGCAAGCCAACCCGGACGTGGCGACTATCACCCCACTTTCCAACAATGCCACCATATGCAGTTACCCGGAAACCTTGAAAAACAATCATTTCAAGCTTGAAAGCGAGGGCGCAGCCCTGGCACGGGCGGCCTATGCGGCAAATAAGGGCGAGCTGATAGACGTCCCCACCGGGGTGGGCTTTTGCTTTTATATCCGCCGTGCGACACTGGATGCCATTGGTTCCTTTGACGAGGAAACCTTCAAGCGCGGTTACGGCGAAGAAAATGACTTTTGTGTACGTGCCCGGCAAGCAGGCTGGCGCAACAGTTTGGCAACCGACATTTATGTGACTCACCATGGTGAAGTCTCCTTCGCCGAAGATGCAAAATCACTGCAGGCAGCAGGCCTGAAGGCTTTGTCGGCGAAACACCCCGGCTACATGGCAGACGTTCACGCCTATATCGCGAGAGATGCCAGTGCGCGGTCTCGCGCGCGGCTTGATGCAATGCGGCTCAAGCAGGCTATGGGCAATGTCGCGCTTTTCATATCCCATGACTGGGGCGGCGGGATTGAAAAAAACCTTCAGGAGTTGAAGTCTGACCTTGCCAAAAGCGGCATCGGTGTCGTTGTGCTGCGGTCGGTCAAACATATGACCGAATATGTCACCTTTGATGCCCGGGACGGTTTCTTCACGCCGAATCTCAAGGAACTTCACGTCCATGCCGATTTTGAATTCCTGCAGCAGATTATCGGTATACTTTCACCGCAGTTTATTCATATCCACAGCCTTGTCGCTTTCACTGACGCAGCCCGTGCCCAGGTGATGGACCTCGTTTGCCGGGCCGCTGTACCGTATTATTTTACTTTCCACGACTATGCGCCCCTGTGCGCTCACGGTCAGTTTGTCACCCCCGCCGGGGACTACTGCGGCGAACCGGGGCCAGAGGGCTGCAAGGCCTGTGTGGCGAAATACCCACCGGTGAATGGCTGGGTTGATATCGACACCTACCAATCCCGGTACGGGGATTTTATTCGTGGCGCCAACCGTGTTTTTGCGCCGTCCCGTGACGCCGCCGCCCGCGCCAACGGCTTCCTGGGGGAAGCGAAATGCGAGACCGTCCCACACAGGGAATATGCCGACCTCGGCCCGCCAGCCAAAAGTAAACCTGGCAATCCCGGCAGCACACGCAACCTGCGCCTTGCCTTTATCGGCGCGGTCGGCCCACACAAGGGACGAGCCGTGATGGAATCCTGCGCGCGCGACGCATGGGCCCGTGACCTGAAAATCGCCTATCGGCTTTTTGGCTATTCCGACACCGGATCAGGCGGCATAGAAACCCTGACCATCATGGGTAAATACGATGATGACGCCGTCTGTGCCGACATGCTGCGCACCTACCGGCCAGATTACCTGATGCTGTTGTCCATTTGGCCTGAAACATACAGTTATGCGCTTTCCGTCGCATTCAGGCTGAACATTCCGCCTGTGGTCTTTGACATAGGCGCCCCTGCAGAACGTATCCGTGATGCAGGACTAGGCCTTGTCATTCCGCAGGAATGGAAAAACTTCCCTGATAAAGTCAACGACTTCCTGCTTGCGACGCCCCCGGTCAAACTGACGGCGGGAGCCCACAAAAAGCTTATGCTGCAAATGGACCAGCAGGGCCAAAGCCTGATTGGGGAGGCTGGCCTCTATGCCGCCGGTGACTGATATCGGCTTGAGGCTTGCAGTCATTCCCCTACGGGCGTTACAACAACGACCGACCTGAAAATTCATGAGACAGTTTATGCGCCCCATAATACACCAGCACGAAAAAGAAATCCTCGCCCTTTATAATGGGGATCGGGACAAAACGCTGATCAAGGGCACCTTGCCCGGAAAAGGGGTTTTCGTGCTGTTCTCAAATCGCTGCGGCTCCAACTATCTTGTAGAGTTGATGAAGCAGCTACCGACGCTGACCATGAAAAACGAGATGTTCAACGCCCAGAACGTCACAAATGCGACCAACAAGCGCGGCCTCAAGAATTTCGAAGAATATGTCCGCCTGATGCGCAAAGGCTGCAAAACCCCGCATTGGGGGGCTAAAGTGGGCTGCGTACAACTTGATATGGTGCAGCGATTCGGCCTGCTGGATGCATTTGAGGAAGGCTCCTACATCGTATGGCTCAAACGCAAGAATATTGTCGCGCAGGCAGTCTCTCACTATATCGCGCATCACAACAAACAGTGGGCCTCATTCCATGAGGCAAAAGGCGAAACACCCGATTATGATTTTGAATCCATCGCCAACATAGTCGCCTCGATCATCAAACATAATGGGCAGGCTGAGGTATCGCTGGGCCTTCTTGGCATCCGGTACCATGCCCTATGGTACGAGGATTACATCAGCCAGCCTTCAGCCCATATGCAGCGGCTGGCGGATTATCTGGGCGAACCCTTCAACGACATCGAACAGGACAAAACAAAGTTCAAGAAACAGGCAGACCCGATCAAGAAAGAATATGAAGCCCGTTTCCGGCGTGAGGCACGCACCGCCGCCCAAATATAGAGTTAGTGTTTTAGCTTATGCGCCATCAAACTGGCGACCATGTCTACATTCATTGGTTCACCCAGGAACTCAAACATCTTCGATAATCCCGCAGCATTTCCGGCGTAATCTTCGTACCTCAGCAAGCAGGACTGGTCCGGATTATCGCTTGCAAACCGGGTGAACACCTCGTCACTTCGTGTGACGAAGTTTTGCACATAGTCGGGCTCCATGTCCCGCCACCACGATGATTTGGCAACCCCCTGCCAGCGGCGCATGTTGAAAATAAAACGCGCACGCGGGAAGAAACGCTTCATAAACTGCAGAAAACCGTAAAGGTCATCCTCTGTCAGGTCACCGTAACGGATTTCCTTGAACCCGACGAGCCGCGCATCCTCCGGCGGGCGGATCACTTCTGCAACAAAGGCGTCGATCATCCGCGCAGCGAAGGCATCTGCATCCACCTCGTCGGCGCCATACCAGGGACCATGGGGAGGTACCTTGCGGCGGGTATCAAAACGCTGGCGCATACCTGCCGCACGCTGCCACGCTGTATACACTGAATACAGCGTATTCTCGTTTTCACCCCGCATGAAATATCCATCGACTGATTGCAAGATACGTTGCAATAAGGTCGAACCACTTCGGCCATAGGTCACGATAAATACATAACCGTCACGCGGTTGCCAGTTCAGCGGCTTTGCCATCACCGCCGGTGAAGGCGATTTGTGGCTGCACGGAGGAAGTGCACTGAAAAAGTGGTCTTCATCGGCCACCTTCTCGGTGGGCAACCCTTGTGCAGCAAGCACGGCTGAAACCTGTCCGACATTATCGGTCACAACGGTATCAATCGCATGTTCATACGCCAGCAGGCGGCCGTAATCTTCCATCACACGTGATGCAATCAATGATGACGGCAGCAGAAGGTGGGTCTTCGCCCGCCTGTGACGCACAGCACCGAAGGCCTCGACCCCGGTTGAACCGAAGTCGGCAATCAGGAGATCAAAGTGCACCGCAAGGGTTTCAATTTCAAGCTGTCGCAACGGCGTCATAACGGAGGGAACAGACCGACCAAGATAGAAACGGCCAGTGCCGGCCGCATGCTCAAGCACAACAGGGACAACCATGTCCACGCAAGACATCAACTCTGCCATATGGGGCGACGGCGCTACGCCTTGCTGGCGCTCAGCGATAAGCAGGATCTTGTATCCCTTTGCCCGCATCTGTGACAGCCTGCGATTGAGACCTCCGTATGCACGGTTATGCTCATTTACCAGAAACGCACACCATTTCTCCCCCGGCGCCTTCACCCAAGGTACAGGCGGATAATATTCTTCATCGGCAGAACAGGCGGGTACCACGATATTTTTATACAGCATGCGCGCGTCAGGTCCGGCGTAACGCCGGTCAGCGTGGCGTAACCATGTAGCGCCACGCGGCAACTGTGCGGTAATGGATGTCATCATCCCAGTGATATCAAGGGCTGCGGGGTCCGGCATGTTCTGGACCGGGAACGCAGCAACAGCGTGAGGTAATGCCTGAACGGCGGGCAGTGTTTCATCCTGGTCATTCCACGCCATTTGTTCAAAGCGTCGCCCGCCCACAACAACCATATGGGTGTGTGCCGCCGGGGCTGTGCCCAGCCACTCCACACCAACTCCATGATGAAAGGTAACCGCGTTAATGTCGCCGCTTTGCCGCAAAAGCTGCCAGAAAAACCAGCGCAAGTATGGTCTGGCACCTGCGTACAGGGCATCCCAGATAGTGCTGGAACAAAGCACTATCTTCTCAGGGAAAAAATGCTCCCGCGGGCTGACACGGCACTGAACCAGCCTGTTGCAAAAGGCAGAATGCGACATTGCATGAGGCACCGCATCCGGGTCCGCGAACAAAAGCACGTCATCACGGTCATTGCACAATACCGCAAACGTCGGCGCTTCATCGTGCAGGGCGCGCATCAGACTATCTGGCTCGTATAGCGCCTTGTGTTTGCTTTTCATGTGCTCAAGCAGAAAGTCTTCGTCCCGGCGCGAATCTGCCAGCATACTTTCGGCTCGGCGGCGATACAGGAAACCGGCGTCAGCCACCCTCACGCCCCGGTATCCTGCCTGCAAAGCCCCAAGCCAGAAGTCCCAATCCTCAAACCCGAAACGCATGGTTTCGTCATAGAAGACGCCGTCCCGAAACATCCCGGCACGCACAAGTGAACCTGCTTCCGATATGTTGCCGTTCAAATGCTTCAGCACAGAATAGTCAGGTGCGGTTTCACGGGTATCAAAGCCACCCCGCCCCCATGAAAGGCCGAAGAAGGAGATATCCGGATACGCCCAGCCGACCGTCTCATCATCGCCCAGCGCCTTGCGATATGCCTCAAGGGAGAAAGGGGACAGCCGGTTATCAGCGTCGAGAAAAAAAATGGCATCGATATCAGGAACCACATCCAGCAGAAACCGCACACCGGTGTTGCGCGCGCCGGGCAAGCGTGTGTTTTTCTGGCGAAGGTAAAACAGCTTGCCGGGATATTCATGCATCAGGTTGTTAACCGTGGTGGCGGTCTCTTGAAGACGACACCCATCATCAACCACCACCACATAAATTGGCCGTTCGGTCTCCTGACCACACGCACTGATGATAGCTTCACCAAGAAAGCGTGAGTGACCAAAGGCCGGGATTACGACCCCCATGGGCGGCAGGGCTTCCGCTAACGCGCTCCCGCTGCCAAGCTGATCAACAACAGGTGATGCCACCCCGCTCATGCGATGTCCTCATCCTCACAGATCAACCCTAAGGAAGTCCAGCGACACCAGCCATAACTATTAACGCCGTCAATTGGCACAGCCGCAAAAACGACATCATGCGCGGCATCAAGGTTTTCAGTGAAGGACAATTCCAGCCGACCTTCTTCTGTTGCCGCCAGGCGACGGGCTGTCCATGTAATGCCGTCGGTCAGGTGCGAGCCTTCCGCCGGGTCCATGGCTGCGGCCAATTCGGCCACCTTGTTCATTGCGTTCCTGCGGCCAATGCTGCCGGTTTTCACCGCTGCCAGCACATAGATAAAGTCCGGCGCGCCCGGATAGGCGGTACACGCTGTTGCCACCAGCTTCTGGGTGCCGGTAATCGCCAACGCTGGCACCACTGCAGCGGACAGCCTTTGTTTCAGCGGATGTGTTTGAAGGTAGCCGCCGTTTTCATCCAGTAACATCGGCGCAAAACCAAGCTCGGTGGCCAGTCTCTCATGCGCGTCTGCACCGTCAATAAATTCCACCAATCCACTCAGTTCAGGCAACCGCATCGACCGCACCAGCCAACGACGATTTTCAGCGCCCGGTGTCGCGCCTGACTTGCCCGGCTTATCACCAGCGACACGCGTTATCGGATAGTGGGTATCAACCCGGTTGAGCCTGAGCCAGCCTCGCGTGTGCTGTGTACCCAGCGACCGCGCCAGCACAACGATATAGCCCATGCCCTCAGCCGGTGCCTCCCCGTGAAGCGTCAGCGTGCGGCGTTCCCCGCCAATCATGATGATATCAGTATGCGGCGGGTGTGTTACGCCATCGGTTTCGGGCTGGGACAATGCGTGGACCTGTGCCTCGATATTATCCAGCGAAGCGACAAAAACAGCACGTATATTTGCGATGAGCCCATGATTGGCAATCAGTTCGACATCAAGTTTATAACGATACGGTCCGGCGTCGTGTGGCATGGCAAGCGTCACGCCGCAAACACCGTCAGATGCCATATAGGCCTGCAACCAGCCATCGGTATCCGAGCGCTGGTAGGGTGCAAAATCAACCTCGGCGGAGGCATTGGCAAGCCGCTCGGGCCCGCCATAAAATCCTGTACGCGAAGGAAAGGCCCCGGGCAGCAACGGCACGTTCACCCCAGTGTCAAGATCCAGCTGCCTGAGCGTCTCTGCGCCGAGGTCTGGCTTGCAGATACTTTTATAAAGTTTCAGCGCAAGGCTTTCATTCCCGCCCTGACGCCCGAACCGGTCCGCCTTCACTCCTGCCAAGGCCAGTTTCGGTGCAGCTTTTGGCTTGGTGCTATGCCAGATAACCTCAAGGACAACGTCGCCCATCAGGTCCGATATTATACCATCGAAGCATGCGCGGCACCAACCGACAGCAAGCGCGCCATAGCCCAGTGATGCTTCGGCCAGTTTTTTGTTGTCAGCCACGCGCCGCATGACAAAACTGAGGTGCCCTTCCGTCTTGGCCGCACGGCTTACATAGACTGACACTGCGGAGAGGCCAAGGCCATCCACCGGTATTATCTGGCTATAAGTAAAGATGGTCTGGTCTGTCGGGCCCACATCGACACGGCCGGGTGCAAGCGACGCAACCGGGGTCAGGTCTTGATATTTCAGGCTATCAAGTATCCGCTCCGTCAGCGCGAGGGATGTCATCATCCGCTCAGCCGACTGGCGCAGGTATACCACCTGTTTTTCAAGCCCGGCGGCGCTGGCCGTCGCTGTCTGCAAAAGATCGTTTTGCACACCCACGATAAACCTCAGCATGTCAGCATCGGTGTCCGACCCGGCTGGCTCCAGCACCAGTACAGGGACTGTACCCGATGCCTGCGCCAACAGGCGCATGCCGCTCCACTCAGCGTAAACACCCTTTGATGCATCCGTGAGGATGAATGCACACACACTAAAGGACATGCCCGGCATCACGAGGTGTGCATCAGCAGGCTGTTCCCCCGGGTGATACAATTGTCCGGCCGTTGTTGCACACACCAGTGTCAATGCCGTCGGCGCCACCGCCACGAGCGGTTCATAAAGCGCCTCATCCACCACAATAATCTGACCGCCACCATACAGTGTCTTGAAGGCAGCGGTTGTCAACTTCAGCTCTGGCATGCGTCCCTCTCGGCCTAGCCCTTGAACGCGCGCTCGGTGAAGCGGCTGATCGGCAGAATCAATATCTCCAGAAACGTCTTGGGTTCTGTTTTAATAAATACCGTCGCCACGTTGCCCGGCATGATAGAGTTGGTTTCCTGCCCTTCATCAACTGCGATATACGCAATATAGCTGCCTTGCGGGTTTGCATCCGACACAACAGCATCGGCGGAAACATACGTGATCTTACCTGTCAGCGGCGGCTTGGAACGGCTTTTCACCGACAACAAGCGCATCTCGACATCCTGGCCGACATATACCTCTTCGATATCGCGGACAGCCACCTGCGCTTCGACGCGAAAGTTTTCAAGCGTCGGCACGATTTCCATCAGGGCTTCACCGGGAGCCAACACGGCGCCAATGGTTTTCTTGGCGATACGGAACACCGTGCCATTTGAGGGAGCCTTGATCAGTTTACGTTCCGAGACATCTTCATAACGAGCAATTTCGGATTCGAACTTGTTCAGTTCTTTCTGCAATTCAATGGACAGGTCTTCAGCCTGTTTAAGGCGTTCAAGGCGCACCTGGCCTTTCTGGGCTTCCGTCGAAACAATTTCATTCTTGGATTTTTCGATCTGCAGTTTCGCTATGCTCAGGTTTGCGCGTACAATTGACAATTCACGTTCGGTCGCGAAAACTCTCGTACGCTGCACCAGACCCTTTTCCAGTAGGTCCTTGAAGTCCCGCAACTCAAGCGCCAGCAGTTCTTCCTGCTTGGTCCGTGCCTCAATGACGGCTTGCTGCCCGCGAATATCATCGCGCAACGCCTTGATCTTGTTTTCCAGAATATCGATCTGCGATTGGGTCAGATCATTCAGGGCGTAAAACTCACTTGTCTGGCTTTCGATCGTTTCCTGAAGCCGGGGGTTTTCCAACATTTCATCGGGAAAGGATGGCATAGTGATGGAATTCGCGCCTTTTATCTCGGCACGGCGACGCGCAAGCTGTACCCGCAAGACTGCGCGCTGCAGGCGCAGGTTATCAAGCTGGGGACCAATCTGGCTTGTATCCAGCCGCGCCAGCACCTGCCCGGCATCGACACGCTCACCCTCGCGGACAAGAACTTCAGTAAGAATACCGCCTTCAAGGTGCTGCACTACTCTGTTCTGGTTCTCCGCCGCAACACGCCCCGTGGCAATAACCGCGCCACCAAGCGGCGCAAACGCAGCCCAAAGCCCGCCAATGCCAAACACTAGGAACAGGACAACTTTCGCCAGCTTCAGGGCTCTGTTATCTGAATAATCGATATTGTCATGCCAGCGCTGCAGCGATAATCGCTTGAAAGACTTGCTGGTATCCAGATCAATCGGCGTTGCCAGTGCCTGCGCAATCGCCGATTTCGGTACCACTGCGGTGCTTTCGCCCGTTTTTTCTTCGTTCTCTGCCATCAGTTTGCTTTTTCTATTTTCGATTGCGCGGACGGGTTCTGTTTTTGTGGCTCAGCCGGGTTGGTTTTTTGCTGTGCGGGCGGCTTGGCCTTGGCGCCCCGTTGCCCTGCCACGGTGGTAATGCCGTTCTTCTTCAGAACCTCATCACGCGGCCCAAAATCCTGTATCTGGCCCCCACGCATGAACATCACCTTGTTGACATGCCGTAGCGCGCTTGGTCTGTGCGTGATCACAATGACTGTTTTGCCTTCTTCGCGCAGCGCTTCCATAACCTTGTGGAAAATGCCTTCGCTTTGGCTATCAAGGCCGGTTTCCGGCTCATCAAAAATAACCACCTGAGGGTCGGCATACATAGCGCGTGCAAGGGCAATCATTTGCGCCTGTCCGCCCGACGGCCAGAAGCCGCTTCGCGATAGCAAGGTGTCGTAGCCTTGCGGCAGCGCCTGCAATATCTCATGCACGCCAGCACGCTTGGCCGCCTCAATCACCATGTGGGGCGGGTCGTCACGACGCAGCCGGGCAATATTCTCAGCCACGGTGGATTCGAAAAGCTGCTGCTGCTGTGGCAGGTACCCGATAAACAACCCCTTAGCGACAGGGTCCCAAACATTGAGCGGTGTGCCGTCCAGTTTCACCTGCCCTGTTGTTGGTTCGAGATAACCAACCATCAGCCGGGCAAGCGTTGACTTGCCCGAACCGGACCCGCCAATTACCGCGACACAGTCACCGGGCCTGATGATACAGTTGATATTGCGCAAGATCGGTTCGGCTTTGGGAGACGGCATGTAGGCCAACCGGGTAATGGTCACCTCCCCGCGAGGGCGCGGCAGCAATGTACGGTCTTCCGGCAAGTGAAGTTCTTCCATTCGGCGGCATAGCCGCTCATAGCATTCCTTGCCCATAATCAATTGACGCCAGCCGCCAACAATCTGCTCCATCGGCTGCAACGCGCGCGCGCCAATAATCGCCGCACCAAAGATCACGCCAAAGTCGGCATCACCATCCAGTACCAGCGCGGCGCCAACCGCTGTGATCAATATCTGCAAAATCTGACGTGCCGACTTCGATGCGGCGCCGAAACGCGCCGTCATATCGAAGGATTTCATATGGCTATCGAGATGTTTACCCTGATGCTGTCCCCAATCATTGACGCTCTCAATATAGCTGCCCTGCGCCCGGATAATTTCCTGTGACCGCATATGGCTGTCTAGCCTGCGATAAGCCTTGACCATGTTCTCGCTGGTTTCCTGGTTAAACGGGTTGGTGACCCGGTTCCCCCAGATGGCCAGCACCAGAAGCAGCAACGCCCCCACTGTCACCACAAGGCCGATGAGCGGGTGGATAAAATACAAGATAAACAGGAAGAACGGCATAATCGGCAAATCATAAAGCGCTGAATATGCTGGTGACGAAAGCGTTGCGCGCAAGAAGGACAGGTCCTTCAGGCTTTCCCCGTTGGCATCCTTCTGCTGGGCAAGCTCACCCGCGAGCAGAGGCCCTGCAATCCTGCTTTCAAGCCGCACCGCCGCGCGCGACAGCATGTTGTTTTTAGCGGATTCCAGAAAGCCGTAGGCAACCAGAATCACCAAACAGATAAGCATGAGCGCCACGAGGGTTTCCATGCTCTGAGCCTGAAGCACGCGCGTATAGACCTGAAACATAAAGGCCGGTAACGCCAGCATGGATAGGTTGCCAAAGATGGCCAGAACACCAACCATTCGAATCGACTTAAGATAGGTACGTCGTTCTGCTTTAAATTCGTCGTAAACCGACATCTATTATTTCCAATTCAACTTCGGCATGTTGTGCCACTTTATTCCAGCTTTCGCCAAAAGTCCGACCAGCTTGAGCAGAGCAGTCGATAACACAAGCGATACCGACTGTCGAATATGTAACCACGCTACAGCGTATTACCTCAACTCAAACGTTTACGGGGTCAGGCTGGGCGTTCTTCCCTCGACCAGATCCGTTATCATCCGCCAATATCTGGGCAGTAAATCATCTTTGGCATAGTGATTGACAATGCGGTTTCTCGCCGAGGATTTCAAATGTTCATATTCGCCCGGGTTCTCAAGCACGCTCACCACCTGGTCAACCAGCGCGTCGGTCTTCCAGAAGTCGACAAGCAGACCGTTTTCGCCGTCCCGGATCAGTTCACGCACTGGCTCGGTATCCGAGCCAACAATAAGTGCACCTGTACTCATGGCTTCCAACATGGACCATGACAATACAAAAGGTGCTGTCAGATAAATGTGCGCTTTGGTAATGCGGAACAGGTCACGCAAATACTCAAGAGGCTGCAAACCCATGAAGTGCAGCCTGTCATGATCAAACTCAAACTTCTTGAGCATCGGCTCCTTGAGCCCCTTGCCGGAAGCATTACGTGTGCCGTAGGCGATGCGGTCCGCCCCCAGCACCACCACATGCAGGTTGGGCCGCTGCTTCTGCAATTTGGAAACCGCCGCCATAAACTGTGGGAACCCGCGATACTCTTCCATGCCGCGCGCTACGTAACTGACGACCTCGTCATCTTCGGTCAGGTATTTCCCTTCAGCGACTTTAAGCTTCACACCCGAGCCCGGAGAAAAATAATCAACATCCACACCGTCGTGCAGGACGCTGATGTTCTTCTGAAAAATATCGGGAAACCGGGATTTCTGGAAATGAGTCGGACTTTGCCCCCAGTCCTGCGCCGCAAGATCATGCAAAATAGGCGTATTTTTCATACGGATACGGATTTCCGCGTTGGCATCGTAGCGGCGGCGTTCAAGGAACTCGCCATCGCCGCCATGGCAATGATAATACCATTCGTAATAGTTCAGCAGCTTGGCGTCCGGGAATATATCCTTAAAGAACATGCCGGCGCCCCAGCCGGAATGCGCCAGAATTATATCAGGTGAGCCATTCTTCTTTTTCATGTCGATCAGACTTTGGTATGACGCCTGTCCCATCAACACCGCACGTTCAACACCGACCACCGCTGGATGAAGCCCCTTGCCCGGCTCACGGTGAGGTTTGAATTTCACCCGGGGTATCGAAAATTCTTTCTGGTTACCATCCAGCGTCACGGCCGCAGCGCGCACATCCTTCATGCCGCTGATATACCCAAGCAGGCGATGGTACTGCGCCGGAAAGTTATTGTGAGAAAACAAAATTTTCATAAACTGAATACCCTTATCGGTGCCGCGGCACCCCTCTCGTGTCAGGTGGTTAACCCGAGAGACTTTTTAATATCATCAATGTCTTGTCGCAAGCTGTGCAGCACGGCAAGGTTTATATTCAGTACCTCGCTCATGCCCTGCAGGCTGGGCTGGTCAGCTTGCCGGATTGCCCGCGCCCTGTCTTCGTCCTGCTCCGGGATGTCTCGCCAGTGACCCAATTGCCCGTCAGGGAAAAACTTCGCCTCAATCCACCGGTTCTCTTCCTCGTAGCATTCAAGCAGCGCACGTCGCCGCGCAGGCCCCAGCGGGTCAGGTTTGCGCCCTGCCCGGTGCTGGTGATACTCGTCGATGAAGGCGGTCAGGCGGTTGTCGTGCGGGTCATTAAAAAGATAGGCGCTTTCCTTCAAGGTGGTTGCCAGTGGTACACTGAAGGAGACATTCTGTGAGGGAGCAGCCTCAAGCCCCAAGGGGTCCACTTCGATCGCGTCCCAGAAATCACTGTTCAAGTCCCCGCCCACAAGATGGGAACGCGACAACAGACGCAAACGAAACTGCTCATGTTTGAATACGCTCTGGTACGCTTCCATTACAGGCTGGTAGATACGAGCTTGCCCGGTCTGCGTTTTGCGCAGCAGGAATGCTTCCAGGCTTTCGCCGCTCTTGAACTGCCACTGCGACCAACTTGAGATCAGCCAGTCATCCTGACGTCTGAAATAAGATATGAACCGGCAGTCAAAATAGTCACCGGCGCCCGCAATGGCAGCAGGTGCCCATCTGGCACTGAGGTTTTCCGCCGACAAGACCACTGCTTTAAGTTTTGCTTTTTCCGCCTGCTCGGCCAATAGCTTGAAAGCCTGACGGTAATCGACCGTTTGCCTTTCTCGCGCGGCATCAAAGCCGCGCCGGAAAAAGCCAATGGGAAACCGTTTGGACGACCGCGCAGTCATCAACTGCATGTCCCGTCCGCAAACGCCGTACCCACGGCGACGCAGGGCAACCCGGTTAAGATGAAGTGCTTCCTGAATAGTTGTGCTGCCGCATTTCGGATATCCGGTATGGAGATATAATTTTACAGCCACCTGCTACTCCGGGTCCCTGTCTGATGCCTCAATCGTTGAGGTCATTATGCAACACTGACATGCGACCTTCATATAGCGCGTGGAACCGAGACGTGGCAAATAGATATTGTGATCTCTACCGTTGGTGTGCCTTCATTGTTCGTCAAAAATAGCTGAGGTATCCGCGGTTGTGCCCCTCAGGTAGCCTTTCAGGCGCGCGGCATTCAGCCGCAGGCGCTCTTCGACCGCATCCTGAGCAAGGCCGTGGACGTGTCCCCAGTTTTCATCAGATCTGTTTACCGCTTCCAACTGTTCCGCCATATGCGTGTCGCTGGTGATAAGCTCGTAGCCGAAGAAATGCTTGAAAAAGCTCGCTTCAATGGCGCTGCGTTCCTCTGTTTCCGCCTCATCATAGTCGTGGCTGTGGTAAACCACGGCCTGCGCAGCGTATAGTTTGGCGTATCCAGCCTCTATGATGTCGTGCGCCCACAACTGGTCCTCTCCGAACACCACACGGCGGTATGGCATTTGCTCCCAAACCGAACGGCGGAAACAGCTGTTGTTGTCGCTGTAAAAATGCAGGAACTGCCGCCACCCTGCCTCGCCACCCCGGTAGCGGGCGATATTGGTATCGCGGGAAACCAACAGAGGATACTCCAGTATATTGGCGAAATGCGCATCCAGATCGCGTTTGGTGAAAGGGCTTGCGTCAGGGTAGGCAAAATGCCGCCCAAAGGCCCCGGCGGCCTTAGGCTCACTCTCGATCGCTTCAACCAGATTGAACAGCCAGGCCTGATTAGCCGGCAAGGCATCATGGGTGATAAACGCAATATATTCGCCGCTTGTCAGTTCAACCCCAAGGTTGCGCGTATCGCCGTGGTTGAAATCACGTTTGTCGATCTCGTGCAGTCGCACCCTTGCGCGCGCGCGCACCAAATCAAGCGTACCGTCAACAGACCCACTGTCGATTACCAACACCTCAAATGGCCACGGGGTATGCTGGGCCAGTACTGCGTCCAGCACCGCCTCAAACTGCGAGCCCGCGTTATAGGTCGGAATCACAACAGACGCCTTGGCCTTCTCGACCACATTCGGGGTATCACATACTGCAACAGCATGCCTCTCAGCGCCCTGTACGGCTTGATCTTGCAGTGTGCGTTCAATATCGCTGCCGGCCTTCTCCCACGAAAAGCCCGACACCCACTTGAGCGCAGCATCAGCCTGCGCTGCGGCACGTACCGGTTCCGCCAAAAGCGCCTGCACCGTTTGTGCAATATCTTTCGGGTCTGGCGTGGCCCAACTGACAATTTCTTCGGGATATATGGCGCGGGTATTTTCGCCGTCCAGCTCCACGATGGGCAAGCCGCAGGCCATCATTTCCTGCGGGACGAGAGAATAGTTGGTGGCGGAAAAGACCACACCCACATCTGCAGACTTGAACAATGCCGCGAGCTCCGCCGTGGATGCAACACCGTGGTCAGTGAATGAAAACGGCGCGTCGATGAACGGAACATCATTGCCGAAGAAATCGACATGGAACTCAGCGCCCTGCCGCGCCAGCAGCTCCAGCCCCATCAGGCCCAACTCCACCGCCCGGCGGTCGGTGGAAATGCGGGAATAAAACGCGATGCGCGGCAAGCGCCCGGCATCCGTCGGCCCATGATCATGATCGCGCCCGGCGCTTTCCTCTGCCGGGGTGTATATCTTCTGGTCAGCGGCCAGATAGAAATGGCTGGTTTCGCGGCCATATTCCCTGCTCAGTTTCTGCGCAAGCCAGGGGCTGGCGCAAATGCAGTGAACGTCCTGCCTGTAGGTCAATTCAGCCGCAAGATACTTCCCGCCCATCGCGTGGAAAGACGGCTCAAAATCCTGCACGAAATAAAAACGTGCCAGAAAATTCGCAGCCGACAGAACCGGCCAGACAGACCAGCAATCTGTCGCAATGACCACATCACCAGCAGCCTGCCGACCAAAGCTGGCATCCACGAACCTGATCTCCGCCTTGATAAATTGGAAATGCTTGCGGATGGTGCTCTTTGCCTGCTCAGGGGTATGGTGCACGTTCGGCTCATGAACCCAGATTGTCAGCTTGTGCCCCTGGCGTTCCAGAAAACTGATAATCCGAAAAATGGTCATGTGTCCGCCACCGCCAGCCGAAAAGTCCGGAATCACCCAGTGGATATCAAGCGCCGCTGTGTTGACCGCTTTGGCCTGCGGCTTGAGTGCGACACGGTCGAAACGCGTTAGCGCATGCATGGCTGCGGGGATGTACTCCTTACCCCCCGCGGCCCGGTATGTGTGTTTTGCCCCGGCGTCCTTCTCGGTCTCGGTCTCGGGAATGAGGCGGCCTTCCGCCTGACCCCGGCGCAAGTGATAGAACAACATGCTCGTCGGTACATCGGCGAGGTCGTCGTATGCCTCCCGGTAGGCGGTTTCGTTAAAATCCATACCCGGCGAATGACCCAGCTTCCAGCCGGTTTCTGCAAAGAAAACAAGCGGGTGGCGATCATCAAGCTCATCACGGTAAAGAGACCTGTACCACTGCGTATCGAAATATCTGTTGGGCCCATATTTCCCCGTGCCGCCATATATCAGGTAATGCTCGATACAATTGGCGCCCCATCTGAGGTTTGCACCGTATTCCTGATTATACCACGCCGCATCAAAAAGACCGCTCCGGGCAATTGCCTCCAGTTGCACCAGTTGTTTTTCACGCGGCATAGCAAGGTATGCAAGCGCCGCTGCATCAAGATCATTTGTGTCAGGCGCCAGCCTGTAATCCTGATGCCTGTGGCTGAGGTAGTGGCGCAAGGGATCATCCTGTCCCCTGACTGCATCGGCATTCATCAAAAAATAGAGCTCGGGGGAGAAAGTCTCTGTCGGCCAGTGACCTTGCTGGTAGCCTCTGCGGGCATAGTACAGCAGCGGGTTTTCAGAGCCTATTTCTGCACCATAACATGTCACATACCATGCGATATCGAAATACGTGTTGGGCTTGCGTTTCTCGTCCATACCATAGCGGACAAAATGTTCCAGCGGGGCAACACCGCTGTTCTTCAAGTCATGGTTCACACTTCTGTACCATTCGGCATCGAACAACCCTGTCGCCGCAACGGCGATCATATCACTAAAGATCGCTGCCTTCTCTGCTTCTGACTGTGCGGGAGATGCCAACTGTGCAGGGATTGCGGTCAGGCCTTCCTGCTGCCCGCTCTGCAAATAGTGCACAAGCGGGCTGGCTTCGGCGGCAAGCTGGACAGGGATCGCAGTAAAGCCGCGCTTCCACCCATCGCGCAGGAAATGCACCAGAGGGCAGGTTTTTGCCGGCAAATGACTTGCATAGGCCTCAAGGTAAGCGCGGGTATTAAACGATGCTGAGGGGTTGAGCCCCTTTTTCCAGCCCTTTCGCAAATAGTGAAGCAGCAGATTGGCGGGACGCTTTTTGCTGAAGTATCGCTCATAATATGTTGGATCAAAGCAGGGGTTTGCCTTAAATCCGGCCAACTCTCCCACCGTGACATAATGTAGTGCGGAATGTATCCACGCCCGCCCGTCAAGATAGTTTCCATATTCGGCCCGGTAAAATGCCTCGTCGAACACGCCGCAGGAGACCAGTCCGTCTGCTAACGCCCGCATTTGCGGCGATATTTCTGTCTCATCCGGAATGCGCATATCCTGCACAGTCTGCCGTGCATCCCAACCGGGCGAGACGAAGGCCTGACGGCCTTCCGCTCGGCCAAAATGAAGGTAATGAGACAACGGATTGGCGCCGGTTTGCGCGATATCTGGATAGGCAACCAGATATGGTTCAACCAAAAAGCCGGCCGAAGGGTTAACACCCTGCTTCCAACCTTCTTGCGCAAAATGAAGAATAGCGTCCACAGGGTCCGTGACGCCGGTCTGGCTCGCGTAATAGGCAGGGTCAAACAACGGGTTTGGTAAATAGCCCTTGCCAGAACCTGTCTTGACGAAGTGGCGGGCCAGTGCTGACCGCCTTGATATCTTCAGGCGATACCGCGCTTTGTACCAATTGGGGAGAAAAAGGCCTGTCCCTAATATCGCTTTTGCTTGGTCAGTGTGTTTTTTTTGTAGAATAGACATAATAGCTGTTCACTTTCCTCGCTCCGCCCCCGGGAAGGACACATTGTGCCAGCGCTTGAAATCACGCTTCACAAGCATAATAAGCTGTCCGCAATGTTGTGTTTCCCCTTACCGCAAACCGGCCGAAAGTAATACAGGAAACTGACGTATTCGCGAAACAGCTTTCAGGCTTTGTGATCAGAAACAAATGAAAAAGGGGAGAGCCGATGGCTCCCCCCAGTTTCTTGGTGCTTATGTCAGTTGACTTATGGAGCTGCAGTGATGTCGACTGCTGCAGCGATCTCACCAACGGTGACACCCACAACGAAGATGGTGTTGCCACCACCGGTCGCGAGCAGTACGCCTGTCTCACCACCGACCGATGTGTCTTCAGCATCGA
>NZ_JBLXGZ010000043.1:0-27937 GCF_048260245.1 Kordiimonas sp. | reverse complement strand
CTCTCAAGTTGAACAAGAAACCTAATGGCTTCCGTAAAAACCACCGTTCTTCACACAACCAGAAAATCTTCCTCACGGTGATCGCTCACCGCGCTCAAGAATTCACTGACACTACTTCTCTCGAAGTAGCCGGATACATAAGAGGCTTACTAAACCTCCGGAGTATCCTTGAGATCTAAACAATGGTCACCAGACCACCGTCCACATCTCCCTTCCATCCTACAATGTCAAAGAACAAAATCAGCTTCCGTTTCAGACCCTTGGGTTCGTCCCGGCTGCTGCCCCGTCGGTGTGTCGCGTCTTGCGCTGCACCCCGTCGGTGGAGGCGGGTTATAGGGGTGGTTCGCCAACCTGTAAACACCTTTTTTGCGTTTTTTTGAAAAAAGCGCGTTTACCTGCCTGAAACCCCATATTCTTGCCGAATATGTTAAGATGAAACACTCTTGAGTAATATAATTTCGGGGTAGAAACACCCTGGCCCGGTTTTAATTGTGAAACGCAGGCAAAACTATTTCGAGTTTACCGAAATGGGCATCAAAATCGGTGACTCAGCCACGCCGAAAAAACCGCGCTTTCTCGGATTTAAAAAACCGCCATATATAAAGACTATATCTGCTGAAATGAATCAGAGCGCAAACGCGCATGTTTCGCAAGCAGACACTGAATCGGTATCCGCGCAACCGTTCGGCGGCTACTTTTGCGGTGAATCGGTGGGACGCTCAGCCCCCTCACCCCGACTCTGATCGGGCTTTGCGTCAGCCATATGGGCCTTATAGTCCCGTAACATGTTCTGCATGGAGCCTGATTCCCATAATTCGCCGGCGTTAAGACTCATGGCATCCGACATCTGCCGTTCGAACAGTACCGCCGCGTGCCCCTCCTGCCAGGCATTACGGCTAAACCCGCCGCCTGAGGTCGCTGGTGACCAGTTTTTGGGCATCTGGGGGAACAGCATATTCTTGAGTCCCTTCAATATCTCCAGCGGCACTGGCAAGGGATTGCCCTCGATGAAGGGAACTGGCGCACCCGAATGCAACAGGCTTTTATTGACGAGCTCCTCATCCATACCCACCATCGAACGCGCCACTTGGCCAAGGAACAACCGGTTCTGATAATCGCTCATGCCTGCGCCCGTTTGATTCTTGGTGAGCGAACCCAATATCCAATCTGCGACAGAGATGACCGAGCCATCCTCAAGCACTATATAGCTATCACGGAAGTCAGCCCCCTCAGGCAGCTTGCGTTCCTTATCGTCCTGTTCACGAAAGTGTGGATAGATGGGAACAACAAGCGGGCCCTCGGGATGGCTTTGGCCAGCTTTTCTTTTGTCAGTCTGGCTTCTGGTTTCCTCGCTATCGCCCTCGGCGGCATGGACACTCTGTATCGCCAGTGCCGAAACGATCATGACCGACAGGATAAAAGAGGCGATGACAAAATATCGGGACAGACGCCTCTTCATATTCACGTTCCTTCCTGCTACGATGAAAATATCATTATCAGATAATTATTTTCTGTAAAACAATAATTATATGGCCAAATTGTGGAGCCTCCTGCTTGTGTCGCAACCAGACAAACATATGAACATTCCTAGCCTGATCGCTTTTCGCTGGGTGATCTATCTATCGGTCATCGTTGTCATTGCACCTGTTTTATGGATGTGGGCAGACCCTGCCAGCTTTACATACATCAGCAAAAACGCGCTTGTTGAACAGTATGGTGGCTTCGGTCGCTTATTGCCATGGCAACGGATGGCCGGGCTTATCGTGACCTTGGTCCCGGCCCTTATCTTCGCTTGGGCCCTTGTATGCCTGTTACCACTGATCGGCATGGCGGAACGCGGTGACTGGTTTAACGCCGCATCGGAGCGCTACTGCTTCCGCGCGGGGCGGCTTCTTCTATGGCACGCCCTGGTGCGCTGGCTCAGCGATACTGCCCTTGTACTTGTGATCACGCTGAACAACCAGCCCGGCGAACGGGCGCTTATGATCAGCTTTGGCAGTGAGGATCTTTTAAGCCTCATCCCCGCGCTGATGGCCCTGTGTATTGCACAAATGATGCGTGTAGGCCGCGCACAGCGCGAAGAACTCAATGAAATCGTTTAAGGGAGGGGCATGTGGCCATTATTGTCCGTCTTGACATGATGCTGGCTGAGCGTAAGGTCAAATCAAAGGATCTTGCCGCTCATATCGGGATCACAGAAGCGAACCTGAGCTTGCTCAAGTCCGGCAAGGTGAAAGGGGTGCGCTTTAGCACCCTCGAAGCAATCTGCCAGTATTTGGACTGCCAGCCCGGCGATATTCTCTGTTTCGAGCCAGAAACCAGACTACCAGAGTGTTTAGAATCGGTGTGACAGCGTGATAGAGCCATATTCGTGGCCACCGTCCGCAAACTCATGATCCTTGGTCCTGAAGACATGGGTTACAGCGAGCCGCCAGTCCTGCCAAAAGAAGACAGCGCCGACCTGAAGGTCCAGGACTGCATTTTCCTTTGCGACATCATGTTCGTGAGAGCGCCATGTGCCATCCAGAAAGATGTTCCTGACCACATAACGCGCTTCACCGCCAGCAAAGAGATAGAAATCAAAGCCTTCACCGGAAAAATAATCGCTGCCGGGCAAAGAAGGCTGGATACGCGGCGGCGCGCCAAGTTCGCGGTTCAGGTCGGTCCCGACCCTAAGCGTGGCACCGACGGCACCATAGGTGTACACATTACCAAGCGCCGCGCCGAAATGCGGCGTCACATCGAAAGACCAGCGTTCGCTACCCACCCGGTCGATAACAAAGCGCCGGCCGCGGGCATAGTGAAGGTTCAGACCAGGTTCATTAGGCAACTGATGCGCCCACCCATTTGGCTGGTCGGCCCCGATAAGGTGGTGCCACTGGCGCTGGGTAAAACCGGCCCCTGACGCAGGCCCTACAAGGCCGACATCCAGTTTGAGAAGCTCAAAATCGTTGCGCCCTTGTGCTGTAACGCCGAACTCGAGATAGCTCCAGCCAGCATATGGTCGGTCATTGACGATAAGGTCGGAGCGAGAGATATCTTCAGGCGTGTACATGTTCTGCCCAAGCGCCAGGGAATAATAGACATCGACATTCTTCCCGGAGCGGGCAAGCGGCAGATTTTTTCTCAGAAAACCATTAATCCCCGCACCCAGGCGCTTCTCGCCCGGATGATGCACATAGGCCAGCCTGATGCCGTTGGTGTAGTCCTGATCTGTATCACCGAAAAAAAGGTCGTTTTCCACCTGCAGGGACAAGAGATGGATGTCTTGATCCTCGGCCTGCGCATCGTCGCCCAAGAGTATCAATCCCGTAAATGCAAACAGGCCAACCCCACAGAAAATTCCAAGATTCACAATAAAGCCCAATATTGTTGTATGTCATGTGCCGAATTATATGGGGATCATCCTGCTGTCCGCAATGCTGGCAAACACGAAAACCTGTGAAAAGTTTTTCTTGGGGCTGCTCGGCGCTCTCGCTGGGGTATCGTAGCAAGCAGAATAACTGGATGTTTATATATACGCTTAGTATATCCGGCCCATATCCCCTTGCCTTTCCGGTCACTTTTCCGCAAGTTGAGGCCAATATTTATTGAGGCACAATCCCATATGCTTGGCATTCTAAAAAGCGACAAAACCCAACGACAGGAAAAAAGCGAGCCCGCGGCTCCTGGTCAGGTTGATACCGACAAAGCTAGTCAGCCCGGCCCCCTTCCGCCCCGACGGCCCAAGATCGGTCTAGCTCTCGGCGCCGGCGTTGCGCGTGGCTGGTCCCACATCGGCGTCATCAAGCGCTTGCAGGAAGAAGGCATTCCCATAGACGTCGTGGCTGGCACGTCCATCGGTGCCGTTGTTGGTGGTGCCTTCGCTAGCGGAAGCCTTGATGTCGTTGAGGAGTGGGCCTGCAGTCTCGGGGAATACAACTTCTTCCGGCTGCTGGACCTCCGCTTCGGCGGCGGTCTTTTTGGCAGTGACAAGCTGAACTCCCTGATGGAAGAAAAGTTTGGCAACGTTCTTTTCTCCGACATGAAGATTCCTTTCACTGCCGTTGCCTGTGAACTGAAAAGCGGGCATGAGGTCTGGCTGGACACAGGGGAAATGTCGAGCGCACTCAGGGCAAGCTTTGCCATCCCCGGTATTTTTGAACCACAGAAACGAGACGGTCGGTGGCTGGTCGATGGTGCTCTGGTCAACCCGGTGCCGGTTTCCGTTTGCCGCGCAGCAGGCTGCGACATCGTCATTGCCATCAATCTCTCCGAAGACCTTTACGGACGGAAAAGAGCGCAAGCAGACGGCGCAATGAACAGTGATGATTACGGCGTTTTTGCAGAGCATGATGGTCATGCAGCAACTCTGGTAAATGACAGAAAATCTTCGCTTTTCCGCAAGATCTTTGGTCACAAAAAAGACGCTCCCAGTCTTTTTGCCAACCTTATGGCCAGCCTGAATATTATGCAGAACCGGCTTTCACGTTCACGACTGGCTGGCGACCCGCCAGACATATCGATCTGTCCTCGGGTCGGCCACATCGGACTGATGGAGTTCCACCGCGCCAGTGAACTGATCATGGAAGGACAAACCGCCTTTGACCTTGCCCTGCCCCAAATCAGAGACACGCTGGCGATCATCAGTCATCGTATCAACCACTAGAAGGGCATTACAATGCGTATCCTCCATGTCCTTGACCATTCGCTACCCAAACACAGCGGATATGTGTTCCGCACCATGTCGATTTTGTCAGAACAGCGCGCAAGAGGATGGGATCCCATCCTCGTCACCACACCACGTCAGGGGGCAACGGCCGCACTGTCAGAGGAAATCAATGGTTGGACCATCCACCGTACACCAAACACCGGGAGCCCCAACTGGGCGCCACCAGTTCTCAAAGAATGGCAGGAAATGCGTACAACAAAACGGCGGTTAACGTCGCTGGTGGAGGAACTGCAGCCGGATATCCTGCATGCCCACTCCCCTGTACTGGATTTTTTCCCGGCCAAGGCCGCGTCAGGCGGTCGACCTGTGGTTTACGAGATCAGGGCTTTCTGGGAGGACGCTGCTGTCGACCATGGTACAACGTCGGAAAACAGTTTTCGTTACAGACTGACCCGCGCCACCGAAACAAAAGCAATCACGCAGGCAGACCACGTTACCTGCATCTGCGAGGGCCTGCGCAGTGATATTGTAGCGCGCGGCATACCGGCCGATAAAGTCTCCATTATTCCCAATGCGGTCAATGTTGAGACATTCCCGCCCATCGAAACATGTGATGAAGCCTTAAAAAACAGCCTTGGGCTTCAGGGCCGCATCGTCTTTGGTTTTATTGGATCATTTTACAAATATGAGGGTCTCCAGTTTTTGATTGAGGCATTGCCCGCCCTCAAAGCCGCGTGCCCTGAAGCCGCTGTATTGCTGGTCGGCGGCGGGCCGATGGAGCGACAACTGAAGAATCGCGTTGCAGAGCTGGGTCTTGAGAATGATGTGATTTTCACCGGAAGAGTTCCCCATGAAGAGGTACGCAAGTATTATAGCGTCGCCGATATTCTCGCATACCCCCGACACCCCATGCGGCTCACAGAAACGGTCACACCGCTGAAACCGCTCGAGGCCATGGCTCTCAAAAAGCTTGTGCTCGCTTCGGACGTTGGCGGACATAAGGAACTGATCGACGACGGCAAAACCGGGCGGCTTTTCCAGGCAAACAACACTGACGATTTTGTCAGGGTCGCGCTGGAGTTGATACGAGACCGGCACCAGTGGGACAGCTATCACAGTGCCGGCAGGCACTATGTCGAGCATGTTAGAAACTGGAAAAACAGCGTTGCCAATTACGCACCGATATACACACGCCTACTGGACGGCCGCTGAAGCTCAGGCGCTCGCAATATATTCCTTGAGCGCTTCAGCCTCCTGCTCGGTTTCTTGCATGCGTTCCTTGACTACATCGCCAATCGATATCATGCCGACAAGTTTGCCCTCCTGCAAAACGGGCACGTGCCGGATACGCCGCTCGGTCATCATGCCCATGAGGTGTTGAACAGTATCATCGGACGTGCAAGTGAAAACCGATTTTGTCATAAGCGTAGAGATATCATCGATAAGCACGCCGCCACCGCGAATGGCAAGACCGCGCATGATGTCGCGTTCGGAAATAATACCTGCAAGTTTTCCCTTCTCCAGGACGGGAACCGCACCAATGCGCCGCTCACCAAGCAGCTTGGCAACCTCCAACACGGTACATCCGACCTCCTGCGCGATAACATCGTGGCCTTTTCGGTCCAGAATTTGGCCAACCTTCATGTGTATCTCCTTCTCTACAGCACGGCCTTGAAGCGGGGCCCTGCAAGGCCGCGTGATGGGTAGGCTACTCGGAAAGACAGGCACTCAGTATGCCTCTTTTAGGCTCATGAGGCAAAAAAAAGCTTATTTTAGCGGACGCTAGCCAAAAAACCGGTCATTGCCCCCCTTTTCCTTGACACGATGCTGCGCTACAAGGGGATGGGGCAGTTGATATAGAGGCAGCGGGGCCAGCACCAAAACGGGGAATCGTATGTCACAAATATTTTTCAAGAAAGGGGACCGCAAACCTTCAGCTTTCTCCACCCTGGGTTTCCTTACCGCCTGTCTCGCCGCTGTGGCGATGTTAATCGCGGGGCCTGCGTATGACTTTAACTGGCTCAGCCCGCAATATCTTGACCCGGCCGATACAGACTTCCGCCTGCAATTGCTGAATGTGGCGCGCCGTTTGGCAATGGTCGCCGCTGTCTTCACCCTGATCGGCTTTATTCATGGCGCGTCCAGCCCCCGGGTCCGAGTCAGTTGGCGGGCTATAGCTGCGGTGATCATCATTGTACCGGTTGTTTACATGGGCTGGGTTTCCAATTCCTGGCCTATCCAGTCAACTACCGTTACACCCGACACGCCGAACGGAAGCAAAAATAGTGGGCGGTACGCTTTACAGGCACCAAAGCACAGCATTGGCGGCTATTCGCTTGCGTTACGCGATCCTTCTCACAATGTGCTCTTTCCTAACGGCGATTCTGCGCCCACTTGAGACCATCTGACGGGCAGGTCACCGCGAATGTCGCAAGCGGGCAAGCTCGCGCACGCTAAAGCGAACTGCCAAACAGGACAATGACAGGAGCCCATAAAGCAAGGCAAACCCAGCATGCGCGCAATGGCCGCAGCCAGCTTCCTTGACATACCCCGATTTAAAAGGCTGGGTACGCCCCAATCAGATGTGCGGGTCTAAAGGCACGATCCGCAGGATACAGGGCATTTGCGCTGCCTCCGGAACTTTTGCAGTTAGGAAAAACAGTATGAAAAATATTCTGGCCTTCGTTGCCGCCCTCATTGGCCTTGGCGCCGCTGCCTATTGGGCCATGTATGTTTTCGGCAAAATCGACGGCGTTACACTTTCCGGTCACGGTGTCGCTGCTATGGTGATAGGACTGGTTCTGACCCTCGTCGTGGGTTTCGGCCTGATGGCGCTCTTGTTTTTCAGTAATAAACATGGTCATGACGACGAGGTTCACAATCTGAGCCAGAACGTCTCAGACAGGGAAAAAGATTAACGCTTTATAGAGGTTCAACGTGAAGATTGATGACTGGCAGGACTTCCTTGCCCTGGTGAAAGACGTCTGGAACAATGGGTTATTCGGCGTTGATGTTGGGCAAATCATTATTGCCGTGGGCATTTTCCTCGTCTTTATGGTGCTGCGGAACCTTATGACCCGCTTGATATTGAACCGCCTTGTCGGGTGGGCAAAGCGCACAAACACGCGCGTTGACGATGCTGTTGTAGACGCGGTCGAGGGGCCGGTGCGCTTTATCCCGGTGGTTCTGGGAATATTTTTTGCCACCGCCTATCTGGAACTGGATGCAGAATCAGCCGCGCTCGCTTCGAAACTCAATCGTTCATTGATCGCTTTCGTTATCTTCTGGGCGCTCTTCCGTGCGTCGGCCCCGGTTGGGGAGCTGCTACAACGGGCGGACCGTTTTTTAACAGAAGCCATGATCCTTTGGCTTTCAAAAGCCATTCGCATGGCATTTGCCATCATTGGCGCCGCTGCCATCCTCGAAATATGGGGCATCGAAGTAGGGCCTCTTATTGCTGGCCTCGGCCTTTTCGGGGTGGCTGTAGCACTGGGGGCGCAAGACCTGTTTAAAAACCTGATATCCGGCCTTTTCGTGATAGGCGAGCGTCGCTTTCATCCCGGTGACTGGATTTTGGTCGATGGCGTGGTGGAAGGCACTGTCGAGCAAATCGGCTTTCGCACCACAACTGTGCGCCGTTTCGACAAAGCACCAGTGTTTGTGCCCAACGCCAAACTGTCCGATCAGGCAGTCACGAATTTCTCGCGCATGACCTTCCGGCGGATCAAATGGGTGATCGGCCTTGAATACCGCTCAACTGCAGAGCAGCTACAAAATGTACGCGACGGCATTGAAAAATACCTAAGCGAAAATGAGGATTTTGTTCGTCCCGAAGAAACGGCGACCTTTGTCCGCCTCGATAGTTTTAATGCAAACTCCATCGACATCTTGCTCTATTGCTTCACCCGAACCACCAATTGGCTGGAATGGCTTGAAATCAAAGAAAAACTATTGCTGCAAATCAAACATATTGTCGAAGATGCGGGTACAGGCTTTGCGTTCCCAAGCCGTTCGCTTTATCTAGAGACCATGCCGGGCGAGATTGAACTGGCCCCTATTCACGTAACTGGAGACAAGCAAGAATGATAGAGCATCGCCGCGCCACCATCCGTACGATTCCACAACCGAGTGACCTGAACGTCAACGGTAACATCTTCGGCGGATGGGTGTTGTCACAAATGGACCTTGCCGGTGCAGATACGGCCAGCAGACGGGCACAAGGCGCCGTCGCGACTGTTGCCATTGAGGGTATGAAGTTTCACCAGCCTATTGAGCTTGGAGATGTCATCAGCATCTATGCCGATGTTGAAAAGGTCGGGCGATCATCGATCGTGGTAAAGATTGAAGTCTTCGCCGAGCGCGGCCTCCAGCGGGAACTGCATCAGGTAACCGAGGCACGCTATATCTTTGTCGCGATCAATGAACAGGGGCGCCCTCGCCCCATAGACGGCGAAGCCTGATTCCAGAGGTCGGTTGCCCCCCGTTGCCTAGCGGTCGGATGTACCAGAGACCGGGCCACCGACCACTACGCCAGACTTCTCAAGCTCTGCCGTGCAGTAATTCGCAACACCGTCTAGAATCTCACGATTTCCTTGCGACAGTTCGTTGCGGGAAAGCTCTGCCGACAAGTCCAGATAAGCAGAAAAGTCCAACCGCTTGCTAAATTCCCGGACCGTGCATTCACACAGAGGTTTACATGTAGCAGCGCCAAAGCCCGGCTCGCAATCCTTCATACAGCGCTGATAGTCAAGATCCAGCAACTCTTGAGGGATTTGGCTTTCCTGTGCCAAGGCTGCACCGCCGACCATCAGCGAAACTGTTGCAATTGCGACTGTCATCAAACGCATTTACTTCCCTCTCCAACACATGATTTTTACCATATTGCCCCTCGACAAGCGCGCAGCGCAACCACATATTCAAACCAAGATCAGTTTGAATGTAACTCAAGGCAAAAAAGAGACAGTATCATGGCAATTGCGACGTTCGGAGCCGGATGTTTTTGGGGCGTGGAAGAAACGTTCCGCACAACTGAAGGGGTAACTGATACCGCTGTCGGATATATGGGCGGCAATACCGACAACCCTTCCTATAAAGATGTATGCTCAGACACCACAGGCCATGCCGAAGTAGTACAGGTGAACTATGACCCGGCTGTCGTAAGCTTCGATGCTCTTGTCGATATCTTCTTCAGTAATCACAACCCGACCGAATGGAACCGTCAAGGACCTGACGTGGGCACACAGTATCGTTCCGTCGTATTTTATGAAGACGAAGACCAGAAGGCCGTAGCCGAGACAAAAAAAACGGAACTGGCAGCTTCCGGCCGGTTCAAGCGTGACATTGTAACATTGATTGAGCCTGTACAGACCTTCTGGCCTGCTGAAGACTATCATCAGCAGTATCTGGCCAAGCGTGGCATGACCAGCTGTCACATCTAGTTTGATAGAATAATCGGGTTCAGGTAACGCTGAGCCCACGCAGCAATATCCAGGCCCTGGGGAGCAACCTCAAGGGCCTTTTCCATTGCGATTTGCGCCTCTTCCTCCCGGTCAGCCTGTGCAATCAAAAATGCGTAATATATGGCCCATGGTTCGAAATTCTCCACATCCAGCTCAATCGCCCGCTCAAGCGCTTCTTCTGCCAGAGACTGGTCACCACCACTGAAAGCAAGGTAACAACCGTAAGCGCGCCATGCGATGGCAGATTGACTGTCAAGCTCCAGCGCCCGTTCAAAATGTTCCTTGGCTCCCTCATAACGGCCCTGCATGTAACGGATAAGTCCGATATCGCAATCCAGCGTGTTACAACCGGCATCAAGCGTCTGCGAGCGTAACAGGGCTTCCTCAGCGGTCTCGGCATCCCCAAGATCGTACAGAAGTACTTCGCCATAAGTATGCCAGACAAAATGATCTTCCGGTGCCAGATCAAGAGCCCGCCGCAAGAGATCAAGAACCGGTGCGCTATTGGTCACCAGTGGCCGAAAAACCAGCGCAGCAAGGGCAAGAGCATAGGGTGTAGGCGCAGGATGCTCGCTTACCCTCTCGGCGTATTCAGCAACAAGGTCTGCGCGGAACAGTCGGTACACGCCCATCCACAAAACATCGGAGAGCGCATCAATATTATCAGGGCTCAAGGTGACCGCGTGCAATAGTGCGTTCCAGGCCCCCTGCGCATCGCCCTCGGTCGCAAGCATAAGCCGGCCCAGTCTCGCCCATGCAAAGCTATATTCGGGGTTGAGCCGCACCGCCTCGCGCAGGTGTTTTTCCGCGTCCTCAATGTCCGCACCTTCCTCGAACAACAGGGAGCCGTATAAAGCGTGCGCCCAGTCATATTTCGGATCGGCCTTCAGCGCCTCCCTGAAACAGGCCTTCGCTTCTTCTTGCCTCTCGAGCCCGATAAACAGTGCCTGAGCCAAATGCGTCAGTACCCATGGGTTATCTGGTGAGAGTGATGCAGCTTTCTGCAGATGCTCAAGCGCGAGGTCGTTTTCACCACAGCGTTCCCACAAAACCCACGCAAGCCGTACCCGCGTGTCATAATCATCCGGGTCGAGCGCAAGCGCTTTTTCAAAGCATATTACGGCTTGTGCCGGTTCGTTCAGGCTTTGGTGGTATAGTATCCCCATACGTTTGAAAGGAGATGGGTCCACGGCGTCGCGGCTGACCACGGCTGAAAAATACCTGAGAGCTTTCCTAGGTTTGGCCAATTGTTCTTCATACAAACAAGCCAGATTGTACAGCGTTGGTACATCATCTGGTTCCAGCCTAAGGGCGCTGAGAAACGCCTGCTCCGCCTTTTTGGGTCGATCCTCCATCGCGTAGCGCACAAAGCCCAGATGGAAATAAGCCCATTGATACTCAGGCCACAGCAGCACCGCTTGCTCCAGCACCCTTTCTGCCTCGGCGTAATCTTCGCTCTGTCGGTATAGCGACCATCCAAGCCATCCATAATAATAACACTCACCGGGCTCGAGACTGATGGCGGTCCGGAGCATGGTTTGCCCCTCATCAACGCGGCCCAGAAAATCAGCGAGCATAATGCCAAGTTTTCCCCACGCCCAGTCATCCGTTGGGTCCTCCTCCAGCGCTGCACGAAACGCTTTCTCAGCGCCTTCGAAGTCCTGCAGGTTAACACTGAGAAGGTGCCCAAGCTGTGACCATGCCCATGTGTCGCTGGGGTCTATGTCCAGCACTCGCTGCCAGGCGGCTTTGGCGTCCGGCCATTTCTCTGCTGTCTCGCACGCCCGGGCATGGGCTATCGCGCTTTCCTTGCCATCAGCGGGGGCAAGGTGTGGCAGGGTTAATTCACGTTCGAAGTGTCGCTGAGTAGGCGCTGCCGTTTCACGGGCGCCCAGCCGCTGGCGGCCACCTTCCGCAGCCTCGTCAAAAGGGTCAAGCTCAAGCGCGCGAGCGTAAGCCTGCGCAGCGTCTGCTCGTTTACCGGGAGTGCTGGAGAGAATATCGCCAAGAAGACGCCACGACGCGACATGTGTGGGTGCAAAGCGTAAAACGGACCTAACCGTTGCTTCCGCGCCTGCAAGCTCGCCGTCCGCAGCCTGACGCGCAGCCATTTCCATGAAAGCGGTTGCCGCTTCCGATATGTTTACAAGTTCAGCCATAGGCCTAAGCCCTTATAGAGGCCAGTTCCAAAACACTAGAGAATTTTTACAGATTTAAGACGAGGAACCGGTTATGGGCCTTCCGTTTTCACGCTGCTTCCCGTTCACGGTCGCAATCGGCACACAAACCGTGCAACTCAAGCGTCTGACGGCGAATTGTAAAGCCCGCGTTTCTGGCCGCGTCCTTGACTGCTGCGGTCAGGCTTGGTGAACTAAGCTCTCTCACGGTCTCACACTTATCGCAAATCAGGAACTGGCTGACATGATCACCGCCGGGATGCGGACAGCCGATATAAGCATTGAGCGATTCGATCTTGTGCACCAGCCCCTCATCCATAAGGAAATCAAGCGCACGGTATACTGTCGGTGGTTTCGCGGAACCACCCTCGTTCGCCAACTGATCAAGCAAGTCGTATGCCTTCACGGCTTTGTGGCCCTGCCAGATCATCTTCAGGATACGCCGCCGCAAGTCGGTAAACCGCGACCCCCGTTCCGCACACAGGCGCTCCGCTTCAGCAATAGCGGTCTCAATGCAAACACTATGGTCATGTGCGTGTGAATGGCCCACGGGTCTTCCTTCAGTCGGTTCCTATCAAGTAATAGTCTATACGTTATCCACTAACGTTTCCAGCCCCAAGCAGAAAGGCGGACGCCTGTTGCACCCGCCTTTCTCTCGGCTTTATTTACCCAACAACTCAAGCGCGGCTTGGGTCATTGCTTCAACACCGCCCTTCAACGTGGGTTCACGGTCCGGCTTGAAAAAAGGCGAATGAAGCCCCGGCGCCTTTGCCTCGCCCCTGGCGACCGCTTCCATCGTCTCGGCTGGCGTTGCACCAAGCCAAAGCATAAGGCTTGGTATCTTGTCTTCCGTGCGGCCAAACAGCGAAAAATCTTCCGCAGCCATCACCGGCTTGCCGTCATAAACATGTTCATCACCCAGTTTTTCATCCAGCGCTTTATAGATTCGCGCTGTCAGTTCCGGGGTATTATAGGTCGACGGCGTACCTTCCGAGAAACTGACCTCGGGCATCAGTTCGTGGGGCAGGCCAAAGGCAATCGCCTGCCCGCGTGCGATACGCTCGATGCCCGCCTTCAGGTTTTCGCGTACATCTTCGCTATAGGACCTGATGGTAATCTGCAGATGCGCACGGTTGGAAATGATATTGTGCTTGGTGCCGGCGTGAATGGACCCCACGGTCACCACCCCTGATTCAAAGGGCGACGTCTCGCGCGCGACAAGTGTCTGCAGGGCCGTGACGATATATGCGCCAAGCACAACGGGGTCTTTGGTGGTGTGTGGATATGCGCCGTGCCCGCCCACACCGTGAATTTCGATATCAGCAGAATCCACATTGGCTAGCGCATAGCCGGAGACCATGCCAATATCCCCGGCCTTGATATCGGGGCTGACATGCAGCGACAGGTTATAATCCGGCTTGGGGAACTTGGTGAACAGCCCTTCTTTCAACATGGCCGCCGCGCCCTTGACCTGTTCTTCCGCAGGCTGGGCGATCATGACAAGCGTCCCCGACCACGTATCTTTCATCGCAGAAAGGCGACGTGCGGTACCGATGAGGCTGGTCATGTGGACATCGTGCCCGCAGGCGTGCATTACAGGCACGGTTTCGCCGGCCGCATTCTTCGTCTTGGCCTGGCTGGCATAATCGAGGCCAGTTTGTTCAGGCACAGGCAGGCCGTCCATATCGGCGCGGATCATGACCGTCGGCCCGTCCCCGTTTTCCATCACCGCCACCACGCCGTGGCCGCCGAAATTACGCGTTACCTCAAAGCCGGCCTTCTCAAGTTCCGCCGCCATCCGCGCCGAGGTTTTTTCCTCCTGCAGCGACAGCTCCGGGTTTTGATGCAGATGGATATACAGCTTTTCCAGATAGTCATAATCAGCCGCGATGTCCGACTTAAGGTCAGCGGCCGACACATTACCAGCCATAAGCGCAGCAAACGCAACGCCCGCAAAATACTTTTTCATAAGAACCCCTCTTCATTAGTTGAGAGGATCATAAGCGAAAGGTTTATCTGATCAAGGCCCGAGATGCCGCAGCCTCAACCAAGGCCGCTTCCCTTTGGGGCAAGGGACACATGGCGATGAATTGCCACAGACAGGATAAGCCCATAAGAGATCATCCATGTCAGCATCGCCGATCCGCCGTACGAGATCATCGGCAGCGGCACGCCAACCACCGGCATCAGCCCCATCACCATCCCCACGTTAATCAGAACATAGAGAAATAGACTCATGGCAAGGCCACTGGCAAGGAGCCGACCGAACTGACTTCGGCACCCAATGCCAATAAGCATTCCGTAAGCCAGCACGATGGTATAAAGGGCCAGCACAATCACGGCGCCAATCAGGCCAAACTCTTCCGCCAGAACGGTGAAAATAAAATCGGTTTTCATCTCGGGCAGAAAATTGAGCTGGCTTTGGGTCCCTTCCAGATAGCCTTTGCCTGTCAGCCCGCCCGAGCCTAGCGCAATTTTCGACTGCATGATCTGATACCCGGCACCAAGCGGATCGGATTCCGGGTTGAGGAAGGTCAGCACACGGTCACGCTGATAGTCCCGCATGAACTGCCACCCCACCGGCACTGCTGCCGCAACCAGAAGACCTGCCGCAATAAACAACCAGGCCGGCAAACCGGCAAGGAACAGGATGGCGGCACCGCCGGCTATAATCATCAGCCCGGTCCCCAGATCAGGCTGGCGGACCACAAGCGCCACCGGCACCATTATAATAACCAGCGGAGTAAGCAGCGACCGCAAGCTGCGGCTCTGGTCATAGTTTCGACCATGAAAATAGCGCGCAAGCGCCATGACCACAGCAATTTTCATCAGTTCTGACGGCTGAATGCGCATGAAGCCAATATCCAACCAACGTTGCCCCCCCATACCCACAGCGCCAATAATTTCCACCGCCAGCAGCAGCAACAGACCAATGAACCATGCAGGATAGGCAAACGCCATCCAATAGCGGATATCCACCGTCGCAATAACGAGCATCAGGATAAAGGCACCCACAAAACGCAGGGCCTGCCGCGATGCCCAAGGGTCCCAAGCGCCGCCGGCCACAGAATACAGCATGGCAAACCCGGCCCCGGCAATCATCACATTCAGCAGCACAATGCCCCAGTTGAGATCACCCAGCCGCTGGAAAATATTTTTGTCGACCCGCCGGGGGCCAAACATGCGTGCGGATCCCATCAGCTGTCCCCTTCTGCGGCCGCAGTAGGCAGGTTATCCCCCCCCTGCTGCGCACCTTTGATTTCCATTGCCTTGTCGATAACCGCGCGTGCAATGGGCGCCGCCACACTTGAGCCACCTCCACCGTGCTGCACCAGTACAGCAACAGCAATCTCGGGCTCCTCTACAGGAGCATAGGCTACAAACAAGGCGTGATCCCGCATATTCCAGGGTAGATCATCATTATCGATAACCCCTTCAAGGCGTTCCTCTTTGCTGATGCGCCGCACCTGTGCCGTGCCGGACTTCCCGGCAATTTTCACGGCGTCTTTTGCCCGCCTGTAGTCATGCGCGGTGCCGCCACGCTCGGTCACCATTTCCATGCCGCGACGGGCGATACGCAGGTGCAGCGGATTGACATCCATTGCGTCAAATGCCGCCATCTGGCCCGCAGTTCCGTCAGGTGTCCTGACCAGTGTCGGGAACACTCGGCGTCCCGAAGCGACACGCGATGTCATCACCGCAAGCTGGAGCGGGGTCGACAACAAGGCACCCTGCCCGATCGACACATTCAGCGTCTCGCCAAGATGCCACGGCTGGTTCAGTACAGCCCGCTTCCAGCCTCGGTCCGGCACCAGCCCCGCCTTTTCGCCGTCGATCCCGAGATCAAAAAGGTCACCCAAGCCAAAGCGCGAGACCATATCGGCGATATTATCGATATCCAGTTCTTCCGCCACTTTATAGAAATATACGTCGCAACTATGGGCAACAGCGCCCAACAGGTCCAGCCTACCGTGTCCCCCGCGCTTCCAGCAGTTGAAGGTGTGATTGCCCAGCCGGTGGCTGCCGTTGCAATAATATTCAGTCTCGGGTTTTACGATGCCGTGTTCAAGCGCTGCCAGTGCAACCACCGGCTTGATAGTGGACCCTGGCGGATACTGGCCTGTCACGCATTTATTGATCAGGGGCTTCCGCGGGTCTTTAAGCAGCGCGTTCCAGTTCTCAGTACTTATCCCGCGGGTGAACTCGTTCGGGTCATAGGTCGGGGCCGACGCCATGGCAAGAACCTCACCGCTCTTGATATCCATAGCCACAACACCTGCGGCTTCCTCGCCTAACAGCTCGATGGTGAACTGTTGGAGCGCGAGGTCAATGGTCAGATTCAGGTTTTCGCCCGCCTCAGCTTCCTGCCGTGGCGGTAGTTCACGAATTTCGCGCCCCACAGAGTTGACCTCAACACGGCGCGTTCCCGCCGCCCCTCTTAATCTGTCCTCATAGCGCCGCTCAAGTCCTTGCCTGCCAACCTTGAAACCCGGCAATTGATATAACGGGTTCAGGGCGACATCATCTTCGTTGGGAGCCGCAGTATAGCCCACAAGGTGGGCAATCTCATTGCCTGTCGGGTAGTACCGCGACCGCCCCGCGTCCGGCACCACTCCCGGTAACTCGGGCACGGCCACATTCACTTTCGCAAAGGTGTCCCAGTCCAGACCTTGCGCTACTGTCACTGGCACAAACTTGCGCTGGCGTTTGATCAGACGCTTGATCCTCGACAAACGACGCTCATCCAGCTTGACGATATTGCCAATCTTGACCAGCGTGTTGGCAACCTCGTCAGCTTGCTCCGGTATAAGGAAAACACGAAAATCCTGCCGATTGGTGGCGAGTTTGCGGCCATAACGATCGAGAATCTCTCCGCGCTCTGGGGCAATCAGCCGGATTGCCACACGGTTTCTCTCAGCCCTGAGCTTATACTTGTCACCCTCAACAACCGATAGATAATAAAGCCGCCCGCCCAGCGCTGTCATAGCCAGCCCCTGTACACCTGCCAGCAGAAAAGCCCGTCGAGAAAAGGCCTGATATCGTAAACCTTCCCGTGCCATTCCTTACAAAACCATCCGGCGCATGCGCCCCAGCAAAAATGCGACCGGCGCGTAGGAAAAAGCCGTCACCCCCCATTGCAGGACAACCGGTTTTACTGGCCAGAAACCACCGTAGACAACCGACACGATAATCCACGACAAAGCATAAAGACCAAACGTTAGAACGGTGAATATGGCCCAGTGGACCACCCGACTGCGTCCCTTGAAATGTTTCAACTGGTTGAGGACAAACAGACGCGCCAGAAGCAACAGGACCATATTGAGCCCCAAGGGCACATCAAGCCAAAGGTCCAGAAAGAAACCCAAGATGGCGCATGCCCCATAGGGCATCAGAAGCGGCCGGGATGACAACCAGTAGAACACCGAAATCAACACCAGATGCGGCATGGCGATATTCGCCGCCCCTGTCCCGATGGGCAAGAGCATCAACGCCGCCATAAGGAAGGTTATAAAGACCGGGAAAAGGCCGGCAAAGCCAAACTTTGTTATGACCGGGCGACGTGGAGTCACTGCACGTCCTCCGTCGTGTCCGTTTTCGCTGCGGGCTCCTCGGGCAATTCAATTGCATCTTCGTCAGGCACCGCGTGATAATCCAGTACGCGCACATAATCGAGCTTGCCAAGAATACCAAGTGGCTCCAGACGGATATAACCTTCACTGATATCGCTGACGCGGGCAACGGGCAGGTCAGGCGGGAAAACACCACCATGGCCAGAGGTCAGCAATCTGTCGCCTTCCTTGACGCGTATTTCCTCTGCAAGGAAACGCAGCATGAGGAAGGGCTCGTTTTGCCCCTCGGCAATTGCAAGGTCGCCCGTGCGCTCCAACCGGACGGGGATGCGGCTGTTAAGGTCAGTGACAAGAAGTACCCGACTTGTCCAGCGTCCCACCTGAATAGTGCGCCCGATGACGCCGCTTTCATCCACAACCGGCAGGTTCCGGCGCACCCCGTCGCTGGCACCGGCGCTAATGAGGACATTACGTTCAAACGCCCCTCCTCCGACACCGATAACCCGCGCTGTGGCGGCGGGAGGCACTTCGCGCCCCGGAACCTTAAGCATCTGGCGCAAGCGCTCATTTTCACGGCTTAGCTGCATCGCGGCTTCGCGCCACTGGCGCAGGCGATCGTTTTCATCACGAAGAGTTTCGTTTTCAAGATAGATATCGCCAACGCCAGCAATGCGCTCGAGACCTGCCTGTACAGCCCTGATTGGTTGTTCAAGAAGCCTCAGAACAGGCGAGACAAAATCATTTGCGTATGCCCGTATTTGTCGCGGTATCCCCTGCCCGGTGCCTTCCAGTCCCAACAGGACCACTGCGACAAGCATATAAAGCCACATGACCTCCCGTCCACGCCCACCTCGGCGCAAGCGGGTGCTGGAAGCCAAATTGCCGGAATGAAGTGTCGGGACCAGGGGTCAATCTCCCAAAACGCGTGTGTCGGGAACGCTGGTGACGATCAATAGTTTTCCATCAACACCATACGCAGCGCCGGATCTTCAAGAGCGCGGCCCGTGCCCAAAGCCACACAGGTCAGCGGTTCCTCCGCAATTGTGACAGGCAAGCCGGTCGCACGGCGGATCACGGTATCCATATCCTTCAGAAGCGCGCCACCACCTGTCAGCACAACACCAAGATCAACGATATCTGCCGCAAGTTCCGGGGCAGTTTGCTCAAGCGCGACTTTAACACCCTCAACAATCTGGCTTACAGGCTCAGAGAGGGCTTCAGCGACCTGAAGCTGGTTGATCTCAAGTTCCTTCGGCACCCCGTTCATCAGGTCGCGCCCCTTGATGATCATCGTGCTACCGACCCCATCTTCCGGCACCAGTGCCGTACCGATTTCCTTTTTGATCCGCTCAGCCGTGGCTTCGCCTATGAGCAGGTTGTGGTTGCGGCGGATGTAACCGATGAGGGCTTCATCCATTTTATCGCCGCCAACGCGCACGCTGGTGGCAAACACAATGCCAGAGAGCGAGAGCACAGCAACCTCGGTTGTGCCACCGCCGATGTCGACAACCATCGAACCTTGTGGTTCTGTCACCGGCAAGCCTGCGCCAATCGCCGCAGCCATCGGTTCATCGATCAGATATACTTTCCGCGCACCGGCTTGCTCCGCCGATTCCTGGATGGCCTTGCGCTCAACCGCTGTCGATCCCGAGGGCACACAGACAACAACCTGCGGGCTGGCAAATGAGCGGTTATGTACCTTCAGAATAAAGTGCTTGATCATCTGCTCCGCAACATGGAAGTCGGCGATCACACCATCCCTGAGCGGGCGAATGGCCTGAATCCCGCTTGGTGTCCGGCCCAACATAAGCTTAGCCTCATCACCAACCGCCAGCACACGGTCTCGGCCGTGCTCGCTTTTGATCGCAACCACAGATGGTTCATTCAGCACGATGCCGCGGCCTTTAACATACACCAGCGTGTTTGCCGTACCGAGGTCGATCGCCATGTCAGATGAAAACACGCCAAGAAGCTTCGAAAGCATTTAACCCTCTTAAATTTCTGTTACTCTCGGGGCCAATTGTGACCCTCCCGTTTATGCGGTTATGGGCCAGATATGGCCAAGACACAAGGGGCAAGCACGTCGTTTGCACTATATTTTGTGATTTGAAGACGGTTGCGCAGAAAATTCACGCCGACCTGCGCCCCGCCGATAAAATTTTAGCCATTTTCAAGGGCTTGCGAATTGTCCCCCGCCACGTCTCAAAGGCCCGCATCAGGCTTTGATGCGGTCAATCGTAGCAATATCAGGCGAGGGAATAAATTCCTGCTCGTCGCCGGGTACTTTTGCGAAGCTTTGGTGTTGCCAGCGCTCCGCTGCGTCACGGATTCGCTCCCGCGATGAGGCGACAAAATTCCACCACACATATCGCGGGCCATCCATGACAGCGCCGCCCAGCAGCATAAGGTGGGTGTCAGCTAGCGCCTTGATAGTAAGTTCAGCCCCCGTCCTGACGCTGATCATCTGACCCTGTGTATAAGTCATACCAGCGATCTCCACGTTCCCGCGCACAATATAAATGCCGCGCTCTTCGGTCTCTCGCGGTACCGGCAGCAGCGCACCGGGCGCCAGCTTCACGTCGGCATAGAGCGTATCCCAATCAAGCGTCACCGGGCTTTCAAGGCCAAAGGCTCGCCCAAGGATAAGCTGGGCGGTGATGCCCTCGCTATCCAGCGTCGGCAACTCGGTTGCACCAAAATGTTCAAACGTCGGCGCGCTGTCTTCAAGCGCTATGGGCTGCGCGAGCCAGCTTTGGATGCCGTATAGTGTAGATGGCCGGGCCCGGTCCTGAGGGCCTGTACGTTCGGAATGCACAATACCACTGCCGGCCCGCATGAGATTGAGCGCACCGGGCTTGATCGTCACATGGGTACCAAGGCTGTCGCGGTGGTCCAGCGTACCGCCAAACAGATAGGTGACAGTTGACAGGCCGATATGCGGATGAGGCCGCACGTCAATGCCCTGCCCGGTCAGAAACTCGCCCGGCCCCATCTGGTCCCAGAACACAAACGGACCGATCATGCGTTTTTTGCGCGACGGTAAAGCGCGTTCGACCATAAAGCCACCAATGTCGCTGGTGCGCGGGATGATGACCATCTCGACCGGCTCGGGGCAGCCCGATGTGGTACAGTCGGGTTCTTTATCCGCTAATCTGCTCATGCTTCCATCCTTCCACAAAGGAACGACAGATTACAGGATTCAGGGGGTGGCTTCCAAATAAAACAGGCCGACAATAAAAGCCGCGTTATTCATGATATGCAGCAGAATAGCTGGCCAAAGCGACCGGGTGACATGATAGGCGATACCGCATGCCGCGCCGATCAGCGCCAATAGCGGGAAGGCTTCGGGCTGGAAATGAAAGGCGCCGAATATGAGCGCGCCGCCGCAGATGCCTATGGCCGGACCGAACCGGTCTGCCAGCGCAGACTGCAGATAACCGCGGAAGATGACTTCCTCAATCACCGGTCCAAGCACCACAACAGCGATTATCATCAAGACTTTGACGAAAAGGTTGTTTCTGCCTGCCTCCATTATCATCTCTGTCGTCGCCTGCTGGCCCTCATAATCAACAAGCTGGACATAAAGCCCTGCCAGCATCGCAGCTACCAGGTAGAGCAGCAGCACAAAAGCGAGCGTTGTGCCAAGGCTGACCCGGCTGGAAGCAAAGCCGATACTTGCCAGTGCGGGAGGCTGCGGCGCGTGCAGGTGACGCCATATTAGGGTAAAACAAACAGCATTCGCCCCCATAAGCGCAAGCGGGAATACAAAACCGGTGACATCTTCAACGCCAAATGCCGCCGCAAGGAGGCCGCCAACCACGGCGAAGACAACTTGGGCAAGCAGAAGCGCAGCCATCAGAAAAAAAGCCATCACAAGGCGGGGGTCCACCCCGGCAAAATGTCTGTCAAGAAACCTGAAACCGGTCATGCGTACCCCTTTTATCTTTTGCTAGACATAAGCACTTTCAGATTTTCGGCAAGCGAAACAGACAAATAAAAAGGCGGCCCGCAAGCCGCCCTTATAATGCCTCTTGTGGTACTGACCTCCTGTGCAGCCACCGCACCCGGCGCCTGTTTCTCACGTTTCACGAGCAGCTTGTTCACCGCAGATACATAGGCCCGTGCGGCCGCCGTGACTGTGTCCTCATGCGCGCCCTGCCCGTTGACGGTGCGTCCGCCTTCTTCAAGCCGCACGGTGCATTCGGCTTGCGCATCGGTACCATGCGTGACCGCATGCACCTGAAAAAGCTGCAAATGCGGCTCCATGTCGATGAGGTCCTTGATCGCATTGAAGGCAGCATCTACCGGGCCGGAGCCATACGTGACGGTCTTTTTCTTGTCGCCGTCAATCGCCATGGTGAGGTTGGCCACTGCTTCACCGTTCGATGACGAATAGGTATTGAGCGAGATAACCTGAAAGCGGTTCGACCATGTGGCCACTTCGTCATCCACGAGTGCCACGATATCTTCGTCATAGATATTTTTCTTGCGGTCCCCGAGCTCCTTGAAACGGCGGAAACACTCCTGAAAGGCGTTATCACCCAGCTCATAGCCCAGATCCTTCAGCTTGTCGGCGAAGGCATGGCGGCCGGAGTGTTTGCCCATCGTCAGCACAGATTTGGTCACGCCAACCGATTCTGGCGTCATGATTTCATAGGTTTCGGCGTTTTTGAGCATGCCGTCCTGATGGATGCCGCTTTCATGCGCGAAGGCATTGGCACCCACAATGGCCTTGTTGTTCTGCACCGTGAAGCCCGTGACAGTAGAGACAAGGCGGCTGGTGCGCATGATCTCTTCACTGACGATACGAGTGTGGTATGGCATGATGTCGCCCCGTGTCTTGAGCGCCATCACCACCTCTTCCATCGCGGCATTCCCGGCGCGTTCGCCGATGCCGTTAATGGTGCATTCAATCTGGCGCGCACCGCCCGCCACACCCGCGAGCGAGTTGGCAACAGCAAGCCCAAGGTCGTTATGACAATGGGTGGAGAAGATCGCCTTGTCGGCGTCCGGCACGCGTTCGGTTACTGTGCGGAACATGGCGGCATATTCTTCCGGCGTGGCATAGCCCACGGTGTCCGGCAGGTTGATGGTAGTAGCCCCAGCCTTGATCGCGGTTTCCACCGCGCGACACAGGAAATCAATTTCCGTACGCGTGGCGTCCTCGGCCGACCATTCCACATCGTCGATCAAACCACGGGCATGGCTCACGGACTTGTGGATCGCGTCGATCACTGCCTCAGGCTCCATCTGCAGCTTGTATTTCATATGCAGCGGGCTGGTGGCAATGAAGGTGTGAATACGGCCCGAGTTCGCGGGTTTGAGCGCCTCGCCCGCACGGTCAATGTCGCCAAGTGCGGCACGCGCCAGCGAACAGACGGTCGAGTTCTGCACCTGCCGTGCAATCTGGTTGACGCATTCAAAATCACCGTTGGAGGCAATGGCAAAACCTGCCTCGATCACGTCAACGCGCATGGCTTCCAGCGTGCTGGCTATCTGAAGTTTTTCTTCAAGTGTCATGGAGGCGCCGGGTGATTGCTCACCGTCGCGCAAGGTGGTGTCGAAAATTCGCACACGGTTGGCTTCGCTGTGTGACATGGCGGTATTCCCAATTTCTAAAGGTACAAGACTGATGAATATGTGGAATCAGTGGCATTTCCCTCAAGCACCGCGATGCAAAACACCGTCTGCCGTCGTGCTCAAGGGCCGGTAAGTCGGCCAGCCGCGAATAGTAGGAGTAGCGACAGGAAAAGCGCAGAACCACCCAGAGCTGCCAGGCGTGCAAAAACCGCATCCCGGGACCGGGACCGCGCAATCGCAATTGCCTTTGCTTTTCTGTGACCTTGTGGCTGCATCAGCCGCAGTTTCCTTGTGCAATCTGTCAATATTCAAGGATTAACAGATTATTTTGTTTTCGCAAGGCGGTATTTGGAGAAATTTTATTACAAAAAGTCACAAGTGAAACTATTGTGACACATGGGCAAGCAGCTCTGCCGCGCTGACTTCATAGTCAATTTCATCGCACCATTCCCCGCGCACAAGCGTGCGCTGCTTATGCACCGGCCCGGCCCGGAAGCCAAGACGCTCCAGCACGCGGCCCGACGCCGGGTTGCGCACATCGATGTCGGTGGCGAAGGTATGGATGCCAAACGGCTGAATGAGCGCAGGCAAAATCCCCCTGAGCGCTTCGGTCATATAGCCCTTGCCCTGCGCGGCCCTGCTAAGGCTATAGCTGAGCCGCGCGGTGCCGGGGCTTGGCTTGCCGTTGCCAATGCCGACATGGCCAACAGGCGCGCCCGTCGCCGCTTCTTCAATGATCAGATGGTAGGACTGCCCCTCGGCGAACGGCACCGCCGTCGCCATCTTGCGCGCCAGCGCCAACGCGCGCTCCATCGGGTAGGGGAAATCCCAAAGCGTATAACGCGCCACCTCGGCGTCATTACGCCAGTCATAAAACGCCACCGCGTCATCTTCGCGGAAAGCGCGGATGATCAGGCGGTCAGTTTTGATGGGCAAAATCTCAGTCATGGCTGGACTTTAGCAAGGAAATACTAATTGTCATGCCCAAAGTTGACGCATCAGACGCGCTGTGATGAATTACAAGGAGTCAAGATTAGGGGCATTCTATGCGCATATTCACCATTGCTGCGGCACTATTGCTGACTAGCGGAAATGCTATCGCCAGTGAAACCCTGAAACCGGGCGATACATTCAAGGACTGTGACACCTGCCCGGAGATGGTGACGCTTCCGGCTGGAGATTTATTAATGGGTGCCCGCGTCTATGACACATGGGCCAAAAAGTCAGAGCTACCGCAGAGAAAAATCATCTTTCGACAGAAATTTGCGATCGGGAAATACGAGGTGACGGTTGCCGAATACATGGCCTGCGTTAACGCCAAAGCCTGCACCCGGCCTGAGCGCCTTGAGTACTGGAGAACAATCAGCATGCCCATTTCCTGGGTTAGCTGGGAGCAAGCACTATCCTTCACCCATTGGTTGTCAGACATGACGGACGAACATTACCGGTTACCGAGTGAGGCTGAGTGGGAATATGCCGCAAGGGGCAACACGACAACGGTGTTTTGGTGGGGGGACGAAGTCGGTATAGATAATGCTAACTGCCGTGGCTGTATGGGCAAACGGCTTCGTATCCATGGACAAAAGCCTCAACCGGTTGGGCAGTATCCAGCAAACCCATTTGGACTGCACGATATGCTAGGAAACGTTATGGAATGGACCGCCGACTGCTATAGCACCTCCTTGGAAAAAATTGCACCAAACGGTGCAGCCAACAACCAACATGGATGCACAGTCCACGTCGTGAGAGGCGGCGCCTATTCTGCAATACATGCAGGACAGGCTCGAGCCAGCAGCCGTCGAGGCGGCTCAAATAGAAGCGGCCTAAGCATGTTCGGCTTCCGCGTCCTGCGCCAACTTTAGTAAAAAAGGGGCGACCCCATATGGGATCGCCCGTAAGCCTCTTGGTGCAAGAGTGTCTAAGGGGATCAGTTTTTCGCCTTGTCGACGAGCTTGCCTTCCTTCATCCATGGCATCATGCCACGAAGTTTGGTGCCGACCTCTTCAATCGGGTGGCGTTCGGCAAGGCCGCGGTGGGCTTTAAGCTCTGGGTTGCCGGCGAGGTTGTCGGCAATGAAGTCTTTGACGAAACGGCCCTGCTGGATATCCTCAAGCACGCGTTTCATCTCAGCCTTGGTTTCATCAGTGATGATACGTGGGCCGGTTTTATAGTCGCCATATTCAGCCGTGTTCGAGATCGAGTAACGCATGTTGGCGATACCACCTTCGTAGATCAGGTCCACGATCAGCTTCACTTCATGCAGGCACTCGAAATATGCCATCTCAGGCGCGTAACCGGCTTCGGTCAGGGTCTCGAACCCGGCCTTGATCAGCTCGGACACACCGCCACACAGCACGGCTTGCTCACCAAACAGGTCAGTTTCGCATTCTTCGCGGAAATTGGTTTCAATAATGCCGGAACGGCCGCCACCAATGCCGGAAGCATAGGAAAGGCACAGGTCATGTGCCTTGCCCGACGCATCCTGATGTACCGCGATAAGGCACGGCACACCCTTGCCCTGCGCATATTGCGACCGCACGGTATGGCCAGGGCCCTTCGGTGCCACCATGATCACGTCAAGGTCGGCGCGCGGCTCAATAAGGCTGAAATGAATATTCAGGCCGTGCGCAAACATCAGCGCCGCGCCTTCCTTCAGGTTATCCACCAGTTCGTCAGCGTAAATTTTGGCCTGATGCTCATCGGGTGCGAGCATCATTACCATATCCGCTTCCTTGGCGGCTTCACCTGCGGTCATCACTTCAAAGCCGGCAGCTTCGGCTTTCTTGCGAGTGCCGGAGCCTTCACGCAGCGCGACAATCACGCGGGAAACGCCGCTGTCACGCAGGTTGGCGGCATGGGCATGGCCCTGGCTACCGTAGCCGACGATCGCAACGGTCTTGTCTTTAACGAGATTTACGTCTGCATCACTGTCAAAATAAACACGCATAGTCTAGTTTTCCTCTAACCGGGGGCCAGCCCCTATTCATCATTATCCATACCGGGGCCAAGGCCCGCCGTTTCAGTTTTAAAGCCCGCCAGGCCCGCGAGAGAGCGCAACCGCCCCCGTACGCGCCACCTCGACGAGGCCAAGGTCGCTCATGAGTTCCACAAAGGCGTCGATCTTGTCGGTCGACCCTGTGAGCTCAAAAATAAAGCTGTTCACCGACGCATCGACCGCACGGGCACGGAAGGTATCGGCAAGGCGCAACGCTTCCACGCGCTTTTCACCCGTGCCCGTCACCTTCACCAGCGCCATATCGCGCGCCACATAAGCACCGTCGATCGTCAGGTCTGCCACTTTGTGCACCGGCACAAGGCGGTCAAGCTGTGCCTTGATCTGTTCAATGACCATGCGGGTACCCGATGTCACCACCGTGATGCGTGAACGCTCACCGGTGTTGTCCACTTCCGCCACAGTCAGGCTTTCAATGTTATAGCCACGGCCTGAAAACAGGCCGGTTACACGTGCAAGCACGCCCGCTTCGTTATCAACAATAACGCTGATAGTGTGCCGGGCAATCTGGCCAATCTCTTTCATGGAGCCGTCCATCTGTCAGTTGTCTTTCTGCTTGTCAGTTTACCGTTTTATCGCCTGTGAGCCAGATTAAACGACCGCGAGCGCGTCATCATCTTTTGGCTTGTCGATCACGTCGCCTGAAAGCAGCATTTCGTTATGGGCGGCACCCGCCGGCACCATCGGGAAACAGTTTTCCATCTTCGCCACACGGCAATCCATCAGGACCGGGCCATCGTGGTTGATCATCTCCTGAATCGCGTCGTCAAGCTTGGCCGGGTCTTCGACCACAATGCCCTTGATGCCGTAAGCTTCCGCCAGTTTGACGAAGTCCGGCAGGCTTTCGGAATAACTGTGCGAGCGGCGGCCATCATAGGAAAGATCCTGCCACTGGCGCACCATGCCCATATATTCGTTGTTCATGATGAAAATTTTCACCGGCAGTTCATATTGCGCGATGGTGCCCAGTTCCTGCAGGTTCATCTGGAACGAGGCTTCACCCGACACATCAATTACCAGCCGGTCAGGGTGGGCGATTTGTGCACCCACGGCGGCAGGCAGGCCATAGCCCATGGTGCCAAGCCCGCCAGACGTCAGCCAGCGGTTGGGTTTCTCAAAGCCAAGGAACTGCGCCGCCCACATCTGGTGCTGCCCCACCTCAGTGGAGATAATGGCGTCTTTGTCACGGGTGAAATGCGCGAGGCGTTCCAGTGACTTTTGCGGCAGGATCACCTCATCACTATCGGTGTAGGCAAGGCACTTCTTGGCGCGCCATTCGTCTATCTGCTGCCACCACGGCGCGAGGTCAGGCTGTGCTTTGCTATAGCCCTGCTCTTTCCATATCTCAATAAGACGTTTGAGCGCACGCCCTGCGTCAGCGATAACCGGAATATCCACCGGCACGTTTTTATTCACCGACGACAGGTCAATATCGATCTGAATTTTGGTCGAGCCCGGCGAGAACTTGTCAACCTGTCCGGTCACGC
>NZ_JBLXGZ010000042.1:0-28828 GCF_048260245.1 Kordiimonas sp. | reverse complement strand
TCATGGGTGACGGCTCCATGGGGGATCAGGTCACTGAAGGCAGCCTTGTTATCACGGCCGACCCCAAGGTGCATTTTGTCCCTATCGCGCCCGGCGCACTGTTTGTGCTGAAGCTGCCGGACGGGCGACACGTGCTGCGGCAATATGTAAAAACCGCTGGCGGGCAGGATATGCTACGCGCCGCGAAAGACGCCGCCGAGCCCAGCGAAAGCTTTGCTTTTTCCATCCTGCCGGATGCGCTTGTCCCTGAAGGACACAAGGGTCTTGGTATCGGGAATATTGTGGGCGGCGTGATGTGGGTACACACCCGGATGATCAAACCGCACTAGGGCTTGGTCGCCAGCACCGCGTTCACCTCATCAATCAATGCCTGCGTGCGCGGTGATCGTTTGCACCGCAACCGCATGTCCAGATAAAGGTAGGGATTTTCATCCAGCCGCATAAGGTCATCGTCGATATCAGGCTCGTTCAGGATAGCCAGTTCCCCCAGGGGGATCGCCTGCACCCGCCCTGACCGTAGCATGGCAATCAGGCTTTGGAAATTGGGGGCGTAGGTGCGCTCAAGCCCGGGGAATAGAACACGGCCCGTGATAGCATCCGCACCGTCGATCATGCCGTAACTCTCAAGCTGCTGAAAAGACGTGATACCGCTGGATTTCAGCACATAAATCCAGAAGGGGTTGCGGTAATATATCTCTGACGCGATATCCCTTTCCCCGTCCCCCTTTGAGGGAACGACGATGCAGGCGTCTGTGCTGGAAGCATACCGCCCAAAGGCACGCCTGAGCGGTACATAACGCACGTTTACCTGTGCGCCAAGACGCGCTAGCAGCGCCGTCAGGGCGCGCTCCGCCCCGGTGTTTTCGGCTAGCGCACCGCTGAAACTGCCCCCACCGCTGGTATAGTAGCTGATCGGACGATATAGCGTGATAGCCGCAGCCGTGTCACCGTGCGGCGTGTCGCCCCGGTCTGCCCGCTTCCCGGCATCATCCGTTGACGTCGAGAATGTTGTCTGCTCCAGCAGCAGAGACACACCGAATGCCAGCAGCAAAATCGCCAAGACCAACAGCGCAGTCAATCGTCTGAAGAGCATGCCATCTCCAAGACCCCCACGCCTGCAGTTTAACACCAAGTTTGTACGAGTGATACCAACCTTCGGTTTTTGAGAGCGATAAATATTTTCGTTTTTCGTAATTTTCGCATTGACAATAATTTACATTATTCGTAATTTTGTCTCACCAGCACCGACGAAAGCGGTGAGGTGAAGAGCATCGCCTGGGGCGCGTTTCTGCACGCTGCGGAAAAGCCGCATCCGGCACTGTGATACGCCATACGGCGCACACCACAGGCTCCAAACCCCCGGGATCCAGGCAACGGCATGCCCCCAAGGCCAGCCTGGACGCCACCTGCGGTTACAGCATGCCTTTGGCACGGCTGTATTCGCCCCACTGCTGCGTGCGGTTGCTGGCGCCTGCATAACGCTTCCCCGCCGCGCCCCTGTGTGGGCCGGGCAGGTGGTAAGCGCAGGCTTTGGTGCAGTTGCGACCGCGCCACGGCGGACAAGGGTTCCTCCCCCCTTGTCCGCCACGCGCGGCGCTGCGTACCTGAACAGAACGCCGCCCGGCAGAAAGGACTCCGCTCTTGCCGTCATCCCGCAGTCCCGACCGCTCATTACGTATTACGGCCGCTTCCCGTGCTTTGGGGCGGCGCCATCACTGGCGATTGGCCGCAGCACTTGCACCCGGCATCACGACCCTGACACTCAGGGGCTGGTTTCAGGAGTTTTTCATGGAGGGCCAGCGCCTGCCCGCAAACCCGAAACGCCGTATTTTATGGCTTGTTGAAGTGCGCTCAGGCTTCCGCGACCGCCGTGACAGTCTTGCTGTGCTGATGGTCAGCGCCGCGATCTACCGTGAGGCCATGCGCATCCGCCGTTTAAAACGGCTGGCACACCGCCTGCGCAAGACAGGACGACAGCACATCGGGTCGCCTGCGCCCGCACACATAACACCGCCTGAAAAAGCACCCAAAAAGGTGGCCGGACATTCCCAAAATGCCGCTGTCATGCGTCATAGGGACAGACACAGGTGAACCAGTTGCGGTTTCCCCCTTTTTTACCGCACCCGGATGAACACTTGCCCGCCCCCGGGCAGGACCTCGGCCCCAACGAAAGTCCTGACCTGCGAAGCTGGTGTTGCCTCCTCAAGTCCGGGCCGAGGGATCGGCTGGTGATCAGGCCGGGGAACCACCCTGAATGATAAGGGAGGCTCCCCGGCTTACCATATGGCGGTCACACTATCGCTATGGTTTATTATATTCACTTATTAGTGATATTGACGAACTTGCCTTTCCTTGTCGGGCTGCTTCCGCAATACTGAAAAGGCTGGGCCAATATCCCTTACCCCATCATCACAGACATTGGCCCTGGGGCGTTTACGCTAACCGCAAGCAACGACGCCGGGGGCTGTGGCCTTGAGCCCAGCCCCCACGCTTGTTTTCATGTCCCTTCAGCCGTTGACCGTGCATCCTGGTCGTCGCGGGGGGCACCGGGAACGAGCTTGCGGTCAAGCAACGCCATTTCCATTGCATACGCCTGCCTGAAACACACAATAATGGTATAAACAGTCAGCACCGCAGACAGCACATACCCAGCCTGCTGTACCCAGCCTGATGTGAACATGTAACAAACCGTGGCCAGCAACACCGCCACTTCAGAACACAGGAACACTGTCATGGCGACAGCGCCCGCCAGGGCACCGGGCTCCCACCGCCGACGCGCGGGCGCTTTTGTGAGGTCGGTCATGCTGCCCTCCCTTCCAGCAGGGCAGAGCGCAACGCATATGAAAAGCCCGGCACCGGGTGCCCGGCACCGCGACAGAGGCGCGGCGAACGAAAAAATAATGAAACCATGGTTATCCCCATGAACAGAATTGGTCTGACGGCCAAAAGCGAGCGCCCGAACTGGCTGCGCCGCGATTTGGCCTATGTGTGCAGTTAAATGTTGCTGATATCAGCTATCCTCGGGACGGGGGTGCCCGGGGCTGTGCCTGCGCACGGCCATACCGCGCATCTTTTATCACGCGCGGTAACGCGCCGTAACCATCACCCTGCACGAGCAAATCAAGTGCTGCGCCCGTGATCAGGCCGGGAAAAAGGTCATCATAGGGGTCCGTGTCGGCTGCACTGCCAGCACTGCGGGCTTGACCATTGTTATGCGGGGCTGTGTTCTGCTGCCGTGCGATGAACTGGGTGGTCGCGTTCGCAGCATCGGTGATGTGTTGTACCGGGCCGAAGTTTGCCGACACGCCTTCGCCGCTGCCCATGCGTGCGACCGGTGCCGGACCAGCGAGAGCGGCAAACGCCGTCATCACCACCACCAACAGGGTCAGGGCGAAAAAAGAGCGGCGGTGGTGAGGTGTCTGGGACACGTGGTCAGGTTCTTTCGAAATTGGGCACAGATAGGTCGTGCGCCTATGCCACAGGCACCTGTCTATCACCAAAAAGATAAGGGATGGTCAACCGCGAAACAAGGTCCATCGCGCGAAAAAGCAAACGGCGCCCCCGAAAAGGAACGCCGTATGGAAAGGTTAGCAGATATTACGGGCAAGCCACTGGCTACCCCTCTGTATTCTTATCCTCGCTCCTGCCGTTACTCGGGTCGTTGCTCGGGCCGTTCCGGTCTTTTTGCTGCTGGAGCTGTCATCACTCGGTGCTTGGTATGGTCACCATAGAAGCCCGCCATACGATCGTCTTGGCTGATGCGATAAAACGCATCCGGTATGCGGTAAACAGAAGGTTATGAATGAAACTATATCAGCGCTGCACCCGACACGCCGCGCCTACTCCGCACCTGCGGCCTTGACGACGTGCGGCGGCAGGAAACGCTGCGCCACCCCCTTGTCCCGCAGGAATACCTCCATCTTCTGCCGCATATGCGGCTTCGCCAGTACCGCATTCACCGCAGCCACAAAGGCTTCGTTTTTCCCGTTGCGGTGACAGACGATACCAACCCCTACCTTCAGCAAAGACAGGTCCGGGTTATAGGGCGGCAATGGGTGGCCGAGTGCCTGAAAAACAAATATATTATCCGGCAGCGAGCCGGACATATGGTCGACCCTGCCCGCGATCAGCATACGGGCTTTGGTGTTTTCATCCGTCGTGGGAACAAACCTGATATTATAATCCTTCAACACGACAGGAAGGGAGGAACCATTGGGATAGGCCACAGTGCGGTTTGCCAGCGCGTCCATGCTGGTCAACGGTGGCATGCCGGGGCGGCTGAATATATGGCTTTCCACCACCAGCATGGGCGAGGTCTCGATATATTCCTGCCGGTTATCTATATCCTGACCACGTCGGAGATGTTCAATGGTGGCGGGATAGATGCAGCTGTTTTCCAGTATTTCAAACTGCATTTTTGCGCGTTTATATGGCAGAGGAACATAAGCCCTGCCGTTTGCAGCAGCCTCGTCCGTGACAAGCGGCAGCACATGCCCAATCAGTTCATTGTAAAAACCGGTACCATCCAGTGCGAGCGTCATGCCCCAACTGGTGCCAAAAACAGCGTCGAGGGGCTCGCCAGCGGTCTCGCCCTCCGCACCGGCGTCTGTGCCGAAGGCGGCACCAGACAGGGGGGCGGGGAGAAGGGTTGCAGGCGCGGCACACAACACCGCCAGCATCGTGGCCAGAAAAATCGTCAACTTGCTCAATTACAGCGCCTTCGTCACTCCCGAAAACCGGTATATCAAGCATACTATCACAGATAGTGTTAACCACACCTTACTGCACGCCATCTTTTCCGCGCGCTGGCGCTGGTGCCGGCCTCAGGTTTGAACTTCTTGGCTGGCAAAAAAATGCCCGGCATGTTACCGGCAAACAAAAGCAAGACCGTGTTGCGCCCGCAAGCTTTCAAATTCAGCCAGCTTGCCCTGGCGACAATAATTGTTGGCGAGGTTCTGGATGATTTCTCCGTTGTCCTCAACTGCGTTGCCGTACAGGCGCGCGTCGAGAGCGAGAAAACGCTTTAGTGCGTCTTCCTCCAGAGCCAGTTCGCCTGTGAGGCCATAGAGCGAATAGAGATGTTTGAGGTAGCGGTGGCGACGATAGTCTTCATCCATGGTCGTGCCAAGAACAGCCATCGCGTCCTGCACCAACCGGATTGCCGAAGCATAATCTTTGCGCACGACAAGCCGTGCGTAATAAAACGCACGAGCCTCACGGGTCAGGACATGCGCTGGCCCAAGCAAGGCCCGCGCCTGATTATAGGCCTGTTCGACCCGCGCTTCAATTTCCCCAAGGCGCCCCGATTGGCTGTAAAAACCGGTTACTTTTAACAACGTCTGAATATAGCGCGGGGTATTTTGCTCGCCGCGCGCCCGCAAACCCTCCAGCGCCTTTTCGCCATGGCGAATTGCAAGAACCCATTTTTTCTTGTCCGCCGCACGGCTGGCGCGGTTTTCCGCTTTCTCGATTTTTTTTATGGTCCATTGAATAGTGGGACCGGCCCCAGCCCGCGCATCAGGTGCGGCATACAACAGCACAGACGTCACTACGGTCGCCAGCGCCATTATATAAACAAGCCTAAGTCTCACACATTTCGCCCCGGTCTCAATTATCGCGCGGTGCCCCACAGCAGGTGCTTACTCATCTTATGAAACAGGGACTAGAGCGCGATGGCAAGGTTTGATGCTGTGGTTTCCTGTTCCCGCTTGTCCTTAAAACTAATGATGATCACGCTATCGCGCTCAATCACGCTCACGGGGAAATTCACCTCAAGCCCTTTGAGGAAGGAAGCGACGTTCTGCGTGTTAATCGACCCGCCCACCATCAGGTCAGCCACATCATCGCTCGCGATAATGACTTCCTTGTCGACATAATACTGGATTTCACGCACAACAGTATCAAGGCGTTCAGCCTTGAAGTGCAGCATACCACGACGCCAGGAGGTGCGCTGCGCCAACTCTTCGGTGCTGAGCGTGGTAGTCCGAACACCGTCCTGGTCGACCGTCAGGTCACTGCCGACGGTAAGGGACACCGGCACCGGCAGCAACTCGGATACATCCCCTTGTGCACTAGCTGGTACGTTCTTCTTCACCTCGACCACGCCTTCCGTGACCATGACATTTGTCACGTCAGCACGGCGGCGAACATTAAACTCGGTCCCCACGGCGCGAACCACCTCATTGCCTACCACAACAACAAAGGGCCGGGCCTTGTCTTTCGAAACATCGAAATAAGCCTCTCCCTTTTCAAGCAGGATACGCCGTTCCTCAGCCGCCAGAGCAACAGAAAGGCGGGTATCGGTATTCAGTGTAATGACAGACCCGTCTTTCAACATGATAGTACGGCTTTCACCGACCCGTGTTTCGTAAGAGGACGACATCGGCCCACTGTCAAAAAAGGAAATCGATACGATAAGCAGTGCCATCAGGGATGCTGCAACGGCAGCCCCCCAGCCAAAGCTGCGCGGAGACGGCAGCCACCATGGACGCGGAGCTGCGGGGGTCTCTTCCTTTTGCTCCAGCAACGCAGAAAGATCAGGCGCCATTGCGGCGAGAAGTTCGCCGCCGTGTTTACCCGCAACGCTATCGAACGCCTTGTCCGCCCTGAGCAGGTCAAGGTACGCAATGGCAAAGGCTTCATTCTGCTCAAGCAGGGTTTCAAGCTCCTGTTGCTCAATATCCGTCATATCGCCCGCACGCTCACGTGCCAGCCACTTGCTGGCTTCTTCCATCACGTCTTCAAATGTTTCCAAGTCGCTTTTGCTCATTGTCAGCGGTCCGTTGCCTGTGACCTCAGCCTACTGCGGTGTACGGCAAGATCGGTGATGTTATTTGTCTCATTGGCGATGTCCACACCTGTGACCTGCTGGCTGTCTGCCAGATAGCGCGCGCAAACAAGAAGGGCCTTTGCGACATGATTTTCCACGGTACGAGGCGAAATGCCCATGCGCTGCCCAACCTCCTGATAACTGAGTTGCTGCAATCTATTGAGCAGAAAGGCCTGCTGCGCGCGTGGCGGCAAGGTGCGAACGGCCGCGATTACCTGTTTAAGTTCATCGCGCGCTTCGATGCGCTGGTCTTCTGCCGGACTGTCGCCGCCATGGACCAACTCGTCAAACTCTACCGTCGCGTTCGAATGCCGGTTCGCGCGGGTACGAAAATGGTTGATCACATGGTTTCGGGCAGCCGCAAACAGGTAAGCTCGCGGATTTTCCAGATCCTTGTCGCGCGTTGCCCGGAAGGAGTTGATAAACACCTCGTGTGTCAGGTCCTCGGCGGTAGAATAATTGCCCACATATCTGGCAATGAAATTCTGTACCTCTGGTCCGTACTTGCGGTATTGCGTTTCAAATAATGATTTGATCGTCATCCCGGTTGACCGCCACCTTGGGGCATGGGCCACCAACATATCGCCAGCGCCCAATGAAAAAATATTCTGTGCACTGTAGACACGCAGAAAGCAAAAATCCCCTACCCGCCACAGGCCTTTTTCGTATTTTTTGTAACTATATGCTTTATTTGGGGTTTTTGTGTATTTTTTTAAAAATCCCTTAGGGGAATTCCATGCCGCACGTGTTTCAAGCTCAGGTTCTATTAAAATTGCGTCCGGCAAGCCTGTTTCCTGATATAGCCTTTAATGGGTCAGGAGAACGCCACACCGAAAGGTGCGCCCGACGGCACAATCGATTTGCGGAACCTTTGAGGAAACCACAAAGGGGAACATCAGATGTTCGATTTAAAAACGTCAACAGCGTGTGTCGCGCTTCTCATCAGTGCCACGACGCCGTCCCTCGCGGATCAGGCAAAACTCTATAATATCACTATTGAGGCGCAAAGCCTTACGGAAGCACTTGCGCAACTTTCGGACATCACACAAATTCAACTTATTTATGCACCGGGTCAGGTTGAGGGCATCATTGCTGGCCGGGTATCGGGGCGCCTCAATTCCATCTCGGTTCTAGATGGGCTGCTGGAGGGCACCAATCTTGTCCACCAGAAAGTGGATGAGACCACGTATGTCATTCGCCCCCGCAGCGCCGGATCTGCCAGCTATAAGCGCACGGTGGCGGACTACCAGCAGCCGAACTCAGGCTATACCTTAATTTCCTATGGCGAAAATTACGAAGACAATATCTCTGCCCCCCTTGAGGACACAGCGGAACAGAGCGCAGACTATGTGCTGGAAGACATCGTCGTGACTGCGAACCGGCGCGAGCAAAATTTGCAGGACGTACCGCTTGCCATCTCCGTCGTGAAGCCGGACGAATTTAAAGGTCGCGGCCTTGTAACGCTCAGCGATATGTTGGCCTACACACCGGGAATGACCACCAACAACGAAGGCGCACCGCCCGGCCTTGGCACGCTCACCGCGCGCGGCGTGGGACAGTTCTCTCACTCCCCTGTCGTTGGTGTCTATATCGACGATGTACCGGTAAACTCCAACCTCAACTCCGAATTTTTCATTGATGCCTCTTTGCTTGATGTGGAGCGGATCGAGGTGCTGAAAGGCCCGCAAGGCAACCTGTATGGCTCCACGTCCCTCGGCGGCGCAGTGAAATACATCACTCGCAAACCAGCGCTCGAAGAATTCCGTGGTGATGCCTCTGCCAACGTTTCTTCCACCAAACATGGCGGTTTCAACCAGATATACAGCGGCCGTATCAGCACGCCAATCGTGAACGGCAAGCTAGGCATAACGGTATCTGGTTTCTATCAGGATGACGCCGGTCTTTTCGACTATGTTGACGGAGCGACCGGTGACGTACTGGCAGAAAACGGCGACACCTATGAACGCTACGGCTATGCTGCGGACCTTTACTGGGCAGCGTCCGACCGCTTCGGTATACGGATGAATTATACCCGGCAATCGACAGAATGGGCCGGTAGTGGTGTCTCGTATCTGAACGCAGACTATGACGCCGCACTTGGCAATTACCGCACCACGGGCAACCCGGATGACGTTCAGACCATCAAGACCGACCTTTTGAGCGCCACGATCAACTATGAATTCGACTGGGCAACGCTGACGTCTGTAACCGCCTATATGGACAGCCCAAAACTGTTCCTCGTAGACCAGAACAGCGCGGGCGTGATGGCCTTTATCAATAGCCTTGAAGGCCACCCTACCAGCACCGACACCGGCTTCCCGACCCGCACCACCACAGGCTATGAAAAAACCGTGCAGGAACTGCGCCTCACGTCAGAGATGAGCGACAGTTTCGAATGGATTGTAGGCCTCTATTATACCGATGAGGATGCACCAACGCAGGCCCTGGGCATCTCCACCCCGTCGGAGTGGACGGTGTTCGATAGCTCGACGGTGGATTCCTATAAGGAATATGCGGCTTTTGCCAATGTGAAATATTACCTCACTCCTGACCTTGATGTGACAGTCGGGGGGCGGATCAGCCGGCAGAAAGTTGGCCTTGATACGGTGGTGACGGGCCACCCTGCACTGGTGGGTGCAGGCGGCGCCTTGAATGCGGAGGTCAAGGACACCGCAGACACATGGTCTTTTGCCCTGAGCTATCGGCCAAATGAAGCCCTGTCACTTTATAGCCGGGTAGCAAGCGGTTTCCGCCCCGCACGCACGAACCCGCCGGGCGCCCCTATTGCCTCGCTTGATGTCAGTTCGGATAGCCTCTGGAGCTATGAAGTCGGCGCGAAAGGCTACGCGGCTGAGGGCAAGATCGCCTATGATATTGCGCTCTGGTATATCGACTGGGCTCAGTTCCAGACCCTCGTGCCTATTTTTGGTGCCTCCTATATCGGCAACGCAGACCATGGCTTAACGGCAAAAGGCTTTGAAGGATCGCTCACGCTAACACCGGTTGATGGCCTCTCCGTTGTCTCGACCCTGGCCTATACCGATAGCAAGCTTGATGAAAACGAGCCGGTGATCTTTGGCCTCAAGGATCAGGCGGTGCCTGGCCTCGCGAAATGGAGAGCATCAATGAACCTCCGCTATGATTTTGCCCTGTCTGGCGATGTCATGGCACATGTTGGGGGCGGCTTCCGCTATTCCAGTGCACAGAAGGGCGCGTTCGACAACGGCGATCCTGCCTCCCCGTCCTTCAGCTTCCCAGGCGAGGAATATATCCTCGCGGACATGAACGCAGGCCTCACCTTCGCCGACAATTATTCACTCAGTGTCTATGTGACCAACCTGCTGAACGAAGTCGTCTATACATCAGCCTCCTACGACAAGATTGTAGGTACGCCGACCGGGGTACCGGCCCGGCCGCGTACGGTCGGCGCTGTCCTGTCGGTCAGCTTCTAGGCTCAGGCACATATTCTTTACTCCCGCATGCTGCCTGTCCCACGCGGGCAGTTGCGCCCCGGAGGTGGTGTTCTCTTTTCCACGGAAGAGCGCCACCTCCACCCCGACGGCTGGAGAAAACACATGAAAAAAATCATCAAGATCACAGGAATTGCACTGGGCGTTATTGTCGCAATCCCAATCGCGGTGGGGCTGACGCTAAAGCTAACTGCCCGCAATATACCTGCCCCGGGTGAGATGTTTGACGTAGGCGGCTATAGCCTGCACATCCACTGCACAGGACAAAAGACCGATTTGCCAACTGTCGTGGTTGAAACCGGGTCTGGCGAAGCATCGTCGCTTTTTCACTGGATACAGGCAGGGGTGGCAAAAACCACACGGGTCTGTACCTATGACCGCCCGGGTATCGGCTGGAGCGAGGAAAGCGGGCTTCCGCGGGATGCCAAGAATATCAACGAAGCCTTGCACACGCTTCTTGACAAGGCAGGGATCAAAAAACCGTTCGTTTTTGTCGGCCACTCGGTCGCAGGCCTCTATAACCGCGACTATATCGAACGCTACCCTGAAGATGTCAGCGGGCTTGTGCTGCTGGACCCCAGCCATCCGGGGCAAGGCGCGGCCATGGGCATCGACAATGCTAAATTCCTGCCCGGCCTTGAAGCCCAGTTAAAGCCGCTTCGCCTGTTAATTGCGACGGGTTATGTGGAATTATTTAACCCGCTTGAACAGGGTGTGGAACACACGCCAATCGCTGAGTACCCCTCCGACATACAGGATCAACTCACCTACCTTGGCAAACAGGGAAAGACATATACCGCTTTTCTGGCCGAGTTTCGCGATTTTGAACTGGCCGCCAAGCAGGCTGACGCCAACAAAACCTTGGGCGATATGCCTTTCACCATCATCAGCGCCGGCAAACCGCAGTCTGGCGAGGGATGGCCAGACGAGATCAACCCCGAACGCATAACCCGCATCCTGCAAGGCCTGCATACTGAAATGGAAGGTTTGTCCACCAACAGTAAGCGCGTGACCATTCCCGGGGCTGACCATATGAGCCTGATCATTGAACGCAAATACGCCGAAGTCACCATCCCGCATATCCGTGACGTGGTCCTGCAAGTGGCTGAGAGGAGCCAGAAAAATGACTAGAAGTGCCCCACTCCTGCGAACGATAACCGCGCTGATGATGGGGCTTGGCCTTACAGGTCCGCTGGCAGCGCAATCCCAAGTACCAGATGTGACCGACGCCAGAGTTGTCGAAGCCTTTGTGGACGGCCTGGTGAAACCCACCATGGCGGCGAACCACAGCCCATCAGGCGTTGTAGCCCTGATGAAAGGCGGAGATATGATCTTCGCCAAGGGATACGGCTATCAGGATGTAGACAACCGTATCCCTATGGATGCGGAAAACAGCCTTGTGCGGCCGGGGTCTATCTCCAAGCTCTTCACGTGGGTCGCCGTGATGCAGCTTGTTGAACAAGGCAAGCTCGACCTTGATGCAGACGTCAATACCTACCTCAACACCTTTCAGGTCAGGGATACGTGGCCCGGCCAACCGGTGACCTTGCGCCACATCATGACCCATACTGCGGGTTTTGAGGCTGGTGGCCTCGGTTATCTCATCATGGATGACGCGAGCCGTATCATGCCGCTCGCTCAATCGCTGGAGAGGTACCAGCCCGCACGCATCAATCCACCGGGCGAACACACCGGTTATTCCAACTGGGGGTCAGCCCTTGCAGGGCTGATCGTGCAAAATGTCTCGGGCATGGACTATAACGACTATATTGAAACACATATTTTCGACGTTCTCGGCATGAACAACGCGACCTTCCGCGAACCGCTACCGAAAAAGTTCGAGCCACACATGGCCAAGGCATATGGGTACGGTGCAGGCAAATACCATGAACAGAACTACGAGATTATTTCCAACTTCGGCCCGGCGGGATCGCTGGCCGCCACGGCCTATGACATGTCGCTCTTTGCTCAAGCGCTTCTGAACGGTGGCAGCCTTGACGGCAACCGTATCCTGAAGCCCGAGACTATGCAGCAGATCCTGAACGAAGGCTTCACGCACGACCCACGGGTGCGCGGCATCGGGCTTGGCTTCCTCAAGCGTCGCTATGGCCCGGATGATCTGGCCAACTTCGGCCACGACGGCGGCACCACCATCTTCCTGTCTCACTTTGGCCTGTCGTTCAAAGAGGACATGATGCTTTTCTCCTCCTTCTCAGGCCCCGGTGCGCGCGCAACGCATACAGCGTTTGTGAAAGCCTTCTATGACGAATTTTTTCCGCGTGACATACTCACTATCGCGCCGCCTGAGGACTTTGCAGCGCGGGCCGGGAAATACGCGGGCACCTACCACAGTTGGCGGAACAACTTCACCATGGCGGAAAGCATTACACGTGCGCTTGGCGGCAGCCCTGTCATACCCATGCCAGACAACACGCTGCTGATCTCGGGCAAGCGATACGCGGAGGTAGATAAAAACCTTTTCCGGCAAGTGGACGACTACGGACGCATTGCCTTTCAGGAAGACGCGGATGGGGACATCACCGGTTATGTGATTGATGGCACCGGCGTCATGCAGTTCTACAAAGCACCATTCTATGAAACCTGGAGCTTCATCCAAACCTGGGTTGGCTTATCGCTCCTGCTATTCGTTGGTATTGTGTTGAAACTTCTGTACCGCTTCCGTGATTACCGGACGGCAGAAGGTCTGGCCAAAACCGCCCTCCGTGCCTCGGTTGCTCTGGCATTTGCCAACCTGTTGTTTGTCCTTTTCGGGTATCTGGGCATCAGCGCGGGTGAACAGGCGCTAACCTATGCGCTACCTGCCACACTCAAATTTGCGCTGGTGTTCCCGCTTCTAGCCACGGTCGCAGCAGCCTATCATGCCTTCACCGCCTACCGCGTGTGGCAGGACGCAGCACTGGGCAGCGTGTTTGCCCGCCTCCGCTTCAGTATGGTTACATTAGCTGGCCTCTTCATGGTCTGGTTCTACGCCTACTGGAATCTCCTCGGTTTCAACTATCATGGCTGACGAAAATCATCGAGGGAAGGTGGCGTAGTGCAAGCAAGGACCCGACCGAATAGCACAGGCACATGCCTATCCCGCTGGCGTGCCGGTCCTTGCTCTGGAATGGTCGATGGTCACCCGTCACCGCGTGGAAAGTTTCCCAGCCCTAGGGCGCCAGCACCTGACGTGCGACCTTTGGGAAACAGAAGCGCGGGGCCAAGCCACGCAGGGTAACTACCGGATGATTACCGGATAATTATTGGCGCTCTTCTTTTGTTTGCTTGCAGATGGTGAGAAAACCACCCGCCATAAATGCGGACATGCGTTTTTTCACCGCTGCGAAATCCTCCGACCGACAGATACCGCCCGAGAGCTTGTCAATCCGCCCTGTCCGCGCCAGCGTGAGCATGAGCGCCCCGGTGACAAAATGATAGCCCCAGAAGATGTCCTCGTCAGAGCAATCCGGCAGGGCTTTTTTGAGCAGCCCGATCAGGCGCAGCACCACCGGGTCGAAGTGCCTGTCCATCGTTTCAGCGCCCCATTCCGGCGTGTTTGCTACCTGCGCACCCAGGGCCGCATAGTTGCGCCAACCTTCGCCACCCTCAATGTAGAGGTCAAGGTCGGTATCAAGAAAAGCCCTGAGCGCACCCTCGACCGTGGGTTTGCCATTTGTTGCCTTGTCGTATTCGTCCAGCATTTTCATACGGCGTTCACTGGTCACAACCGCGCGCCGGGCAAAAACGGCATCGAACAGGGTTTTCTTGTCGTTAAAATAATAGTTCAGCAGGGTATGGTGTGCGCCGACACGCTTTGCCACATCCTTCAGGGTCACCCCATGCAGACCATGCTTGGAAAACAGGTATTCCGCCGCATCAAGAATCTGTTCGATCTTTTCGGCGCGTTGCTGCTCCTTGACCTGTCGCTTACCTGAAGTTTTTGTCGTTGCGGACACTCTATCGCCTTTCAATCCGTAATTCAGAACCTGATCCCACGCTTTTATATAAGGGGCGCCATCAGTTTCCGCCATAATCCAATCTTAGGCGCATTTTGTCTACTTTGCCGGTTGGTGCAAGCGGCATCTGTGTCAGCCGCACCACATCATCCGGCATCCACCATGACGCGACACGCCCATTAAGCGGTTGCAGAATCTCTTCATCGCTGAGCGCCTTTGCATCCCGCATTTCCACAAGCAACACGGGCCGCTCGCCCCACTTTTCGTCAGCGCGGCCAATCACCGCAGCGAAAGATACCTCAGGGATTGCGCCAATCACAGCCTCAATTTCCGCTGGATTAATCCATTCACCGCCCGACTTGATCAGATCCTTCGACCTGCCAGTAATGGTGAGATTGCCCTTGTCATCAATGCGGGCCAGATCACCGGTATCGAACCAGCCATTTTCATCTACAGCGCTCTCGCTGTCCCCGAAATAGCGTTCGATCACCGCCGCGCCCTTCACGCGCAGGTGCCCCTCGGTGTTGCGCTGGTCTGGCAGCGTTTTGCCAAACTCGTCTGTAAGCAGCAGGTCTACACCAACGGCGGGCCTGCCGGAAAGGCTTGGCTGCCGGTTGGTATCATGGGGTGACGCGAAGGTGCCAGACGGTGAAAGCTCGGTCATGCCCCAGCTTGTCTGCACTGCGACACCAAGGCGGCGTTCAATTCGGTCCATCAGCGCTGGGGGCATTTGCGCGCCGCCAACGATGATACGCCTGAGCGACGGCAACTCACCGCCGACCTTATCCAGATGATCAGCAAGCCCCACCCATACAGTGGGCACACCCACGGCTATCGTGACATTTTCCTCCACGATCAGCCGCGCAAGGCTGGCACCGTCTGCCAGCCGGCCAGGCAGCACAAGCTTTGCCCCCGCAGCCGGAGCCGCAAACGGAAGGCCCCAGGCGTTGGCATGAAACATGGGTACAACCGGCAGCACAACATCCGCTGCAGTCAGGCCAATAACATCAGCCTGCAGCAGCCGCAGGGTATGGAGATAGCTTGACCGGTGGGTATAGGTGACCCCTTTGGGCGCACCCGTCGTGCCGGATGTGAAACAAAGACCACATGGCGCAGTTTCGTCAAAGTCACCCCACCGGGCGCTCACTTCCCCGCTCTTAGGGCACGCTTCCGCCAAGCCATGAATCTCAAGGCTGCTGCAGTCGCTGCGCCACTCAGCGGCGTCACCGTCTATGACGATGACATCCGATATCTGTGGCGACAGTGTACACACAGCCCTCGCGAGCGGCACAAGGTCTGCACTCACCGCAAGCACACGCGCCTTCGACTGCACCAGCATGGCGGCCAACTGCTCAGCGGTCAGCCGTGGGTTCAGGGTATGGCATACAGCCCCCATGCCCATGGTGCCATACCATATCTCGACATGAGACTGGCTGTTCCAGGCAAGCGTGGCAACATGCTGCCCTGCCCGTACACCAAAGCTGGCCAGAAGGGCAGAGACCTGACGCGCACGCGTATGAAGTTCTGCATATCCGACGCGGGTCACCTCACCGCCCGCAGTCGCGGTGACAACTTCGGTATCCGGATGCCATTTGGCGGCGTGGTCTAGAAATTTCTCAAGGGTCAGCGCAAAGGGCTGCATGGCGCCGTCGTTCATGGACACTCCGTACTCTTGGCTGGCAAGGGGGGCGAGATGATGCCGATATTCCAGTTCCAGGAAACATCACCTTTGGCGCGCCGGCGACACACCACCTCCTCATGCAATTCATACATACCGGGCAGAAGTTCATGTGCCGCACGGGGTACATCGGCAAAATACATATAGGCTTCGCTATGCGCATAAGGCTGCCAGTCAGGGTGGTCGTCCGCGCGCGGAACACCGTCACGGGTAAACGACGACCAATAGCCCATCATCCCGGATATGGTTTTGAGGTCTGCCGTGTTGCCCGCTACCTTGGGCCATAGCGGTGCTGTCTTTTTCCAGGTGCCAAAAACATAGGGAAGTTCACTGGCGTGAAAGGCATGCAGGCCCATTTTATCTGCCGCCGGATAGCCGTGATCAAAGATATAAAGATAGGCAGGCACGCCTAGTTCGGTTTGCTTGGCAACCAGCCGTTCAGCCGTCCAGCCGTACATACCGTCCCGCGTTATGGCGAGCATGCTTTCTTCAAGGTCAGTCGCCGGATATTGCGCCAGAAAAGCATCTGCAAGCTCACTGTACCCCGTACGGATCGCGGCCTCATAAGCCTCCGCACTTTCCGGCTTGGGCGGCATCAGGAACCTGAGCGAGCGGATCTCACCGCTGTTGAAGCCCGTGATTATGGGGACCGGCGCTTGCTCGCCCCGGTCAAACACGTCCACAAGCTGGCGCGGCAGCACTTTGCCGTCAACGGTGCCAAAGGGCGCGTAACCGGTCTTGGGGGCTTCGTTTGTCAGCGCCGCTGCGTCCATCGCGCGCAGGTCTTTCAGGTCAGCGGCTCCCAATTTACCCATAAGCCATGTACCTATGGCTTCACCCGGTATCTGGCCAAACCTGTTTTCACGCAGCTCAGGCGTGGTGATCATATAGGCGCTTTGCGCCACGGCTTTATGAAAAAGCCCGCGGGCAGGCGGTGACGCCATCAGGTACATCACGCTCAGCGCACCAGCGCTTTCGCCCGCGATAGTGACATTGTCGGGGTCACCCCCGAAGGCCGAGATATTGTCTCTCACCCACTCAAGCGCCTTGATCTGGTCAAGCAGGCCATAGTTTCCTGAAATATTATCAGGTGTTTCTGCGCTCAACGCCGGATGCGCGAGATACCCGAGAACACCAAGGCGGTAGTTGATGGAGACAACAACGATGCCTTTCTCTGCAAGGCGCGCGCCGTCATACATGCTCTGGCTGCTGGCGCCGCTTCTAAGTGCACCCCCATGAATCCAGACAAAAACCCCGGCCTTTTCAGCATTCTTTGGTGCCCAGACATTAAGGTTGAGGCAGTCTTCGCTCATGTCACCAATGTCATCAGCATAAATGCTGCCTGTGGTGCGTACGGGCTGCAGGCAGGCCGGGCCAAAATCAGTCGCGTCTTTCACGTCGTCCCAAACAGGCGCATCTGCGGGCGCTTTCCAGCGCGCGTCACCAACCGGTGCCGCCGCATAGGGAATGCCCTTGAAGATATGCACATCACCACGGCTGTCACCACGGACCGCACCAGCGGGCATCTCAATAACCGGGTCTGCACTGAGCACTGTCGTTGAAACACCGAGCCCGCCGGCAAGAGCGATAGCCGCACCACGCACCAAGAGCTTAAAATTGATTTGCAGGAACATTTGTTCTGGTCTCCGGTCTAGTTTCTTAAGCGAGCGAGGCTGGCCCGGCCCCGCAGCAAATGCCACGGGGCCGGAACCATGGGGCTCCATGCGCGAGCCCGGTTTGAGGAAGCTTAGCGAACACTAGTATTCGTAGCTGAACCTCAGACCAATGGTGCGCGGCCGCAATGTACCGTAGCGGCTCGCAATAAAGGCCTCTGGGTGAACGTAGGTAATCGAATGATCGTCAAACAGGTTTTGCACATAAGCGACAAGGGACCATGTGTCCTTCTCGTAGCCGACATGAACATTCACGTTCTCAAAGCTTTCGGTGTAGTCATAGGTTGGCTGTTCAACGCCAGGCTGGCCAGCCACATACTGAAACAGGCCAGGGAATGAACCCACGTGTGTGACTGTCGTTGATACATAACCCCGCGCTGCATCACCCACATCAAACGCATATTTAACAAGGGCAGAGCCCTGAAAATGCGGTGATGCAAGCCGTGCACCCTGAACCGCGCCGGAAAACGCAGCTTCTTCAGGTGTCAGGTCTGTCACCTTCGCATCGTTAAAGGACCCGTTCAGGCTCATGGTCAGCCCGTCCGCCGGGTTCATGAAGAACTCAAACTCAATCCCCTTACTGCGCGCCGCACCAATGTTGGTTGCGAACTGGACAGAATCAGACACCCGGTTCGCCTGCACCTGTATGTTCTTCCAGTCAATGATGTAGGCCGCGAGGTTGGCGGTGAACTTTCCGTCCAGCCACGACCCTTTAAGGCCGACTTCATAGTTGATCAGCTTATCGGACGATGCACCATCAGGAATGATAATATCATTCGGGTCATTCAGGCTTGGCGCACCCGCACGGGCATTCACGATCGGCGTACGGAAACCCGTTGAAATCGTGGCATAGGTGGTAATGTTGTCCGCTGGCTTATAGGAAATACTGCCCTTGTAAGCAAAGCGACTGGCCGATGCCTTCTCTCCTTCCGCCGCCAGAACCGGTGCAACGGTCAGCGGGCCGGAATATCCGGTAAGGGCCGCTGTCAGATAGTTACTTTGATACCCGCCGTCTTCCGTGATGGTCTGCACCTTGGTGCCACCATAACGCAAGCCGCCGGTAACCCAGAGACTGTCCGAGAAGCGGTATGTCAACTCGCCGAACCCGGCCAACTCGTGGATGTTGGTGTGATTGTAAAACTGCGTGTAGGTATCGTTCGGCAAACCGGTCAGACCACGGTCCGACAGGAACTCGTCAGAGGCCCTATACGCAAAGTCCACATCACGGCGTTTGTAGTAGTAGAAACCGCCAAGCACCCATTCCCAGTTGCTGCTGTTGTCTGAAACAAGGCGAGCTTCCTCGACAAAAATCTTGTCATAAGCTGCGGCGTCCAGGCGGAACGGAATGGTGAAAGCAAACGTGTTTGCAAGGTCGACAAAGAACTGCTGATCAAAGTCGGAATAGGTGGTCGAGCTTGTGAAATGCGCACCGTCAAACTGATAATCGACGGTTGCGTTATAGCTTGTCAGGATGCCGGTGAAAAGATCAGGGCGCTCTGAGTAGCGGGTTTCGCGGTCTTCGCTGAGATTCGGGTCAATAAGTGACGAATCCTCAGGGTAGCTATCCTCATGACTTGCCAGAAGCTTGACAGACAGCCGGTCTGTCGGCTCCCACAGCAAGACCGCGCGACCGCCCCAGTCTTTCAGCGAGTTGGAGTTTTCAATCCCTGTACCGGTATTGTCAACATAGCCGTCTTCATTCCGGTAAAAACCAACAACGCGCAGGCCCAGCTTGTCTTCAACAAGCGGCACATTGACCATGCCGTTATAGCGTTGACGAAGCGAGTCCGAGCCTGTCAGGCCATAGTCTACCAGCACCGACATATCGAACTCGTCAAGGTCAGGCTTTTTGGTAAGGATACGCATTGCGCCAGCAAGCGAACCCGAACCAAAAAGCGTGCCCTGGGGACCGCGAAGGAATTCGACCCGTTCAACATCATAGAGATTGGGGTCAAGGATCGTGGAGTTGCCGTTTGCCGAAATTGGCAATTCATCAATATAGATAGCGACCGTACTTTGCAGGTTGGCACCGTAACCGTTGGTGGCAATACCGCGTGCGGTAAAGTTGTTGAAGTTCTGGGTAGGTTTGTTCATCACCACCCCAGGCGTCAGGTGTGCGATTCCCTCATACCCAACGACACCTTCTTCAGACAACTTACTTTGTGTAAATGCAGTCACACTCAAAGGTACGTCCTGCAGACGCGCGTTCCGCCGTGTGGCGGTAACGATGATTTCTTGTAGCTCAAGGTCGCTCGCCTTGGCTTTTGCTTCTTCCTGCTCATCCCCTTCCAGATCAGCAGCTTGACCGTAGGCAATGGTTGAGCCAGCGGTCACCGCAGCAGCGCATGCTGCGGCGAATAGAAAACCTTTCATATTTCCTCCCCTTCCCGTGCCGATCGGAAATGTCGACACCGTGAGATCATGGCACGTCCTGAAGGGTTCGTCAATATTCACTCTCACGCGTGTGAATAAACATAAAATGAAGAAAAACTGCCTGTTTTCTGCGCCTTATGCCTACATCAGCATGGCAGAAGTGGTCTCACAGCCACATCGCAGCGCATATTTTTACACCCGTCACGGTCCTTACTGCACCGCCTCGGCAGGGCCAGGCACCGGGTTTGCCGTGAGGCCGACATTGATAAACCACTGTTGCCCGGCGGCGCGGCGGCGTGCAACCAACTCTTCTTGCATTTCAAACATGCCCGGCACTGGGTTCTGGGCGGCGATGGGGTGCGTCTCAAACCGCATATAAGCCTCCCCTTCCGCATAGGTCAGCCAAGCGTCATGACCGCCACTGGCGGGCTTGCCGTTGCGGGCGAAACTCACCCAATAATCCATCATGGCGGCGGACAGGGCCTTGTCATCCGCGCCCATCGGCTTTGGCCAGTTGGTGGGCAACTGGGCATCCTCCCCCACCTGGCCAAAAACATAGGGAAGCTCACTGGCATGAAAGGCGCACAGGTCACGCGCCTTTGCGGCGTCATCGCAATGATCAAAAATATAGAGGTACGCCGGTATGCCCGCATCTGACTGGCTTTTCACCATGCGTTCAGTCGCCCAACCGTATATCGCGTCCCTTAAGGTCGCGAGCATGCTTTCCCGCATATCGGTCGCGGGATAAACCTTCAGGAACGCAGGTGCGAGATCACCATACCGCTTGCTGATCTCTGCCTCATAGGCTTCGGCACTTACCGGCACAGGCGGCAAAAACATAGCCTGCGACCGCACCTCGCCGCTGTTGAACCCGGCCAGCAGCGGCACCGGTGCCTGTGCACCTGCGTCAAACACGTCTACCACCTGGCGTGGAAGCGACCAACCATCAATAGTGCCCTGCGCCCAAAAGCGTGCCTTCATGGAGGCAAGGGCCAGCTCAACCGCGTCCATCGACCGCAGGGCATGAAGGTCAGCGGCACCAACCTTGCGGGCCAGCATCAACCCAAACTGTTCAGCAGACGGCAGGCCATACCCTGCCTGTTTCAATTTCGGCACAGCACGGATGTTGGGGCTTTCTGCAATCGCCTTGTCAAACAGGCCGTTCGCCAGCGGGCTCGTCAGCAGATAGCTGACGCTCAGCGCCCCGGCAGATTCGCCCATTATGGTGACGTTTCCAGCGTCACCGCCAAAGGCTTTGATATTGGTGCGCACCCACTTAAGCGCTTCGATCTGGTCCAGAAGGCCATAATTACCGGAAGCGCCACGCGGTGATTCCGCGCTCAGCTCAGGGTGGGCAAGCCAGCCAAAAACGCCAAGGCGGTAGTTGATGGAAACAAACACAATGCCGCGTCTGGCGAAGGCAGCACCATCGTACATCGGGGCCGCGCTACTGCCGCGCTGCAGCGCACCACCATAGATCCAGACAATCACTGGCGCCTTTTCTGCGGCGGTTGGCGCCCAGACGTTCAGGGTCAGGCAATCCTCGTCCATTGCGTCAGGCTCATCAGCATACAGGCTGGTGGCGGGCAAGGGCGGCTGTACACAGCTCGCGCCAAAATCCAGTGCAGGGCGTGTGCCGCCCCATGGTGCCGCTGGCTTTGTTGCTGTAAAACGGCGCTCACCCACTGGCGGCTCCGCATAAGGAATGCCTTTGAAGATATTAAGACCATCTTCATACCGGCCGGCAAGCGCCCCCTGCGAAACCACAGCAATCGGTTCACCCGCCAATACACCCCTGAAAGGGATCAGCGTGCAAAGCAATACAAGAAACCAAAGAGCCCGATAGCGTAGCGTTTTCATCCTGTGTCCTCCCCCAACCGGCACGTCCCCGTGACGCTTGTCACATCGGTACCATATATATAAACTCACACGCGAGTTAATATATTGCTGCGGGGAGGATTAAGGCAATGGCTGATACAACACGGCGTCATTTCATATCAGGGGCGGCGCTTCTTCCGCTTGCTGCGGCAACCGGCGCAAAGGCAGCCGCAGGTGCCTACTCACACGCGGCCACGCCCGCGCCGCCCGACACCATCCAGATACAGGAAGACCTCAATAGGTACATCAGCTTTGGCATCAAACAGGCTGGCGGCGAAGGAGACAATGCGTGCGGCGAGTGGATGGCGGCGGAGCTGGAGAAGGCGGGCTATGCCATTGAAAAACAAACAATGTCCGCGCCCTTTTTCACACCTGAGCGATGTGAGCTGACCACCGGCCAAAACCGCGCCGCTGTGTGGCCCCAACCCATTGTTATCCCCACCGGCGCACAAGGTGTAACCGGCCGGCTGGTTCGGGTGAACGCGGCGGGCTTTGCAGACACCCCGCTTGACGGGGCCATCGCTCTCGTCGACCTGCCGTTTGGCAGGTGGTCTTCCATGTTATGGCAAGCGGTTCGCACCCCTATAGAGGCCGCGTTCAAAGGCGGTGCCATTGCCTGTGTCGTGGTCACCAATGGCCCATCAGGCAAAGTTATCGCGCTCAACACTGATGGTCAGAAACCGATGTATAACGGACCTATAACCTTGCTGGCACCCGATGACGCAGCACCTTTTTTCAAGGCCGCGCTTGACGGCAAGGAAGCCACCCTCACCATGACAGGGCAAGGTGGCCGCAGGCCTGCATTCAACTTTATCGCCCGCATGGACCGGGGCAAAAGCCGCTGGCTCGCGGTTTCAACCCCGCGGTCGGGCTGGTTTGGCTGCGCGGGCGAGCGCGGGCCCGGTATCGCGGCATGGCTGCACCTTGCACGGTGGGCAGGCGCGGCCGTGAGGGATTACAACCTCGCCTTTATCTGCAACAGCGGACATGAATATGAGTATCTGGGCGCGGAAGAAGCCCTGCATGCCATCGCCCCCAAACCGGCAGAAACCGCGTTTTGGCTGCATCTGGGTGCCAATATCGCCGCGCGGGACTGGCATGACATTCTTGGCAAGCCAATGCCGCTGCCTGGCGCGGACTCGCAGCGCTTTCTGGTTACAAGCCCCGGCCTGCTTGCCAAAGCACAGGCACTTTTCAAAGGACAGGTAGGGCTTGAGGCCCCCTATTCCAGCGAACAGCTCTCAGCCGGGGAACTGACAAATGTTATTGAGGCGGGCTACCCGCTGGTTGCTGGCGTCTTTGGCATTCACCGGTATCACCATGTGGCCGAGGACGATGAACGTTGTGTACCAGCCGACAAGGTTGCGGAGGCTACCGCCGCATTCCGCCACTTGCTGGAACATGCACTGCGCACCGCCTGAGCGGGAGCGGACAGAAAAGATGAGCGGGAGCGGACAGAAAAGATGAGTGGCAGCGGACAGAAAAGAAAAGGGCCGGGGAAGTTCCCCGACCCAAACTGTGGCTCTTTCCGGAAGCTTTATTCATCGATATCGCGGCGGAAGGTTTCCGGCAGGAACAACAGCCCCACAACAAAAGTCATGGCCGCGATCACCACCGGATACCAAAGGCCATAGTAGATATCACCCGTGGCCGCCACCATCGCGAACGCCGCACTTGGCAGGAAGCCGCCAAACCAGCCGTTCCCTATATGGTAGGGCAGTGACATCGCTGTATAGCGGATACGCGCCTGAAACAACTCCACCAGCAGGGCCGCCAGCGGCGCATATGGTGCCGTCACCAATATCATCAGCCCCACAAGGATCAGCACCACCAGTGGTTTGTTCACTTCATCGGGGTTTGCCCTCTCGGGATAACCGGCGGCGTCAAGACCTGCCTTCACGCGGGCACGAAAGCCCTCGATCGCCTTGGTCTTTTCATCATCAGAAAGCCCGGCAGGGTTTGGCGCCTCTATAACCGCCTCCCCAATAATCACCTGCGCCTGGCTGCCTCTCTGCGCTTCCAGATTGCTATAGTTGATCCCGCTTGTGGCAAGGAAGGTTTTGGCAATATCACAGCTTGTGGTGTCGAAACTATTGCTGCCCACCGGGTCAAACTGCACGGAACAGTCGTCATCATACGCCAGCACTTTCACCGGAGAGTTTTCAACCGCCATGGCCATTGCCGGGTTCGCAGCATATGTGAGCGCCTTGAAAGCCGGGAAGTATGAAATTGCCGCCAGCAAACAAGCCGTCACGATGATGGGCTTACGGCCGATCTTGTCGCTCAACCAGGCAAAGATGACAAAGAATGGCGTTCCAATACCCAGCGCAATCGCAATCAACACATTGGCTGTGCCCGGGTCCACCTTCAGCACCTTCACCAGATAGAACAGTGTGTAAAACTGGCCCGTATAGCCAATGACAGCCTGCCCCGCGACCGCACCAAAAAGGGCAATCAAAGCAAACTTGAGGTTAACCCACTTGCCAAACGCCTCCTTGATCGGGGCTTTCGATGTTCTTCCCTCGGCTTTCATGCGCTGGAACACCGGGCTCTCTGCAAGCTGCATCCTGATCCAGAGCGAAACAGCCAGAAGCAACACCGAAATAAGGAACGGAATACGCCAGCCCCAATCGGCAAAGGCTTCTTCCCCCAGCAGGGAACGCAACCCGATGACCAGAAGCAGAGAGACGATCAAACCAAGCGTCGCCGTTGTCTGGATAAAACTGGTATAAAGCCCACGCTTGCCGTTGGGGGCATGCTCGGCGACATAGGTGGCGGCACCACCATACTCACCACCAACCGCCAGACCTTGCAAAAGCCTGAGGCCGACAAGAATGATAGGCGCGGCGATGCCGATGGTTTCATAACTGGGCAGCAGCCCCACAGCGAAGGTGGACAGCCCCATCAACCCCATGGTGACCAGAAAGGTGTATTTACGCCCTACGAGGTCACCAATACGGCCGAAAACCAGCGAACCGAAAGGCCGCACCGCAAATCCCGCCGCAAAAGCGGCCAGCGCCAGAATGAAAGCGGTTGTTTCATTCACGCCCGAGAAAAACTGGCTGGAAATATACGTCGCCAGCAGACCATACAGATAAAAATCATACCACTCGAACATGGTGCCGAGCGACGACGCCACAATAACGAGCTTTTCGTTCTTTGTTGCTTTATGGTGTTTGGGCAGGGGCCCATCGCCATTAGCAGGATCTTCGCTTTTCTTCCCCAGAAGCGACATCCTTCCCTCCTCTCCCTGAATAACTCTTCAGTGGGGTTAGCAGAATAAACATTCACTCACAAGCGTGTTAATGTTTTTATGGCCCAAAAAACCACCCCCACTGTGCAAAATATGGGGCGGTTGACACCACATGGCTACGGCCGCCGGACCAGGGCGCGGTATGGCCGCCCCGTTCCACATCCCATGAGATAGCTCCGCTTCAGTCCTGTATCCGGGACACAAAACCCGTATCCGAGGCCTTCACCGCGCGCCCAGAGTGCCGCAGAAACTAAAGAAGAAATCAAAAAGACTGGCATTTTATCACCTATATGGTGTTATATATCCCGCTTAGGTTTAGGGCAATAAACCTAAGCGCAGACGATGGGTCTGCCTACTCAAGCACTTCGGGGGAAAACAATGTCAGACGAAGATTTCAACAGCTACGACTCTTATTACAGCGACACCAGCGCCACCACACCGCCCGGCAGCGACTGGACCTTTTCATCCACCGACGGCAGCGTCGACATGTATGTGGCTTCAAGCGGTGACGGGCTTGATAACGGTCTGACCACCGATGAGGGTTCCAGCAGCGACAAAGCCATCATCATGAACGACAATGTGAACAATACAACCGCGCTTAATTATTCGTTCGGTACCACCGATGGTTCCAACTTCCAGCTCGACTCGTTCCAGCTTGCCAATGTTGAAGCCGCCAGCGGCGCAACCAACCTTGAGGTCGCGATCTACAGCGACGGCGCGCTGGTTGGTTCCGCCACCATCGACCTGACCACCAGCAGTTCAAGTGGCGGTATCACCTATACCTATGACGGCGACTATGCCGGTGACCCGAACCTGCCCTATGGCACGTTCACCTTCAGCAGCGCCTATGGCAACGTTGACGAGATCCGGCTGTCTTATGACGACGAGGGCGGCACGAGGGCTGGCGCAGTCGCCATTGACAACATCAATGTCTCAGATGTGGTGACAGTGGTTGAAGGCACGGTCCAGTGCGGCACCTGGCATGACGACACCCTGACCGGCAATGCGGGCGATGATATTCTTTACGGAAAGTGGGGCGATGATGTGCTCGTCGGCAACGCGGGGGCTGACCTCATACTTGGCGGCTGGGGAGACGACACTCTGACCGGCGACAGCGGTGACGATACCCTTTGGGGCGGCGTCGGCGACGATGCGCTTTCAGGCGGTAGCGGAGACGACCTGATGTTTGCCGGCTTCGGCAATGATACCCTGAACGGCGGCGATGGTGACGACACGGTGGTCGGCAGCCTGGGCTGTGACACCTTTGTCTTTGACGCGGCCAGCGGTAATGACATCGTTGTGGCCTTCAGCACCCGGCACGACGACCTTGACCTCACCGCCTACGGCATCACCGACACCGCAAGCCTTACGGCGGCTTCAAGCCAAACCACAGTAGAGGGCACCATGGGCCTCATGGTTGACCTTGGCGGCGGAAACTCGGTTTTCCTTGTCGGGCTTGACGCTGGTGACATTGGCCGGGTCGACCTTGTCGCCTAGCCATCCGGCAGCTTCGTACGAGGTCGGCTATCAGTAGCCGACCTCAACCGCCACAGTCAGCAGCACCATGGCAATCAGCGCGAACAAAAGCCACAGTGGGAAAATAAACTTGGCCCACTTGCCCCAGCCCACCTGCGCGGTGGCAAGATAGGCCAGCAAGGTACCCGATGTCGGTGTCAGCATATTGGTTAGCCCGTTACCAAACAGGAAGGCCAGCACGGTCGTTTGCGCTGGTACGCCCGAAAGCTGGCCGATAGGCCCAAGGATCGGCATACTGACCGCCGCCTGCCCGGAGGTGGACGGAATGAGAAAATCCAGCAAAAGCTGTGAAACAAACATGCCCTGCGCCGCCAGTATGGGGCCACCGCCGCCCACCATATTGGTCAGGCCGTTCACCACTGTGTCCAGCACCTGCCCTTCCGCCAGCACGATGGACACCGCCGTCGCCACGCCAATCAGCACGCTGGCCATCAACACTTTTTTCATGCCAAAAACGAAGGCTTCCGCCGCCTCGCTGGCGCCAAGCCCGCTGGCAACCGCCAGCGCGATGCTGAGGCCGATATAATAGGCCGACAGCGCGTCATGGTGCCAGTGCCAGCGGTTAGAGGCGTAGACAACAATGCCCACGCCCACCACAAGCACCATAAGCGCAAGGGCATGCCGGAGCGACAGCTTCGCCGCGCTGAATTTCACCACATCTGCCCGCGAAAACCCCGCACGCCGCACCATCAGCATCATGAAGGCGATGCCCACCACAAGGAAAACCAGATAGCAGGCAAAACGGAAACCGGCACCGCTGAATATCTGCAAGCCCACAAGCGGCTGTGCAATGGTAAGCGGGATGGGGTTGGTGACAGATGTCAGGTACCCCACCTTGACCGACACGGTCACGATCGCCAACCCGATGATACGCGCCATGCCCAGCCGTTCGGCCAGCGCCGCCATAATGGGAATGATCAGCAGGTATTCGGACGCAAGGCCCAAAAAACTACTGCCCGCCGAGAACACCAGCATCAGCCCCGGCACGAGCACATACATATTGCCCCTGAAGGCGCTGAGTAGCCTTTCAAGCCCGGCGTCGATCGCACCCGCACGGGTCAGGATACCAAACATGCCGCCAATGATCAGCACCATGAAAATAAGCCCGGACGCCTGCGACAGCCCCTTCGGGATCGCCATCAATGTTCCAATGAGGCTGACGGGCTGAGCGGCGGCCCTATCCTCCCCGCCCGGCACCGCGAACAGGTTCATCGGCGACCGGTCCTTGGGCATGACCTCAAAACTGCCGGGCACCACCAGCTTGCCCTCACGCTCAAACGCGCCGGAATCAATCACATAGGTCAGCGCCATTGCCAGCAGCAGGATGCCAAGCAGGATCACAATCGGGTTGGTGGTTTTGCTGCGGGCTTCGGCTTTGATAGCCTCGGCCTGCGGCTTTGCCGCTTCCTCCGCCTTGTGGATGTCTATTTCCGTTTTCATAGTGCCTTCACCCTGCTGCCACGATGGGCAGCATAATGCAGGAGGGGTGCGCCGCGTCCATGAAAACCTTGTTGCGTGCCCGAATTGTCGTCGTCCAGGCGCCCTCATGCTCCCCCGTGTTGGGGTTGATATCAAAGTGCGGGAAGTTGCTGCTGGCAATATCAAGGCGTATACGGTGGCCTTTGCGGAACAGGTTGGCCGTGGCAAACAGCTCCACCACAATCTCATACACCGCGCCGGGTTCCATCAGTTCGGGTGCGTCCCAACTGTCACGGTAGCGCGCGCGCAGGATACCGTCGCTGATGTTCATGGCAAAACCGTCGGGGAAACCCTTGCACGCGGGGTGCACATCTATCAGCTTCACCACAAAATCAGTGTCCACACAGTCGCTTGATACCCACAACCGCGCCTGCAACGGCCCGGACACCGTAACACCTTCCTCAAGTGGCGGTGTCTCAAATGACAATACGTCCGCCCGGTCCTTGAGCGGGCGTCCCGGCATGACAGAGCCGAAAAAGCCCTTCCGCTCGCGCTGGTCAAAGGCGCCACCGGTCATCAGCGGTTCGCCTGATGTCACCGCCCCGCCGATGGTGGGCGTGGGCTGCCTGGGGTCATAAGTGTATTCAGCCCACGCATCGCTAGATTCGGGTGCGGCGCGTACCAGCGCGCCGCTTTGGTTCAAATAAAGCGGTGTCATCACTGCGGCTTCAACCGGCCAGTCACTGAACGATTGCCACTGCCC
>NZ_JBLXGZ010000041.1:0-30577 GCF_048260245.1 Kordiimonas sp. | reverse complement strand
CGAGAACTTTCGTGATCGCCGCCGTCAGCGTCGTCTTACCATGGTCAACGTGACCAATAGTACCAACGTTGCAGTGCGGCTTGTTCCGTTCAAATTTTGCTTTTGCCATTGCCCGTATACCTTTGCAAGCAATCACGCCCGAGCTCTCGGCTATGGGGCGAGCTTATCTTTAAACCTCGCAGCAACCCACCCTGGACTGCTACACGACGACATATGCCCGAGAAGGACGTATTGGAGCGGGTGAAGGGAATCGAACCCTCGTCGTAAGCTTGGAAGGCTTCTGCTCTACCATTGAGCTACACCCGCACAACGAAACTCGCGGGACCCAAGCGGCTCCTCTCGAACACAACAAGCCTTCCAAGGCAAAAGCCCAACGGGCTTCGGTCGAGGAAGGATAAGTGGTGGAGGGGACAGGATTCGAACCTGTGAAGCCGAAGGCGTCAGATTTACAGTCTGATGGGTTTGACCGCTCCCCAACCCCTCCACATATATCATTTATAGACCGCCAGCCGAGCAAGCCCGAACCAGCGTCGCGGTGAGGCCGCAATATGCGCATATCTGATAGCATGTCAACATCAAGTTCGGAACATTGCCCATTTTTTTCAAACTGCTTTATAAGGGAGACGGTTTCGCGTATGTGACGGGCAAGTGGCGCTGCAATAGCCGCGCCTGCGATACATAAACAACACCCATTGAGGGCTCATGAAAAAAGCAGGTAACAACCGCCCCAATCGGCCGTCAGGCAAAGCCGTCGGAAAAGCTGTCTCCCGGCCTCAGGGAGACCGCCCCGGCCAACGCTCAGCGGGCCACCGCGGCTCGAACGCGCGCACTGGTGGCGGGGGCAAGAACCGCCAGGATCACCCCGGTGAAGGCCGCACTGCCAAGCCGCTCAGCCCGCGCAGCCGTGACGGTTTTTTTCTGTTTGGCCGACATGCTGTGGAGGCCGCGCTCAAAAACCCGGCGCGGGAATGTGTGCGCCTGATCGGGCTTGATAAAACCCTGACAACAGAGCTGACATCCATTCGGCCCGGTTTGAAAACCGAGCGACTGGATGATGACGCTGCGCTGCGCGCCACAGTGCCGCCTGATTCTCCGCATCAGGGCGTCCTGCTTGAAGTACGCCCCCTGCCCGGCCACGACATCAGCACGCTTGCGCCCGTGGCGGACGAGAAGAACATCATTCTGATGCTGGATCAGGTCACCGACCCGCACAATGTAGGGGCCTGCATACGCTCCGCCGCCGCGCTGGGCGCACGGGCTCTGATCACACAGGACCGTAACAGCCCCAGCGAAAGCGGCACCCTGGCGCGAGCATCATCGGGCGGGCTTGAGAGCCTGCCTTGGCTTCGGGTCGCCAACCTCAGCCAGACACTGGATAGCCTGCGTGAAATGGGGTACTGGCATGTGGGACTTGACGGCCACACCGACACCTCCCTGCGTGATGTTAAGCTGGGCGACAATCTGGTGATCGTGATGGGTTCGGAAGGCAAAGGGCTGAGGCCACTTGTGCGCAAGCACTGTGACGCCATCGTCAAGATACCGATGACCAGCCGGGTTGAAAGCCTGAATGTCTCCAACGCTGCGGCGATCGCACTTTACGAACTGACGCAGGACTGAGATGACAACAGCCGCCGACATTATCGCCCGCCTTGAACTCGAGCCCCACCCTGAGGGCGGTTATTATCGCCGCACCTATCAACACGCGGACGGCGCAAACGGCCGCGGTCACGGCACCGCCATATACTATCTGCTTGAGGGCAAAACTGCCGCACTGTGGCATCGCACAGACGGCGACGAACTGTGGCACTGGTATGCAGGCGCCCCGCTCACGCTGAAAATTGCCGACACGTCTGATGTGATTACAGCCCATCTTCTCGGCAACGACCTTGCTGCTGGCGCACGGCCTCAGGTTCTGGTCCCCGGCAATCACTGGCAACACGCTGCCAGCAACGGCGACTGGACCCTGTGCGGCTGTACCGTTTGCCCTGGCTTTGATTTCGCGAGCTATGAACTGGCCGACGCGGACTGGTACCCGGGCAAGAGATAACAGGCGGCGCCACACTGAGCGCCACCAAAATGCACCAAACAGGGTACAGTTTTAAGCCGCTGGTTCCTTAATATGGCTTGGTGCCAGCGCATTGCTGTCGTCAAAGGTGCGGAACAGTTCCCACTTGATACCAAATGGATCTTCCGACCATGCCTTGTTCGATTTGGCGTAACAGCAACTCACATGACCGTCGAGACGTACCGGCGCATCAACGCCAGACAACCGCTCGCCTACTGCGGTAATATCTTCGTCAGACTGCACTTCTATGCCCAGGTGGCCAATGCCGTTGCCCTCATTGCCGCAAGCGGTGGACTTGGACACCGCAAAATTGACCGCGAGGTCTTCAGGCGCCCATTTCGCATAATCATCCCTGACCTTCACCGGCTCCGCGCCAAACATCGCAGAATAATACGTGATCGCCGCTTCAAGATCAGCCACTCCCATATGAACGTGCAATCTTTTCATTTTTCTCTCCTTCAACTGTCACAACAGGGCGCTGCGTTTTGTGCGTCGCTACCCCTACCAACCACTTCGTCCTTGTCGCCACCATGGGCCGGCGTCTCCTGCGCACAGCAGTCTGCCAGCAAAAAGGCCATCAGCTCATCCATCGCCGCGAAGTTTGGCGTGTAAATGACCAACCGGGCCTCACGACGCGACATCAGCAGGCCGACCTGCTCCATCTGCGCAAGATGCCGCGACAGGGTCGTTCCGTTAACGGCAAGACTGTCTGCAATGCGGCCGGCGGGAAGGCCGTCACGCCCGTGTTGAACCAGCAGGCGAAAAACCCTCATCCGGGTATCCTGCGCCAACGCGCCCAACACCAGTATCGCTTCATTTATTTTCATATTTGCACATATATACAAATACCGTGCGATTTCAAGTTCAATTTGACATCCGGCCGCACAATGCAGACAGACATGCAAAGGCCTGGCTTCGCAGCGGCAAAACCGCTGCTTCATCCCCCCATCTCCCGCACCACCACCGCAGGACTGGCGAGCAAATGCTTGGGAACAGTATCAGATATTTCATAATTTCAACTGTCACCGCGTTCGGCCACCCCTCCCGTGGCGGTGCTCGCATGCGGCACAGTTTTGTGCTAGAATGTTTCTGCTCTCAACTGAAGGTCAAGCGTGCATGATAGTGCTCACATGCTGCACGCATTTGGCACAAAATTGCGGATTCCCTACACATACACTGCACACATCCACCTGATTTCTGCACACATAATCACCCTCGGGCCCGGCCAATAAAAAACGGGCCGCCCGGAGGCAGCCCGCGTTATTATCGTTATGGATCAACGCACTAGATGGCGCGTTTTCTCATTTCCACTGCGCCCCACAGGAATCCGCCGGCGATAACAAGCCCCAACCAGAAGTTCAGGTTGCTCAGGCTGTAGCTCAGGCTCTGCCAGTGTGTGCCGTTGATCAGTGCCATCAGCAGGTCCCGCGGGCCGTCGAAATCATCGCTCATTCCGCGGAACGCACCATCCTGCCAGCCACCGAGATGTATCGCGACCCAGCGCGCTATAATGCTGGTATCAAGGAACATTTCCTCAACAACCATCAGGACAAAAGGCGGCAGGATCGCCCACAAAAACGGCATCCGCGCGGCATAGGAGGAGACAAACAACACCCAGGCCAAAATTGGCAACGCCCACAAAACCCAGATAAAATAGTGCGATATCATGGTGAACCAACTGGTGATCATCAGACCCAGCGGCCACAAATCAAGCACCGGCCCGCCCTGAAAAATCATCAGGATACTCAGGAACACGGCAATGACGAGCTGCGCGGCGATTGCCACACCAAGGAAGGTGAGCGGTGCCACCACAAGCGGAGCAAAAAACTTGGCCAGCACTTCCTGCCAGTCAGAAACCGGCATGGATTTCCAGAACAGGATCGAGCGGTCGCGGCGTTCTTCATAGAGCGCGCCCAAGAGCGCAAAGAAAATTACAAACGGCAAGGCGACCCAGGCCAGAATACTCATCGCCCAGTACCCAATTGTAACGGCTGCGGGAAATTCATTCGGCTCACGCGCAGCTGCTTTGTTCATGGCATCGGCGAGGTTCTCGATCCCCTCATGCTCCATGCCGTCAAAATACAGCATATTGCCAAAACCAAGGCTTGAGAGCACCACCAGCGCAACCGTAAGGCCCGCCAGAATAACCGGCACCCAGAAATACCCGTTTTTACCATCCAGTACTTCGCGTTTCACAAGGGCTACAGATGTTTTCATTGCCCTTCTCCTGTCATTGTCGCCACGAAAATATCAGCAAGCCCAAGGCGGCGCGTTTCGCCCAGTTTGGCGAGCTTTTCGCGGTTGATATCTTTATAGACGCACGTTGTTTTGCCGAAGGTGGTTCCCTTCGTCATCGGCCCAAGGGCCATGGCTTCTTCTTCCTTGCCTGGTGCGACCATGACCTCGATAAACTTCTGGGTCAGTTCGTCCATATCAGCCTCAAGCACGATCTCACCGTCTTTGATGAACATCACGTCAGAGAGGATGTGTTCTACCTCTTCCACCTGATGAGTGGTGATAATGACGGTGCGCTGCTCGTCAAAATATTCTTCAAGCAGACTTTGGTAGAACTGTTTGCGGAAGATGATATCAAGGCCCAGCGTCGGCTCGTCAAGCACGAGAAGCTTGGCATCAATCGACATCACCACCGCCAGGTGCAACTGCACGGTCATACCCTTTGAAAGCGCACGAACCTTGCGCTCCAGCGGCACCTTGGTACGCGAAAGAAAGTGCATCGCTTTGGCGCGGTCAAATTTTGGATGCACGGATTCCACATAATCCAGCACCTCAACCGCCTTCATCCATTTGGGCAGCGTGGCAACATCCGAGATAAAGCAGATATCCTGCATAAGTGCTGGGCGCTCGCGGGACGGATCACGCCCCATGACCCGAAGCTCGCCTTCATAGGAAGAAAGCCCGAGCACTGCATTGAGCAAAGTGGTTTTACCCGCGCCATTGGCCCCAATAACACCCACAATACGGCCAAGCGGTATGGTGAATGTCGCGCCCTTGAGGGCCGTGAAATTACCGAAGTTCTTGGCCAAACCTCTGGCCTCCACCACGGGAGCGTTATATGTCTGTTCTGTCATTCTTGCCTCCCTTAATGGTTGGTGCCGCTTTTCAGCAGCTCTTCAGCGTCGAGACCAAGGCGGCGGATAGTCTCCAGCACGCGTGGCCATTCTTCATTAATGAAACGGGTGCGCTCGGCTTCCATGAGCCGATCACGTGCACCACCGACAACGAACATTCCCAGTCCGCGCTTTTTTTCAACCAATCCGTCCATAACCAGCTCCTGATAGGCTTTTGAGGCAGTGATGGGATTTATTTGCAAATCCACAGCAACGTTACGCACAGATGGAAGCGCTTCTCCCTCGCGAAGAGAGCCTTCCATGATCGCGGTAACGACCTTTTCCTTCAGTTGCCGGTAGATCGGCTGGTCATCCGTCCAATCCGGCGTCATATGCTCATCCTTTTAGGCAAAATTTGCAAATGAGGCGCTTGACTGGCCGAAAGGCACAGCGACACGACCTGCTTCACGCGCCAGGCGGCGGGTGCGACGGTGGGACCGTTTTGAATGATGGTAAGAACGTAGTGACATTGTCTTCTCCTCGCTGTTTTTTGTTTTGTTTATAGCAGACGCCTGTTCATCAGGCCCTTGGTCATTCAGTGCTGTCGTCGTATCGTGTCTTTGACGCTTGTTTTATTATCAGAGCCTCAGGGGCCGGTTGGCATCTTTGGCCTTTTACCGGCCCCCTGCTCTTTTCCTCGCTGTCGTGACGGGTCTCTCGCGTATTGTTATGGTCTCGCTCTCGTCACTCGGGCTGGTATTTTTTACCTTATGCCCTCACCGGTGTTTCCTCGCTGTACCCTCTTCACTTATTCCGCCGTGCTTGGATTTGGCGTCGTGTCTGTTTGGGCGTCTTATCGTTCCGGTGTATTAGTTATGTATAACACCATATCGGCCTTGACAAGAGGCCGAATAAAGAAAATGGAGAGAATAATCATAAGATATTGATTTCATTGGAAACATTATTGACGAGAGAATAATAGATCCCCTCAAGGTGACCTTGATGACGTGTTAAAGCCGTGTCGAATCCCGGTATGATGGCGCAGTCACACCTAATTTCATCCGGCTTGTGGTGGCGTTATTCGCGATCCCTATACACAAGCTGAAGAGGCGGTCTTAAATGGGCTACATGTCCAAGTGAAAACTCGGTTGCGAGATGGAGAGTTACCACGAACAGATCAGTATGGACAAAATGTTTGTGTCCCCCGCGTTCGACCCAAAGCATAGGTGTCTTACTTCTATATTCTCTCTCGATCCCGGCATCCAAGGCCTCTGTGTGGACTACATCATCCTCCGAGTACACCTTGATTTCATCAGGACGGAAACCTGAAGGCCCTCGGATTTCGACGTGTTTTACGCCGTTGGCAAGATCCTTGATCAAACGAAAAGGAAAGCAGCGTTTACATACGTGCTGCTGCAAGGCACCCAAGTTGCCCTTCATTCCTCCGCTATCCCTATTCACGTAGTCTAGGGTATGAAATAGAGCTATCGCCGTAAGAAGCGCAAACCGCACGCTTGTAGGGTCTCGTTCGAAATCTTCATAGGTAGGCAGAACAATTTGGGAAAAATATTCACGCGCATTCATGTTTGAGCCCGCTTAGTTCGTTAGACGTTATCCACTTTTGACGCGTCGATGTTAGCACGGCAAGCTCGATGGGGGTAAGCTCCTAGGAATTGGCCAGTTTCAGTGCCAGTTCTTTTGCAGCCTTGTGGGCACTTGCGACAGACCGTCTGTGCCGGTCGTCGTTAAATTCTTGATACTCTGCATTGATCTCGTGGAATGTTTCAACGCCCAAATAATGACTCAATGTCCGCACATGAGGGCCGAGGTGGTTCATTCTTTCGCGGCAACCACCTACTCCAAACCCAAATTCACCGCTGGACGTGATCAACACCAGTATTTTGCCAGACATAGTAGGCTCTAGCGGAAAATCCCCGCGCGCCAGATCAAAGGAGAATGTTTTGTGGATACGAATTACCTGATCAAACCAGGCTTTTAAGGATGCTGGCATACCGTAGTTATACATCGATGATGACATGACAATGATGTCAGCCTGCTCCAACTCACTGATCAATGTATCTGACAAGGAAAGCAAGTCCTTTTGTTCGTCAGTTTTGGCGTCATCTGGCGTAAAAACAGCGGCAATCCAGTCTTGGCTGATAAAGGCAGGCGGGTTCACGCCCACATCCCTGTGGATGATTTTATCTTGATCATTGATTGCTTGCCATGTCTCTATAAAAGAGGCTGCGATCGATTTTGAAATAGAGTTGTATGCTGGCACCGAATTGGTGGTTTCTCTAGCGCTCGCTTCTAAATGCAACAAGGTCTTCATATATCTTCCCTCTTGTAGGCTCCGTTATCGGTTGCGTAAAACATTGCGATTGAAGGGGTGTTTGACAAATGATGGCTTCCCACGTATAGATGAAAAATTATCATCTATACGGGATCCAAAAAATGTACCCGAAGCTACCATCCCTTAACATTCTCAGAACCTTTGATGCTGCCGCAAGACTGAAAAGCTTCAAGAAAGCAGCTGAAGAACTGCATGTCACGCCAACGGCGGTTTCTCACCAAATCAAGACATTGGAGGAAGGTCTTGAAACGCTCTTGTTCGAGCGCCAGACCAGAGCTGTGAAGCTGACCAGAGAAGGGGAATTACTTTCAGACACCACATTCAGCGTCTTTCGGCAGCTTACATATACCGTCAATGAAATCGTCGATTCAAAACAGATACTGACTATTAGTACGACATCTTCTTTTGCTTCGATGTGGCTGGTGCCAAACCTAGATACGTTTTACGATGCACATCCTGGCATCAATGTCTCCATTCAGACCGGAGAACAAAAAGTTGATGTCCTGCGCGATCGTCGCGTTGACCTTGCGATCAGGTATGGGCAGTACGACCCGGCGCAGCCCCATACATCCAAACTCGTCACTGAAAAGTTTGGACTGTATGCTGCGCCAACATACCTTGATAAAGTCACCACTCTGGAGGAGGCTCAACTTCTAGAGACCGAGTGGGTGAACAAATCGTTGCCATCTATTACCTGGGAAGCGCTAATCAAGAAAAGCCACCCTGACAACACTGTACGACGGTTTGACCAGGAACATCACGTCATTCAGGCGGCTTTAGCGGGTCAGGGAATTGCCCTTGCAAGCTCTATACTGGTCAGAAACGCTCTGAAATATCAGTGGCTTGTCCCATTTTCCAACGATACATTACCGGGTGAAATTGAAGGTTTGACATATTACCTTGTCGTGCCTCCCCATAATCAGCGCAACAAGAACGTCGCGGCCTTTACTGAATGGTTGTCTTCAGAAATCCAGAAAAGCCTCGCCTGACAGAATTTGGGGATATTTCTTTTGAGATAGCCCTAATGGATCTGTGAAAATTTGAAAGCCGGATAGTCGGAAATTTGACTTGGCATGGGCACTTTAGAGAAAACTGAAACGCCTCCGCTGACAACGTGCACTTTAGCCACTCGTCTCCCAGTGGCGAGATGGGGACGTACTTCTTTTACAACGTCAATGTCCGCTCGCCCTGCCGCGCAAGATTCGGAGGGTGATCTATGAGCGTACACCCAAAATCGCGAAATATTATTGCGCGACAAAACCCATCGTATTTTGCGAACGCAACACACCATAGCTCCACAGTGTAACATCAACTACAGGGACGCCCTCTCCGACCATGCCCGAGATTTCCGCACAAAATGCCTATCATTTTTTTTTGCAATGCAATAGCGGCCAGCAGCGGCCTCATGCGCGCGTCCGCTTTCGACCCAAAGCGGACATGAGCCGGCTCAATACCATGATGTACCACCGGCTATTTCAGCTTGATATCGATCCAATAGTCCTCGGGGACATTCTGGATGTCAACGCCTTGCTGCTGGTTCTCTATGCGAAAAATCCTGCGCGGATGCGCTTTCAGTTCGGCGAAGGCCGCAACAATATCCGGATGACCATGAAAATAGGCATCCAGCGTTCCTTCTCTGAACGCAGCCTTCAGCCCTTCCTCTATCAGGGCAGCTTTGTGTTCATCGCGGGTATTGAGGTAGAAAAACTCGTCAAAACGGTAGCTGATGAGAAAGTTGGGTTCTATAACGAAGGGATCGGTATCATCAGACGAGCTTTCCAGGGCGAGATCCCTGAACACTTCCTGCATGCCGCGCGGGAACGCGATGAAGCGGCCGTTACGGAGCATACCCCATAGCTGGTGCACTGTACCGGTTACGACCTTGAACCCCGCTTGTCGCAAAATTGGAGTATCGGGCCAAGTCGCACCTGAGCCGAATGTGATCTGCGCCTGCAACTGATCCATAGTTTTAATCGTTTCAAACCGTTGGCGGGAACTTTCGAGGATCACCAGCATTCTGTAGCCAAGCAGGCCGCGCGTTAAGGGAAAGCGCACCATACGCAACCGCTTCTCGCGCGAAACATCATATCCTGTCGGATATACATCAAAGGGTGCGGTACCGGCCTCCAAGGCTCGTAGCGCGCGCCCCTGATTATAGTCAAAGGGCACAATGACCACTTCATGCTCCCCGGGGAGAGCACTGATGGCAACTTGCAGAAGGCCCAGTTCATATTTATCGAAAGTCGCCTGGTCAGGCAACGCGGCTATCCGGAACGTTTCAGCCTTTGCTGGCCAGCAGGCCCCAGCCGCGAGCAACCACAGCAGGCCAAAGACTCTGAGTTTGGCAGGGACATTCAATCTGGTCATATTCAAACCTTCTCGCTCCCCTTCCTGCTGGCATTTTGAACATTATCGCTTCTTGTTGGCACCAGCCTCTGCCTGCGCCGTCACTGTGAACGCGAGAGGGGGGCGAACTCAAGGCTGAAGTTAAACTCCGCATCTTAAAATACCCTAAAGATGTCGATCAAGTCGCGATTGCCCTGCACCTTCGATCCATCAAAGCCTTAAAGGCACCGCACACAGACAAGCCATCCAGACAGCATGCTGCTCGCACGACTGGGTGGTTTACCCCTTGATTAACCATTCACACCTAAAGTGGCTGAACGGACTGAGGAGTACTGCGCCGATGGCTGATGTGCCGAGCGGAATGACAATAAAAATACAATCGTTTGTATTGGCCTCTTGTAAAGGTTTTTTCTCCGTGCTAGTGAACAAGACAATCGATTGTACAAAAGGCATCTGGGAGGGATTTGCTGATGACAAACGTACACCCGCAGGATTCGTTCTCCTGCATGATATCGCGCGGCTCGGAAACAGCTTCGCTTTATCGCTCTCGGCTCTTGAAAGGTACGGCCACTATTGCGCTCGCTGCAGGACTTGGATCGTTCTCTGCACTTGCACAGGACAGCCAGGAAACCAACAATGACTTTGTCATTGACGAAATCGTGGTGTCCGCCACCAAAACAGGCGCTAAAGCGCTGAGTGACGTTCCGATGGCTATTCAGGCGTTCAGCGCGGAATCGCTTGCGACCCGGAACATCCGTGAAGGCGCAGACCTGATCAAACTGATCCCCGGCGCGTCGCAAGCGCAGGAAATTGGTGCTGGTTACCGGGTCTTCTCGCTGCGTGGTTCCGGTGCTGCCGGCCCGGTTGGTGACGGCATGATCGGCTATTATCTGGACGACACACCTTTTGGTGTGCCGAACTTCCAGTACGCACCGCCGTTGCAATATTTCGATATTGAACGGGTTGAGGTGCTGCGTGGCCCACAAGGCACACTTTACGGCCAAGGCTCCATGGGTGGTGCCTTCATTTACCGGACCAAGAGCCCGGACCTTGAAGACTTCGGTGTTGAGGGCGAGCTTTCCCTGTCCAAAACCCGTGGCGCTGACAAGCTTAACTATCGCGGCTCCGCAGCGGTTTCAGTGCCATTGGTGAAGGAAAAGCTGGGCCTCAGGGTTAGCACCAGCTACGACTATCGTGCCGGCTACGCGGATATCTATCCAGGCGAATTTACCGGGTCCCCACTCGTGACCGACGCCAATAATATCGAAGCCACCAACATTCACGCTGTCATGCTATGGAAACCCACGGATCGCCTGACTGTACGGTCGCGCGTGTGGCGTTTCTCGACCGACCAGGACTATCTCAATGTGCTGAACTCGGTCGACCCGGCCTATGCCCTCAATCAGGGCGATTTCGAAGGGTATGACCGTCGCCGCGCTGTCTATTATTCAAATACCATCACCTATGATTTCGATGCCGTAACCCTGACGAACGCCACATCCTACCAGCGCTCCATGCCCGGTGGTTTTGGTGTTGGTCTTGGCCTTGGCGCCCCGCTTGGTATCGGCATCCTGAAAAACGGCACCAGCGCCAAAAACTTCGTCAACGAGTTCCGTCTGGCGTCGGCGGGCGATGGTCCGCTGCACTGGGTTGGCGGTGCGTTCTACCAGAACGCCAGAAGCGACTATGACTTCAGCCTAAATTTCACCAGCCTTGCACTGACTGGCGAAACCATTACCCGCACGGAAAATGGTTCGCTGTTCGGTGAAGTCAGCTATGACCTGATGGGCGGCAAACTGGTACCGCTGTTTGGTATCCGCTACTTCAAGGACAGCCGCAGTTCTGACTCTGTCTCGAACGGAGTTCCGACATCGAGCGACGACGACCTCGACGCATGGACCTGGCGTGCAAACCTCGCCTTCTACCCGAATGACAACTGGATGCTGTTCTTCAACGCCGGCACCGGTTTCCGCAGCAGCATCCTGCAGTCGCAGGCCCAAGCTGACGCGGTGATCGCTGATGGTGTGCCGAGCGGTATTTCGCTCAGCCCCGACAAGCTGCGCAACATCGAAATCGGTGCCAAAGGCTCGCTGTTCGAAGACCAACTGCGCCTCGGCGTCAGTGTCTATGACATTCGCTACACCAATTTGCAAAGCGCGTTCAACACCTCGATCGGGCTATCGGCTTTTGCCAACCTTGGTGACGCCAAAACCCAGGGTCTTGACGTTGAGATGCAGTGGCTCACGCCGGTTGAAGGCCTGAACATCAGCGCTGTTGCCAACTTCAACTCGGCTGAGTTTACCGATGTGATCGAGGCTTATGCAGCCGCTGATCCGCGTGCAGCCAATGGTGAGCGGCTCTATAACACCCCGCCCCACAACATCCGCTTCGATGTGGATTATACCACACCGGTCGGCGACGACTGGGAGCTGAACGCGAACGCGTCAGCCACCTTCAACGGTGAATCGAAAAACCAGGATGCAACGGTCGGCACGCTTGACTCGTATTCGCTCTATGACGCCAGCGTCGCGCTTCGTCGTGGCCGTTATGAGTTCAGGCTCTTTGGTTCCAACCTGAGCGACCTGCGTGGTCCCACCTCGGCAAACGGCCCGACCCTGCTTGCAGGCCCGCGCCCGCGTACCATCGGCCTTGCCTTTCGCCTATATATGGACTGATCGGACGCAAGTCGGGGTATAAACAACAAAAGAAGGGCCGGGATAATCTCCCGGTCCTTTGCTTTTTCTAGCCTCCCGCCCTCAGTAAAGTCATTCGCTGCATAAAAAAATCGGCGGAACGCAATTTTTTCACTCCGCCGTTTCTCAGGCATGGGGAAGGAAGCCCGGGGGAAACATGGTTATGGCTTGCGCCGGTCCAGTTCAGACGCGTCAATCAGATCCAGAAGGCCATCCGTGATTGCCTCTTCCGCACAGCCGGGCTTCAGGCGCGAGGACAGTACTTCAAAGGTATATTGGCCGTAGGCGGCGTCGTGCGGAATATAGCCGGACGGCGCATAGCCGTTCGTAAGCGTAGCCATCATGGTGCGCGCTGAAGGTGCCTTTGCCTTGAACTTCACCGAGATCGGGTTGAAGACTTCAGCATTCACGCCGCCAAGCACGATATCGCCAATGCGCAGCAGGCTAAGCCGGATCGGTACCGGGTCGGCATCGGCATAGCTGCCCGGCGCGCCGGCGCGACCCTCGTCCGTCCGGACACGGCCGGGGCACTGTACATTCTTCGCTGTGCCATAAATCACCGGCACGGCCTCAGGCCGGTCAAGATTGGCGCGCATGACATGCAGCACTTCCTCGCCAAGCATCTGCCCCATCGAAGCGGTCATCTGTTCCTGCTGTTTCATCAGCTTGCGAACCTGCGGGTCATCGCGGTCGAGACCCTGCCCGCCCGGCGGCATGGCGTTACTGATGTCGATCCCTCTTGATGCAAATTCACGGATACGAATTTCACGCAGGTCATAGGTCTGCTGGAAATAAATCGGGTTCTGGTCACCGGCCGCACCCTCAGACCACAAGGCGACAGCGTCACCGACCAGGGATTCCTCAATATAGCGCGAAGCAGCACCGGGGATGTCCGCACTGATCTTGTCGCTTTGGCCAGTCAGCACCGCGTGGACCGCATAGTTATAATAGACGGCGATGGGCTGGCCTTGCGCGTCCAGTACACCCAACACGGCAACCGTCTTGTCAGACGGTCCGCCATAGTTCGGCCCTTCCCACCATTTGCGGGTATCGGGGTCGATCATGTTCCGGTTGACGTTGATATGGGAAACCCCTTCGCCGTAGGCGATTGTCGCGGGTTCAAGCGCCGCAGCCGCCTGACGAATGGCATCCACAATCCTGTCCGACAGGGCTGGCCCCATGTCACGCGGTACACTGTGGGTGTGGGTCGCCGTGACGAGGATATTGGCTGCCGGGATGCCCAAGCTCTCCGCCGCCCTCTCTGTCACGCTTCGCCACACAGTGTCCGGCACCGCGCCGGCGTCCACACTCACAAGCGCTGCCGTACGCCCGTCGCTCTCGAGCACAAGGGCACGGACATTGATGGGGTCCATCACGCCAAGGAACCCTTTGGGCAGGGACGACGGATCGGGCGTGATATCAAGTTTGGCGGCCCCTGCACGCAGCTCCGGGGCACCGGCAGAACTACTGTCTTCCGCCATACTGGCGGCGCCGCAAGCCTGCAGCACAGCGAGGCTTGCCGATGCGATTTTCAAGAATCTTTTCATGGAATTCTTCCTTGCTTTGCCGTGAAGCGAATGCCGGAGAGTGCAGGCACACCTGCACTCGGGCTGATTGTTTTAAAGCTTCTGGCCGAAGGCGCGGCGCAGGGCATCCAGCTTGGCATTGATAAACTGGCGGGCCGGGTAGGTCTCGGGCGCGACGCGGTCAAAGCCGTGGAACGCGCCGGGCACCACCAGAAGCTCGGTTGCGACACCGGCTTCCAGCAGCCGGTTGGCATACTGGATGTCTTCGCTGACAAACAGGTCGACACCACCGACCTCAATAAAGGCAGGCGCCAACCCGGAGAGGTCCTTCACCCGCGCAGGCACGCCCGCCGCGGGTACGGATGCGGTTCCCGGCTCCTGCCCGAGGAAGGATTGCCAGCCAAAACGGTTGGCTTTGGCGTCCCAGCCCACAGCCCCGATATGGGCCGGCGGGAAATGTGTTGAGCCCGTACGGTCATCAAGCATGGGGTAGACGAGCGCCTGCAGCACGAGCGGCACCTCGCCGCGGTCGCGCGCGGTGATCGCGAGCCGGGCTGCGTGGCCGCCACCGGCACTTTCACCCATGACCGCGATGCGTTCAGGGTCAAGGCCGAGGCTTGCGGCACCGCGGTACATCCACACGAGCCCTGCATAGTTGTCTTCCACCGAACCTTTATACGTGGTCTCGGGCGCGAGGCGATATTCCACACTGACAACAATGCAGTCGAGCGCAGCAGCAACATCCTGCATGTAGCGGATTTCCCATTTGGCCGCGCCTGCGATATACCCGCCGCCGTGCATGTGCAATATGCCGGGGCGTTTTTCGCCGGGCCTGGCGTTCACGATAAACACCGATACTTCATGCCCGCCCCGCTCTACCCTGATCTTGCGTTCTTCATAGGGAATGTCGGTCCGGTGCTCGCCCGCGAAAGCCGCACCGCCCGCGCGCAGGCCTTCGAGTGTTTCCGCGCCAATCGGAGGCATCTTGGAGACCATGTCCAGAATGCTCTGGGCGGCGGGGCGCAGTTCAGGGTCAATGGCCGCAAGCGGGTCTACGGGCTTCCGCGCCGTGTCATCAAAGGAAAGGGCTGTTGCACGGGCCGCTGGGCCGGCCAATATGGTCGCGGCGACGGCGGTGCCGGTGAGTTTCATCAAGTCGCGTCTGTTGAAGCTGGTCATGTATCTTCTCCTATCAAGCGAAAAGCGAGGGGCGTGGCCCCGGCATCTTTTGTGCTATTTCCCGGTATTCTTCTCAAAGTGCCTGTCCAACCAGGCGCTGAACTGGTCAAGCCAGTACCCCACCGGCATGTTCGGCAAGCCAAGGCCAAAACCATGGCCGCCTTCCTCGAACAGATGCACCTCCACCGGACGGCCTGCGCTACGCAGCGCATCCAGCATGATCATGCTGTTTTTGACCGGCACTGCCGGGTCATCAAGCGCATGCATCAGGAATACCGGCGGCGTTGCGTCGGTAACGTGCCGAACCGGCGACCGGAGGGCGACAAGCTCGCCAGACGGCTCGGGCCCGAGGAGCAGCAGGGCAGATTCCGCATGGGTTACCGGCGCCTCTACACTGATCACGGGGTAGATGAGGCCCGTGAGGTCAGGTCGCGCCGACAGGTTGTCCGCCGCATCAACAGGCTCATATACTTGTTCATCAAAGGCGGTGGCCAAGGTTGCCGCGAGGTGACCGCCAGCCGAAAAGCCGACAACCGCCACTTTGTCTGTGCCCAGCCCATAGTGCACAGCGTGATGCCGCACGAGGCGCACGGCACGCTGGGCATCCTGAAGCGGCACGTTGGACCTGTTTGTCCAGCCCTCGCCCGGCAGCCGGTAAACCAGCACAAAGACGGTATAGCCAAGGCTTGTCATGCGCTCGGCAAGGTCAACACCCTCATTCTGGATGGAGACAAAGCGGTAAGCACCGCCCGGAATTGCCAGCAACGCCCTCCCGTTCGGCTTCTCAGGTGTGAAAATGCGCAGTTCAGGCCTCGCCACGTTACGAATGAAAATATCCGGCCAGTCTTCGGGCGGCGCCTGGGCTTCATATCCACTTTCGGGCAAATGCGCCGGCCAAAGCGGCATAGTTGGTGCGTTATCCCAGGCCTCGGACCGGGGCGGTAATGGAGGAAATTTTTCGTCTGTGGCAGCAAGGCTCGCGCTCGTTGCCTGAATGATTGCAAAAATACCGGTGACCATCGCCACCATAAACCGGCGCCATCTCCGGCCCGATTGTTGATCATTGTTTTTTTTGCTCATCTGGTCAGCTCCCCTTCCCGGAACAGTCCCTCATGAAGTCCATGTCGGGATAACCTTAGGTGTTTTGCTTCACCGTTACTGGCGCCGCAAAGGTCAATTGTTTTTCAGGCCCGGCGTTTTCCGTGTAGGGCCCAAGGAAAATCAGCTTTTCATCCATCCTGGCGGGGGAGATGATGCTTGCGCCGAACAGGTCACCAAGCTCAGGCAACCGGCTTCCCGCCGCATGAAACGGCTGCCACGGACCGTCCAGTGTCTTTGCCTTGTATAGTCGCATCTCCATGGTCACTTCCGCGTTCGGTTGCCCTTCATAAAGCCGGTCACAGGCTGAAATCAGCAGATAATAAACCCCACTGGCGTCATCCTGGTATATTTTTGGTACCTCGGCCTGGGTAAACTGGTCTGCGTCCGGCAAAGTGATGGGCGCATAGAGGCGGTCCAGAATGAACCTGCCGTCCTCTTTTCGGATTGCTGCCCTTGCGACCGCAGGCACGGCTGGTCCCATCTTGGCAGCCCAGACCGCATTCAGCACCCCGTTGGCATCATAAAACAGGTATGGGTCGCGCCAGGCGAGGATCGGCCCACCCTCTTCCCCGGTGTTCCACCCCAATTCTTCCTTGGGGCCAAGGAAGTACCCGGCAGCCCTGATCTTTTCATAGTCCCGAACCGGGCAGGACAAAGCCTCATTTGGCCACTCGCCCACTGCATCCGACAGGTCGCCTTCGGCGACGAAGATCGTCTGGATAAATTCTGTTTCCGGCGTGCCCGCCCTGAGGCCGGTGAAACCGTATAACCAGCGGCCGTCCGGTGCCTGCAGGACTGAACCACTCCAGACGTTTCTTTCGTCCGCACCGTCGGCGACAGCGCCCGGCTTTGCGACGGCACCCAGGTCACACCAACTCAGGCCGTCATCATGAGAGACAAAATGACGGACATGAAACGGAAAACTGTTCCTGTCCCCCGGCATGATCGGCGTGCCATCAGGCGCAGTGCGGCTTAAGGCCAGGCTGTACAGGTGCAACGAGACACCGTCATATGCCGTCCATGAGTCCCACAGCCAAAGCGCGGGGTGGCGGATGCCGCCCCGGAAAACCTCGGTACAGCGGGGCGGAATATCAACAAGGGATTGGATGCTCATACAAATTTCTTGTTCGTCATGAATATTGAAGCAGGTTCGCCTCGCGCAAGGCTTGCTCGACAGGCTTTTTCCAGCAGTTCCAGATGGTAAAGGCAAAAAGCGCCATGGACAGGATTGTCGCCATCACGAAGCCCACGCGCATGTCTCCGTCGCCAAAGCTGTCGCTGACATAGGCCATGACAAGCGGCGCAAAGGCTGCGGACAGCGCGGTAAAGAAGAGGATCAGCCCCGCTACAGCGCCATGGTCGCTTTTCGGGAAACAGCTGATACCTTTGGAATTGAGCGTCGGGTAAATGACCGACATGAACAGGCCGGAGAGTGGCAGCAGATAAACAGCAACCTCCCGGCCGAGGAGCGAGCTTAGCGCAAAGCAGGCAAAGATTAGGCCCGAGAAGACCAGCACCACCACACCCCAAGGCGCGCGTTCGAGCACATAGGCGCCAAGGAACCGCCCGATGGCGCGCAGGGTGAAAAAGATCATCACGGCGTAGGTTGCGATGAAGCCTGAAAAACCAGCACCCACAAAGCCATCGAGGAAGGTGGGAAGCCACACGAAAATCGCGACCTCACACGCGACATAGAGCGCAATCGCCATGGAGAAACCAAGCGCATATTTGTTCCTGATCAGGGACAGGCTGCGCATCAGCGATGTGGGCGTTTCCATCCCCGCCATGGTTACCGGGTAGCGCGTCATGGCTGCGGTCAAGATCATAGCGGCGCAAAGGCCTGCCGCGATGGCGTACAGATGGGTCCAGGCCAATCCCTGCTGGGCCAGCACCACCACCAGAAGCGGCCCGATGATCGCGCCGACCCCAAAGAAGCCCTCAACCTTGTTCATGCGCACGGTGTGGTCTTCGGTCGAGCGGGAAATATCACCGATGAGCGCAAGGGCGGCTGTCTTGAATATCCCGATGGCAAGGCCCGCAATAAACAGCAGCCCCAGATACAGATAAAAGTCCTGCCCAAGCATGAACGCGGCATTTGCCACCATGTAGATGCCGAGGCCGAGAATAATAATCGGCTTGCGGCCAAACCGGTCGGCCAGGAACCCGAGCGCAAGGCCGCTGGCGGCAATCGCCACCATGCTTGCCCAGTGAAACGCACTGGCTTCGATATTGGACAGACCCATTTCAAGCTTGGCTATCTTGATGATCTCGCCCACGGCATCGGTTGTCATGGCAAAGACAAAGAACATGCCATATGTCAGTGCGGCGACGGTTGCCGTGCCTGCGGACCTGGCGGAATCAGAAATTTGGTTCATGCGCTCACTCTCCCTGAGGGGGACTATTGCACTATTGTACAATCGTTTGCAATGCCATAATACAAACGATTGTATTTATCGGTTTTCGGACCTTTCGATAAGGAGGCTACCTTGAATTGTTCAACAGGAAACCCTGTCATTGGCGGCATTGACGCTGGCGGCACCACTTTCAAATGCGCACTGGCAACGCCGACTGGTGATATCCTGAATCGGGCCAGGGTTCCTGTCACAACACCTGAACAAACCCTGACCGGGGTTCGAGTTTTTTTCAGGGAAGCGCTTGCTGCGCAGGATGCAAGAATGACCGCTTTGGGGGTGGCGTCGTTTGGGCCAGTCAATATCGACCCAACATCGGCGCAATATGGCACAATCCTGGACACCCCGAAGCCAGGCTGGAGCCGCTTTAACCTAAGAGAGAGCCTGCAAAATGATCTACAAGTGCCTGTTTTCCTCAATACTGATGTGAACGGAGCCCTGCTCGCAGAAATGACATGGGGTGCCGCGCAAAACTGCAAAGGCGTTGCCTATGTAACCGTCGGCACTGGCATTGGCGCGGGTATTTATTCTCGCGGGTGTTTTTTGGGGCACCCTTCCCACCCTGAATTTGGGCATATACGAGTCAAACAGCATCCGGCAGATAGCGATTTTACAGGCAACTGCCTGTTCCATGGGGACTGTCTTGAGGGGCTGGCCAGCGCAAAGGCTATCGCCGCACGGTTTGGCGACCCAGCCAGCCTCCCCGAGCACCACGCCATTTGGGATATTGAGGCCTATTATCTCGCGCAGGCCTGCCTGAGCTTGGTGCTGACAACGCGGGTGGAGAGGATCGTCCTCGGGGGTGGCATATTGCTCGCCAAGGGTCTTATTGAAAAGGTTCGGTCAGCCTATGACGGGCTGCAGAACGGTTATGTTCAAGACCACGCCACCGCAGACCTGATCATGACGCCGGGTCTTGGCGACGATGCGGGCCTGAAGGGTGGTATTCTCCTCGCCATGAACGAGCATAGCCCATCGTGAGGTCACTGCTGGCGACACTGGCAACGGAGCTTACTGGGCTTAGGTATCAATCGTGGACTGGCGCACAATCAGGCGGGTGGGGGTCGTCATCGATTCCACCTGCTCGCCAGCCAACTTACGCAAAAGAAGGTCAACCATCATCTCGCCCCCCTCTTTTATACTCTGGTCGATGGTGGTCAGATGCGGCACCACCATGGTGGAGTGGTTGATGTTGTCGTAGCCCACAATCGCCACATCGTGCGGAACCTTTAGCCCACGGGCATTGACCGCATGTAACGCCGCGATCGCAAGCACATCGGAGCTGGCAAAAACAGTATCAAACCGCCCGCCGGCATCAATGAATTCCAGTGTTTTCTGGAAGGCGTTCTGCCCGCCGAAGTCAAGGCCAAGGATTAGTCCTTCGGGGTGGGCAAGCCCAACGGCTTCATGAGCATCCTGCAGCCCCGAATACCGGAGTACAACCTCAGGCAACTCCATATTGCCTATAAAGAGAATACGCCGCCGGCCCAGACTTAAAAGATGCTCAGCCGCCAACCTGCCACCTTCGCGGTTGTCGCTGCCCACGAGGGTATAGTCCGCCTCTTCAGTCCAACCACCCCAGACCACCACACGGTCCCTGAGATTGCCGAGGTTATGAAGCCTGTCTTTCAGACCTGCCTGACCGATCAGGATAAGGCCATCCGCCCGCCCTGCCTCAAGCAGGCGCTTTTCGGCGATCGTTTCCTTCTCCTTCGGCAGGCTGACCACAAGGTCATATCCCGCATCGGACGCGGAATCACCCACAGCCGCAATCATTTCGAGGAAGAAGGGATCAGAAATGGTCTGCCCGGATTCTGGTCGCAGCGGGATAACAAGGCCGATCGCCTCGCTGGTTTGCCGCCGCAAGCTACGTGCCGAAGTGTTGATGACATATCCTGTCGAGGAGGCGACCTCGAGAATATGCTTCTTGGTCTCAGGCTTGACCCTCGGGCTGTCGCTGAGCGCGCGAGAAACGGTCGAGATATCCACACCAGCCATCTTGGCCAGTTCCGACATGGTTATTTTTGTTCGGCGTTCCTGCATTTGCTAAGGACCGGATTTCCCAAGTTGCGTTCTAGACTGATAAAACATCCGCAACTATCAATAGTGGTACATGGCTGAAAGGGCAACACGGAAGGAGTGTTATGCAGATGCCCAAGCTGTGAGGGCTTTCATCGCCCCTCCCGCACAGGAGATCGCCAGCCTACCGGATGGCATCAAGTTCAGATATTGGAAACCTGGTGCAAACTCGTCCGCTTTGGCGGCACAATCCAAAACGGCACTCGCGGTTTGTACGCAGTGTTTGACCAGAATCTTAAGCGAAACGGTCTGGGCCCTAGCGCCCAATTCGGATGGGTAGATGCCCTTTAGACCGCCACTATGGTTTTGGCATCAAACAGAGAGGCCCATTTAAGAAAGTGTGTCCCAGTGATGTTGTTGGCGCGTGTTTTCGCAGCTACATTTCAGCGTCGAGCCCGATGCACCACTCGTAGAGTAAATTTAGTCAGCGCCATGAGATTTTATACAAGGCCATCAGGCGGACGAACCTCGTTCAACACGGTAGTGCGCAATATATAAGAATTGGCGTTGCGAACAGCGCAGAGTTTTCACTAAGGGTCAAATATACTTGCAAACTTGAAAGTACAGGCGGATATCCAGTAATTTTTTGGTAGGAAACTGTCGCATCTGCTTTTGGCCTATTCCGTTGAAAAACTCTTGTTGAATGCCGATTGAGGCTCTGATTCACTTGTGTCGAGAGGAAGCGGGAGGATTGGGCGATGATGGGTCGGCAGGCAAGTGGTCAGAAGCAGCTGTTTTACGCGTTTGACCTAGAGACGGTTGTTCCCGATGATCATCTGCTGCGCGGTATTGACGCCTGCCTTGACCTGAGCGACCTGCGGTCGCATCTTGCCGTCTTTTATAGCCACACAGGCCGACCATCGATCGATCCCGAACTGATGATGCGCATGCTGATTGTGGGCTATGCCTTTGGCATCCGGTCAGAGCGGCGACTGTGCGAGGAAGTCCGGCTCAATCTGGCCTACCGCTGGTTCTGCCGTCTGGGCCTTGAGGATGCGGTGCCTGATCATTCGACCTTCTCCAAGAACAGGCATGGTCGCTTCCGCGAAAGCGGCTTGTTTCGCCATGTGTTTGAGACAGTGTTGTCCCGTTGCATGGAAGCCGGGCTTGTGGGCGGTGAAGGCTTTGCCATCGACGCGAGCCTTATCAAGGCGGACGCCAACCGACAACGCGGTATTCCCGGGACGGAGGAGATTGACTGGACTGCCCCAAGCGTCGCCACCCGGCCAGTGCGGGAATATCTGGAGGCACTTGACGAAGCTGAGCCCAATGGCAAGACCCCTAAGAATATATCGCTCACCGACCCTGCTTCCCGCTGGACATCGGCGGCTGGCGGTCCGGCTTTCTATGCCTATTCTGCCAATTATCTGATCGATCTGGATGTGGGCATCATCCTCGATAGTGAGACGACAACAGCGCGGCGCACCGAAGAGGTGGACACTACTCAGGTGATGATCGAACGAACAGAAGAACGCTTTGGCATCAGGCCGGACCGCCTGGCGGCTGATACAGCCTATGGTTCGGCGCCGACCCTCGCCTGGCTGGTGGAGGAGAAAGAGATCGAGCCGCATATCCCTGTGTGGGACAAGTCGGCCGGTAAGGAAGGTCTGTTCCCCCGTTCGGCCTTCACCTTCGATGCAGATAGGAACGAATATATCTGCCCGACCGGACACGCGCTTCACACCACAGGCCGGATAACGACGGACCATACGATCCTTTATCGGTCGCGCAATCATCACTGCGCGGGCTGTACGCTCAAGCCAAGGTGCTGCCCCAATACACCGAACCGCAAGATCGCCCGATCAGTGCATGAAGAAGCCCGTGACTATGCTCGGTCACTCAGAGACACACCCGGCTACCTTCAGTCCCGCAAGGACAGGAAGAAGGTGGAGATGGCCTTTGCCCACCTCAAGCGCATCCTCAAGCTGGATCGCCTGCGGCTCCGCGGCCTCTCTGGGGCGAACGATGAACTGCCGCTAGCTGCGACAGCCCTAAACCTCAGAAAGATAGCTAAAATGATCTGGAAACCACCGAAAATGGACGGGAAAAGTGTGCCTGCATGACACCAAAACACCCCTCTCACCCGCCTAAAACCGCCAAACAGGCGATGAAGGCGGGAACTGAAGCTCGTTCGATACACAGTCCGGACACCTCATGGGCCTGAACAGCCGTCTCAGAACAGTTTTTCAACGGAATAAGCCGAAATAAGACATATATGAGAATTCTACGTAAAGCTCCCCTCCCCTAACCGGGCTGGTCTGAGAAAAGCCAAAAAGGCAAACAGCGGCATTAATTCTGTCCAAAAATTTCCAGACATTTTTCGTGTCGCTTTTCGTGTGCGGGTGTTACTTCCAGCAACTCAAATATGCTACGGATTTGTCGTAACCACATCATCTAGTGATCAGATCGAACGGAATTAATGTCATGGGACAGAAGATAATCACCTCACTTCAAGAAGGCGTATACATAATACTGTTATGCCGCAGTCACACCTAGACAAGATCGTCCAAGTCCGTCGATATTATCGATCGGTCACCGTTCGCCGCGTCACTCTGAAGCCGGGCTCCTCAGACAGAGTTTAAAGAAATCACCTGTTCTTCACATTTTCAGAAGTAGACGGCCCAGGAGCAGCATCAATTTTCTGACACACAATATTGGACTGGTATTCGGCCTTGGAGACCTTGTCTGTATCTCGGACTGCTGGCACTCTCCAACTATCTGGCAACGACCACACTGCATTCACAGCGTATTTTTCACTGGATGGTTATCTTCTCGAACCACCCAAAAGAAAAACGCCGCCCCGCTGGGGGCGACGTGTTTTCAAACGCCTTTTCAACCGTTACCTTGCCAATGCCCATACGAGCTGGCGCATGGGCTAAACTACTTCATTCGCAATCACCGTACCACACGGTCAAGCCAGCCTTTTACAGTTTTAACGTAAGCTGCCGGCAACACATGTTTACTATCAAATGAAGCCGTGTCGGGCGCAACACCCGCCGCGGCGATGAGTTCCTCATTTTGCTTCCTTGAGGAATACTCATCTCTTTCTGCGGTGATCAAAAGCCATGGAACCTTCACATCTGGCGCGAAACGAATGGGCGAAACAGCGGCGACATTCCTTACAGCTGGCGGCACCATAGTTACAAGGTGTGTCACCCGGCTATCCTCTGCTGCCAGTACTGATCCCATTTGCGCGCCCATGCTGTACCCAACCACAAGCACCTGTTTGGTTTTGCTGTACTTTTTCAGAATCTTGTCCAGCAGAAATTTATAATCCCCCACGGTACCTGTAATCATGGCCTCATAGGCAGCACTATTACCGTTTCGGGCTGCCATGACATAGGCAATCGGCTTTTCATCGACAATGCGCGCGCCGTGTGCACGGGCGTCAAGCGCAACAACGCGAAAGCCCCGCTCAATCAGCTCCGCAGTCACATCATCGCCATACATCAGGTTATCTTCCGCGAGCCAATAAAGGCTTGAGCCCATCAAGCCGTGCATCATAACCGCGAGCGGTGCATCCGCTTTGGTTCCTTCAGACTGATAGATAAACCCCGTAATGCGATTACCATCAGGAGCATCGTAACCGAGTTGCTGAACATAGGTACCTGCAAAGCTCGCCGCGCTCGCTGCCGTCACCACAACAAAGGTGGCTAGAATTCTTATGATTGTTTTTTTCATGACAAAAGTCTCCTTTCCGGAGACCTTCTAGCGGGACATTTGTCAAACCAGCGTCAAATGCGGTCACCCCAGGACAAAACCGCCCGTGTTCCGCCATCCTGCCGCGCGGAAACCTCGAATGAAATGCCGAAATGAGAACACAGGCGCGTCACCAGCGTCAACCCGAGACCAAAGCCCCGACGTTCAGCATCCACATCACCAAAGCCGACACCGGTATCGAGAATTTCGATCTGAGCCACACCAACAGACACGGACACAGATCCACTGTCGGTGTAGGAAAGAGCATTCCGCAGAATATTACCTACCATTACGTGAGCAACGGGCTCTGGCACAGGCATCGCTACACTGTCATCTCCCGACATATTGATGGCAACATCACGTTTCCCGACCAGATGGTGATACGCCTTGATACTGTCACGACAAACATCTGTGACATTGCAGTGTTGCGCTTCCCCTGGGTCCCGACCAAGCCAAAGAATGCCCTCTGTCAATTGTTGCATATCCTTGATCGCTGACTTCAACCGCGTCAGCGCAGCGCTGGAGGCTTGCCTTTCCTCCAGCACCTCAGCCGCCCCGAAGGCAACAGCAAGTGGTGTGCGGAGCTCATGACTGGCATCACGATTGAACTGTCGTTCACGTTCCAGAAGCGCTTGAATACGGCGGTCACGTGTCTCAATTGCCTCTACAAGCGCGTGTAGTTCCTGCGGGGCCTGCGCAGGCAAAATTAACCGCCCCTCCACACTGTCGCCTGCGGCCAGCAGGTCTGCTATGTCTTCCAGCGGTCTGGAGACCTTTCGGCTCATCCTGGCAAGGAAGAAAAGCGACAACAAAAGCACAATGCCTGCCATGCCACAGATAACCAGCAAGAATCCTTTAATCTGTGGGGTGGACCGAACGAAAGGCCGGGCGTTGAAGAAAACATACAGTTTTCGCCCGTCTTGCAGGGGGCGGACCAGCGCATGAAAATGGCCATATTCCTTGCCAAAAACTTCAAATGCCCCGTTCGTGTAAGTCGGGTCAACTTTGGCAGCCAGCCAATCCGGCATGGCATCCGTCCCGACATAATAGGTCATATCAACTCCGGTCAACGTGCCGTAGGGGACCGGTAGCTCTGGATTGTCACTCAAGAAGCGTGCCGTCGCATTTTTGACCTGTGTGTCAAAAATATTATCCTCAAGCTCAAAGCCGAAGATTACCACCATAAAAGTAAAGATGACGAAACTACTGATCAGCGCACTCACAAAAGTGCGCATGATCATACTGCGAACGCGGCGTGGTGACGGTTTCATGTGTCCTCTTTCAGAGCATAGCCCTTGCCACGTATCGTCATCAACAATTCCGGTAGGCCAAGGGCGAAAAGAGCTCTTCTAAGATTATAGATATGTGTCCTCAATGCCCCGGATTCCGGCGGCTCATCGCCCCATAGTGCATAGCTAATGTCCGCCGCAGAGACTACATCCGGCGCAGCCTCTATGAGAAGCGCGAGTATTTTTACCTCTTTATCATGAAGTGTTTTTTCGGTTCCGTTAGCTTGCGCCCGGGCACCCGATACATCTAGGGTCAGCCCGGCGAAGAAACGCTGGGGCGAGTTGCGACTTTTTGGCCGCAGGGCCAGCGCGTCAATCCGCATCTTGAGTTCCCTGAGCGAGAAAGGTTTGACGAGATAATCGTCTGCACCGGCGACAAATCCGGCTTCTTTATCATCGATGGTATCACGAGCCGTCAACATGATGATTGGTGCCTGAAGACCAGCGGCGCGACGATAGGCGGAGCATACCTCAAGACCATCGCGGCCAGGCAGCATCACATCAAGCACGATAACGTCATACCCCCCGCCAACGGCAAGCTCCAGACCCTGGTCTCCACTGTAGGCAAAATCAAGCAGATAATCCTCTTCAAGATAGTCTGCAATATTAGCCTGGATATCCAGATTATCTTCTACGATCAGCACCCGCATGCATTGCCCTCCTTATAGTGATCAAAGACCATCGCCTCACCCGTGTCAAACGAACGTCAAATTTGATCCTGCCGTTGTTTCACCTTCATTTGACATTTCACGCTTTATGACTTGGCAAACGACAGGAGGCATATATGCATGATACAATCGAGCTGAAGCAAATCAGCCATCATTTTGACACATCGGAGGAACGTATTGAGCTGTTCCACGGACTGTCACACACCATTCGCACAGGTGAAACACTCGCAATTGTCGGTCCGTCCGGGGCGGGTAAATCCAGCCTGCTTTCCATTGCGGCCGGCCTTGAGGCACCCGTTGGCGGCACCGTTCGTTTCACCGTTGACGGCCGCGAGGTTGACGCCCTGACGCTACGCGCCAACTCCGGCTTCATTTTTCAGCAGTTTCACCTGATGCCTGAGTTGGACGCCATCGGCAATCTGGCCTTACCCCTGCGTCTCAAAGGCAATAGGGCAGCGTTCGACATCGCCGCTTCATGGCTCGAAAAAGTTGGGCTGGAAGATCGCGCAAGACACCGTCCTCATCAGCTAAGCGGCGGCGAACAGCAACGCATTGCTGTTGCCAGAGCCTTCGTTTCACAGCCGCGTTTCATTTTTGCGGATGAGCCCACTGGCAACCTCGATGCGCGCACATCAGAAAATGTTTCAAGCCTGATGTTTGACTTTGCAGCTGAAACAGGCTGCGGCCTTGTGATTGTTACCCACAGCAAACGATTGGCCCTTTGCGCGCAGAAAAGTCTTCGTCTTGAGGCAGGACGGTTGGAGGTGTCAGCATGATCATGATTAAACTCATGAGCGAAAACAGCCTTCGGAGCTTAAGCCAGCCGGATGGCCGCATCAGCCTGTTGACCCAAAGCATGCTGCTGTTTTTCTTGCTCACACTCACACTCACCAGCGCGTCCATTCAAGGGTATCTCAAAGACAACCTGGACCAAATGCTGGGGTCAGATCTGGTAATAGAAAGCCACACGCCTCTGTCGCCCGCGCAGTTTGAGTCCCTTCGGGACATGGCGGATGGCATCTCAAAAACTGCTTTATCCAACATCACATTGACCCACGGATCGAAATGGGAACGCGCCCAACTGAAGCTTGTGGATGACGCCTACCCCCTTCAGGGGACATTGCAAATCGGCAGCGCACCATCGGATGCCCAGCGCTCAGCGACAAGTGGACCCAAAGTGGGAGACATATGGCTTGGCGCCCGGCTGGCAACCAAGCTTGACCTGAAGGTGGGTGACAGACTTGTGCTTGGCAAAACCGACCTACGCGTCGGAGCCATTCTCTTTCATGAACCCGATCGTATTATGGAAGGCCACAGTGTAGCGATGCGCGCAATGGTCCACACCGCGAGCTTGAAAAGCGATCCGGCGGGCGCACAAAAGGCACGCACTCGTTATTTAGTCCTTGCGGATGAGGCCGGACAAAATACCATTGAACGCTGGACTGAAAAGACCCTTCCTGGCGCCAGCCTGATCAAAAAATATGGTGGCCAGCACCCGCTTGCCGGTTTCTGGAAGCGAACTGAAAATTTCCTCGGCCTTGCGTCGGTCATCCTGTTTTTTCTGGGAGCAGTCGCACTTGATATGACCAACCGGCGATGGCTGGCCAAAATGCGCTACCGCTTGGCGATTTATGCCAGCTTTGGCACGTCCGTTCGCACGGGCATGTTGATGGTACTGGGTGAATGGTTCCTTGGCTTTTTTGCATGCACACTGATCGCCTGCCTGTTGACTGCGCCCACCTATATATTGATTATTGCCGAATTACAGCGCTACTTCCCCGGCCTGTCGGCTGCTTGGCACTCGCTGGCAGTACTGAAAACAATTGGCCTTTTGTTCGCGCTGATGCTGGCGTTGCAACTACCCAGCTTCTTTCAGCTCCTGCGGGTGTCACTTCTCACTCTGATCCGCTCACAGTCAGATGGCAGCTATGCCTGGCCACGGGTCATAACCGGGCTTGCCTCGGTTGCTATCCTTGCCGCGTTCTATTCAGACAACTGGCTGCTGACCGGTATGATCCTGACAGCCATCGTCATGGCCGTTGCTTTAATGATCGTGCTGACGTGGGCCGTGGTGCGGCTGGGCGATTTCTGGGGTCGCAGCCGGACGGGCCTTCTACCCTTCGCATTCTTCATCATGCGCCAGCGCCTGTTCACCAAAAGCGCGCAGGTTTTGGGTCTTGGACTATGCGGCTTGCTGCTGCTCTTTACCCTTATGCTGATGCGCGACTTTGGCACCATGATGGAAGGCTACGTCCGCACCCACGATGGCAACTTGATTATTTCTGAAGCGCAGGCAGAACATACCGACGCCATCCACAGCTGGGCTCGCGAGACTGGCAGCAGCGTCCGCACATTGCGCCCCTTTGTGTCAGCGCAACTGGTTGCTGTAAACGGGCAAAGGCTCGCCGACTATATGCAAAAGCCAAGCGATACACTCGCGACCCTCAATGATCCTATCCGCCTGAGCTGGAGCGACGACATACCTGAAAACAACCGCCTGGCCGGTGGAACATGGTGGCAGGTCGGAACGGACAATTGGCGTCAGATTTCCACTGAACCAGAGGTCATGACCGACATGGGGTTCCAGTTTGGCGACACGCTTACATATCAGATAGAAGGCAAAGCGTACGAGTTCACTCTTGTGGCCAGCCACGCCTTTAAACCAGGTGGTGGGTCCGTTACTTTCTGGTTCCAGGTTCCGGCGTCAGCTCGTGCGCATATCGATGCCCCGACACGCTATATGGGCAGTATGGAATTACCAGACAATGCCTGGAACGGGCTCGCCCGACTTTGGCAACAGCATCCTACACTTGTGTTGGTACCATTAAAGGAAATAACCGACCGGTTTGACCGATTATTGGGCATCGTCACCAAAGTCACCAGCGGTTATGCCGGCATGACACTTTTGCTCGCACTGTTTGTACTTGCCGCCTCAGTCAGCGGCTTCAGCGCGGATGATCGGCAGAAAAACGGCCTGCTCATGAGTATGGGCCTGAGACAAGCTGACTGCCTGCGGCTGAACTTCTACGACTGGGGATTGACTGCCTGCATAGCTGCAACTGGTGCTATCTGCGGTGCGTGGATATCGGGCGCGCTCATGTATCAAACTCAGTTTGGCCTCACATATGCCCCCAACGTCCCTTGGTTGATTGGCACCTTGGTCGTGATGATAGGGTTGGTGTGTTTGGTAGGATTCATCGCATGTCGGCAGTCCTTGAAATCCTCAGTTCGGGACCTGCTCACCGTTTAACACCACTTCTGCAAAAAAAGCCCCTGTCTCATCCAGAGACGGGGGCCGTTGATTAAAATGCGCTTTACCCTTTATTCACGACCAATAAGCCTCTCATTGCTCCACCATTCGCCGCCGACCTTTAAAGGTCTGTCCTTCCTGACAAGCGCCCGAGAGAGCGTATTGTCCAGAGACGGGTGGTGCCCTGCTCATGGAACCCTCAATCGCTCTGGCTTCGGTCACCGATACCGCTGAAACGCTACGACTATAGGCTTAGACTTACCTTCAAAACTAAAGCTTGCATGGCCGCATGGCCCCACGGTTCGATGCCTCCAATCCAGCCGACTTGAACGCCCGTGACCTTTCAAGCATCTCAACGAGTTCTGGGATGGTGATTTGTCTATGTTTTGGGTCTGATTGACTCCGCCCCTATATACCGACTGCCGCTTTTCGGCATGTGTCCTCACGAAAGATGATTGCACACAAGTGGCGACAGTTCAGAGCCGGAAAAACACCTGAAAAATATAGACTTAAAGGACGCGTGAGGACTTTTCCAAGTCAGGCGGCACTGATTTGCCAGCCTGATAAACCTCGCTTCATATCGCGGCAACGGTGTCGCAAGATACGGGCCGAAACAGAAGTAAGTTGCCATCGGGATCATTAACAGAAACCGAGTAGTCGGTGCTACCGAAGCGCTTGGGCTTCGCGAGACACACCGTGAGCCCATGCTTCTCAAAGTGCTGAATAATTGCTTTCTCTTCCCAATCATCAAGTCGAAGGGAAATTGTAGAGGATTTCCCTTCGACTTGATGATTGGGAAGAGGAAGCAATTATTCAGCAACGGGGGCCCAGGCGTCTCAAAGTGGCGAAA
>NZ_JBLXGZ010000040.1:0-30729 GCF_048260245.1 Kordiimonas sp. | reverse complement strand
GCCTCATGCTGGCCAAGCTTTTGCTGCATGATGGCCGCGTTCATCTGCGCGGCCTGCAAGCCTGGCGCAAGGCTCAACGCGGCCTCAAAGCACGCCAGCGCTTCTTTTGTCCGGCCCTGCTGGTTCAGGAGATTGCCAAGGCTGTTGTGAACAGGGGCCTCGTCCGGGGCTGCCCTCACGGCCGCACGAAAATAGCTTTCCGCCTCACCGGCCTGTCCTTCAAGCTGGCGCACCGCCCCCATGAAGTGAAGCGCGTTGGCTTCACCGGGGTGTGCGGCAAGAACGCCCGCAAATAGCGCTTCCGCACGCGCCAGGTCTTTTTTCCCGAGCGCCGCCAACCCTGCTTTAATTGTCGCGGTTATGTCCACCACGCTATCCCCCTTGTGCCCCCAGTTTACGCGCTAGGGCCCGCGTGGCCTAGCCCATCATCGGTTTAGGCCACATGGCCAAATGCCCCATTGGCTTTTGGCTGAAAACCTGCAAACTATAAAAGCATAAGTTCTACAGACGCTTAGATGCGGAAGGTTTGCAGGAAAGGCACCATGCGCGAAAAGGAACTCAGACTGGCCGTCGTGTGTTATGGCGGAGCATCGCTTGCCATTTATATGAACGGCATATCAGCCGAGATCCTCAAGCTTGTGCGGGCCTCACGTGCATACCATAGTATGCCGGACCGGCTCACGCGCCAAAGCGCAACCTTTGCGGATGCAGCGCCAAAGCGCCCCTATGTGACTGATACAGAAAGCCTCTATTTCGAACTGCTACAGGCGGTCGGCCACAAGCTGGACCTGAGGGTTATTGTCGATGTGATCTCTGGCGCCAGCGCCGGCGGCATTAACGGCATTTTTCTCGCACGCGCCATCGCGCACGATCTGGATTTCGACCCCCTTCGTACCATGTGGCTCAATCTCGGTGATATTGAGGAATTGATGGAGGACGACACGCTCGCCGACCGCTGGAGCAAGTTTTACCTCTATCCTTTCCTTTGGCTGTTTGGACGTCGCGCTTTTGGCCCTGCCCAACCAAACCCGGAAACGCAGCGCAAGCTGTTCCGCTTTGTACGCTCACGATGGTTCCAGCCGCCCTTCTCCGGCACCCGAATGCTGACATGGATGTTAAACGCCGTGGAGAACATGGGCCACTCCAGGGGCGAAGACACCCTCATGCCGCCGGGTCACAAGCTGGACCTGTTTGTCAGCCTGACCAATTTTTTTGGCCAACCACGCCGCGTGAAATTGCATGACCCTCGTGAAGTGATCGAGCGCCAGCACGGCGTCACGCTTAATTTCAGCTACCGGCAGGCACCTGGTGGCCGGACGTTAAGCGAATTTTCAGACGCCAACCTGCCCGCCCTTGGTTTTGCGGCGCGCGCCACCTCAAGCTTTCCCGGCGCCTTCCCGCCCCTCAGGCTGCAGGACCTTGAAGAACGCCTAGCCGCCAGACGGCAGGACTGGCCGATGCGTGATGCGTTTCTGGCCAAAAACTTCCCCGCACTGGTCACCGACCGGGAAACCCTGGCGGAAATGAGCTTCATCGACGGCGGCGTCACCAACAACAAGCCCTTTGGATCGGCAATCAAAGCCGTATATGAGCGCCCCGCCCACCGCGAGGTGGACCGCCGCATCATCTATGTCGACCCCACCCCCGACGACCCGGACAAACTGACCGAGAAAAGCCGTCACGCCGAGATACCCGGGTTCTTCCGCACCATTCTTTCGTCGCTTGCCGAAATCCCGCGCACGGAACCCATTTATGAAGACCTGCGTGCCATGGACCAGCAAAACAAAAAGGCCAGACGATTTGAAGCCACGGTCCAGTCAGCCGAGGCGGAAGTAAACCGCATTGTCGATGATGCGCTGACGCTGGACGCCGAAAAAGAAGTCGAGGTGGCCATGCTCGCATCATGGCGTGAACGCGCGCACGAACTGGCCCACAAACACACAGGCTTCGCTTATGCCTCCTACATGCAAGCCAAAACCGTGCGTCTGATTGAAAGACTGGCCCAATTGATGGTCGATGGTGCCGCAGCATATGGCCAAGCCACAAGCGAGGCAGACACATTTGACGCGCTGCGTCACTGGTCAGAGATGAAGGGCCTTCTGTGCCCTGAGGGCGGGGTGGTCAACATCGTACCTGAACGCGGTTTTCAGCACCATGTCAAACGCCTGCGCGAACTGGATGTGGATTACCGCATCAGACGGCTGAGGTTTGTCATTCTCAAGCTCAACCGCTTTATGCAACTGGAAGAAAACAGCCACCTGGTCGAATCCGTCAAGCACATCAAAAAACAGCTTTATGAGCGGCTTGAACAATTCCGCGCCTGCTGGCAGGTCACCTCCTATCCTGAGGGGCTCTTCGCGGGCGACAGTGTAACGCGCCTTGGCAAGGACGACATAGAAGCACTGCTGGATACCATCGCCAGCACCATCAATCTGGAAGACCTGGACTATGCGCTGGACGAAACGCTGGCGGCGCTTCTCTCTGAGTTGCCGCACTCCGACCTGCGGACAACCCTTTTCCGCGCCTATGTGGGCTATGCTTTCTATGACGTATTGACCCTGCCCATGAGCGCAAATGCAGACCTGTTGGAGATGGACGAAATTCGCGTTGCGCGCATTAGCCCGATTGATTGTTCCGCGCTTCACAGCGACCCCATGGATGATGTGCTCCTGGGAACTCAGCTCTATAATTTTGGCGCCTTCTTCTCCCGTTCCGCGCGCGAGAACGACTATATCTGGGGCCGCCTGCACGCCGCAAAGCGGCTGACAGATTTTGTGCTGGACGCCGCCGGGCCCGATGCCTTGCCCGAGAGTTTCGACCTTGAGAACTTCCGCCGTCGGCTTTACCTCGCTGTACTGGAAACCGAAGCCCAGCATGTGGAGCGTCAGGGCGACATGGTCGAGCGGCTTAAAAAACGCTTCAGCGGGCAAGACTGAGCGCGCTGACGTGTATCTATACACCCGCGCTCCCTTGCGCTAGACTGCGCGTTCAACAGACACATTCATCATGCAAACATGGGGGGCTATGGGCATGACAATGCATGAAATAACCTATGAAGACGCGCGGCCAAAAATGAAGCCAGGCGATGTCATCGCGTTTTCCGGCAAGGGTCATTTTTCCGAGATCATCAAGATGGTGACTTTCTCTGAGGTCAGCCACGTGGGGGTGGTGTTGCAAACCCAGATCGCCAGCCATTCGGACGGGCGCTATTTCAACCAGATCATCGAGGCCGCTACGGTCAAGGGCTTTTCGGGCGTCAGTATTTCACGTTTCTCGGAACGACTACTGGAATATCAGGGTGCCGTCTGGTGGCTGCCGATCAAATCGGACCTGCGCGAGAACGAGGACGCCCACAAAACCTTCTATAATTTCCTCTTTGGCCACGCCGAAGCCCGCACCGGGTATGATCTGCCGCAGGCGCTGAAGTCCGCGGCGGACAAGTTTGACGATCTGCCGTACAATATGAACGGCCCCTTTTATAACAAGGAAGATTTTTCGCGTTTCTTCTGCTCGGAACTGGTAGCCGCAGGGCTTGAGCGCGCCGGTGTTGTCGGCACCGTCAATGCGTCGGAAGTCACGCCGATCGACTTGTGCCGCTGGTCGATTTACGAGGATGATTATTACCTGCTGAAACCCGATACCGACGGCGCCCGGCCCGGCATCAGCCGTTATAACCGCATGGACCCGGAAGCCTGGAACGTGTGAGGGTTAAGCCCGGCAGCCTTCCAGCCACACATCGCCGTTACCGTCCGGCACACATTGGTGCGCAAGCAAAGCCTTGATGCGCCTGACCCTTTCTGCGTTTTCAGCGCTGTGGTTCACCGGGTCCAGCTTTTCCGGCGCGAGCAGCATGGCGACAAGGCCAAGGAACTGGGTATCCGACAGCATCATCAGTTCCTTGCCATACCAGCGGCGCGCCGCTTCATGAAAGCCGATCACCGGCCCGGCCTCGTCACGCCCCATATAGGCCACATTCAAAAATGCCTTGAGGATGTTATGCCGCGTGACCTTGGCGTGCATGCCAAAGCGTGTCATCAGCATGAGTTCAACCTTGGCGAAGCCCGGTTTGAAACGGTCAAAATAAATGCGTTTGCCCAAGCTCTGGCTGATCGTGGTCAACCCTGCGCCGGGCGTCTCCAGATCGATGCCCCTGTTGGTCCAGAAGGTCGGGTCCTCTACCGCCAGCAGAGCATTGATGCGCGCTTCAGGAATGGTATCCAGCTCCACGTCGGCCTCCGTGTTGATGGCCGCAACCCGCCAGGCGGAGACGTTCCGCGCCTCCCAAACCCGTGCCTCCCAATAAACGGCAAGCCCGAGCAATACCACAAGCGCCGCTTTCCCGATCATCTTCACCACAACCATGCCCATATCCCTACCGCTGGTACACCAATGCCGAGCTTTAGATTTGCCGGAAAATAAGGCAGCGCCGGGGCTGGATCATGGCGGGTTTTTACCTTTTATCCTTGATCGGAGCGGCAAAGTTTCCTGATATGGGGCAAATCACATTGGGGAACGTCATGAAAAAGCACATCATTCTTGCGCCTGCTATCGCCCTTTCGCTCATCGGCCTTGTCGCCTGCGAAGCCCCTGACGAGGGCGAAACCGCAGGCGAAGCCGCCGCAAAGCTGCAGGAAGCCCTGCCCACCGCGCGGGACGGCGTGGTCACGGACCGTTTTGCCCGCATGGCGCTTGAATGTGTGCACCGCGAATATCCCAATAAAATCAGCCATGTGATGAATTCAGACGCGGACGCCAAACCACCCAAGGCGCTGACCCCGGCCTTTTACGGCTGTTTTGACTGGCATTCCAGCGTGCACGGCCACTGGCTGCTGACGCGCTTGTTGAAGCTGGACCCCACGTCGCCCATGGCAGCGGCATCAGCGGCAGCGCTGGCCGAAAGCTTCACGGCGGAAAACCTCAAACGTGAAGTGGCTTATTATAGCGCCGAAGGCCGCAACGGCTTTGAACGCCCTTACGGCATCGCATGGTATTTGCAACTGGTGGCCGAACTGCAGGAAAGCGACAACCCCACCCATGCCGCGTGGCGCAAGACCCTGCACCCGCTTGAGGACGCCATTGTGGCGAAGATGAGCGACTGGCTGCCCAAGCTGGCCTACCCCGTGCGCCTTGGCACCCATAACCAGAGCGCCTTTGCCTTCGGCCTGATGCTGGACTATGCCCGCACGGTGAAAAACAAGGCGTTTGAAGATTTGCTGATCGAACGGGCACAAAACTTCTTTGGCGCGGATGTGGATTGCCCCATCGGTTATGAACCCTCGGGCGAGGATTTCCTCTCGCCCTGCCTGATGGAGGCTGACCTCATGCGCCGGGTGATGACAGACGAAGGTTTTGCCGTATGGCTCAAAGCCTTCCTGCCCGGCATCCCCGATGACGGTTCGACCGACTGGCTCACCCCCGCGATTGTCAATGACCCGACAGACGGCAAACTGGTGCACTTGGACGGCGTGAACCTGAGCCGCGCGTGGGCGCTGGAAGGCATCGCCAGCGCCCTGCCCGACGGTGACCCCCGCATCGCCAGCCTGACCGCTACAGCAAATATACACAAGGAGACCGGCATCAAAGCCGTCAGCGACGCCCACTATGCCGGTAGCCACTGGCTCGCCAGCTTCGCTACCTACCTTGAGACAAAACGGGGGATTGCGGAGTAAACATGGGATTGTGACCCCCACCAAGACAGGAGTCCATGTGGGCTACTGGCTGGATGACTGCACAGTTTTTATTGCGTGATTAGAAAATTCATCTCACTTGATGCCATCATGCAGCAATGTTACGCATCGCAGAAGTCATGTTGACGAGATATTATGAAAAATTTTCTAAAGCGACATCAGCCCGCAACCCGGAAACGAGACGCACTGGCCGCAGGGCTTGGCGGCTTACTTGCCATTTTTGCCGTGGGCGGATTATCCGTGCTTGCTGACGCACCCCTGTTGATGGCGCCCTTTGGTGCGAGCTGTGTTTTGCTGTTCTCTGTGCCCTCAAGTCCTTTGTCGCAACCCATCAATGTGATCGGCGGGCATGTGGTCGCCACTGTCATCTCGCTGGTGCTGACCACATTTTTACCAGCCGAGTGGTGGGCGCTGGCGATTGGGGTCGGGCTGGCCATTACCGTGATGGGCCTGCTGCGCATCACCCATCCCCCTGCCGGCGCGGACCCTATTGTGATCATGCTGGCGGCGCCGTCGTTTGATTTCCTGTTCACGCCGGTGCTGTTGGGCAGCCTGATCCTTGTGATTGTTGCAAAAGCTGTACACCGAACGACAGGTACGGCCTATCCATTACCTGTGCCGCCGACTGCGCAAATACCTGCGCAAATGCCAGAGCCCGCATTGGTCCGAACCGAAAGGGATGCTGCTTAAATTCGGGTCACGCCCGCGAAGACGGAAGTCCATATCTTCCGCCTACTGGGTGTTCTTCTGCGTGGGCATGACGACGGAGGTTTCTAGCTAAAACGATAGAATTTATACCACACCTGACCTGCTTTGGTACCTTCTCCTTGATAGAAGCTTTTCGGAAAGTATAACGCGGGAACTGGAACTAATCGATGCTCTTGCTGGTTTCTCGAATAGAAACAAGCCAGTGCAATGTATAATGCCCCCATAGCATTCAGCACGTTTTTTAGATTGCCCGCTTTAAAATCTTCATGCCGACTATGTTTAATTCCGGTATGGCCTTTCCACCAACACGGGGTTCTCGGATTGTCGCCTTTCCAGTTTTCCCACGGTGTTAAAGATAATCCAAAACGCCGGATACTTACTTCTCTTGAGGCGAAACTAGGTAGCTTTTCACTAACAATCTTACGATAGCATTCAATATTCGGATTATTCGGAAAGTTGTCCACCAAAGGCTCACAGATTTGCTTCATTATAGCATCGACCTCGCCACACGCTGAGACTAAGAGGCGTGATAATTCAAGCGAATACGTGTTAAAATTATCAGCATGGAACTCAACATAGCGGGCGATCTGAATTAGGTCGTTCTCAAGCATCAAGAAATAGTTCCAGTGCTTAGGCACATCGCCTTGGGGTATAGCCATTTGAACTTCCTACCTCCGCCCGAACAGCTTTTCGATATCAGAAAGCTTCAGCTCCACATAGGTGGGGCGGCCGTGGTTACACTGGCCTGAATGCGGTGTGGCTTCCATTTCGCGCAGCAGCGCGTTCATCTCATCCACCGTCAGTCGCCTGCCCGCGCGCACGCTGCCGTGGCAGGCCATGGTGCCGCATACTTCCTCAAGCCGTTCCTTGAGCGAAAGGGCCTCGTCAAGTTCCGTCAGTTCGTCCGCGAGATCGCGCACAAGGCCGGGCACGTCCATCTTGCCCAGCATCGCGGGCACCTCGCGCACCATCACCGCGCCTTCGCCAAAGGGCTCAACAATCAGGCCAAGGCCCGCCAGCTCCTCGGTGCGGGCGATCAGGCGTTCGGCGGGGCCGTCCTCAAGCTCCACCACTTCAGGCAGCAGCAGGGACTGCCGCGCCACGCCGGTGGCGGCGATCTGTTTTTTCATGCGTTCATACACCAGCCGTTCGTGCGCGGCGTGCTGGTCCACAATCACGATGCCGTCGGCTGTCTGGCTGACAATATAGGTGGCGTGCACCTGCCCGCGTGCGGTGCCAAGCGGGTATTCGCTGGGCTGCACCGGGGCGCCTGCGTGCTGCGACATGGCGGCTGCGTCACCATGCTCAGGCGCGCGGGCGGAGGGCATGGCCATATCGCCCCGGCGTTCAAACGCCATCTGCTCACCATCTGATAGCCTGAGGCCCGCGCTCTCAGTGGGGGCATACATATCACGCACCACATCCTGAAAACCCTGCGGCAGGGTCGGGCGTTCATGTCCGCGCCCCCACGGCAGGCTTGTCGTGCCCTCAGGGCGGATAGCGCCAAGCGCTGCACTGGCCACCGTTGTGGACGCCCGGTGCCCGGCGGCGTTGAGACCGTGCCTGAGCGCCGAGACGATCATGCCGCGCACAAGCCCTGCGTCCTTGAAGCGCACCTCCGCCTTCGCCGGGTGCACATTCACGTCGACGAATTCAGCCGGTACGTCCAGAAACAGCGCCAGCACCGGGTGACGGTCCCGCGCCAGATAGTCCTGATACGCGCCGCGCACGGCACCGGTCAGCAGCTTGTCTTTCACCGGGCGGCCGTTGACGAACAGGAACTGCTGCATGGCATTGCCGCGCGAATAGGTTGGCAACCCGGCAAAGCCTGTCAGCCGCAGGCCTTCCCGCTCGGCGTCAATCTCGATGGCGTTTTCGCGGAACTCGCGGCCCAGGATCGCGCCCAGGCGCTCAAGCCGGGCATCACCTGTCAGGCTGGCGACCGGGGGCGCACGGAAGGTGGTGCGGTCCCCGTCCGACAAGGAGAACGCAATACCCGGGTGGGCCATGGCAAGACGTTTCATCACATCCGCCGCCTGGCTGTATTCCGTGCGGGCGGTTTTCATGAACTTCAGCCGCGCGGGTGTGGCGTAGAAAAGGTCCCGCACCTCCACGCGCGTTCCCTCACCAAAGGCTGCTGGCTCAACGGCGTGTTTTTTGCCTGCCTCCACGCGCACCGCCCATGCGTCGTCAGACCCGCGCGCCCGGCTGGTAACCGACAGCCGCGCCACCGCGCCGATGGACGCCAGCGCCTCACCCCGGAAACCAAGGGAGGCGATGTTGACAAGGTCTTCATCCGTCAGTTTCGAGGTGGCGTGGCGCTCCACGGCAAGGTTCAACTCGTCGGCGTCCATACCGCGGCCATCGTCTGTTACCTGTATCAGCGCACGGCCCCCTTCGCGCATGACAACGTCTATTCGCGTTGCACCCGCATCGACGGAGTTTTCAACGATTTCCTTCACAGCACTTGCCGGGCGCTCAACCACTTCACCCGCTGCGATACGGTTGATCGTGCGTTCAGAAAGCAGGCGGATAATGCCCGCAGTTTCGGGCAGGTCATGTCTGTTTTGGCTGGTCATGGCCGGACCCTAGCAGGGAATGAGCGTGCACGGAAGATTGCGCGTTAAGGCGAACAAAAATTTACCCATTATTACCGCTGTCAGAAAGCTATATTGCCGTCATCCTCTTCCGGCAGAGGGGTGTTACGGTAAAGTCTGGACGCCTTTTCATCCATCTTCTCAAGCGCCCCGGCTTTCAGCGCCTGTGCAAGCTTGTCTTCGGTTGCGGCAGCAACCTCGGCTTCAAACCTTCTGGCGTCTGCGCCTGACAGCGCCTCAACGTCCTCGTCGCTCTCCAGCCCCCAGTCAGCCATAACCTCATTGCGGGCGGCTTCCTCGGCCTGACGGCGGGTTTCATATTCCACCCAGCCCAGCAGCCCAAGCTTGGCCACGCCGCCTTGCGCGGTCGAAATTTCCGCCTGCTGGGTATCAAATGCCCGGAGAAACGCCTGAAAACGTTTGTTGTCTTCCACCTCATCGCGGATTTCACCCCGCATCAGGCCCATGAGCGCTGTGGTCTGTTCAATTTTCACCGGATATCCCCTTTTCGTACCTGCTGCATGTCAAGCAAGATACGTGCCTCACCGGGGAGGGGCCGAGCCGGGAATAGCGTTGACCCCTGACACCTTGAGCAGGTCAGCAATTATATTTAACCAAATAGTTGACTATTCAGCCCCAACCCCTATATTAAACCATATGGTTGAACATTATACAGATCGGCTCGACGCCACCTTTCATGCGCTGGCGGACCCGACCCGCCGCGGTATGCTGGCTTCCCTGATGGCTGGGCAGAAAACTGTCAGTGCATTGGCTGAACCCTATGCCATGTCGCTTGCCGCCGCATCCAAGCATATCAAGAAGCTGGAAGCCGCCGGCCTTGTCACCCGCAAGGTGGACGGGCGCACGCATTATTGTCGGCTCAATGCAGATAATATGGCTGAGGCCCATGCATGGATGGAACGCTATCGCCGTTTCTGGTCAGGCCGTCTTGACCGGCTTGAGGCGCTGCTGGAGGCCGAAGACAACACGGCCAAGCCCGGCTGAAACCGGCTGTGCAAAATCAGCGCCCACGCTGCGCAAACGCTGCACAGTTTCTGCACAGTGCCACAAGGCCCCAAACCGGGTCACGACAGGAGGATAGGATGACCATTAACGACAGTTATGCACAGCGCAGCAAAAGCGATACCATTGAAATAAAACGGCTTTTCCCCGGCCCTATCGAGCGGGTCTTCGCCTATCTGACTGTCGCGGAGAAACGCGCAAAATGGCTTGCAGGCGGTGACGATCTCGGCACAAAGGCTGGACAGAAATTTATCCTTCTGTTTCAACACGATACGCTCTCGGCGCTTGAAAGTGACACCCTTGCCCAACATAAAGCTGGCGACTGTGCCAGCAATGTCGAATCGAAATGCACCCTAGAAGCCATCGATCCACCAAACAGCCTGACAATGAGCTGGGGAGAAAGCTTTGGCGAGGCATCAGAAGTGACATTTTCACTTCTGGAACAAGGGGATAAAGTACTTATGACCATCACCCACCGCAAGCTGGCGGACGAGGCGCTGATGATCGATGTCTCCGCTGGCTGGCATGCCCATGCCGATATTATGGTCGATGTGCTGGAAGGCAAAACCGCCCGCGCCTTCTGGGCCAACCATGCCCGCCTCGACACTGAATACCGCCAGCGCCTTAAGGTCTGACGCATTGCATCGCAGGCAAAGAAAAAGCCGCGCTTCAGGCGGCTTTTACTAGGTTTGGTACCGGGCCGCCTGAGCCTAGCGGGCACCGCCCTCGCTGGAGACGCGGGTGATGCTGATGTTATCGGTGCTGAACTGGCGCTCTTCAGCATCCAGAAGGTCAGCCATCAGCACCGCTTTTTTCACCACGTCCAGATCTTTCTGGCCCGCGTTTGAACGTACATCCGGCTCAGACCGCCCCAGACGAGAGAGAAGGTCGTTCTCACCCTTGCTTTTTGGCTTCGAGCGCTTGAATTCCTTACCCGGGAACAGCGCTTCGAACGCCTGACGGCCGGGGTCGATCTCCTGTGCGTTCGGCTCACCCGGGCGAGGTGGCGTCAGGTCAGCTTCCGGCGGCACAACAAGCGGTGCACGGCTCACGACATCAAATTCGTTGGGGCTGTTTTTGTTCGATCCACACGCGGCGAGCGACAGGCCCGCAACAAGCACAAGCGCAACAGGCTTGAAATTCATGAACTCTCTCCTTCAGGGTCGCGCGAACTCTCGGCAACCTTTTGGGCATTTTTAGGGCTTTTATCGCCGCCCCGCAACCCATCAATAATCAGCAAGACCACGCCGATCGTAATCGCGCTGTCTGCCACGTTGAAAACATAGAAATTATAGCCCCATGCATGCAGGTGGATAAAATCCACCACCGCGCCATGAACAAATCGGTCAATCAGATTCCCGACAGCACCGCCGAGAATAAGTGCGAGCGAAATGGCCTCGAACCCACGCAGGGTTTTCGCCAGCCAGTGCACAAGCCAAATGCTGATAGCGACCGTGAGCACCACAATGCCCCAGCGGCCAAGACTGTCGCTGAGTGGGATACCCATGGAAATATTCTTGTTCCAGACCATGGAGAAACTGAGAAAGGGCAGCAAAGGCACGCTGCCCTTCTCCGGTAATTTCAGACCTTCCAGAATCCACCACTTGCTGAGCTGATCCACCACCACAAGCATGGCAGCAATGAGTATGCCCCGGCGAAAGTAAGGCCCGGCCATCATCAGGCGGTGACCCCACTGTCACTGTTTTTCACAGCGTCAGAGCAACGATTGCACAACTCGCCGTGGGCGGTAACTTCCTCTGACACCACCCAGCAACGTTCGCATTTGTCGCCGTTGGCCACCGAGGTCACAACCGCGATGCCTTTGACATCGTCAAGCGTGAAGGCTCCTTCCGGCGCGTCTGCCTCTAGAAGACGGGCGGATGAAGTGATCATCAACTCGGCGATATCAAGGCCGGCCATGGCTTCCACGTAGGCATAGTCGGCCACATAGATGGTCACATCCGCCTGCAGACTGGAACCAATACGCTTCTCGCGGCGGTCAAGCTCAAGTGCACCAGTGACGACGCGGCGCAAGCGGCGAATTTTGGACCATTTTTCTGCCAGACCCTCATTCTGCCATTCAGTCGGTGTTTCCGGCCATGTCTGGCGGTGTACACTTTCGGCCTGATCACCGTGACGCGAGAGCCAGACTTCCTCCGCCGTGAAGGCAAGGATAGGCGCGAACCATGTGGTCAGGCGATTGAACACCTCATCCAGCACCGTGCGCACCGCGCGGCGGCGTACACTACTGGCATCATCGCAGTAAAGGCTGTCCTTGCGGATATCGAAGTAGAAGGCCGACAACTCAAGGATACAGAACTGATACAAAGCCTGGAAAATCGGGTTATAGTCAAAACTGTTTGCGCGGTCGCGGATCAGGCTATCCAGCTCCGACAGACGGTGCAGGATAAACCGCTCCAGTTCCGGCATCTGTGCCGCAGGCAGGCGTTCCTCTTCCGAGAAACCAGCAAGGTTGCCTAGCAGGTAGCGCATGGTGTTGCGAATTTTGCGGTAGGCATCCACCTGACCCTGGATGATCTGATCACCGATGCGCACATCTTCCATATAGTCAACCGACACCACCCACAGGCGCAGAATATCGGCACCATACTGCTGGATTATAGTTTGCGGCGCCACGGTGTTACCGAGCGATTTGGACATTTTCTTGCCCTCGCCGTCCATGGTGAAACCGTGCGTCAGTACGTTCTTGTAGGGCGCGTGGCCACGGGTGCCGCAACTCTCCAGCAAGCTGGACTGGAACCAGCCGCGGTGCTGATCCGAGCCTTCGAGGTAGAGATCAGCGGGTGATTGCAGGTCTTCCCTGTTCTCACAAACAAAGGCATGGGTACAGCCACTGTCAAACCAGACATCAAGGATGTCAAAGACCTGCTCGAAGTCTTCCGCGTTATATTTGTCTCCAAGGAAATCCTGTGCGGGCACGACAACCCACGCGTCAGCGCCACCTTCTTTGACAGCGTCAACAATGCGCTGATTGACTGCGTCGTCCTGCAGTACCTCACCGGTTTCCTTATTGACAAACACGGTGATCGGCACGCCCCACGCGCGCTGGCGCGAGATGACCCAGTCAGGCCGGTCAGCGACCATGGAACGGATGCGGTTCTCGGACACTGCCGGGAACCAGTTTGTATCCTCAATGCCCTTGAGAGCCGCTTCGCGCAGGCCGGTTTTATCCATGGAGATAAACCACTGCGGCGTATTACGGAAAATGAGCGGGGCCTTGGAGCGCCAGCTGTGCGGGTAGGAATGGCTGAGCTTGCCCTGGCTCATCAGGGCATTGCTCCCCTGAAGCAACTCACAAACCTCATCCGCAACCTTATAAACATGCTTGCCCGCAACAAGCGGCACGTTTGCATAATAACAGCCCGCTTCGTTCACGGTGAACGGCACCTCAATGCCGAACTTCACATGCGCAACCTGATAGTCATCGTCACCATGGCCCGGCGCGGTGTGTACAAAACCGGTACCGGCATCGGTGGTCACGTGGTCACCCGGCAGCATGGGCACGTCAAAATCATAACCTTGACCGCGCCATGGGTGCGCGAGAATGGCACCTTCAAGGTCTTTGCCCTTAATGTGATTGATCACCAGATAATTATCGATCTTGGCGCGTTTGACAAAATCGACCACAAGCGCGTCGGCGACCGCAAGCCGGTCACCCGCCTTCATCGTCGCGTCGTCGGCAACCTCAGTCACTTCAATAACAATATAATCGATGTCCGGGCCATAACAGACGGCACGGTTGGCCGGAATTGTCCACGGTGTCGTCGTCCAGATCACAACTTTTGCGCCTTCCACGGCGTCGGTCGGCGCTGTCACGAACGGGAAGGCCACATCAATCTGTGTGCTGACATGGTCGTGATATTCAACCTCGGCTTCAGCCAGGGCGGTTTTCTCCACCGGCGACCACATGACCGGCTTGGAGCCACGATAGAGCGCACCTGCGGTCGAGAACTTCAACAGTTCTTTGACGATCTGCGCTTCGGCGTCATAAGCCATGGTCAGGTAAGGGTTGTCCCAATCACCAAAGATGCCAAGGCGTTTGAATTCGTCACGCTGCACACCAACCCACTGGTCGGCAAACTCGCGGCATTCGCGGCGGAACTCAACCGGGTCCACCTCGTCCTTGTTTTTCTTTTTCTTGCGGTATTTTTCCTCGATCTTCCATTCGATCGGCAGGCCGTGACAATCCCAGCCCGGCACATAGGGCGCGTCCTTGCCCTGCATCTGCTGCGACTTGACAATCACGTCCTTCAGGATCTTGTTCATCGAGTGGCCGATGTGAATGTTGCCGTTGGCGTAAGGCGGGCCGTCATGCAGGACAAATTTCTCGCGGCCCTTGGCATCAGCGCGGAGCTGGCCGTAGATATTATCCTTGTACCAGCGCTTCAGGAACTCGGGCTCCCGCTGGGGCAGGCCCGCGCGCATGGGGAAATCGGTTTTCGGCAAAAATACGGTATCGCGATAGTCGCGTTTCGAGCTGTCATCAGCAGACATGGTCTATTGTCTCGTTTCTTCTATCTTGTGCGCACTGAATGGGTTGTGGCCGCACATATATTGGCATTCTGGAAATACTTAAACCCCGGTCGCTAAGCCTGTAGCGCCGGGCCAGTAATTCGAATGATTATCGTGGCAATAAGCCACCCTTGTGTCTGCGCATCGTGCATGGGCGAACTTTTAACAATGTTCATCGGGGGTGTCGAGCGGAAAGGCGCAACAAACCGGGCATATGGCGGCACTTACAGGCCCTTGAATACCTTGCGCTGATTGGCAACCGGAAAAACACCCTTTTGTGCCTTGCGCCGGTCGGGGCCACTAAAGGGCATGGCGCTGTTACGACGACAAGGGCCGTAATAGCCCGTGACACGCACAAAGAGCTTGGGCTCGGACAGTACGCTATCCAGATTTTTGATCAGGCTGGCGGTGGTAAAGGGCATGGCCAGCATGGTAGTGACCCCGGCGTCCCTTGCTTCCATCACTTTCTGCCGGTCCGGCTCTTTAATGGCATATATGATAGGCGCCACGGATATGGGCGCGTTCTGGAAACGAATAAAGCGGCAAAAATCAAGCCCCCCCGTATCGGGAAAGGTATCTTCAAGGAGGATCAGGTTGAAAGGTGTGGTTTTAATATGCTCCATCGCTACACGGTTGTCTTCCGCCACCACGATGTGTGCGGCGCGCTGCTCTTTAAAGACAGCACGCGCTCCAATAGCTGCCTGACCATTTTCCAGCGCGATCAGAACCCGCAGATCGCTTTTTTCACCAAGAGACACACCCCACTCCTTTATGAAACGCTCGCTTAAAATGTCGCATAGAAAAACCCCACATATGTCAGGTGGTCAAGCGATAGACAGATAAGATGTTAAGTTGCTGTCAGTTTTGTGACAGACGCAAGACCAGGGAGAGGCGCTAAACTCCCCCCAGAATGCGGCGCTTCATCTCATCGGAAATGATATCGGGGTTGCGGGCCCGACGCTCGCGACCACCGGGTGGCGGCGCTTTGCGTACGCGTCTGTCCGGGCCGTTATAGGCTGTACATTGCACAATGGGACGTGTGTCAGAGGCAGCATCTTCAATCGCTTTCAAAAGCGAGGTGCCGGAAAATGGCATAATTGCAATTTTGGTTGCCCCCGCATCACGCGCCTGGAGCACTGTTTGCTGATCAGGCGTATGCAAGCCGATAATAATGGGCGCCACAGCCATTGGTGTGTTGGTCAGGCGTAAAAAACGGCAAAAGTCCACGCCACCCAGCGTTGGGAAATTTTGATCGACAACCACCATGTTATAGGCGCGGCTTTGCATTTTCTCCACCGCCTCCCGGTTGTCGAGCGGGGCGAAAACACCGCCTACCCGCTGCCGCATCAAAATGTTTTTTAAGCTGTCAGCCGCTTGCTTGTTTCCAAGGGCCAATAGAATATGCAGCTTTGCCAGTCGCGTATCAGACATGGTTGCCATCACTCCCCGAATCGTGCCCCGCCACCTTATACGTCGAATATACGAAATATTGAAATGAGAAGTTGCAAGACTACCCTTGCGGAATTGATGGACTCAGGCTTTCTTCCTCTTACGGCGCATGAGATTCAACGTCTCAACACCCAGCGAATAGAGCATGGCGAAATAGATATAGCCCTTGGGCACATGGAAACCGAGCCCTTCCGCCACGAGGAATACGCCGATCAGCATAATGAAGCTGAGTGCGAGGATTTTAAGCGTCGGAAAACGTTCAATGAACGCAGCGATATACCCGCTGGAGAACATCATCACGATCATTGCCACAGTCATGGCGGCAACAATCACCGGGATGATGTCAGTCATCCCCACGGCAGTCATGACGGAATCGAATGAAAAGACGATGTCGATCAGCACAACCTGGGCTATAACCGCCAGCATTCCGCCCGTCACCGCTTTATATTCTGCGGCTTTATCACCCGTGACTTCGTCGTGGATACTGTTGGTCCCCTTATAGAGCAAGAAACCGCCGCCCAACAGCATCAGGATATCCTTGCCCGACAGCTCATGCGCAAACAGCGTGAACCACGGCTCCTGCAGGCTGATAATCCATGCGACACCCAACAGCAGCAGAATGCGCATGACAAGCGCGAGAGAAAGCCCCACAAGGCGGGCGCGCTTGCGCTGCCCTTCAGGCAGGTGGCCAACGAGAAGAGCAATGAAAACCACATTGTCGATACCGAGAATAATCTCAAGTGCGGTCAAGGTTAAGAAGCTAACCCATATATGGTAATCTAAAAGCAGTTCCATTATATTCCCTATGACTTGCGGTCACTTTGCGTCGTGCATCACATGACGGTGACACATAGCATGATTGCCAAAAGCGGCAACGAGAAGGCGCGTTAGGTGTTCTGCCGTGCCCGGATGTGCGGCTCAGGAAAAAGTTCCAGATAACGGTCAAGCGTAGGATGACCGAGCCTGTCGGAGGCATTCTCTGGCTCGGCCAATACGATTTTTGCGGTCCGGCAATCCTTGCCGATTTGCTGCTTCAGCGCGTCAAGGCCCGAGAACTTCTGCTCCGGTCGCAAAAACGCAACCAGTTCCACCCGCATATGCTGGCCGTATAGATTTTCATCAAAATCGAACAGGTGTACTTCCATCAGCACATCCCGTTTATCGAAGGTCGGCCTTAGCCCGACATTGGCAACTCCGGCATACGTATGCGGGTCACCCTCGACATGCACGCGCACGGCATAAACGCCCAACTTGGGCTGCAAACTCTCACCAAGTTCGACGTTCGCAGTTGGAAAGCCGATGGTTCGTCCGCGCTGGTCACCTTCCGTGACCCGGCCATTGATCGACCACCAGTGACCAAGAAGGGCAGCCGCCTTGCGCGCCTCACCGGCCTGAAGCGCCTGCCGCACAAGAGTGGAGCTGTATATTTCCCCGGCGTAGCCTTCAAGTCCGACCGTCACAGGGCGGATGACACTCAGGCCGAAGCCCTCCATCTCACCCATCCAGCCCAGCACATCAGTGCCGCCACCCCGCCCCTTGCCGAAGCGATAGTCGTAGCCCACGCACACATGTTTGGCGCCAAGTCCGCCGACAAGGATATCCAGCACAAAATCCTGGGCTGTCATCGCTGCAAGCCCCTGATCAAAAGGCAGGACAAGAAGCTGGTCCACGCCAAAATCGTCGAGAAGTTGGGCGCGCTCACGAAAGGGCGTCAGGCGAAAAGCTGGTTTACCGGGCGCAAAAAAGCTTACAGGATGCGGCTCTGTCACCATCACGGTCAGGTTCAGCCCCATCTCGCGCGCCAGCCGCCCGGCTTCCCCGATCACTACCTGATGACCACGATGGAAACCATCAAAGTTCCCCAGCGCCACCACCGAGCCACGCCCCGAAGTTTTCACTTCATCGATATGTCGGTAAAGCCGCATGGAAAAGTCAGCATCCTCTCGTCATCGCCGGTCGTCAAACTGGCGCAATGCCGTGCAATGCGCCGCTGCTGTTATGCTTTCGGTCGGCTGGGGACATACACGATTGCGTCGCCGACGACCACCATTTTATCCCCCACCATGCAACGCGTTGCAAAAACAACGCGGTTTTTCTCGGGTATCATATCCGTCACTTCGGCGATCGCTTCCACCTCGTCGTTCATGCGCACCGGCGCAATAAACTTGGTGCTCTGGCTGACAAAAACCGCACCAATGCCCGGCAGCTTTGTGCCCAGTACGGCAGAAATAAAACTGGCCCCCAAGGCACCATGGGCAATGCGCTCACCGAAGCGCGTTGTTGCGGCATAATCCGCATCAAGGTGCAGCGGATTGTTGTCGCCGGAAACTTCTGCAAACGCTTCCACCAGTGCCGGCGTCACTTTTGTAACCAGCGACTCGCGCTGTCCGATCGTGATATCGTCAAAAAAATGTTGTGCGACCATAAATTTCTCCAAGCGCCTGCTGTTTTGCCAAAACCTACAGGCAAAAGCACATCCAGAGCCCCGCCTGACCGCCCACGGGGCGACAAAACCTCTCTATCACGAGTGCACGCGCGTCAGAAGTATTTGAATTGTCGCCATCTTTGGGTTAACCAATTCTTCATTAGATCGGGTCTAGTGTCCCGACAAAGGGAATTGAAACGGTACCATGGTTTGGTGCCTGAGGTGCGAAATCATAAAACTGAGGAAATATCATGGCCGTTGATTTGGGTATGCCGATCCTGATCGTCGACGACTACAAGACAATGTTGCGCATTGTCCGCAACCTGTTGAAACAGCTTGGCTTCAATAATGTCGATGAGGCAACCGATGGCGCAATGGCGCTGGAGAAAGCCCGCGCCAAGCAGTATGGTCTCATTATCTCTGACTGGAACATGGAACCCATGACCGGTTACGAGCTCTTGAAAGAGGTGCGCGCTGATAACCAGCTCAAGGCCACTCCTTTCATCATGGTGACTGCGGAATCGAAAACCGATAACGTGATTGCCGCAAAAAAGGCTGGCGTGAACAACTATATCGTCAAGCCGTTTAACGCTGCTACGCTGAAACAAAAACTGGTGGCGGTGCTCGGAGAATTCTAATGGCGTCCGAACAGCTTCCCAAACAGATAGAACTGCTTGTCGACAGTTTGCGGAAGCAAAATACAGCGCAGTTGTCTCTCACCGATGTTGCATCGGTGACGGAAGTGCTGATTGGCACCATGTCGGTGTTTTTCAAATCCATTGACACGTCGATCTACCGCGAATGCCGCTCGCTCAGCGACTATATCTCAAACGCCCGCAAGGAAATTGCTTCCCTGCAGCCCGGTGACCTTGAGAGCGCGCGCATCCCGCGCGCTGGGCTTGAGCTTGATGCCATCGTGCAGCAGACCGAAGAAGCCACCAATACCATCATGGAAGCTGCGGAAGAGATCATGGGTCTCGACCCTGCAGACACGGACAATTACGTCGCGAAAAGTCAGGACGCGGTGATGCGCATCTTTGAGGCGTGTTCGTTCCAGGACATTACCGGCCAGCGCATTTCCAAGGTTGTTGAAACCTTGTCGCACATTGAAAAGCGGGTTCTCGAACTTCGCAACCTGCTGGGCGTGACTGAAGAAGACATCGAACAGGCCAAGGCCGAGCAGACAGAAGAAAAAGTTGCAAGCGGCGACAAGGCCCTTCTGTCCGGCCCGGCACTTGACGGTGAAGGCATCGACCAGTCAGCCGTTGATGAGCTTATGGGAGCGGCAGCAGGTGCAGCGCCCGCCGCCCAGCCAGCAGCAACACCGGCTCCAGCTCCAGCTCCAGCTCCGAAAGCTGAGGCGCCAAAAGCCGTCAATCCAAAACAACTGGACCAGATGTTCGAGGAAGACTTCGACCCGGTCGCCGACCTCGAAGCCGCCGAAGCAAAAAAAGCCGAAGAGAAGAAAAAGGCTGAAGCCGAAGCCGCTAAAAAGGCCGAAGAAGCCAAAAAGGCTAAGGCCAAAAAAGACAAGGAAGTCGAGCTACCCGCTGGCGAGGAAGTCAGCCAGGACGATATCGACGCCCTGTTCGGCTAGGCTGCGCTACCCAACCACCTTTGCCATCTCACCAGACAAGCGCCTCCATGACAGCATGGGGAACAGCCTTTCCCGCGCCGAATATATTCTGAAACCGCTCAACCGGCACCTGCCCGTGTGCATCAGATGCCGCTGTCAGCGCAGGAAACTCGGCACGGTGAATGCCTCCTGCGATAAACAGGCCACGATAGCCCGCAGCATAAGCCCCGGCCATATCGGTTTGCAGGCTATCGCCAATCATCATCACACGCTCACGCGGCACATCCCGGGCTGCCAGCCCTACCTCTGGCAGGCAGGCGGTAAGCGCGCTTGCCATGGGCTTGCCAAACCAGTGCACCTCGCCGCCCATCTCGGTATAGAGATCAGCAACAGAACCCGCGCACAGGTATAGCTTCTCGCCCACATGCACCACACGGTCCGGGTTGGCACACAGGAAAGGCACACCTTTTGTCGCCGCGCCCTGAAGCCAGCCACGGTGGCTTTCAATGTCAAAAAAGTCCAGATCCGTCGCGAGAATAATGTCGGCCTCGTCCGGGGTCTTCACCATGGTCACGGGCAGGCTTTCGACCGTATTATGATCGCTATCGGGGCCCATATGGTAAAGTTTCGCGCCCTGATACCGCGCACGCACCTCATCGCGGGCAAGCCCACCTGAGGTGACGATATAGTCCGTCAACGCACGCGGCATGCCCATCTTTTCCAGCAGGGCGCGGACATGGGTGCGCGGACGTGGGGCATTCGAGAGAAATACCGTACGAATATCAGCAGCCCGAGCTTTCTCAATAGCATCAACGGCCCCCTCGTTGAGCCGGATACCATCATGCATCACGCCCCACAAATCACAGATAATCAGGGACAGGTCTGTGTGAAAGTCGCTTAATCCACCACTAAGGGAAATGGTGGCGGCATGTCTATTTGGCATAGGATAACTCTTTAAAATTAAAGCGCGCGAGATTAAAGCTCGCGGTTCATGTCGTTGGCAGCGGTTGGCTCCCCGAACAGATAGCCTTGGGCGAATTCCGCCCTGGCTTCAAGCGCCTTCAGGACCATGTCTTCGTCTTCGATACGGCTGACAATCAACTGCATGCCCTTGCGGCGCAGAAATGACTTAACCGCCTCGGCATCGCCATCTTCAGGATTCGCCGCCAGCAGGTCCTGCAGGTCGGTCTTGATAAACTGGAACTTGCGGTCGCCCAGAAGGGCAAAGTCCTGATTGAAGTCCTTGACCATATCCATCGAGAAACCGAAGCCCTTGCGACCAAGGGTCAGAAGCCGGTCTTTCACGTCGCCCTCAAGCGTCATGTAATCGTCCTGCGCGATCTCGAACACCAGTCGGTCGCGGAATTCTTCGTTCGCGGTCATGAAGTCGATGAACTGCGGGAAAAACTCATCATCCGCCATGGAATATTTCGACATATTGCAGAAAAAGCGCACGTCAGGACGCCGCTTGCCCATGCGGCGCACGAGCTGGATAAGCCTGAACAGCAGCAAATTATCGATGGTGCCGATAAGCCCTTTGCTTTCCGCCACTTTCATATATTGCCGCGGAAGCACGATGCGGCCTTCCTCGTCACGGACGCGGCTGAAACATTCATAATGTACCGTGCGCCGCGACGGTAATGTCACAATCGGTTGCAGATAAAGATCCACTCTATTTTCGGACAGCGAACTTCGCATTACCGATAACAACTGATCTTCCCGTTTAATCAGGCGTATCGGCGCTTTTTTACGCGCTGTGCCTCGAGGTGAAGGCCTGGCTTTGGGGCGTGGCGGGGTATCGTCAAGCGCATCGGCGTCCCCACCGTCATCTGCAGCATGTTTCTTCTCCACCTCGTCGGTGCCCTCGTCAACCACCGCCATGGCTGCTTCCTCAGGCGTCAGATCAAACTCGGCAATTTCCTCTTCGGTCACCGGATCATCAGCGGGTTCCGGGGTGCTGCTTTTTTGGACGGCAACCTCCGCTTCCAGCTCAAGCGGTTCAGCAGGAACCTTTTTGGCTTTGCCCGGCTTCACCCGCACTTCGGCTTCACGCTCCATCACCTGGGTGAGAAGCGTATGCAGAACCTTCAGCTCAGATACGAGCTGGTCGCTTTTTTCTTCCTCTTTTTCACCATGACGGCGCGTGCGTTCCAGATCCTTACGCAGAATCAACACCATATCTTCCAGCCTGTCGAGCCGGGCCTCAGCTTCCTTTTCCGCGCGGGCCCCAATCATCCACATCTGAAATTGCCATGCCCCGAAAAACACCAAAAGGCCAAGGATGCTGCTCAAGTCACTGGGCACACCGAAGGCCCTGGGCGGAATAACCGTGACCGCAATTCCAAGCACGGCATATGATATCAGCAGCAAAATCTGCGTCATGATGGACATGAAAGGTCGGTCCTTTTCCCATTCCCTGAACTGGGCCCATGCTGGCACAAGCGCGTTGCAAGGTTAAGACTTTTGTTTGCTCGGCACGGGAGAGCTTTTCAAGCACGGCACATGACGCCTATACTACAGTCAATATTGCGGTTGTCACGAGACTGCCCTGATCGGGCGTCATGCTTGCGCCGCTGAGTCGTTAAAGAAGCATGGCCGCATGGTAGTGTTCAAGGGAGACAAACAAATGAAAAAGTTTTTACTGCTTATCCTGGTCCTTGTGGTCGGCGGGGGCGCCTTCGCCTATTATAAGCTCGATACCCTGGTCAAGACTGGCGTTGAGACCAAGGGGCCTGAGGTCCTCAAGGTTCCGGTTGGCGTCAATAGCATAAGCCTTTCTCCCTTCTCCGGCACCATTGGTGTCAATGGGCTGTCTATCGGCCAGCCAGAAGGTTTTGGCGACGGCTCCATCGCCTCACTGGACGGTTTTGACATGAAGGTCCGCACAAATACACTGTTTTCCGACCATATCATCATTGATAGTATCATGGTGGAAGCTCCCAAGCTTGATATCCGAAGTAAAGGGTCACAAACCAATTTTCAGGCACTGCAGAAAGCAATTGGTTACCAATCCAGTGAAACGTCCAACGTCACACTCACCATCAAGAAGATGACGATACAGGGCCCCGAGATTGCCGTACTGAGCGAAGGCGGCATAGTGAATGTAGATGAACGTATCAAGCTGGCTGATTTCACCATCAGCGACCTTGGCACCGACGAAAAGGGCCTTGCACCGGGCGAGATCGCCCGCCATGTCATGGATGTACTACAGCCTCAGATCGCCAAGGCGCTGATTGAGGCGCAGGCCTCCGGCAAACTGCAGGATATCGCTAAAGATGCACGCGGCACCCTTGAAAAGGGCATTGGTGGCCTTGTCGGTAAACTGAAGAAAAAAACCGACCCGGAAAAACAGGACGACGGCAATAACTGATTGATTTCTGGACGCAACGGTCCAATATTCGCATCACCTACAGGGAGATCATAATGTCACTGGAAAAAATTACTGACGAAATCCGCGGCCGCGTCGGCGCGCATTCGCCAATTTCTGCCATCATCAAATTCGACTTCGGCGACGACGGCGTTGTCCGTATCGACGGCAAATCATCACCAACGGTTGTCGACAATGCCGACACCGAAGCCGACTGCACGGTGAAAACTACCATGGACAACTTTGTCCAGATCGCAGAAGGCAACCTTAACCCGCAGATGGCTTTCATGACGGGTAAATTGCGTGTAGAAGGCGACATGAGCCTTGCCATGCAGCTTGGTTCCATCCTGGGGTAAGCCCAAAAACCGGATATGCCAAAAAGGTTACCATGTTTGAAAAATTTCGCAGTGCCGCCATCGGCGTGAGTGTTTTTGTCATCCTTCTGGGGATTGGCGCTTATATGATGGTGCAAATGGGCGGCGGCGATAAATTGTTCGGGGGCAAGGGCGGTTCTTTGCCCCCGGTCGACTTTGCTACGCTGGAGCGTTCTTTTGATGAGCCCAGCTTTCTGCTCTGCGACCGGGACATCTGCCCAAACGCAGAGGTTGACGGCCCGGCACCCCGTTTTGAAGCAAAAGCACAAACCCTGCGCCTTGCCATTGTCGACTTTGCTGACAACATGCCCACTGTGCGCACTTTCCGCTTTGATCCGGCAAACAATCAGTTCGACTTCACCGAACGCCTTCCGGGTGAGAGCCTGCCTTCAGTCATAACCGTTCAGATCAGGGACATTGACGGCTATTCAAGCGCGCTGATGGTCTATAGCCGCACACCTGTCGGCGACAGCGCCGCCGAAGAGCATGAAGAACGCGTCACACGCTGGCTCCGCATGATCGAATCCCGCCTCGCCCGCTGATGCACCTGCCATCCGCCTACCCTGAAGTGTGGCCCACAGGTGTTACCCCGCGGTGTTGCCCCGCAATGTTGCCTTGACGTTCTCGGTAACAGCAGAAGCCGGGCTTAATAATATTGGCTGTCAAATTCATCATCAAACTGCTCTGACGCGCTGGGGCGCCCGGCAGCCTGAAGACCAGGTTCCGGTGACACACCGGTTGCTTCAGTCACAGGTTGCAGTGCTGCCCGCTGGTACACCTGGGCACCGCCTGATTGCACACCTTGCTGTGGCGCGTTAAAGGACCGGTTGATCGCTATGGTTTCACGCACGCTTGCCTGTGTCGTAAGATAACTGTCCCGTGCACGCCCAAGGCTGGATGGCGGCGGCAACGGCGCCCCGGCTTCCTGCGTTCGCGTCTCGGCAAGGATAAACTGCACACCGGTAGACAAAAGCCCGCGCCCAGCGGGTTGCTGGGCCTTGGCCGCAGCAGGTGCAAGGCTTGCCCCGGCCAAATTGGCGGCTCCGTCAAGCCCGCGCGAGAAGTCCCCGCCACGGTTTTCCGGCGCACCTGAAGGTCGCGTCAGGGCACCATTGCCCTGTGCACGGTCATTCCGTGAGATTGACGTCGCAGCACGCGACTGCATGGCAAATGCAGCATCCGCCATTTATGCACCCATTCTGTTACACCCAGAGACAATTTACGCCGGGCGCCGCCGGTCTGGCAATAGCCAAGCGAAAAAAGCGTGGATTGAGTGCTGGAACACCCGGTCTGCCTGTGCTATCGCTCAGGCCACATGGAATGTGTTCCGCCACGCTGGCTGCGACCTTGCAGACAGGCAACGGTGCCAAAGGGGGGCCACCCGGAGGAACACAAAATAAGAATAACTCAAGATAAAGCGAAAAGTTGACATGGATAATAATACGCTCGCGATTTACATTCACGAACTGCGCAACCAGTGCCTGCACGCGGAAGCCTCTTTCAGCATTTTCAATCAGGCGATGGCTAATCAGGCTGGTGCCGGTATCCTTTATGGCGGCCAAAGCATCCTGATTCCCGGCAGCCAGATTGCCTCGCTCTTGTGGCCGACACGTGCCCGGGCCCGATCCCGCGGTGAGGCTTTGCGGAAGGTTCTCGGCCTGGGGGAAAAACATCCCCTCAACGACCGGCGCCTTTGCGAACTGTGGGAGCGTGCCGACGAAAAATTCGAAGAATGGGTCAACCAGACCAAAGGTCAGCAGGTCATCTTTGATCTTGTCGGCGACCCATCCCAGGTGGGGGACGGCGACATTAAAGACGAATGTGTTTACCGGGCTTATAACCCTGCTAACCGCGTTTACTGGTACCGGGGGGTCGCTTATAACCTACAGGCTGTCGCCAACGCCCTGACGGACGTAGCAAAACGCGTGAACACGGTTTACGCCCAGATGTTCCCGGAACAGGCCAAGGCAGATGCCGAAGCCCGCCGCCGCGCCGCTGAGGCACAACAAACCGCACAAGTCACGGCCGAGGCCCAAACCGCCGCAGCCAACGACACCACCACAGACGCGAAGCCCGAGGCCAAAGACGAAGCAACATCTGACGATGGCAAAGCCAAGGCGGCCAAAGACAAAAAGAAACCCGCTGCAAAAAAAGCCGCACCGAAAAAAGCTGCGCCGAAAAAAGCTGCTGCCAAAAAAGCTGCTGCCAAAAAAACGGCTAAATCTGAATAGAAGGTGCTTGTCAGGGCGCGCAAAAGGTTCCCCCCTTGTGCTCCCTGACCTTCTGGACATATGGCAATTTGTCCTGTTTGCCCGGCTGGCGGAATTTTGTATAATAGTTGGCGCTTGGCCCCGGCCAAATGTACCGCACCAGAATAAGGACTTGTGCACCCATGATGAAACGACTGTCTTTTGTATTTGCTGCGGCGCTTGTTGGCAGCCTGCCCGCCAGCGCGCTGGACTGTGGCGAACCACCGATGGCTCAGCCTCCGGTACCGGACGGCAGCCGCGCCGATGCCGATGATATCCGCACTGCCCGCGACGCCGTGCTGACCTATTCCAAAAAAGTAGATGAATATCTGAGCTGCATGGATCAACGCGCGCCCACCATTCTGCCTTATCTGACAAAGGAACAGAAGTTGCGCTGGGATGAGGATCTGACCGGCCTGCATAACCACCGCCGTGATCTGCAGGTCAAGCTCAATGAGGCTATTCGGTCTTACCGCCGGCAAGACAGCTAACCGCAACTGGCGGCATCATCGCTGCCTGCGGCCTGTTTTTACGCTTATACAAGGGGCTTCAGGGCCCCTTTCTCTTTGCTTTCCCTGAGCGGCAAGACAATAATGGACGCATGCGTCCATAAAAGTTTGACAGCCCCCACCCACCGCCCCATCTTCATGTCAAAGGTTCATATAAAAGGGGGATGATCATGCTGGCACGTCGCGCCGTTTATGATGAAGAGCATCATATTTTCAGGGATGCCGTTCGCAAATTTTTTCAGGCAGAAGCCACGCCAAACGGGGAAGCCTGGGCAAAGGCCGGACAGGTTCCGCGCGCGTTCTGGGACAAATGCGGGGAAGCCGGGCTTTTGTGTCCGCAACTGCCCGAGGAATTTGGCGGCGTGGGCGGTGACTACCGCCTGAACTGCATCATCAACGAAGAACAGGTCTATAACCGGGGTGGCGGCGCGGGGCTTGCCGTACATTCTGACATCGTGGCGCCCTATCTGTTGCATTACGGCTCGGATGACATGAAGGAGCGCATCCTGCCCAAGATGGCAACGGGTGAGATGGTCGGCGCGATCGCCATGACCGAACCCGGCACCGGCAGCGACCTGCAGGGCATCAAGACCACCGCCAAGCTTGACGGCAATCATTATGTCGTCAATGGCTCAAAGACCTTCATTTCCAACGGGCAGAACTGTGATTTTGTCATCGTTGCCTGCAAAACCGACCCCAAGGAAGGTGCCAAAGGTGTCAGCCTCATCGTCGTCGAGTGCGACCGCGAAGGTTTCCGCCGCGGCCGCAACCTTGACAAGATCGGCCAGCACTCGTCCGACACCTCCGAGATGTTCTTTGACGAAGTGCGCGTGCCCGCCACCAACCTCATCGGGCATGAAGGCGCGGGCTTCATGTATCTGATGCAGCAGTTGCCACAAGAGCGATTGTCCATCGGCGTAATAGCTATGGCCGGGGCCCAGCGCGCCTTTGATATCACGCTTGAGTATGTCAAGGAGCGCCAGGCCTTTGGCCGCCCGATCTCCGCCTTCCAGAACACCCGCTTCAAGCTGGCGGAAATGAAAACCGAAATCGATGTCGGCTGGGCCTTTATCGACCAGTGCCTCGCCCGCCATGTAAAAGGCGAACTGGACGCCGTGGGCGGCGCCATGTCCAAGTTGTGGACCACCGAGATGCAGGGCCGCGTGGTGGACACCTGCGTGCAGCTTCATGGCGGCTACGGTTTTATGGCGGAATATGAAATCGCGCATCATTTCACCGACAGCAGGGTGCAGCGCATCTATGGTGGCACGTCGGAAATCATGAAAGAACTGATCGGCCGTTCGCTTTAAAAAAGCCCGTTAAAACAGTTAGGTGGTAGCTTTCGGGGTGCCACCTCGCTATGGTTTCAGGCCACTGAACCATGGGTCTGCCGCGATGACAATGCCAAAACTGACAGCTGTTATCTGCTTCGCCAATGAGGGCGAGGAAGTAGAGAATACCGCGCGCGGCATCCGCGAAACCTGCGGCGACGCTGTTGATATCCTCCTGATCAATGACGCCTCAACCGACGGGTTGGACTATGAAAGCGTGGCTGACCGCTACGGCTGCCGCTACCTGTTGAATGAAGAACAGATCGGCCCGGCGCACGCACGTCACAAGGGTGCAAGCTGGGCCAAAACGGAAAATATCATCTTCCTCGATTCGCACATGCGCTTCTATGCCGACGGCTGGCACCGGATCATCAATGACATTATCGACAATGATCCCAATGCACTATACTGCACCCGCAGCCGGCCACTGCAGCGCGGCGGCCTGTATGAAGGCGGGGTGGTCGGCCACGGTGCCAGCCTTGTCTTCAAAGCGGAGGATTTCAACAAGTCCCTGCAACCAAAGTGGAATACAAACAGCCTGGCGGTAAGCGGCACCTCATACATCCCCTGCATTCTGGGCGGCAACTATGCCTCCCGGCGAGCGTATTTCCTGGGCATCGGCGGCTATCGCGGCCTGCACCGCTATGGCGGGGAGGAGGCGCTGGTGAGCATCAAAAGCTGGCTGTCGGGCGGTTCCTGCCAGTTGATCGAGGATGTCGAGATCGGCCACATCTACCGGGACGCGAAGGGCGCACCCTGGAGCGGAAACATAAAATACTATCATTTCAACAAGTTGACGACAGCGGCCATCCTTTTTGACCCGCCGGATTTTGACCACTACAAAGCCCAGCTCAAGGCCCTGCCCGAAGCGCCGCACGCCTTTAAAGTATATGAAAGCCGCCGTCATTTTGTGACCCGCGCCCGCAGGATGTTCCAGCCGATCCGCCGGCATCCGACCGATTATATCCTGGACCTGAATGACGCCTTTTTGCGCGGTGAAAAAATCTCTCCCGTCTGATATGCGGGCATGCCAAAGGGCTTTAACGCTCTGTAAACATTCAGCTGTTTACAAGAGGAAGTTGGCCCGGTGCGCTGTTGATTGCAGACAGCTTTTCTTCATGCTAGACCGTGGCCACCAACCACTGCAAACCACGCCAGACAAAGGAAACCGCAATGGCCCGCAAGAAAGTCACCCTGCAAGCAAGCTTGCCCCACGGCACCTTTTATTGGGTGACGGAGGTGGAAGCGGGGTCTGAAGAGGAAGCGGTTGTCGCGGCGGAAAACCTTTTCATGGCCGAGATGGAAAATATCGACGAATGGGAATTCACTGACTTCGCCGTCGATAACGCCTGACCTGCCAAGCCGAGCCTGCCCATTCTGTCAAGCCTCGAAGACCCGTCAAGCGGTGCATAAACACCCGGATTTCTGTGCAGGATATGTGCAGGAAAAACCGGTTTTCAGGCCAAAAGTGAGCAGGATCCGTGCAGTGACTGTGCAGCATATTTGCCAAGGTTGAAGGCATGCCAGCCCCCGTGCCTTCACCGCCTAACGTGCCGTACAATTTTGTCCGGCTGTCCGATCCAGCCAGCGACCCAACGCGGCAAACGACGCTTCCCAGCGCGCGTCATGTACTTCTTCCTCACGAAAGAACCAGAAGCGATTATTATAGCTTTTGGGCCGAATAACTTCACGCACTAAAACACGGGTTTCACATGGCCCCTCCGGTGACAGTTCAAGACGGTACCAGCGCTGGTCCTTGTCTGATTCCTGAATGCTGGCAAAAAGCCGCTCGGGCAACACTTCGGTCGTTTTCTCCACCGCGTGCCAGTTCTTGTAGCCGCGCTTCCAGAACAAAAGCCGCGTGGAACCGGATTGTGCCATGTCGCCCTTCAGGCGCTGAGCGTCCACCAGCTCAGCCTGCCAGCGCACCCGGTTCTCGTCATCGCTGACAAAAGCCCAGACTTCAGGCGCAGCGTAAGGCAGCACCACCTCGTGCGTCAGCTCAAACCCGGCGTCAATCACCAGGATGAGCCGGAAAACAAGGGAGACAAACAGCGCCGCCAGCACGGCCACCACCGATTTATGCAGCAAATTCCAGTCTCTGAAACGGTCGCGCACCTTCAATCCCCTTGACCATATGGCGTATCCCACCCACTTTATTGATGACGCCGCGCGATGCAAGAGCGGCATAACCTTGGGGAGGGCATATGACAATCACACTTATCACAGCAAGCTTTTTGGGCCTGCTTCTGATTTATCTTTCATTCAATGTATCAAAACATCGTGGTCGGGCGAAAGTGTCGATCGGAGATGGCGGTGATGACCAGTTGGCCCACGCCATTCGCGCCCACGGCAACCTGATCGAATTCGCCCCCATGGCGCTTATCCTTTTGGGACTGCTGGAGTATCAGGGCCTGACACCGATCATTGTCATAGTGCTGGGCGCGGCTTTTGTGCTCGGTCGCCTGATGCATGGGCTGACCTTCGGCAAGTTCGAAGGCCGCAACCCCTACCGCTTCTGGGGCACCATCCTCACCTGGCTTGTCATCCTGATCGCCTGCGTACTGGGGCTTTTGAAGGGCTATCATATCATCTGAACCGGGCGCACCGCCTGCGTGCTATCATGCGGGGCTGCCAAAAAGGCGGCCCCGGCTGGCATATAAGCAGGTGGTCGCCGTGACTTGAGGTGACTGTTTTTGCCACAAGGGTACCTTATTTTTAGCTGTTAATGAGTGTACCTGTTAAGGTAACAGCGCATCTATAACCTGCTGATTCAAGGTTGATATTTTGCAAAAACACCCTATATAATAACAAGTTGAGAAAGTGTGGTGCCGTGGTGCATTCACAATGGGTATATGACAGTATGAAACAGTAAAGGATCTGCTTCTTGACTATGTTTTT
>NZ_JBLXGZ010000039.1:0-31812 GCF_048260245.1 Kordiimonas sp. | reverse complement strand
GACGCGGTTGACGGCCTGATAATTCATGATGTCCCCATATGCCAAACGGCCCTTTGCCGTAAGCGCTGTAACCCTAGTATATTTTCGGCAGCTTGCCACTTCTATCTTATCAATTCCTTAACCAAAACAAATATTGGCATCAAGGCTGAAGCGAAGGAAAGGCTTGGCCTCACAGCCTGTTGGCGGTATCAAGACCACAATGTAACGGTTTTCCGGAGATTTGGCCCATGAGTACCCTACCCCTAGAGTGGCGAATCAGCGATGAACATGTCGCCTACCCCGATGCGATCAACGAGATGGAAGAGCGTGTCCGTGCCATCCGCGCCGGTGAAGCGCCGGAACTGGTCTGGCTTCTGGAGCATCCGCCACTTTATACGGCAGGCACCAGCGCCGACCCGGCCGACCTTGTAGACCCGGACCGTTTCCCGGTGTATGACGCAGGACGTGGCGGCCAATACACCTATCATGGTCCAGGCCAGCGGGTGGTCTACTTCCTCCTGGACCTTAAAAAACGTGGCCGCGATGTACGGCAGTTTGTCTACAGTCTTGAAGAAGTGATCGCAGATACAATGGCTGCCTTCAATGTCAAGGCGGAGCGCCGCAAGGGCCGTGTCGGCCTGTGGGTCGAGCGAGAGGCGGGCCGCGAAGACAAGGTTGCCGCCATTGGCGTACGGGTTCGCCAGTGGGTCACCTACCACGGCATCGCCATCAACGTGGCGCCAGACCTCAGTCACTTTGACGGCATCGTGCCCTGCGGCATCTCAGAACATGGGGTGACCAGCCTCGAAGACCTTGGCCTTCCGGCAACCATGGATGATGTGGATGTTGCTCTTCGGCAGGCGTTTGAGGATGTCTTCGGGTTTGAAGCCCGCCCGATGAGCCTTGAGTATATGGAAGCACCCGAAGGACCGACGGTTTCCCTGCCCTATGAAGCGCAAGCGACTGAAAGCGGTGTAACCGACACCTCGAACCCGCTTGAGAAAACCCACCCTGTGTTCCAGATTTAAAGCTCAGACAGTAGGTTTGACGTCAAAGCGCCCCGCCGTGATGCCTTGGGCTTTCTCTTGGCTGATAGCGTCCACAATTGCACCCGCGGGGCCGCTGCTGCACAGATCAAGCATCCGGACAACATCGGCACCAGCACCGACAAACAGCGCCTCTACCGAGCCATCGGTTCGGTTGCGCACCCAGCCATAAAGGCCAAGGCGGGCGGCCTCGCCTTTTACCCATGCCCTATAGCCAACACCCTGCACACGCCCCTGAATACGGGCGCGCACAGCAACCTTGTTGTCATTTCGCTTCACCATGAGCACGCCTACTTCACAAAGAGAGCACATCTGCGAGACGCGTCATAAAAGCACCGCACGCCAGAAGTTCACTTCTTTTGATATATTCATCCGGTTTGTGGGCTTGGGCGATGTCGCCGGGACCACAAACCACAGCGGGGAAATCAATGCTCTGAAAATGGCCTGCTTCAGTTCCAAACGCCACGACCGTTGTATCGTTTCGATTTGCTAACATTTTCGCCAAAGTCTCGGCGTCGGATCCGGAGGATGCCACAAGGGGCGGTAGATAGGCCCAAACCTCGTTTTCAGCATAACATCCCGCGCCCCCCGCTGCCCGCAGGCGTGGGTTCATATTTTCCTCCAGATAACGCTGGAATGCATCAATGATGGCTTGACCATCTGTGCCGGGAACCGGGCGGAACTCCCAGTCAAATTCACATTCACCGGGAATAATATTGAACATGCTACCGCCCTTGATGGGGCCAACGTTAAAGGAAGTATAGGGCGGATCAAACATCTCATCCTTTACGCCTGCCTCCCGCTCATGCCCGGCATAGCCGGTAATAACGCCAATCAGTTCCGCAGCGGCCACCACCGCGTTCACACCGTCTTCCGGGCGGCTTGAGTGCGCTTCCCGGCCGGTAATACGGGTACGCGATACATATTGACCCTTATGGGCAGCAGCCACCTGCATGCCTGTCGGTTCACCCACCACAACAAGGCGCGGGATTGCACAGTGCTTGCGCAAGTGTGGCAACATCGCCTGAATGCCAAGACAGCCCACTTCCTCATCATAGGTAAAGACAAAATGCACCGGTCGCTTGAGACCTGCTGCTTTGAATACAGGCACATAGGCAAGACAAACGGCAATAAAGCCTTTCATGTCCGCTGTGCCGCGCCCGTACAACTTTCCGCCTTCCCCCTCGTGCAGAGTGAAGGCGTCAGTGGCCCAGTCCTGTCCATCCGTTGGCACCACGTCAGTATGCCCTGAAAGTACCAAACCTCCGGCTACGTTAGGGCCGATGGTTGCAAACAGGTTGGCTTTATCTCCTGCATCATTCCGAACAAGGCGACACCCAACGCCGTAGCCTTCAAGGTAGCTTTGAATAAATTCGATCAGCGCAAGGTTGGAGTTCCGACTGGTGGTGTCGAAGGCCACCAGTCTTTCCAGCATTGGCACAATGGCCGCATTTGCTTGCGCTATATCGCTCATTCAAATTCAAGTATGATGGCGTCAACAGCCAGGCTATCGCCTGCAGTCGCATTGACCGACTTGACCACGCCATCTTTTTCCGCACGCAGGATGTTTTCCATTTTCATAGCTTCCACCACCGCAAGCGCCTGTCCTGCTTTCACCTCGTCGCCCTCACCTACGGCGATGGAGACAACAAGGCCCGGCATTGGACACAACAGAAGCTTGGACGTATCCGGCGCTTCTTTCTCCGGCATCAGTGCGTGCAGTTTTGCCGCGCGTTCAGTCTGCACCCGAATATCCATGGAGACACCGTCACAGGTCAATACGAAGCCAAGCGGGCGACGGTCGATCTCCATGGCGAACTCACGCTCGCCAATCTTGGCGTGGAACACCGGCAGGCCCGGACGCCAGTCACTCATAATTGGCAGGCGTTTCTTGCCGATCACGATTTCAGCATGGTCTTCAATCAGCAATACGCCAGTGAGGACGTCCTCCCCGCCAATGGTGACAACCCACGGCCGTTCCTGCGGTCCGCGAGGCTCCGATATCTGACCATCGATCTGCGTCGCTCGGGACACTTCGACGGCATTGATAAAACTCGCCGCCGCGATCATGGCTTCCTTCACCTCGCCACTAAGCGCACCGCCTGTGAAACCATCAGGGTATTCTTCGGCAATAAAACCCGTCGTTATGTCGCCCTTCTGGAAGCGCGGGTGCGCCATAAGGGCAGCAAGGAACGGTATATTGTGTGCGATACCCCGGATATAATATTCATCGAGCGCGCGGCGCTGCGCTGCGATCGCCTCATCCCGTGTTTTCCCGGTCGTCACCAGCTTGGCGATCATTGGGTCATAGAACATGGAAATCTCGGCGCCCTCGTATACGCCAGTGTCCACGCGCACATGCTCGCTTTCTTCCGGCGGCAGATAGCGGGTCAGGCGTCCGATTGACGGCAGAAAGCCTCTGAGCGGGTCTTCCGCATAAACCCGGGTTTCAACAGACCAGCCGGTCAGTTTTACTTCATCCTGTGTCAGGCTCAGCTTTTCGCCCGCGGCCACACGCAGCATCTGTTCCACAAGATCGACCCCCGTTACCTGTTCGGTGACCGGGTGCTCCACCTGAAGGCGGGTATTCATCTCAAGAAAATAGAAGTTCTTGTGTTTGTCGACGATGAATTCCACCGTACCGGCGGAACAGTAATCTACGGCCTTGGATAGCGCGACCGCCTGTTCGCCCATGGCTTTCCGTGTTTTTTCATCCAGGAATGGACTTGGCGCTTCCTCCACCACTTTCTGGTGGCGGCGCTGGATCGAACATTCACGTTCACCCAGATAAATTACATTGCCATGTTTGTCGCCGAGCACCTGAATTTCAATGTGGCGGGGTTCCTCAACAAACTTCTCTATGAATACGCGGTCATCACCGAAGCTTGAACGCGCCTCATTCTGGGCGGACAGAAATCCTTCATGGGCTTCGGCATCGTTCCAGGCAATACGCATACCCTTGCCGCCACCGCCCGCAGATGCCTTTAGCATTACCGGGTAGCCGATATCGGCAGAGATTTTGACTGCCTCATCCGCATCCTTGATAATACCCATGTGGCCGGGCACGGTAGAAACCCCGGCTTCCGCCGCCAGCTTCTTCGATGTAATCTTGTCGCCCATGGCATTGATGGCTTTGGGGTCAGGACCAATGAAGGCAATGCCTGCATCCTGCACCGCTTGCACAAAACTCGCACGTTCGGAAAGGAAGCCATAACCGGGATGAATTGCCTCGGCGCCGGTGTCCTTCGCTGCTTGCAGGATTTTATCGGCCAGCAAGTAGCTTTCGGCAGCCGCAGGCGGGCCGATATGCACCGCTTCATCCGCCATTTCCACATGCAGCGCATCGGCGTCCGCATCAGAGTAGACCGCAACTGTTTGAATGCCGAACTTACGCGCCGATTTGATAACCCGGCAGGCAATTTCCCCCCGGTTGGCAATCAGGATCTTCTTGAACATGAAGTACTTCCCTCACCCTTATGATTTATTTGAGCGCGCACGGACAGCGAGGAACCAAGCCACGCCGACGACGCCTGCGCCGATAATGAAATAGTATGTGTTGCCGACAGGGCTGAAAACTGCGGCTCCGAAACCAAAACCGAAAGCCACACCCAAAATAAGGCAAGCAAGACCCACCGAGCGAATTTCCGCGCGCTTGGCCGTATCTGCTATATCCCGCTCAATATCTTTCGGAAGGGGGCGAGCCATCTTTATTTGCCCTCACCGCGCAACGCCGGGCCAAACTTGTCCCAAAGCAGAATGGCAACTTTGTAGAAAGCAAACACCAAAATCGCCTTGGTGATGACCATCTCTGTCCGGGCGATAAACTGGGTTACCAACAAAAACACCGCCAAAAACAGCATAAACTCGATTACAAAACCTGTCAGTTTCTGCATGACACTCTCTCCGGCTTAATTGTTATAGCGGAATATTGTCGTGCTTCTTCCACGGATTCTCGAGATGCTTGTTTGCAAGCTTCTTGAGGCCACGGACGATACGACGGCGTGTTGAATGCGGCATGATCACTTCATCAATGAAACCACGCTGGGCAGCGACAAACGGATTAGCGAAATGATCTTCATATTCTTTCGTGCGCGCGGCGATTTTTTCAGCGTCGTCCTTTTCCTTACGGTACAGGATCTCCACCGCGCCCTTGGCCCCCATGACAGCAATTTCGGCTGTAGGCCAGGCAAAATTGAGGTCCCCGCGCAGATGCTTGGACGCCATCACGTCGTAGGCACCGCCATAGGCCTTGCGGGTTATCACTGTGATCTTGGGCACTGTCGCTTCACCATAGGCAAACAACAGTTTGGCACCATGTTTGATAATGCCGCCATATTCCTGTGCTGTACCTGGCAAAAAGCCAGGCACATCGACCAAGGTGACGATTGGAATGTTAAAACAATCACAGAACCTTACAAAACGCGCTGCTTTCTTGGAGCTATCGATATCCAGGCAACCCGCCAGCACCATAGGCTGGTTCGCAACAATGCCCACCGTCTCGCCGTCCATACGCGCGAGGCCAATAAGAATATTGCCCGCGTGTCTTGGCTGAAGTTCAAAAAAATCTCCTTCGTCGACGATTTTCTCGATGACTTCATGCATGTCATAAGGTTTGTTGGCGTTTGACGGGATGACGCTGTCGAGCGATGCCTCCACACGGTCTGGTTTGTCAAAGGTCGGGCGAACCGGTGGTTTTTCGCGGTTATTGAGCGGCAGAAAATCAAAGAAACGGCGCAACTGCGCCAGCGCTTCCACATCATTTCCAAAAGACTTGTCTGCCACACCGGATTTGGTCGTGTGGGTAGACGCGCCGCCCAGCTCTTCCTGTGTCACCACTTCGTTGGTGACGGTTTTCACCACGTCCGGGCCGGTTACAAACATGTAGGAACTGTCTTCCACCATGAAGATAAAATCCGTCATGGCAGGGCTATAGACTGCACCACCCGCACAAGGCCCCATAATCATGGAGATTTGCGGCACCACACCAGACGCCAGAACGTTTTTCTGGAAGACGTCAGCGTAACCGCCCAAGGCTGCTACACCTTCCTGAATACGAGCGCCACCACTATCATTGAGGCCGATCACCGGTGCGCCTACTTTCATGGCCATATCCATGACCTTGATGATCTTCTGCGCGTGTGTGGCAGAAAGTGAGCCACCAAAAACCGTGAAATCCTGACTATAAACATATACAAGACGGCCATTGATGGTGCCGGAGCCAGTGACCACACCGTCCCCCGGATATTTGCTATCCGCCATGCCGAAGTCGGTGCAACGGTGCTCGACGAACATGTCACACTCTTCAAAGCTGTCTTCATCAAGCAGCAGGTCTATACGCTCACGGGCCGTCAGTTTTCCGCGTGCATGCTGCGCTTCGATGCGTGCCTGACCACCTCCCAATCGGGCGTCTTGACGCTTAAGCTCAAGGCGTTCCAGGATTTCTTTCATATGCTCCCTTCCCTAAGACTGCGGGGCGACACTCCCTTATGCCACCCAAAGCCAGAATCGTTCTTATCTTCTCGGGCACGCGCTTTCCAGCTATTTATTTCGCAGGTGCGAAATAAACTCTGCCGCAGCGAGTAGTTCGTTGCGCAATTTCTCGCGTTTTTCCTCGACTTCCCAATCGGTCCCCCATTCGGTTTCCTGATAGGTTGCATCAAGGATGCTCGCCCGCCATACAGCATCAAGCGAGCTGTACCCTTCCATATAGGCCAACGCAAGCACAAGCGACCCCAAGCCCCCCGTCAGCGCATGAAGCGCTGTCAGTTCAAAAGCATCATAACCGCGTACCGCAGCCGAATAACGGTCAAGCACAGCGGCCTCCTGCTGCACCGGCATAATGCCCGAAGTCGTGGCAAGAGGCGCACGATAGCGCTGTGCCGCCCATGCCAGATACGGGTCCCATAGCGCACATTGCTGCGAAGCCAGCTCGGCTGGCTCATCCGCGCGGTAACACAGCAAGTCCGTTCCCGCGAATGCAGCGACCTCCGCTGTCACAGCTTCATGCCGCAGTGCAACACGGTCCAATGCAGTATTAGCCAGCCGTGTCTGGTGCATCTCATCGGGTTTTATGATATCTTCCTGCGCGTCCCATTCGGCCGCTACAGCATCGGCCACCGCCCGTGTCGGCAGTACAAGTGTTGCGCGCCCAGGCGTTTTTACAAGCCGACCATCAAGCGTGATAATGTGGCCATCATCTGCAGCTTCAACATCGACTGATTTATAGAATTTTTTCATATAGTTAACAGTTATTCTTTATCGGTCTTCTGATCTTTGTCATCAGTCTTGCCTGTGTTCATCTGGCGTGTCACTTCGGCATAGTGGCGTCTTGAGTGCCGTGCGATTTTGCGCTGTGTGTTCATCCGCTTTTCAGCCAGCCCGGTCTCCACATGAAAACTGCCAGTATAACTCATGCTGGATTTTTCGCTCTTACCCTCTTTGGTCAAAACACTATCAAAACCCAGCAGTCGGTTGCCAAGCCGAGGCACCCGGTAGAACAGAATGAAAACCATCGCTGACAGCACAAGGAACCCCAGCACAAAGGCAAACGCAACACTGCCTTCACCGCGTGTCCCCACGAGCATGTCCTCAAACATATATACCGCCACAGCGCCTGCACACAAAACGCCAGCAACCACCAGAAAACCAATTCGCGGCTTCAGGGCATCGGCCTGCAGTTCATTTTCTTCTTTTTTCATCTCGACACCTGCTTCTTGATTTATGCTGTACCGATGAGCGCTTCGACACGGTCAGGAATATCGTAAAAGCTTGAAGTCACCTGCACGGCACCCGCGGCCTCAAGCTCATGGCCTGCATGATAGCCCCAGTTAACCCCAAGAGCATGTGTTCTTGCGTTGCGTGCCATCATCATATCAAAGGTGGTGTCACCAATCATCATCGTAACCGGTTCGGCACTGCCAGCTTCAGCAATTGCGGTCTGGACCATGGAAGGATGTGGCTTCGACGGGTGTCCATCTGCGGTTTGAAGCGTTACAAACAGATGGGACAGCTCATGTTCCTCCAAAACCCGCTTGAGGCCGCGCATACTGTTACCCGTGGCGACGCCCAGCATATAACCGTCTGAATTCAAGGCTTCCAGTACTTCCTTGGTGCCAGGGTAAAGCGGATCGGGACCCAGTCCCTCCTCCACCCGCAAGCGGTAGAACACGCCCTTGTAAAACTCCGCCATCTCGGTATGCACCGCGGCTTCCTCATCCGGCAACAGGTTTGCGATAGCCTCCACAAGGCTCAGCCCTACAATGCGCCTGACGGCGATATCGTCAAGGGCAGCCAGGCCTCGCGCCTCGAAGGTCTCGTGCATCGCCGTGACAATCATATGCTGGCTATCAACCAGCGTGCCGTCACAGTCAAAGATAACCAGTTTATTATGCTCCGCCACGCCCTAACCCTCGGCCAGCGGGTCTTCGTAGAACTCGACACCGAAGCCAAGCATCTCGAAGCTTGCCGCCATATGTTGTGACAGCGGCGCAGTGACAGTCATGCGGCCGCTGCCCGCGGGGTGGGGGAAACTGACGGACTGGCTATGCAGGTGCAACTTTTTCGATATAGCGCCTGAGAGAAACGCCTCCGCGCCGCCATATTTACCGTCCCCCACAATCGGGTGTTCCATTTCAGCGCAGTGCAGGCGAAGCTGGTGCGTGCGACCGGTGTGGGGCTTCAGCGCCAGCCACGCAGCCTGCGCGCCTGCGTTATCAACCACTGCATAGTCGGTCAGTGAATGCTGGCCGTCGCTGCTGACCACCATACGCTCATTGCCCTTGATCGGCGCTTTGGACATTTTCAGGATGATACGACCGTCCCGCTGTTTGGGGCACCCCATCACCAGCGCCCAATAGCGTTTGTCAGTTTCCTTGGTCTTAAACGCGTTGGCCAGCGCCGCAGCAGCATTTGGCGAGCGACCCAGCAACAACACGCCCGAAGTGTCTTTATCCAGACGATGCACCAGACGGGGCCGGTGCGGGCTGTCAAAACGCAGCGCATCCAGCATGCCATCAAGATGTTTTGTCTGGCCTGTGCCGCCCTGCGTGGGCAGGCCTGCAGGCTTGTTGATGGCAATTACGTCATCATCGCGGTACAGCACCCATGACTGGGCCTCAGCGATTTCGGCGTCGGTCATGCGGCGCTTGGGTGCACGGTCAGGCAGTTCGTTGGCGGCGTCACCGAGCGGCGGTACCCGGATGACCTGCCCCTCCTCGATACGTTCATCGCCTTTCACACGTTTGCTGTCGAGGCGCACTTCACCTTTGCGCATCATCTTTTGCAACCGGCCAAAATTCAAAAGCGGGTAATGCCGCTTGAACCAGCGGTCGATGCGAATACCGTCATCATCCCTGTGTACTGTAACGTTTTGAACACCACTCATATCAATATCCGCCCAAGCCAAATTCCAATAAACAGCGCCGCAAGCCCCAGCGCCAAAGAGCCAAAGGCGTAAATTGCTGCGCCCGTCCAGTCGCCCCGTTCGATCAACATCGCGGTCTCCAGCGAGTAGGTCGAAAAAGTCGTGAAGCCACCCAAAAGCCCGACCGTCAGAAAACCACGCAATTCCTGGCTTGTCTGGAACTTGACCGCAAATGCGGTAATCAAAAGCCCCATCAACAAGCTCCCCACCACGTTCACCACAAATGTGCCGTAAGGGAAGCCATGGCCAAATGCCCGAAACACGTAGCCCGCGGCATAGTGCCGGGACACAGCCCCAAGCGCACCCCCGGCGGCAATTGCAAGCACCATCTGCATGCGGTCGTTATCCTTTATACGATTCCAAAGATCCAGCCTTCGGTGCGGCGCACCATAGCGGAGAGTGCGGGCGGTTTCCAGTATTTGCGGTCATGGGCGATATGACGAAGGGCGGCTGCCGTAACCATCGCATCGGCCTGATGGTCGTCAAACCTGGCGCCGGACAGAAATTCCTCCATTACTCCAAAGGCCTGGAGGATATTTTCCAGCGCCACATTGTCCCGTATCTTGCCCCTGTGCCCACCAAGGCTGGCGAAGGCGGCAGCATAAATTTCAACCATGACAAGGCTGGCTTCACCGGGTTCATCAAAGGGCCAGATGGCGATATGTTTTTGCTGGTTCAACTCATGCAGTATCGCCATAGTCGACAGACCCGACAGGCCTACCTGACTGGGGCCTATGAGGTGAAAAACGCTTTCACAGGGCCCGACACCGCTGGTAACCGCCAGATTTTCAGCCACCCGCATGCGTCTTGAATACAGGTCTCCGCGCAACCCCGGCCGCAGGTAGTGCCGGGCGTAGCGGTCAACAAAGGGGCCACCATAGAAGTCTTCATCGCGGCCACATACCTGTGCAACGCTGTGCCATAACTGTGCAGCATGCCGGGACGCATTTTCGTTTGGAAAATAACCATCAGCGTCCACGAAGGGCATTGCAAAGGACGAATCGATACCCACCAGCACATGGTCGTCGCTCCCGAGCCCGGCGAGCCACTCAGTCAGCTCTACACGGCTCCAGCGCTTGTTTCCAGATGGCGGCGCCACGAGGTTTGGCGGCCCCGTACCGGCCTCACACTCGGCGACGGCAAGCCCATTGTGCCGCTTTCCTTTGGCTCCGGTCCAATCAATGCCGATGAATTTGCTGAATGTTTGCATGCGCAGTCTTTGTACAGTTTTTGTGCAGTTTTGCGGGGAAGCTCGTGCCTTGATGGTCGCACCGGAAGCATGGCTATCTCAGGCGAATATTGGCACGGCCTACTCCGCTGACTTCTTGCCCGCAAAGTCCGCTCGCACCCGGGCGAAATATTCAAGTCGCTTTTGTATGTCGCGTTCAAAGCCGCGCGCCACGGGTTTATAAAGGCCCACACGGTCCATCCCGTCCGGGAAATAGTCCTGCCCCGAAACTCCGGCCTCGGTGTCATGATCGTAAGCATAGCCTGCGCCGTACCCCATATCTTTCATCATCTTGGTCGGCGCGTTGAGGATATGGGCTGGCGGCATCAGGCTACCCGTTGACTTGGCGGCCCGCTTTGCCGCTTTTTCAGCTTTATAGGCCGCGTTTGATTTAGGCGCGGTGGCAAGATACAGCACTGCCTGTGCGATCTGCAATTCGCCTTCGGGGCTGCCGAGGAATTCATAAGCCTCCTTCGCCGCCAGCGCCTGATGGATAGCCTCAGGGTCCGCAAGGCCAATGTCCTCACTGGCGAAGCGCACAAGGCGGCGAATGACATACAGGGGGTCTTCCCCTGCCACCAGCATACGCGCCGCCCAGTAAAGCGCAGCATCAGGGTCCGAGCCCCGGAGCGACTTATGCAAGGCAGAGATGAGGTTATAATGACCGTCCCTGTCCTTGTCATATGACGGTGCACGTTTTTGTAACAGCGCCGCTAGCGCCTTGGGATCGAGCTTTTCACCACCCGCCAGGTCATACAGCGTTTCAACGCAGTTCAGCAGAAAACGCCCGTCCCCATCGGCCATAGCCTTAAGCGCGGTACGGGCATCGTCGTCGAGCGGTAGCGGGGCTTCAAGTTCAGCCTCGGCCCGGGTCAGCAATTCTTCGAGCGCAGTATCATCGTGGCGGTTCAGCACCAGCACCTGCATTCGCGACAGAAGCGCGCTGTTTATTTCAAAGGAGGGGTTTTCCGTCGTTGCACCAATGAGGATTATGGTGCCGTCTTCCACATAGGGCAGGAAACCATCCTGCTGGGAGCGGTTGAAGCGGTGGATCTCGTCCACAAACAACAATGTGCCACGCCCGCCCATACGCCGGGCTTTTGCCGCTTCGAATACCTTCTTCAGGTCCGCGACCCCGGAAAATATGGCGGATATCTGCTCAAACGCCAGTTCTCCATGGCCGGCGAGTAGGCGTGCGATGGTAGTCTTGCCTGTACCTGGTGGCCCCCACAGAATCAGGGATGAGATGCGCCCAGTGGTAGCCATGCGGCCGAGCGCACCAGATGGGCCCAGCAGATGATCCTGCCCGACCACATCTTCAAGTGACTTCGGGCGCAGCCGGTCCGCCAGCGGGCGCGGCGTACCGTCATCCACACCGGCGGTTTCAAAAAGGTCGCTCATGCTATCCTACTGACGACACCGGAAAGACCGGTTCGGGATGATCATACACTCGAGCGCCTGACCACGCCGACGAATTTGATAAACATAGCGTTCTTCGTCTTCTCCCAGCACCGGTGTCAGGTCGCTGACTCGTTCGATACGGTTACCGTTGATGCCCAGCAGAATATCGCCCGGCAGCAGGAACTGATATCGTCCCGCAGGGGTGCGGCGGTCGACTTCAAGCACTGCGACACCTTTGAGAAACAGGTCCAGTTGCAGTTCATCGTTGAAGCGCGGTGACAGGTTGCCGATTGTCACACCTTGGAAGGGATGGCGGCCGTCAAGCTTGGTCACGTTACGTTTTGGCTCTTCGGGTGGTAACGCAAGGATAACCGTGCGCTCCTGAATAAAGCCTTCGCTTAGCACTGCCAAAGCGACCTCAGCACCGTTTTCCATGGTGGCGATGCGGAAATTCAGGCCCGGTTCATCAATAACTTCCTTGCCTCCCACAGCCATAATGACATCCCCGACTTTGAGATCCGCCATTGCAGCAGGACTACCCGGGAATACATCGTCAATCAATATACCGCCTGCGCGGTCGAGGCCAAGGCTGGCAGCGAGGTCACCGGTGACACTCTGGCCGTTCACACCAAGCCAAGGCCTGACCAGTTGCCCTTCATTAAGAGCGGCGCGCAGTACGGACTTGACCATATTGGCGGGCACCGCAAAGCCAATACCGTTTGAGGCACCTGTGCGGCTGTAAATAGCTGTGTTAATACCAAGCAGTTCGCCTGTCATACCGACAAGCGCGCCACCGGAGTTACCGGGGTTGACGGCTGCGTCTGTCTGGATGAAAAAGCCGAAATCTGAAATGCCCTGTTGCGTGCGCGCGTTGGCTGAGACAATACCGCCAGTGACTGTCTGGCCAATACCAAACGGGTTGCCAATGGCAAGCACGATGTCGCCCACCTCCACATTATCCGAATCAGAAAGCGTGAGCGTTGGCAGCGGCTCGTCTCCTGCGTCGATCTGCAGGATGGCGAGATCTGTCCGCGGGTCATCCAGTACTACACGCGCGTCAAACTCTCGCCGGTCGGCCAGCACGACCTGAATTTCATCGGCGCCGTCAATCACATGATGGTTGGTCACGATCACGCCATTGGGCCGAACAATGACACCTGACCCCAGTGAACCGCGCACGCGCTCCTGCGGCATGCCAAAACTGAACTGGTCGCCAAAGAAGCGTTGAAAAAGAGGGTCGTCAAACAGAGCTGAACGACGAGAGCGTACAACCTGTTTGGTGTAGATATTGACCACGGCAGGGGCTGCTTCACGAACGATGGGCGCGTAGGAAAGCTGCACCTGCGCACTCGACTGTGGCACCTCACGGGTCACCTCATAGTCCTGCGCATGGGCTGTGCCCGCCAAACCGCCAATCAGGGCGATCATGAGTGAAACACGCTTCGTGAACTGCTTCATTGTCACGTCAATCCTTTGTCTGTGACCCGGACCCCGGGGCTGTTCTATGTGCCAGTTATGGCGGAGGTAAGGCAAGAGCGCAAGACCCAGTCCGGCCCGCAAACTGCCACGCGGTTAGCTATCGGGATATTCCTCCAGATGTCGTGCAAGCAACAACGCGCAATCAAGGTCCAATAGCTCGCCGCTGGCAACCATTGCCAGAAACTCGCCCTTGCTTAGAAGGACCGGCTCACCGATAATATTCGGGTCTTCCTCCGGCTCAGTTACCTTTCGGCAATTCCGCGCGAGGAAGATATGCTTTTTTGCGGTGGAATACGCGGTAACGTAACAGATAGCAAGCAACTCCAGCTCCGCCTTATAGCCGGTTTCTTCCAGCAACTCCTTGCGGGCGGTATCAAGCGGTGTGTCACCGTCATCAATGATGCCGCCAGGCATATCGTATAGCCAGCGTTCAGGGCCGGGGCGGAACTGCCGCACCATTAACACCTGCCCTTCAGTGGTCACCGCGCCGCATACCGCGAACTCGGGCTCTTCTTTGATGAAATAGGCATAGTCCCTGCCGCGGTATTCAAAGCACTTTCGCTTAACCGCCAGGAAGGCATCCCGATAAACCTCCCGCTGGCTTTTGGGCATAACGTTGTCGCTCATATGTATCTTCATCCGGTATCTGTGCCATGCAACAAATTAAACTTGACCTTTGAGCCTGCAATTGCAAGTCCTGCCTGAAGGGTTCAAGAGCCACTTTGATATGGCGTTTTTTTGTGATGATGCTGTTTTTTAAGATTGCTGCTCACTATCTGCCTTTAATTAACCGGTCCAGCGGGAGGGAAAATGGGTATTCACTTACTGAAGGGTGCCGACCTGTCAACCGTGAGGATTCATCAAGGCCGCGGCATTCAACGCGATATGCCGCGCCCGCCCGACCTGCGGCAGGAAGGATATAAGGACCAGTTTGATTTCACCACACTGTTTTATTTTGCCGCGCGGGCTCAAGATGGCCATGCCCACCTCATTGGCCCCTCATTTCTCAACTTCCGTGATCATATGCAGGCAGGCCAATATACGGTAGTCACCACCGGTGGCAGCCGAACACGGATTCCTGCCAATGATATGAAATGGTATGACGGCCAGTGCCAATCCGGTGTGTCTTTCCCGTTATCGCCAAAGGAAACTTGCCTTCTGGAAATGAACCTCGGGCCACTTGGGCGGCATGATGTCCCCCTGCCCGGTTATCGGGGCGGCTTGTTCGCTGGCAAACGCGTCGCCTTTTCCATGATAAAATACGATCAGCTTTCGTGGGTCAGAGACTGGGCCGAATTCTATGCCCGCGCCCACGGCAGCAACGCGATACTTATCTATAATAATCAAGCCCCCAACTATTCATCCCGCGACATCGCGGACGCGCTTTCAGGACTGGCGGAAATTGAAACTGTCATGGTGGTAGACTGGCCGTTCAAATATGGCCCTCAGGCAGCGGGAACCGGGCTTTGGGATTCGGTCTTTTGCAAAACAGGTGCGTTTCAACACGCCCGGCATGCATTGTTAGGCGAGGCCGCAAGTGTCGTGAACGTCGACATTGACGAACTGATCGTGCACCCGGCGCAAGAGTCGATTCATGTGGCTGTTGAGCGCGCCGATTTTCCGTATCTCCGCATTGGTGGCATCTGGGCCTGTCGAAGTGCGGCAGACCCGTCGCCACCAGAATGCCTCAGTGCGCGGCGTCACCGTCACTTTTTGCACCGCTCATCCATAATGCCCAGAAAATGTGCCCCCAAATGGGCCCTGGTACCGTCAGCATGCCCACCTGAAAGTCAATGGGTCACGCACACTGTAAGGAACTGGGCGGGCTTACCGTCGGAACATTCAGAGTTTTGCTTTAGGCATTTTCGTGACCTGAACAGCGGCTGGAAAGGAAAGCGATCCTCCCTTCCCCGAAAACAGTTTCTTGATGACGAGGCGATAGCGATCTATAGCACTATCGACTGGGTACAGGCAGGGGATGCGCGCTAAGAGGCTGTCCGGGTTGCGATCAGTATGCCGCTGGCCCAGTCAAGACTCGCGACCCTGATAGCCTCTCGCCGCGCCATATCGGCCACATAGGCGTCTACCACACTCTGGTGCCCTGTCGGCCAGTTTGGCTGTGGCAGAAGGTCGTCAACCACATACATACCGCCCGGTCGGAGCAATGCCAGGGTTTGATCAAGGTGGCTGTATTTGCCTGCCCATGTGTCGGCAAAAATAAGATCGAACTGTGCGGGTTCGAGCGCCGCAATAAAGTCTCCAGCATCCTCGCGGCAGAAGGTAACCCGGGGGTCACCCTCAAGATGACGGCGCGCCACATCCTGAAAGCGGGCATCATTATCCACGGTGACAAGACGGGCATCTGCTGACAGTCCCGCCAGCAACCAGGCTGTGGACAAGCCCGTGCCGGTACCGAGTTCAAGGCAGGTGCCACCGGGCTTGCTGCCGCCAAGTGCCCGCAACAGCGATCCCACTGCGGGGTCTGACGCCATATCAAATCCCAGTGCCTTGGTCTCCACCGCAATTGCCGCGAGTGTCTGCCCAAGCGTTTTCATCGCGCCGCCGGGCGCCTCTTGCTGCCATTTCTCAAATCTCACCATGAACCTCCGCTGGTATCCCGGATGTGCCCCACCCGAATGATTGAGTTTCACGCTAGATATGAAAAAGGGCGAGCAAATGACCGCCTGTTTTATTTCTATGACGAAATGGTGGCCGCAGGTTTCGGCGGTGCCGCCAACCCCAGACGTATAAACAGAACGGGCGCAAGCAAGAGGCCGGAAAACCCGGCAACGGCATACCGGATATATTTAAATATATGCCCGGCGAGGCTCGCCCGCTCAACAAATTCATCGGCAAGCAAACCGAGGAGAACAAGCGGCAGCGCCACGCACCCAATCGTCAAAACACAGCGCATCGTCTTGCGCAGGGTGCTACCCTCCGCTGCATGGTAGCCGAGCCAGCGCCGCTCGAAGCTGGCGGCAAGCGCAACGCCGGTAAGAAAGCCCAAATTGCCAATAATGCTAAGCGGCGGCTTGTCCGGTGCGGTGCCTCCCATGGTATACGTGAAAAGCCACAATCCGGTACTGAACGCCATGAGCAGGGAGAGCTGGGCAGGCCAGACAAGCTTTTGCCACGCCTGAGCGACGCTGTCGCCCTTGCGGTAAGCAATCCAGGCTGTCAAGCTACCCAAAAGCCAGCCCAGCACGATATCTTCCACATAATGTACACCAAGATAAGGCCGCGACAAACCGATCAGCGTGGTGGCACAAAGGGCCAGTATGGTCATCCAGCGTCGCCGCAGGACCAGCGCGAGATAGGCATAAAATGCAGCTGCTGTCATGGCATGCCCCGAAGGGGTGGAATACTCAAGCACAAGGCTCTCGACGTGCCCGGCCGACACCACCCACATTGCCTGCCATGTGCCGTCTGCCGCAAAGGGCCGCGGGTTCATGATCACTGTTTTCAGGATGTGGTTCACACAGATGCTCAGCAGCAGCAGCACGGCCAACCGCACACCAAGATCACGATTACGGGCACCATATATAAAGGTGATGATCAGGATGTACCCCGGCACATCGCCGACATCACTCCATACGTTGAAAAACACGGTCAGCCAATCGGTGCGGTGCTCGGCGATGCCGACCATGATGTCTGTGTTCCAAGGCAATGTCTTTCCCATCTCCCCAAGACATGATGGCCGCCGCTACCTGACCGGAGGGGGCGTACCATTGTCAAACCAAATGAGCATACCGGCAGCTACAAGCACTCGCCCACAGATAAAAAAGGGCCGCCAAATGGCAGCCCTTTCGAATTCCGCGATGATGACAGGGCTTATGCCGCGTCTGCCTCATCATCCATGTCGGCAGATGGGCCGCTGTCCTGGCCTTTGGCATCTTCGTTACGGTCAACAAGCTCAATCACTGCCATCGGCGCGTTATCGCCGTGACGGAAACCAGCCTTGAGAACGCGGGTGTAACCACCGGCACGCTCTTTGTAACGATCAGCAAGCTCATCAAACATCTTGCTTACAATTGTTTCGTCCTGAAGACGGGCGATTGCAAGGCGACGGTTGGCAAGGCCACCCTTTTTTGCAAGCGTGATCAGCTTTTCCACAACCGGGCCAAGCTCTTTTGCTTTTGGCAAGGTGGTGACGATCTGCTCGTGCTTGAGAAGAGCCTGGCTAAGGTTCATGAACATTGCCTTACGGTGGCTAGCGGTTCTATTCAGTTTACGACCGGCTTTACGGTGACGCATGGTTTTAACTCCTTGATGCCTGTCCGGCCTTGCGCCCTATCTCATACGCGTGGGCATAGTACCGGCAGGTGTCCCCGCATCCGGGGAGGTTTTTTACAAAATTGATCAAAAGCCCGCCAGCGAAACTGACGGACTTAATCTCAAGTGCTTAGTAGTCTTGCTCGAGTTTCTTGGCGAGCTCTTCGATATTCTCAGGCGGCCAAGCAGGGAGTTCCATACCAAGGCGCAGGCCCATGGACGAGAGAACTTCCTTGATCTCGTTAAGCGACTTGCGGCCGAAGTTCGGCGTGCGGAGCATTTCTGCTTCGGTTTTTTGCACAAGATCACCAATGTAGACGATGTTGTCGTTCTTGAGGCAGTTCGCGCTACGCACGGAAAGCTCAAGCTCATCCACCTTGCGAAGAAGCTGACGGTTGAACGCTGGTTCGTCGTCGTCTTCCTGCTTGGTGGCTTCTTCCGGCTCATCGAAGTTGACGAACACGGCCAGCTGGTCCTGAAGGATACGGGCCGCGAAGGCAACAGCGTCCTCAGGCGTCACTGTGCCATCGGTTTCGATTTCCATCGTCAGCTTATCATAGTCAAGAACCTGACCTTCACGGGTGTTCTCAACCTTATAGCTTACTTTCTTAACCGGGCTGTAGAGCGCATCAACCGGGATCAGACCGATCGGAGCGTCTTCAGGACGATTGCGGTCAGCAGGCACATAGCCTTTGCCCGACGCTACCGTCAGCTCCATGTTAAGTGTTGCACCTTCGTCGAGGTGGCAAAGCACGAGGTCTTTGTCGAGGATATCAACGTCAGCAACTTCTGAGATCGCGCTGGCTTTCACTTCGCCTGGGCCCGAAGCCGTAAGGTGAAGACGCTTCACGCTATCGCTGGTTACACGAACCGGCAGTTGCTTGATGTTGAGTACGATGTCCGTCACGTCTTCGCGCACGCCAGGTACGGAAGAAAATTCGTGCAGCACGCCCTCGATATGGACACTCGTCACGGCCCCGCCCTGCAGCGACGACAACAGAACACGACGCAGGCCATTGCCAAGCGTCATGCCGTAGCCGCGCTCAAGCGGTTCAACGACAATTTTGGCCTTACGAAGCGGGTCTGCACCCGGTTCGATCGTAAGACCATTTGGTTTAATCAGTTCCTGCCAGTTTTTCTGGATCACGGTGTAACCCTCATTTTGTATGACGCTAAAAAGGCGCCAAAGGATTCGCGCCAATACTCGGCGGTAACTACCCTATACTCAAGAATGCCTTAAACGCGGCGGCGTTTCGGCGGGCGGCAGCCATTGTGTGGAATCGGCGTCACGTCACGAATAGACGTGATAACGAAGCCGATAGCCTGAAGCGCGCGCAGAGCGGACTCGCGACCAGCGCCAGGACCCTTCACTTCCACTTCCAATGATTTCACGCCATGATCCTGCGCTTTTTTGCCTGCGTCTTCCGCAGCAACCTGTGCAGCATAAGGCGTGGATTTACGAGAGCCCTTAAAGCCCATCATGCCCGCGGACGACCAGGAAATCGCGTTCCCTTGAACATCCGTAATAGTAACCATCGTATTGTTGAACGATGCATTTACGTGAGCAACACCATTGGTGATGTTTTTCCGCTCACGGCGCTTAACGCGACCTGTGTCTTTAGCCATCTCTAACAGACCCTAAAATTGGGGGGGACCTAAACAGCCTAACCCTGATTATTTTTTCTTACCGGCGATCGCGACCGCTTTACCCTTACGGGTACGTGCGTTCGTGCTCGTGCGCTGACCGCGCGTCGGCAGTTTTGCACGGTGACGGAGACCACGATAGGTCTTGAGGTCCATCAACCGTTTGATATTGATCGCCACTTCACGGCGGAGGTCACCCTCAACTGTGAATTCAGCATCGATCATTTCACGGACCTGAATTACTTCAGCATCCGTCAGTTCCGAAACCCGGCGTTCACGAGGGAGGTTCAGCTTGTCGCAGATCCCCTTGGCCGTCGTGTGGCCAATACCGTGAATATAGGTCAAAGCGATTTCTACTCGCTTGTTGGTCGGAATGTTAACGCCAGCAATACGCGCCACGACCGTTTCTCCTAGTTACAAAGTTCACGTCAATTGTTCTCGAATCACAAGACGTGCTGAAGCCGGGGATTATATGAGTAAACCCCGGTTCGTCAACCGCCTTGTGACAGTTTTTCACGCAGCCAAAACTGCGTCTATTTGTGCAGCAACTTCACTGATGGAAGCCATACCGTCAACTTGCTGCAAAATTCCTTTTTCCGCATAGTATGGCAACACCGGTGCCGTCTGTGCGTAATATTCTTCCAAACGCTTGGCCACCGTCTCCGCATTGTCGTCCGGGCGGCGTTTGAATTCGAGGCTGCCACATACGTCACATACACCGTCTACTTTGGGTTTCAGGTTGGTGTCATGGTAACCTTCATTACATTTGGCGCATGTATAGCGGCCAGAGATGCGGTCGACAAGCGCTTCGTCGTCCACTTTCATTTCAATCACGGCGTCAAGCTTCAGGCCCTGGGCCGCCAGCATGTCATCAAGAGCCTCAGCCTGCGCCACAGTGCGCGGGAAACCATCGAGAATGAAGCCGCTTTTGCAGTCGTCTTCCCTGATCCGGTCACGAATGATGCCGATCACGATTTCGTCAGACACAAGCTGGCCGGCTGACATCTTGGCTTTTGCAGCGATGCCCATCTCGGTTTCCGCAGCAACTGCTGCGCGCAGCATATCGCCGGTTGAAAGCTGCACGAGACCTTTTTGCTTCTCAATGCGCTGAGCCTGCGTGCCCTTGCCTGCACCCGGAGGGCCGAACAGAATAACAATCACCGGCGACCTCCCTTAAGGCGGGCCTTCTTGAGAAGGCCTTCATACTGCTGCGCCATCAGGTGCGAGTGTATCTGGCTTACGGTGTCCATTGTCACGTTCACAACAATGAGCAGGCTCGTACCGCCGAGGTAGAATGGCACCGCTGCCTGACTGATCAGAATCTCGGGGATCACACACACAAGCGCGATGTAGGCAGAGCCGATAACTGTCAAGCGGGTAAGGACATAGTCAAGATATTCTGCGGTACGTTTACCAGGACGGATGCCGGGCACAAAACCACCATGCTTTTTCAGGTTATCAGCGGTATCCTCAGGATTGAACTGAATAGCCGTATAGAAGAAGCAGAAGAACACAATCAACGCAACATAAAGCGCGATGTAGAGCGGACGCCCGGGTGCGAGAATCGCAGACACTGTACCCAGCCACTCTGGCCCACCGGTCTGATACAGGTTTACCACCGTCAGCGGCATCAAAAGGAGCGAGCTTGCAAAGATCGGCGGAATAACGCCAGCGACGTTAAGCTTCATCGGCAGGTGAGACTTGTCGCCCTGGAACATGCGATTACCCTGCTGCCGCTTCGGATACTGGATCACAATACGGCGCTGGGCGCGCTCACAGAACACAATGAAGTACACAAGTGCTGCTGCACCAACCAGCATCGCCAAAAGGATTGCCAGCGACATGGAACCTGCCCGGTTCAGCTCAAAAGCCTGCGCGAGTGTGCCGGGCAACTCCGCCACGATACCAGCAAAAATAATCAGGGAAATACCATTACCAATGCCGCGCTGGGTGATCTGCTCACCAAGCCACATCAGGAACATGGTGCCACCCACAAGAGTGACGACCGTGGTGAAGCGGAAGAAGAAACCGGGATCAACGACAACGCCAGCCTGCCCTTCAAGGCCGGTGGCAACTGCATACCCCTGCACAATCGTCAGGAGCACGGTACCAAAACGGGTATATTGGTTGATCTTCTTGCGGCCCTGCTCACCCTCTTTTTTCCATGCGGCCAATGTAGGGCTCATGGTGGTGAGGAGCTGCATGATAATGGAGGCCGAGATATAGGGCATGATGCCAAGCGTAATAATGGACATCCGCTGCAGCGCACCCCCGGAGAAGGTATTCACCATATCCAGGAAACCACCACCCATGCTTGCGAACATGTTCGCAAGGGCATCTGCATCGATGCCCGGCAGCGGAATATAAGTACATAGACGATACACAATGAGTGCACCAAGAGCGAACCAGATACGCTTTTTAAGTTCTTCGGCTTTGCCGATAGACCCAAAGCTAATATTGGACGCCAGTTGTTCTGCAGCGGAAGCCATAAAGCCTACCTCAGCCCCTTGATCGTTTTCGAGATTATCTCGGCCCGTTAGCTAGTTAGGCAACAGTAACCTTACCGCCAGCCTTTTCAATAGCTTCCACTGCGCCTTTTGACGCACCGGTAACCGTGATATCGACTTTTGCGGTCAGTTCACCTTTAGCGAGGAGACGTACACCGTCCACAACCTTGCCAACCACACCAGCTTCCACCAGCGTTTCGACAGTGATTGGTTTCTTGGCGTCCAGCTTCTTCGCATCAATCGCCTTTTGCAGACGGCCGATGTTCAGCACCTGGAAGTCACCTTTGTTCAGGCTTTTGAAGCCACGCTTTGGCAGACGACGGTAGATTGGCATCTGGCCGCCTTCAAAACCGTGGATCGCAACGCCTGAACGTGCTTTTTGACCTTTATGACCGGAACCGGCGGTCTTACCCTTGCCGGAACCGATACCGCGACCAACACGCGTGCGCTCTTTACGGGCGCCGTCGTTGTCACGAAGTTCGTTGATTTTCATCACTATTCTCCGATCGCGCCGGCTTAGTCTTCAACGCGCACGAGATGGTGCACCTTGTTGATCATGCCGCGAACAGCCGGGGTATCTTCCAGCTCACGCGTCTTGTTCATTTTGTTCAGCCCGAGGCCGACCAGCGTAGCACGCTGGTCTTTTACACGACGGATCGGGCTACCGATCTGAGTCACTTTAACCGTTTTTTTCTTCGCAGCCATTGGTCATTACTCCGCCGAATTTGCTTCTGCAGCATCGTCACTTTCATCACCAGCACCGACGACTTTGATGTCGCCACGGCGTGCTACGATGTCAGCAACTTTCTTGCCACGTTTAGCGGCGATCTGACGTGGCGAATTCTGGTTAACCAGAGCGTCGAACGTTGCGCGAACCATGTTGTATGGGTTCGAGCTACCTTGCGACTTCGTTACCACGTCCTGTACGCCAAGTGCTTCAAACACTGCGCGCATCGGACCACCTGCGATGATACCGGTACCAGCCTGAGCGGTACGGAGCAACACCCGACCAGCGCCCCAACGGCCGCGGATATCGTGGTGTAGCGTCCGGCCCTCACGGAGCGGTACGCGGATCATGTTTTTCTTAGCAGCTTCCGTAGCCTTCCGGATCGCTTCCGGCACTTCACGTGCCTTACCGTTCCCGAAGCCAACACGGCCACGTTGGTCACCAACTACTACAAGAGCAGCAAAACCAAAGCGACGACCACCTTTTACTACCTTGGCCACACGGTTGATGTGAACAAGCTTCTCAATGAGTTCGCTTTCCTCACGATTGCGTTCTGGGCGTGCCATTGGACATCCTCTTCTTTATCTAGACCTTAGAATACCAAGCCGCCTTCGCGCGCTGCGTCTGCCAGTGCTTTTACACGGCCATGGTAGAGGAACCCACCACGGTCGAACACGACATCAGCAACGCCGGCAGCTTTAGCACGCTCGGCAATCAATTTTCCAACCTTCGTTGCAGCCTCGGAGTTGGAGGTTGCACCGTCACGCAGGTCCTTCTCGGCGGTGGAGGCGGCGGCAACAGTCGCGCCCTTAACATCGTCGATAATCTGCGCATAGATATGCTGGTTTGTGCGGTGAACAGAAAGACGCGGCCGCCCGACACTCTTCTTGCGAAGCTGTGTACGGTTGCGCTGACGGCGCCGTTCAAAAAGTTTGTTTTTAGCCATTCCTGCCACCCGTTACTTCTTCTTACCTTCCTTGCGGAAGATATATTCACCTTCGTACTTGATACCCTTACCTTTGTAGGGCTCAGGCTTGCGGAACTCGCGGATCTTGGCTGCTGTCTCGCCGACAGCTTGTTTGTCGATGCCGGAGATAATGATCGTGGTCTGATCAGGCGTCTCAATCTTGAGACCGGCTGGGACCGGGAAATCAATATCATGGCTGTAGCCAAGTTGCAGGTTCAGCGCAGAGCCTTTCATAGCAGCGCGATAACCAACACCTGCAATCTGGAGTTTTTTGGAGTAACCGGTGGTTACACCCTCCATCAGGTTGGAAATCATCGTACGCTGCATCCCCCACATGGAGCGGGCACGCTTCGTGTCGTTTACAGGCTTCACCACGATGCTGTCTTCTTCCTGGGCAACAGTTACCTCAGGAACGAAGGACATGGCGAGTTCACCCTTAGGGCCTTTTACCGTCAGGTCCGAACCGTTCAAGGAAACGGACACGCCGGACGGAATAGCCACTGGCTTTTTACCGATACGGGACATGAGTTCTCCCTTTCCTTAGAATACGGTGCAGAGGATTTCGCCGCCCACATTGTTCTCACGCGCTTCTGCGTCGGAGAGAACACCTTTCGGTGTGGAGACAATCGAAATACCAAGGCCGTTGTGAACGCGTGGCAGGTCACGAACCGAGCTGTACACGCGGCGACCAGGTTTGGACACACGATTGATCGTGCGGATAACCGGTTCACCTTCGTGATACTTCAGCTCGATGGTCAGCTCAGCTTTATTAGCTTCGCCTTCAATCCGGGAATAACCACGGATGAAACCTTCACGCTGCAAAACGTCCAGAATGCGCTGACGCGTATTGGACGCAGGTGTGGATACAACAGTTTTGCGAGCTTGCAGACCGTTGCGGATACGGGTCAGCATATCGCCGATCGGATCAGTCATCGACATGAGCCTACCCCCTTACCAGCTTGACTTAACAACGCCCGGTATCTTGCCAGCGGAGCCAAGCTCACGCAGCCCGATACGGGACATCTTGAATTTACGATAATAACCGCGCGGACGACCAGTTACTTCGCAGCGATTGCGAAGACGCGTCTTTGCGCCGTTACGTGGCATGGCAGCAAGCTGCAACGCATACACCCAGCGCTCTTCGTCGTTCAGATCCTTGTCGTAGATCTTCGCCTTGAGCTCCGCGCGCTTCTTTGCGTATTTTGCAACAAGCTTTTCACGCCGTGCGTTCTTGTTGATGGCACTTTTCTTAGCCATGTAAAAACCCTCCTTCGGCTGCCGTTACTTTTTGAACGGCATGTCAAAACCGGCGAGAAGCGCACGCGCTTCATCATCGTTTTGAGCCGTGGTGCAGATGATGATGTCCATCCCGCGAACAGTATCGATACGATCATAATCGATTTCGGGGAAGACGATTTGTTCCTTCAGGCCCATTGCATAGTTGCCACGACCGTCAAACGACTTCGGGTTAACACCCTGGAAGTCACGAACGCGTGGAAGCGCAATGGTAATCAGGCGATCAAGAAACTCGTACATACGCTCAGAGCGCAGTGTTACCTTCACGCCAATCGGCATGCCTTCACGCAGCTTGAAACCTGCGATCGACTTGCGGGCGTTGGTAACAACAGGCTTCTGACCGGAGATAGCAGCGATTTCCTCTACTACCTTGTCGATCTTCTTCTTGTCCTGAACGGCTTCACCAACACCAACGTTGATGACAACCTTGTCCAGTTTCGGAACCTGCATCGGGTTTTTATAGCCGAACTGTTCCTGCAAGGAAGCACGTACTTTTTCTTCGTACATTGTACGAAGGCGTGGCAGAGCCTTGGTTGCTTTAGCCATCGATCACCTCCCCGGACTTCTTCGCAAAGCGAACCTTGCGACCGTCTTCGAGTGTTTTGAAACCAACACGAGAAGGGACACCGTCTTTCGGGTCTTCAATCATCAGATTGGAGAGCTGAATAGCGGCTTCCTTCGTTTCGATACCACCAGCACTGGTCTGCGTCGGGCGGTTGTGCTTCTTGATCAGGTTCACACCCGATACAAACGCACGACCTTCAGCAGGCAGTACAGACGTGATTTCGCCGCGCTTGCCTTTGTCTTTACCGGCAACCACAACGACCTTGTCACCTTTTTTCAGTTTCGCGGCCATTTATAGTACCTCCGGTGCAAGCGAGATGATTTTCATATGCTTCTTTGCACGCAGTTCACGCACGACCGGGCCAAAAATACGCGTACCGATCGGCTCATGGTTCTTGTTTACAAGCACTGCTGCGTTGCGGTCGAAACGAATGGCTGTGCCATCCTGACGACGCACTTCTTTGGCAGTACGAACGATGACAGCGCGGTGCACGTCACCTTTTTTAACACGACCCCGTGGGATCGCTTCCTTTACGGAGACGACGATGATGTCGCCTACCCCGGCAGTTTTGCGCTTGGAACCACCAAGCACTTTAATGCACTGCACCCTCTTGGCCCCGGAGTTGTCGGCCACGTCGAGGTTGGTTTGCATCTGAATCATGGGTTACACCCTTTGTTATTGCCGACGAATAGCAAGAAGGTGAGGCCTAAGCCTCACCACCAACTACGCGCCAGGTCTTCAGTTTAGAAATAGGACGACATTCCTCAATACGGACTGTCTCCCCAACCTGAATAGTGTTGCTCTCATCGTGAGCGTGGTACTTCTTAGAGCGCCGAATAATTTTGTCAAGCAAAGGATGCTTGATCCGACGTTCAACTTTAACAACAACGGTTTTGTCGCCCTTGTTGCTGACTACTGTACCTTGCAGAATACGCTTTGGCATGGGTCTACTCCTTACGCCTCAGCCGAGTGGCTCAGGATCGTTTTAATCCGCGCGACATCACGGCGGATCTCACGAACGCGAGCCGTGTTTTCAAGTTGGCCAGACGCTGCCTGAAAACGCAGGTTGAACTGCTCTTTCTTCAGGCTTTCGAGCTCTTGACGGAGCTCGTCTTGCGACTTGGCACGAAGATCAACTGCCTTCATTTTAATTCTCCGTTAGCTCTTAATGCATCCGTTGCACGATGCGTGTCTGAACAGCAAGCTTTGCAGCTGCACGTTCGAACGCACCACGCGCCAGTTCTTCATTGACGCCATCGATCTCAAACATGATGCGGCCAGGTTTTACCTTGCACACCCAGCGATCGACAGAGCCTTTACCTTTACCCATCCGGACCTCGGCAGGTTTCGCCGTTACTGGAACATCCGGGAAAATCCGGATCCAGACTTTACCTGACCGCTTCATGTGGCGGTTCATGGCACGACGGGCTGCCTCGATTTGACGAGCCGTTACACGGCCTGGTGCGGTCGCTTTGAGACCGAACTGGCCGAAGTTCAGATCGGTTCCGCCCTTGGCATTGCCATGGATCCGGCCTTTGTGGGCCTTGCGGAACTTTGTACGTTTCGGTTGCAACATTGTCTGTCGCTCCTATCACTTACCGTCCGGCCTAACGGCGGGACGGGCCACCTTGGCTTTGAACTTCGTTTGCACGGCGTTCATGAGCCATTGGGTCGTGTTCCATGATCTCACCTTTGAACACCCAAACCTTGATGCCGCAAATACCATATGCGGTCAGGGCTTCGGAGACACCATAGTCGATGTCTGCACGCAGGGTGTGCAAGGGCACGCGGCCTTCGCGGTACCATTCGGTCCGTGCGATCTCAGCGCCACCAAGACGGCCTGCGCAGTTGATCCGGATACCACCGGCACCAAGACGGATGGCGCTTTGCACCGCACGCTTCATCGCACGGCGGAAGGCCACGCGGCGCTCCAGCTGTTGTGCGATATTGTCGGCGATAAGCTTCGCGTCGATTTCCGGCTTACGGACTTCAACAATGTTCAGGCTGACGTCGGAGCTCGTGAAATTCGCGATCTTACGACGAAGCTTTTCAATGTCGGCGCCTTTTTTGCCGATGATCACACCCGGACGAGCCGAGTAAATGGTCACGCGACATTTTTTTGCCGGACGTTCGATGATCACTTTGGAGATACCGGCTTGCGACAGCTCCTTCATCACGAACTTGCGGATATCCAGGTCTTCGTGCAACAGTTTGCCGTATTCTTCACCTTCGGCATACCAGCGCGAGTCCCAGGTGCGGTTCACACCCAGGCGCAGACCAACGGGACTAACTTTCTGACCCATTATGCAGTCTCCTCTACTTCGCGCACAACGATGCGCAGACGGCTGAACGGCTTCACGATCTTGCCAACACGACCGCGAGCGCGGGCGCGGAAGCGCTTCATCACGAGTGCCTTGCCCACGGTTGCTTCCGCAACGACGAGGCTATCCACGTCCAGATTGTGATTGTTTTCTGCGTTTGCGATTGCAGACTGCAGAACCTTCTTCACGTCGATTGCAGTGCGGCGACGGTTAAAGCTCAGGCTAGCCAGAGCTTTTTCCACTTTCATACCGCGAATGCTAGCAGCCACCAGGTTAAGCTTCTGGGGCGAGCCACGAAGCATAGTAGCGGTTGCTACGGCCTCGTTATCCGCCAAACGGCGTTTTGCAGATTGCTTACCCACAGTTACTTCCTCTTCGCTTTTTTGTCGGCGGCGTGACCGTAGTAGGTCCGCGTCGGCGCGAATTCACCAAGCTTGTGACCAACCATGTCTTCCGTCACGTAGACAGGAATGAACTTGTGCCCATTGTAGACATTGAAGGTCAGCCCAACGAAATTCGGCAGAATGGTCGAACGACGTGACCAAGTCTGAATGATTGCCGAAGTTTTACCGCTTTCCATAGCCGCTTCCACCTTCTTGAGAAGGTGCATGTCAACGAAAGGGCCTTTCCATACAGAGCGTGCCATATTCAGGACTCCTTAGCGTTTCTTGCGCTCGTGGCGCGACCGGATGATAAGCTTATCGGTACCTTTATTGGACCGCGTCTTCTTACCTTTGGTGGGCTTACCCCATGGCGTCACTGGATGACGACCACCGGAGGTACGACCTTCACCACCACCGTGCGGGTGATCGACCGGGTTCATGGCAACGCCACGAACGCTTGGACGACGACCGAGCCAGCGGTTCCGGCCCGCTTTAGCGAGCTTGATGTTTTGGTTGTCTGGGTTGGATACAGCACCGACCGTTGCGACACACTCGCCGCGAACAAGACGGACCTCACCGGAAGACAGACGAAGCTGCGCGTAACCGCGGTCACGACCGATCAACTGGGCGTAAGCACCAGCGGAACGAGCCATCTGACCACCCTTACCGGCTTTCATCTCCACATTGTGGATGATGGTACCGATAGGCATGTTAGCGAGCGGCATTACGTTGCCTGGTTTCACATCTACCTTTTCGCCTGCAATCACGGTATCGCCAGGAGCGAGACGCTGTGGTGCAAGGATGTAAGCCAGTTCACCGTCTTCATATTTAATCAGCGCGATGAATGCGGTCCGGTTCGGATCGTACTCAAGACGTTCTACAGTTGCAGCAACGTCCCATTTCGTGCGTTTGAAGTCGATTACCCGGTAGGTGCGCTTATGACCACCACCACGACGACGCGAGGTGATACGGCCATGGTTGTTGCGGCCACCGGATTTGGTGAGACCTTCGGTCAGCGCTTTTACTGGCTTGCCCTTGTGCAGACCTTCACGGTCAACAAGAACGAGGCCACGCTGGGCCGGGGTCACCGGTTTATATTGCTTGAGTGCCATCGGTTAAACCCCCGTCGTCACGTCAATGCTGTTACCTTCGACAAGTGTAACGATCGCTTTTTTGTACTCGGCGCGTTTGCCGGTTACACCACGAAATCGTTTCACTTTGCCTTCCTGGCGCAGCGTGTTGACTTTCTTCACTTTCACGTCGAAGAGTGCCTCGACAGCCGCTTTAATTTCCGGCTTCGTGGCGTCGATCGCTACTTTGAAGGTTACCTGGTTATTTTCAGAGCCGAGTGTTGCTTTCTCGGTAATCACGGGGCTCTGGATCACGTCAAAATGTCTGATCGCGGTCATTTGAGCCTCTCCTCGAGTTTTGCAACAGCAGCTTTGGTCAGAACCAGCGTGTCACGACGGAGAATGTCGTACACGTTAGCACCTTGGCTTGGCAGCACATCAACGTTCGGAATGTTCGAGACAGCGCGCTTGAAGTTTTCGTTTACTTCAGCACCGTCAACGAAGAGTGCGTTTGCAAGGCCGAGCTTCTCGAGCTTTGCAGACAGTTCCTTCGTCTTGCCGTCTTTCAGTTCCGCAACGTCAACGATGATCAGCTTGCCGTCAGCCGCTTTGGCGGACAGAGCCGATTTCAGGCCGAGCTTGCGTACTTTTTTCGGCAGGTCGAAACCATGATCGCGCGGGATCGGCCCAAAGGCACGACCACCACCGATGAAGATGTTCGAACGACGGTCGCCGTGACGTGCGCCACCACCACCTTTTTGTTTGCCGAACTTCTTGCCAGTGCGTGCGATCTCGGAACGGAACTTCACAGCGTGAGTGCCGGCCCGGCGCTTTGCGAGCTGCCAGTTTACCACACGGTGCAGGATGTCTGCGCGCGCGGTTACGCCGAAGATGGCTTCATCGAGATCGATGTCACCAGCCTTTTTGGCGTCAAGTGTAAGGACGTCGGTCTTCATGACGCTTATTCCTCGTTAGCTTCTGCAGGCGCATCAGTTGCTTCAGCCGGAGCCTCAGCAGGTGCTGCTTCTGCTTTCGCAGGGGCGCGGAACGCTGCCGGCATCGGCAAACCTTCCGGAGCGGCTTTCTTCGCAGCGTCAGAAATCAGCACCCAGCTCTCTTTCGAACCAGGGATGCCGCCTTTGACGAGGATGAGGCCGTCTTCAACCCGCGTTTCAACAATTTCCACGCTCTGGACAGTCTTGCGCACGTCACCGAGGTGACCAGCCATTTTCTTGCCCTTGAACACGCGGCCCGGATCTTGACACTGACCCGTGGAACCGTGCGAACGGTGCGAAATGGATACGCCGTGCGAAGCCCGGAGACCGCCGAAGTTGTGACGCTTCATCGCACCGGCAAAACCTTTACCCTTCGATGTGCCAACAACGTCAACGCGCTGGCCTACGAGGAAATGGTCTGCGGTCAGCTCAGAGCCAACTTCAACAAGCGCGTCCTCGGCTACACGAAACTCGGCAACTTTCGCCTTTGGCTCAACCTGAGCTTTAGCGAAATGGCCGCGCTGTGCCTTGGAAACGTTTTTCACTTTACGGGCACCGGCGCCAAGTTGCAGAGCCGTGTAACCGTCTTTTTCAGCCGTGCGCTGCGCAACAACCTGACAGCCGTCAAGCTGTAGAACTGTCACAGGCACGTGGTGACCGGCGTCGTTAAATACGCGGGTCATACCCAGTTTTTTTGCAATCAAACCTGTACGCATGGTCTTATCCTTGCAGTTTGATTTCAACGTCAACACCAGCAGCGAGGTCGAGCTTCATCAGCGCGTCCACGGTCTGTGGGGTTGGGTCAACAATGTCGAGCAAGCGTTTGTGAGTACGCATTTCGAATTGCTCGCGGGACTTCTTGTCAATGTGGGGACCACGAAGAACCGTGAACTTTTCGATCCTGGTCGGCAGCGGAATAGGACCGCGCACCAGAGCGCCCGTACGCTTGGCCGTGCTGGCGATTTCACCGGTAGCTTGGTCAAGCACGCGGTGGTCAAAAGCCTTCAGGCGGATGCGAATATTTTGCGCTTCCATTGATCTTACACCTTAAAAGCGGCGCCGGACCAGCCGGCGCCTTGTTACTATTAATCGAGGATTTTGGCCACGACGCCCGCGCCGACGGTACGACCGCCTTCACGAATAGCGAAGCGCAGACCTTCGTCCATGGCGATCGGTGCGATCAGCTCGACGGTCAGGTTCACGTTATCGCCAGGCATAACCATCTCGGTACCCTCAGGCAGCTCAACCATGCCCGTCACGTCCGTTGTGCGGAAGTAGAACTGCGGGCGATAGTTTGCGAAGAACGGCGTGTGACGGCCACCTTCCTCTTTGGTGAGGATGTAGGTCTCTGCCGTGAACTTCGTGTGTGGCGTGATCGTCCCCGGGTGAGCCAGAACCTGACCACGCTCAACGTCTTCACGACCAACACCACGCAGCAGCGCACCAATGTTATCGCCAGCCTGGCCCTGGTCCAGAAGCTTGCGGAACATCTCAACGCCCGTTACCGTCG
>NZ_JBLXGZ010000038.1:0-31832 GCF_048260245.1 Kordiimonas sp. | reverse complement strand
TGCGCTCCGTTGCCATTGTCTTTGTTCACGGGTATCGCCATACCGCGCATGAGGCCCGTGCCGCCGCGTTAGCCGCTAATGTTGGCTTCACCCAGATCTCGGCAAGCCACAACGTCAGCCCGCTGATGAAGCTGGTGCCGCGCGGCGACACTACCGTTGCAGATGCGTACCTGTCGCCAATATTGCGCCGCTATGTACAGCAAGTGCAGCGCGCCGTGGGCGACACACCGTTATATTTCATGCAATCAAACGGCGGGCTTGCGGCAGCAACCGCCTTTGAGGGCAAGGACGCTGTGCTCTCCGGCCCGGCTGGCGGCATTGTGGGCGCGGCCAAAAGCGGCGCGCGCGCAGGTATTACTCACCTTATCGGTTTTGATATGGGCGGCACGTCCACGGATGTCAGCCACTATGCCGGGGAATACGAACGCGTATTCGATACCGTGGTGGCCGGTGTGCGCATGACCGTGCCCATGATGGACATTCACACCGTGGCCGCAGGCGGTGGCTCGGTCTGCGCCATACGTGACGGTCGGTTTCAGGTTGGGCCTGCGTCAGCGGGCGCTTACCCCGGCCCGGCAGCCTATGGCCGTGGTGGCCCCATCACCATTACAGACTGCAATGTGATACTAGGAAAATTGCAACCGGACTTGTTCCCGGCGGTATTCGGCAAGGGCGGCAATGCGCCGCTTGACGTTGATGCAGCAGTCGCCGGGTTCAAGAAGCTGCGAGCTGACCTTGAAGCCGACAGCGGCACATGCATGAGCATACAGGAAATGGCAGAGGGATTCCTGCGGGTCGCAGTCGAACATATGGCGCGCGCCATCAAAAGGGTCTCCGTCATGCGCGGGCATGACATCAAAAAATACGGCCTGCTGACGTTCGGCGGCGCGGGCGGACAGCACGCCTGTCTTGTTGCCGACGCGCTGGGCATCACCAAGGTTATTGTACCGCCTTTCTCCGGCGTGTTATCCGCGCTGGGTATGGGCCTTGCCGACCAGCGGGTGATTGAAGAACAGGCGCTTGAATGCCGGCTCGGGGAGACGGCGGCTGTCACGGCCGCAGCAAAAGCAACGGCGTCACGTGCGGCAGCGGCCCTCGAGGCACAGGGCGTCGGGAAACCTGCGCAAACGTTGCACACCTCCGTGCGCCTCAAATACCACGGGACCGACACCACACTCAGCGTGCCGCTCGGCTCCCGTGCCGATATGCACGAAGCCTTCGAAGCCGCGCATAAAAAAAGCTTCGGTTTCACCGAAAAAGGCCAGACAATTATTGTTGAAGCCGTGGAGGCGGAAGCCATCGGTGGTGCAGCCACCTCAGCGCTGGACATTAGCACCTCCGGCGATGAAACAGACGCCGCCGATGTGCGTCAGTTTTTCGCGCGTGGCGCCCTGCGGGAGGCCGGAGTATATGACCGTGCAAACCTCAGACCCGGACACCCGGTATCCGGCCCGGCGATGATTTTGGAAAATGGCGGCACAACGCTGGTGGAGCCTGGATGGCACGCCGAATTGATGACCGGCGACACCTTGATTCTGACGCGAGCCGAAGAAAAATCGCAGGCCACGATTGATACCGCAACCGTCGACCCGATCATGCTGGAAATTTTCAACAACCTCTTCATGTCGGTTGCGGAGGAAATGGGTGGCGTGCTGGCCAAAACCGCCCACAGTGTGAACGTGAAGGAACGGCTGGATTTCTCCTGCGCGGTATTTGACGCGGACGGTAACCTTATCGCAAACGCCCCTCATATGCCGGTACACCTTGGCAGTATGGGCGAAAGTGTCGGCGCCATTATCAGGGCGCGTGACGGCACCATGAAACCCGGCGACGTGTTTATGCTCAACGACCCGATGGCGGGCGGCACACACCTGCCGGATATCACCGTGATCACGCCCGTCTTTCTAACCGGCGAGACCGCGCCCGGCTTCTATGTCGCCTCGCGCGGGCACCATGCCGACGTGGGGGGCTTAAGCCCCGGATCAATGCCGCCGCATTCGAAAACGCTTGAAGAGGAAGGCATCCGCTTCACGAATTTTCATTTGGTCGACGCGGGCCGTTTCATGGAAGCCGATGTAAAGGCAGCGTTGGCGGCAGGCCCTTATCCGGCGCGCAACATCGGCCAAAACCTCGCCGACCTCAAAGCGCAGATTGCCGCCAATGAGCGCGGCGCAGCGCAAGTGAACCGGCTTGTTGGCGAATTTGGCGCCGATGTCGTCGCCGCTTATATGGGCCATGTACAGGATAATGCCGAAGAAGCGGTACGGCGCCTCATCACCAGACTTGCCGATGGCGAGGCGCACTACCCGATGGATTGCGGCGCGGAAGTCCGTGTGAAACTGACCATACACCGGAAAGCGCGGGAAATTACCGTTGATTTCAGCGGTACAAGTTCCACCCAAGACAACAATTTCAACGCTCCCCTTGCCGTCACCAAGGCCGCTGTACTCTATGTGTTCCGCACATTGACCGGCGAGGATATCCCACTGAACGCCGGATGCATGAAACCGATCAGGCTGACTGTGCCAGAGGGCTGCATGCTGAACCCGGCCGCCGGGGCAGCCGTTGTCGCTGGCAATGTGGAAACCAGCCAGGTTGTCACCAATGCGCTTTTTCTGGCGACCTCCACCATGGCTGGCGCACAAGGCACAATGAATAACCTCACCTTCGGGAACGACCGTTACCAGTATTATGAGACGATCGCTGGCGGTACGGGCGCGGGTGACGGTTTTGACGGTACCGATGCGATCCAAAGCCATATGACCAACAGTCGCCTGACAGACGCCGAGGTCATGGAATGGCGCTACCCGGTGGTTATTGAGGAATTTGGCATACGCCCGAACAGTGGTGGCGCAGGCCACTGGCACGGCGGCAATGGTGCCAGACGCACCATCCGTTTCCTCGAGGATATGGAGGTTGCCATCCTCTCAGGCCACCGCGCAGAAGGCCCGCCCGGGCTGAAGGGTGGCGAGCCGGGCGCACCGGGTGTAACAACAGTCATGCGCACCGACGGCACTGCACAGCTATTGCGCGCCGCCGATCAGGTAACGCTGGCCGCAGGCGAACGTGTCACAATCGAAACACCGGGCGGCGGCGGTTTTGGCAAACCCTGACAGGACGGACCTTCGGGCCCAGGTTGCGTTTGTACAGCTTTGGGACTATACTCCCGCTGGCGGGACCGCACAGGACCGCACCATGTTATGGGGCAAAAAAAGGCTGCACAGGGAAGTAGCTGATATCAAACGGGGAACTTACGTCACGACAGTGGAGCATGAACACATTTCTCTCAAGAGGAAGGGATCACCATGCAATCCACAGTATCCAAGTTCAAGCGTAGCGTGGCACAAGGCTGCATTGTCGGCCATCTGGTTGCCACACTGTTCATCGCCGGTGCAGCGGTGGGGGTATCCGCGGCACTGACCACTGCGGCAAACGCAGGCGATGAACCGACAAACGGCTATTGGCTTGCCTCGCGCTGCAAAGGTGCGCGCCTCGCTTATGAAGCGAAACGCGACGGCATCTCAGGCCATGTTTCCGTGCTGTATGACATCCTGCCAGACGGCAAGGTGGACAATATTCGTATTATCGAAAGTGTCCCTGCAGGCGTGATGGACAGAAATGTCAAAAGCGCCATGCGCGGCTGGCGTTATTTTGCCTATATGAAAGATGGCAAAGAGAGGGGGCGCGAGGATGTGGCGCTGACATTTACCTTTGGTCATAACGAGGCCGAAAAAGGCAAGGAGTGCACACACACATCGCTGCCGGAAAGCACCACCGCAGCGCTGAACAACTGATGCACCTTGGCGATCAGCACCAGCGGTGCCTGAGCCCCGCTGGTGTTGATACCCCACCACAACAATTTTTGTAGCTATCTACCGGCGCAGTGTGCAACCGTTACTCTCTTTGCTGTAAGGGCGCGCGCACTCCCAATCCTGACCGGTGTAATCCAGATGAGCGTTTTCAGGCAACACAACTTGCTCACACGAACCGCCTCTTGGGCTATACCCTCTGTTACATTTCCAGCCGTCTCCGTCCACCGTCAGGTACCCATTGGGCGGAACGGAAACCTCGGTGCAGCGGGCGCCGGAAACCTGATAACCACGATCGCATTTCCAGCCCGGGCCATAGTTGCTGTCGGTCAGATAACCGTGTGCCGGCACTGCAATGGCGACACAGGTATCGTTTTGTTTGCTGTAGCCGCGTTCACACTGCCAACCCGGCCCAAAGGCGGTGTCGGTCAGGAAGCCGTGTTCCGGGACTTTGGCTGCCACACAGGCCTGTTCCTCCTGGCGGTAACCACGGTCGCACCGCCAATGGTCGCCCGAGGCACTGAGATAGGCATTTGCCGGGACAGGCAAGGCTTCACAAGCTCCGCTCTTTTTAACGAACCCGCGGTCGCAGTCCCACAAGGCGCCGTAATCGTTGCCGGTGACATACCCGTTGGCAGGCACCACGATTTTGGTGCACGTATCGCCTTCCTGTTTATAACCGCGACGACATTGCCAGCCACTGCCGTAGCTCCTGGCCTCTGCATTCGCGGGAACATCCGCTGCGGGCTGTTGTGCCATGGCAGGCGTGGCAAAAACAACGGACCCAAAGAACAGGGCACACAGGAGAGGAAGCAGCAGCGCACGCGCGCCACTGCCAGTCGGATATACAGATTTCATTGCATTGCCTTTCAGGCTGCAGGAACTAAGTATGCCGCGCCGATTATTCGGCGCGGCTTTATTATCTAATTGCCCGGCAACCCCGCAAGGCGGAAGAATCAGGCGCTGTCCTGAGTGCGGGCTTTGCTTTGTGAGCGTTCGATATTGCCCAGCATACGGGCCAGCCCCGCGCTTGACGTATCGCCTTCACCCTTGCGTGGTGGCCGATTTTCACCATTACCACCAGAATTTCCGCCGGACCGTTTTGCACGGCGCGGCCGGTTTGAGTTGGTTTCCTGACGATCATTGCGCTCATTGCGCCCCTGACGGTCATTACGGTCCTGACCGCCCTGCTTGGCCTGCCGCGCCTCGCCGCCTTGCCGGCTCTGGCGTTCACCGCGTCCGGCGTTTTCAGCTCTGGCCGGCTTGTGCTCCGCGTTGCGCTCAGTCTCACGCTGGCCGGTTCCCCTGGCCTGACGTGCCGCGCCGCCGCCATTCCGGCTACGGTTACGGTTGCCTGCCGGCTTTTGTGAGCGCTCACCCTGTCTACCGCCGCGGTTGCGTGCGCCTTGCGGCTCCGGTGCCTGATCGGGGCCTTGCGGACCTTCACCGTCAATTGGCACCTTCAGGCCGGTAAGCCGTTCAATATCACGCAAGTACGCGCGCTCGGTCTCGTCACACAGCGAAATCGCGATACCGCTGTTACCAGCGCGTGCAGTACGGCCAATACGGTGTACGTATACTTCCGGCACATTCGGCAGCTCAAAATTCACAACATGAGAGACGCCGTCAACATCGATTCCGCGCGCGGCGATATCAGTCGCAACCAGCACTGGCACACTGCCTTTGCGGAAATCCGCCAGTGTACGCTCGCGCTGGTTCTGGCTCTTGTTACCGTGAATGGCGCCCGCCGAAATGCCAAATTTCTCAAGGTGCTGTGCAACCTTGTTGGCGCCGTGCTTGGTGCGGGTAAACACAATTGCGCGTTCCACCGTGTCACCCTTGAGGATGTTTACCAGTGCATCGCGCTTGTCGCCTTTGGACATATGGCGCACGCTTTGCGCAATCCGCTCAATAGGTTTCGAGACTGGCGTCACCGAAATCTCGCGCGGGTTGTTCAGGAAATCCTGTGCCAGCGCACGAATCTGCTTTGGCATGGTGGCCGAAAGAAGCGCTGTCTGGCGTGTCTTCGGCAAGGCAGCCATAATGCGGCGAATGGCAGGCATGAAGCCAAGGTCCAGCATCTGGTCGGCTTCATCGAGGATAACCGTTGTCGTCTCGTCAAGCCGGATTGCACCTGAGCGCATATGGTCTTCAAGGCGGCCCGGCGTCGCGACAAGAATGTCAAGACCACGCGCCATGGCTTTCACCTGCGGGCCAGGGCGCGCGCCACCAACCACAACAGTGGCATGGTGTTTGATGTGTTTGCCGTAGCGGGCAATGCCGTCTGCGATCTGTGCCGACAGCTCACGCGTCGGTGTCAGGATCAACGCGCCGCAGCTTTTCGGCCGTGGGATGCGACGATTATTTGCCACCTTGTTGAGGAGCGGCAGCACGAACGACGCGGTTTTACCGGTACCTGTTTGTGCGATGCCAATAACATCATCCCCTGCCAGCATGGCGGGGATAACCTCGGCCTGAATGGGAGTGGGAGTCGTATAGCCTTCGTCCGATATGGCACGAAGGAGAGCCTCGGCAAGTCCGAGGTCAGTAAATTGCTTCAAAATCAAGCTTTCATCTGTCGTTGCAAGCGGCCCACCCGGCCAATGCCAGGCAACGATATTATTTTTATGGGAAGCTCGCGGAGATCAGCTGCCGGGTCCATAGTGCCCAAGGCACCGAAATCTTATGGCAACTGTCCCTAATTACAGACGATTGCTCTCTAAAGTCACCGCCAGCAGCTTTTTTGATGCTGCCATCTTCGCGCAGTGCTTGGCCGAGCTTAGAACACGAATCACCGGCAATAGCAAGGGAATAGCAATCTGCTCCATCCTGAACGAATGGCCATACTGAAGAAAAGATCACCATGGAGTGTTTGCGATGTTATAGCCTGTTCGTATATCGACCACCTCTTCCGGATGATCATGAGGGACTGAAATGAAACTACACCGTATCGCAGTAGCCTGCACAGTCCTTGTTGTTGGCAGCGGGATGCCCCCCTCGCAAGCGCGTGATACGCCGGAGCCACAAAACGCACTCTGGCAGCTGTCTTCCTGCACCAACCCCGGCATGTCATATTCGGTTAAACGCAAACGGCTGAAGGGCAGCATCGCGGTGCTTTTTGACATCCGAGCCGATGGCGAGGTGGAAAATATCCGCATACAAGAAGGTAACCACGACGTCAGCATGAATGGTTATGTTGAGCGGGCGCTCAGGCGCTGGCGCTATTTCGGCTACGTCAGGGACGGCGAACTGGCACAGCGCACAGATGTACCGATCACCTTTACCTATGGCCCTGCACCAAGCAAAAGCTGTACCCACACCAGCCTGCCGGAACTGCCGTCCACCTTGGGCGACCCCAAAAACCCCTACCAAAGCCTCAAACAGTGCATGAAACTGATCATGCCGCTGAAGGCCGCGCGTAAAAAAACGGCCGGGCATATCACCATGGGCTATGACATTACAGCGGGCGGCAGTGTGGAGAATGTCCGGGTGATTACCTCCATTCCGGAAGGCCGGTTTGATGCTGCTGCCACCGATATGCTGGACGACTGGAAGTATTCCGAATTTATGGTCGCCGGCGAGGCGGTCGCACGGCCCAATATGAAAGTCGACTTTTATTTTGGCGACCTGCCCGCCGAGGCAAGCGACGATCGCTGCGCCTTCGCCCCGTGGGACGCCACGCAAAAAATGGTGAAAGGCCACTCAAGAAAATGAATGCGGGAATATAGGTTATTCGCAATACTCTCATGACGTGCGGAAAGCGCGTTTGACTCGCGCCCCGACTGCCTTATAGTTATTTCTGGACTGTATAGTTCCGTATTTTAGGCAGCAACTGTTGGGGGACATGAATGTCGACGGTTACACAAGGCGGCACGAACGGGAAGCGTGCCACACTAAAAGACATCCCGGGTGAAATGGGCTGGCCCATTATTGGTCAGACATTGCGGGTTCTCAAAGACCCCACAGGCTTTGGTCGCTACATGCGCGAAACCTATGGCGACGTCTACCGTTCAAACAGTTTTTTCCGCGATACCGTCAATATGATGGGGCCGGATGCCAACGAGTTTGTGCTGATGGACAAGGGGCGCAATTTCTCAAGCGAAAAAGGCTGGAACGCTTTCCTTGGGCGCCTGTTCCCACGCGGCCTGATGTTGATGGACTTTGACGAACACAAGGCCCACCGGCACATTATGGCCGCTGCCTTCAAGACCGGGCCAATGAAAGGCTATCTTGAACGGCTAAACGATGACATGCCGTCACGCATCAAGGCGTGGGGAGAGGCTGGCAGCTTTGAGTTCTACCCGGCAATCAAACAACTTTCGCTCGATATGGCCACCACCGTGTTTCTCGGCCTCGAACCGGGCAAGGACAGTGAACGCGTGAACAAGGCGTTAACCGATATGGTAGCCGCGTCGGTGGGCATCGTGCGTGTGCCCCTGCCCGGCAGCCTGATGGCCAAAGGCGTGAAAGGCCGCGCCTTCATGGTCGACTTCCTACGTAAACTGATTCCCGAACGGCGATCGGTGGAGGCGACTGATATCTTTACCCAGCTTTGTCAGGCCAGGGACGACGAAGGCAACACCTTCACCGACCAGGAAATTATCGACCATATGATTTTCCTCTGGATGGCAGCGCATGACACCATCACCAGTTCTGTGACCACATTGGTGTATGAGTTGGGTCGTCACCGTGATTGGCAGGATAAGCTGCGCACCGAGATCAAGTCGCTCGGCCTCAATGATGACCGCCTGCCCTATGAAAAAATGAACAAGCTGACACTGACGGAATACGCTTTCAAGGAAGCGCTTCGGCTGAACCCGCCAGTGCCTGCCGTCGCGCGCGAGACCGTGCGCGATGTGGAGTTCGGCGGGCACCTTATCCCCAAGGGCACCATGATCGGTATTTCCATGGTGGCAACCCACCGGGATGCTGCCGTGTGGGAAAACCCGATGGATTTTGACCCCATGCGTTTCTCACCCGAAGGCGGGGCGCGGGAACGACACCGCTTCGCCTGGGTGCCGTTTGGCGGCGGCGCACACATGTGCCTGGGGCTGCACTTTGCCTATATGCAGGCCAAGGTTATCATGACCCACCTGCTGCCACATTATGACATTCGTGTGCCCGAGGGGTACAAAACCACCTTCCAGATCATGCCGCTGATCAAGCCGGTGGACGGCCTGCCCGTCACGCTTGAAGCGCTGAAAAGTTAGGGGTGGCGGTGTGAACGACAAGACCTTTGACTATATCGTTGTCGGGGCCGGTTCTGCTGGCTGCGTCATGGCCGCCCGCCTCAGCGAAGACAGCCGCCGTTCGGTGCTGCTCATTGAAGCCGGCAAAAAAGACGGCCAGATGGCGGTTAACGCGCCAGGCATGATCATCAAGGTGGTGCCGCCCAACAAGCTCAATTGGAACTATTGGACCGAACCACAAAAAAACCTCAACGGGCGCAAACTTTATTGGCCCCGAGGTAAGGTACTGGGCGGCTCATCCTCCATCAACGGGTTGTTGTATGTTCGTGGTCACGCCCGCGACTATGACGAATGGGCACAAATGGGCTGCACCGGCTGGAGCTTCGATGATGTATTGCCCTATTTCAAAAAAGCAGAGGGCAGCGACCGCACGGAAGACGCTTTCCACAGCAAAGGTGGCCCGCTGAAAACAACGCAGCACACCTCTACAAATCCGATCAATGTTGCCTTTCTGAATGCCGCAAGTGAGATGGGGTTGCCGTTCACGGACGATTTCAATGGCGCGGAACAGGAAGGCGTGGGCTGGTATGACCAAACCATCAAGGGAGGACGCCGCCAAAGTGCATCGCGCGCCTATCTCGCCGACGCAAAAAAGCGCCCCAACCTGACCATTTTGACCGAGGCTCAGGTGCGCCGCGTCATTTTGAAGGGGCGCCGCGCGACCGGCATTGAATTGACCCGCAAAGGCAAAACCGAGACATGGCACGCTGGCCGCGAGGTCATCCTGTGTGGTGGCGCCATCAATAGCCCGCAGTTGTTGCAACTTTCGGGAATCGGTGACCCGGCGGATATCCAGTCCGTCGGTCTACCGGTACTGCATCAACTTAACGGCGTGGGCAAGAACATGCAGGACCATCTTGATGCCACGGTCTATGCTCATCTTGTCGACCCTATTTCCGTGTACCGATACCAGGCGCCACACCGTGGCCTGCCTGAACTGGTGAAATGGCTGATGAAAAAGCCCGGTGTCCTGTCTGACTGCGTGACCCCGGTTGGGGCCTTCCTCAAGACGGACAAAGCGCTGGAGCGGCCAGATATCCAGTTCCACATCATGTTGGCGATGGCTGACAAACCGCACGGCTTTGAGGATGCTCACGAACACGGATATGGCATTCATATCTGCCAGCTAAGGCCACAAAGCCGCGGCACTATAAGCCTTGCCTCCAGCGATCCGCTGGCACCCGCGAAGATCGACCCCAATTATCTCTCGGCGCCTGAGGATATGCGGGTGATGCGCGAGGGGGTGAAGATGGTGCGTCGGCTGATGCATCAGCCCGCGCTCAAGGAGCTGACCGAACGGGAAAAAGACCCGTGGCATGGGGTGGACATAGACGACGATACAGCGACAGAGGCTATCATTCGCGACAAGGCGGAGACCATCTATCATCCGGTGGGTACCTGTGCCATGGGGCCGCGCGACAACGCCAACAGCGTGGTCGACCCGGAACTCAAGGTCATCGGTGTTGAAGGGCTGCGCGTTGTTGACGCCTCGGTGATGCCGCGCCTGATTGGTGGCAACACCAACGCACCCACTATCATGATTGCGGAAAAATGCGCTGACATGATCAAAAAATCTGCAAAGCCGGAGGCCGCTTAGCCTTGCCTTGCGCTTTTGATGGAAATCAAGGACTGCCCACTCCCCCTTCGGTATTGATGCGTTAAACATAGCAACCGAAGGGGGTTTTTCATGACCAAAAGCAAACAACATTATCTTGTCGCAGTTGACGGCAGTGAGTGGGGCAACCGCGCTGCCGACCACGCCATAACGCAAGCCAAGCTTACCGGGGCCGATGTTTGCCTTATCACGGTTATTCCTTGGTCAGGCTACCAGCCGCTTAACATGGAAGATATCGCTGTGCGGCCACTTGAAAAACAGGAAGAGGAACGTGTTGCGCGTGAAGAGATCCTTGCTCCAATCGTTGAGCGGCACAAAGAAAGTGGCGTTACAATCTCTGGTGAGTTTTACTGGGGTCATCCGGTTAAGGTCATCCGTGAACAGGTGAAAAAACAGAAGATTCATCAACTGTTTATCGGTCGGCGCGGCCGTTCTCGCGTGGCGGATCTTATTTTGGGGAGCGTGGCGAACTCGCTGGCGCACTCACTTGGTGTGCCGATCGTTCTGGTGCCTTAAAGGCATCCGCTTTACCGCTGGCCTTGGCGCGTGCCGCAATAGTGCGCGCCATGGTCTCAAATAGCTTGGGAGCATCCAGCGGCTTACTGTGATAACCATCCATCCCGGCTTCAAGGAATATCTCCCGATCACCGTCCAGCGCATGTGCGGTAAGGGCAATAATGGGAGTCAGGCCAGGCTTGCCTACAAGCGAGCGAATAAGTGCCGTGGCCTCAAGACCATCCATCACCGGCATGGAAATATCCATCAGCACGATATCAAATGGACCGTCCACCTGCATGGCGCGTACCGCCTCCTGTCCGTTCGCGACAATCAAAGCCTCATGGCCCCGGCTCTCCAGCAATTTTTCAATCAGCGTCTGGTTAACGGGATGATCTTCTGCAACCAGAACCCGCCAAGGGCCATTTTGATGCAGGCTTGGCGCTGGTTCAGCTTTCTCTATCGCGAGACCTGTGCGTTCATCCGCAACCTCAACGGGCAGTGTCACGGTAAAAATGCTGCCTTTGCCAACCGCACTTTCGACCCGAATATTACCGCCGAACAAGTCTATAAGTCCCTGACAGATAAAAAGCCCCAGGCCGGTTTTGTTAAAAAGGCGGGTCACGCCCGATGCATCGACGCGAAGCTTCTCAAACAGGCCATTGAGCCGTCCTGCCGGTATACCAACACCGGTATCCGACACTTCAAACTCAAGGTCACCTTTACTTTCATCGCCGGAATATTTCACCGTAAGCGACACCACACCCTGATCGGTGAATTTGAATGCATTTGACAACAGGTTGACCAAAATCTGCCGCAGCTTAACAGCATCACTACGGACGAAGGTGGGCAAATCAGGGTCAAGGTTCACCACCGCCTTCACGCCCTTATAAGACCCGGAAGACGCAAAAAGGTTCATCCCTTCCTGCATAAGCCGAGGTAGGTTGAATGATTCTTTCTCAAGCGAAAGCTGGCCAGCCTCAAGTTGAGACAGGTCTGTCATTTCGTTGACAAAATCCAACAGCGACTGGCCGGAGCGCACCAGCAATTCAACATATTTCTGCTGTTCGTGGTTAAGTTTGGTCCCGCTCAACAGTTCCGCAATACCCAGCACGCCATTTACAGGAGTCCTGATCTGATGACCGACCGTCGCGAGAAACTCAAGCCTTGCACCATCTTGCACGTGTTGCGGACTTTCCGCGTCGTGCAACGGCGCCGGCACTGGGGCCAAACGCTCACTGGGCACGCTAAACTGAATCAGACATAAGGGGTCCGCGCGGTCTTCTGTTACAGGTTTAAGGGAGTGAATGTTCCGGCGAGTTTTTAGCGGCTGAATCAGAATATTCATCGAACCAAGTTCGGATATACTGTCTCTGTCCGATGCGGGTAGGCGGACCGACATGCCGTCATTAAGCGCAGCGTTAATCTTTTCCAACAGTGCGGAATTTTCAAGCGAAGGCAAAACATCCAGCAGGGTACGGCAGCAAGCCACTTCGCTTTCGGTGCCGGTAACCTGCACCATCCAGCGGTTCCAGAGGCGAATATCGTAGTGGGGTCCAACAACAACAAAACCAATATTGGCGGTATTGATAATCTCTTGCAGCACTGCGGTCTCCTTTACTCTTGACCTGACGCCAGTCAGCAATCAAAAGCACAGCGCACTTGCGCCGGTTAAACATACGTGCCCCACCCCAAGTGAACTACCGCCTGCCCACAGAAACGACAGCGACACCGGTATCAAAACCAGCGCGCCACTCCCGCGAAACGACCCCCGTCGTGCGATACTGTCTTCATCTCTCAAAGGCATTTTGATCATGTTACAACTTTAATGCAACTAAAATGCCCGCACACCGTGCTAAATACAATTATTACTGTAATAACCCTACCACAAAAAATCGGCTTGCCAAGCCCACCGTTATGATTTCCCAAACAAGAAAAATGCTTTACGTCATTTTTTCCCAAATTGATACAGATGTATCACTTGATACCAGACTGGGCAGCCTGCCGCGCAACTTGACTTGAATTAGGCCGCTCACCCGGTATCATTTGGGCGCAGGTACGGATGTTCAAGAGTAACCTACTAGCAGAAAAGGGCTTTTTTATGGAAACACGTTTCATTGTGCTATTGGCTGCCATACATGGGCTAATAGCCACCGGTGCTTCCGCGCTGGGTTCGCATTTTCTGGCGCGCTACCTGGTCGCCGGGGGTGCCGGGCTTTTTTCCCAGGCCGCGACGTATCAATTTTTCCACGCCCTCGCTATGCTGGGCACTGCTTTTGTCGCTTACCGGGTGGATGATGGCATGCCTGGCCGGGCTGCGTTTGCCTTCTTTTTTGGGGCTTTGCTTTTCTCCGGCAGCCTATATATTCGCGCTCTGATGGGGCCCGGCAGCCTTGGTCCGTTCCACTGGCTGACACCAATCGGCGGTCTGTGCCTGATGGCGGGATGGGTCATGCTGGCGCTCGCTGCGCTCAAAATCAAAGAACGCTGAATCTCGCTATTTGGCTGGAAGTCGCATAACGACTGCCAGCCCCCCCATGCGGGCTTCCTCAAGGTATGCATGGCCGCCGTATAGTTCGACGATGTCACGCACAATGGCAAGGCCCAACCCGGTTCCCGGTACATGTTCATCAAGGCGCTTACCTCGCTCGAACAAAGTTTCCCGTTCTTTTGCCGGCACGCCGGGCCCATCATCCTCAACGCGGATATCCATATAAGCGCGGCGCAAGCCTTCTTCTGCCCGCGTGGCGCTAATCATCACCTTTGATGATGCCCACTTGCCAGCGTTATCGACAATATTGCCAAGGATCTCGTCAAAATCTTCCTTTTCGCCGTCAAACTTCAGCGCATCATCGCAAACGACAGTGACCTCAAGCGCTTTGTCTCTGTTCAGACGCTCGATAGCACGCCCAATCTTCTCAACCCGTTCCCGGATAGGCAGGCCGGGGCCGGTGCCGCCGCCGGCGATCCGCGCCCGTTTCAGGTGATGATCCACATGATCGCGAATATTTTTTGCCTGCAGCGCGATTGCCTGACCCTTCTTGCTGGTGTCACCGTCAACCTCGTTCATGATAACACTCAGAGGTGTTTTCAGGGCATGCGCCAGGTTGCCCACGTGCGTGCGGGCACGCTCAACCAGCTTTTCATTCTGGTCGACAAGGGCGTTGATCTCCTGCGCCAGCGGCCACAGGTCTTCCGGCCAGTCGCCGTCAATACGTTCCTTGTGGCCATTTCGGACCTCGGTCAGGCTGCGCCTCAGATTCCTGAGCGGCCTGAGACCGTAAGCAACCTGAATGACAAGCGCGAGCGACACTGTCAGCATGATAAAGGCAAGAGCGCCCATCAGCAGCCAGTTAAAGTGCGCGATTGCTTCCCGCACCTCGGCCGTATCTGTCGCCACCTGATAGCGAAAAATTCGGTCAGCTTCGGGCAGGATGATATCACGCTCCGCCACCCTGAGGCCCTGCCCGTCAGGCCCCGCCACCTCAGACAGCCTGAGAGAGAAAGCGCGATTGGTAAGATCGGGGACCAGCTCGAAATCCCACAGGCTGCGGGAGCGAAAAGCCTGTCTGCCTTCCTCCGAAATTTGCCAGTACCAGCCCGAATAAGGCGCGGCAAAACGCTGATCCAGAAGCGGTTGATTAAAGCGAAGGACACCTTCCGGCGAAATTTCGCTGACACCGACCATGGTATCGATCATCATTTCCAGCTTGCGATCTATGTCGGTCAGCACATAAGTGCGAAAGGCAAAAGACAGCAACATACCGCCCACCGCCAGCGCCGCCGCCGACCACAGGACAGCTGATAGAAGAAGCCGCCCGGTCAACGAGCGAAAAAAACGGCCTGTGGCCTCAATCACGCCTTGTCCTCTTGCCACTCCAGCCGGTAACCAAGACCGCGCACCGTTGCGATCACTGGCACACCTAACTTTTTACGGATACGATTAACGAACACCTCAATGGTGTTGCTGTCGCGGTCAAAATCCTGATCATAGATGTGTTCCGTAAGTTCGGTACGAGAGATAACCTTGCCTTCATGATGCATCAGGTACGACAGCAGTTTGAATTCCTGCGCTGTCAGCTTGATGGCACGGCCATCCACGCTCACGCGGCCGTTGCGAGTATCCAGCAGCACCGGACCACAGGAAAACTGCGGGCTTGACTGCCCGGCCGAGCGCCGGATCAGCGCCCTAAGCCGCGCCAGAAGCTCCTCCATGATAAAAGGTTTGGTCAGATAATCATCCGCCCCTGCATCAAGACCTTCTACCTTGTCGGTCCAGCCGTCCCGCGCCGTGAGGATAAGCACGGGCATTTCCTTGCCGTCACCGCGCCACCGTTTAAGGATGCTGGCGCCATCCATGACGGGCAGGCCAAGGTCAAGGATTACCGCATCATAAGGCTCGGTGTCGCCAAGAAAATGGCCGTCTTCACCGTCTTCGGCATGGTCCACCGAATACCCGGTATCGATAAGGCTTTGCTTCATCTGCTCAGCAAGCGCCGCATCATCTTCGACAATAAGAACCCGCATAAAAGTCTCCTCGCATCAATTGGGCCTTTACCTTGGCCAGCTTTTTATCTGGTCCTGACAATCTCGCCCGTTCGCGCATTCACAGTGGCCATCAACACCCGGCCATCTTTTCGCCGCACGCGCAAATCATACTGCCATCCGCGATTGGTGCGCCTGATCTGCTGTCCGACAACCACGCCGTCCAGCTTGGATTCCACGATGCGCTTTATTTTTGAATAGGGCATCACGTCGCCACGCTTGATAGCATCGAGAACATCGTCCTGTTCATCCATGGCGTGAACAGAGGGCGAGAATATGGCAAGGGCTGCGCCGGGAGCATGCGAGCCACCGGTCAGCGAAAATGTGATAAGCAACAGTACAATACAAGTTAATCTGGTCATAAGTTATACTCTTAGTGTCGGAGGCGTGAACGCATGATGAACCGTTTTTGACCCTGATCAAGGACGAAAAACGGACATCTGTTACTATAGTATTCACAAGCTCTATCAATAGGGCCGAAACCAGACGGAGGCAAATTTGATGAAATCCATTCTGCTCCCCCTCACACACACGATTGAGGCGGCAACGATCACACGCATCGCCAGTGAACTTGCTCTCCAGGGTCAGGGCTCCCTGACCGGTCTTTTTATTCGGCCCGACCCGCGCATGGCCATTCCGTTCATGGGCGAAGGCCTGACCGCAGAGATGATCCAGCACCTATGCGATACGGCAGAGACAGAAGGCAAGGCCAATGCTGCCAAAGCGGAGACTGCTTTTCGCGAGGCAGTGAACCGTCAGGGCCTCAAACTGCTGGACACTGGTGAACGGGCAGAGGGTGGCCGCGCACGCTGGCGTGTTGTCACCGGACAGATAAACGACCACGCAGGCCGGTCCGCCCGCACGTCCGACCTTACCGTCTGCCTTCAACCAGATGGCGACGCACCAGATAGTGACGACATATTCCATGACCTGATCTTCCGTTCGGGGCGTTCGGTCTTGATGGTTCCCGGATCTTACACAGGGTCCGTTGGCCGCCACGTCATGATCGCCTGGAATGGCCGGGCCGAAGGTGCCCGCGCCGTAGGTGGTGCGATCCCGCTACTGCTGGGTGCTGAAAAAGTCACAATCGTCCAGATCGGAGACATTGACCCTGTCCGGCCCGATTTTGAAGACCTGGAGGATTATCTGGAAGAATACGGCATCACCGCAACCACCCGTAATGACACAGACAAGGGTGAAAGCATTGGCAATCAGTTGCTGGAGACCGCAACCAAAATTGATGCCGATTGCATCGTTCTGGGCGCTTACTCCCACTCGCGCTGGCGCGAAATGGTTTTGGGCGGCGCGACACGGCACATTGTCAGCAAAAGCAAGCTGCCCATCTTCATGAGCCATTAGGATAAAATAAGCTGGCCCTCCCCACCATAGCACGCCGAGGAACTGTTTCCCGCTTGATTAGCGCGGCCCCAACAAGGTAAGAGTGAGGGAACTCAAGCCGCCGGGAGCCTGCAGTGCGGACCAAACTGAAAATTCTGCATGTTTTTCCAAGCTTTGAGATAGGCGGTGCCCAGCGTCGCCTGGTCAGCCTTATCAATAGTAGCGATGAGCGTTTCCAGCATTCGGTATATGCCATGAACGGGTGTTATGACGCTCTTGACCTTCTGTCAGGCTCGGCTGTGTCGGGGCATGCGCTGCCCCCTTTTCCGAAGGTCAGCGGCTTTGCAGCCATGCGTGCTTGCGCCCGTCTGCTGGATGAATTCCAGCCGGACCTGCTTGTTACCTGCAACTGGGGCACGGTGGAGTGGAACCTCTCGGGCTTTCTGGGTCAACGCTGCCCGGTCATTCATATTCAGGATGGCTTCGGTCCCGATGAGCAAGCGCAGGAAAAGCTCCATCGCCGCCTGACGCGGTCGCTGGCCTACCGCCGGGCCGATGCCGTTGTTGTTCCGTCGCACACGCTGGCCGCGATCGCCCGCAAGAACTGGGGCATCAGTGAAACCCGACTGAACCACATTCCCAACGGCATCGACGTCGCCCGGTTCAGCGGCCCCGCAGATGCTGGGCTGTTGGCGAGCCTTGCTCTCGGCCCTGAACACACCATAATTGGGACCGTCGCTGCACTCAGGCCCGAGAAGAACGTCGGCCGCTTGATCGAAGCCTTCGCCCATGTGGCCGAGACACACAAACAGGCGCGTCTGGTCATTGTCGGTGACGGCATTGGCATGCGCCCACTCAAGATGCTGACGGAGCGCATCGGCCTTTATGACAAGGTCATTTTCACCGGCAACCTGGAGCGGCCCGAGGACATCCTGCCTGCCTTTGATATTTTTGCCCTTTCCTCCGATACCGAGCAGATGCCGCTATCCGTTATAGAAGCCATGGCATGCGGCCTGCCCATTGTCGCAACCGATGTCGGCGACGTAGCCCAAATGGTCAGCCGCCAGAACGCGCCTTACGTGCAGGATACCAGCGCGCCCAATTTGGCGAAAAACATCAACGCCCTGCTTGATGACCGTGCGACAGCCCGCCGTTTGGGCGCCGCCAACCGTGAAAAAGCCGCACGTGAATTCACCCTGAAAGGCATGGTGGAGCGATACGCTGCATTATTTTTGCAGTTGGCGGGCCGCTAGAACGAGACAAAGGGAAATTCCGGCAGCATGGACTGAACACTGCTGCGCACCCCTGCAAGCACAGGAGCCTCCAGAGAGCGGGCAATGTAGCCAAGCACGCGCGGCATATGCTTCAGGTAAAGATGTTTGTTGTCTCGTCGGCTCAGCCTGACAAATATACCCGCTATTTTGGCGTTGCGCTGCGCTCCCAGCACCTGCATATCCTGCATGAAGGCTTCGCGGTCCAGCGCGGGACGCTGGGCAAAATAACGGGCCAGCACAGCCGCGCGCACGTCCTCACGTACGTCACAGCGTGCGTCCTCCAAAAGCGAGATCATATCATACGCCGGAGAGCCAATCAGCGCATCCTGATAGTCAAGCAAAGCGCAGCCTGCGTTATCACCCTCACCGACAACCATCAGGTTGTCCACATGATAGTCCCGCAGCACAAGGACGCGCCGGTCTGCGGCGACCCCTTCAAGCGCTTCAGAAAAAGCGCCGAGGAAATCCTCCCGCTCCTGAAGGCTGATCGCCGCACCGCGCACTGTCGGCGCGAACCAGTCAACGAACAGTGCTGCTTCGCGCAGGAGATCAGGCAGCCCATAAGCGGGCAGATCAATCGCTGTCGCGCCCGTGGCCTCATGCAGGTGCACAAGCGTATCGGCCGCTGTCAGATAAAGATCGAGAGAACTGCGCCCCGCCGCCAGCAAACGGGTGAACGTGTCGTCCCCCAGATCCTCAATTAACGCAAAACCCCGCGTGCGGTCTTCGGCATGGACCTCGGCAACCCGCAGGCCAAGGCTGCGCAGGTGCGCCGTAACGTCCAGATAGGCATGGATGTTTTCATAGTTCGGCGGCGCGTCCATTAACATGCGGCCTTCACCGCCTAGCGAAAGGCGTTTGTAACTGCGGAACGATGCATCAGGGACAAGCGGCACAATGCTTGCCTGCCCCCAACCATGGGTTTCCATAAACTCATACTGTTCACTGATACGCGACGAAACTGCTGCCTCAGCCATAGAATACCAAACCCCGGAAGTTCATGGTTCTGCCAGCGGGCATCGGGAGTTGCCCCGACACCTCACTGTCACGCATTCTTCATATAGCAAGCAGCAGCCCGCAGGCAATCGGTCATGTATCGCTGCGGACAGGTATATAGGTCGCAAGCAGCAGCAGGGACATAACGGTGCTGACCCAGAACACCTTGTCCAGATACACGCTTTCGGTACCGCTCAGCAAATACAGCGCCACAAAACCGAACATGCTGGCAATGCCGACAAAGCGCGCCGGGTCCCGTGCCTTCTTCCGCCAGACTGCAGTCAGGCACAAGATGGCGATAATACCAAGAAAGACCGCCCTGTGCTGCATGAACAGGCTCAGTTCAGGTTGATCCACCAGCCCTCCGAGGCCGTAAAGCTCCTCCAGTCTCCGGGCTCCCATGACGCCTGTAAACGCCAGAAGATGAGCCACTCCCGTTAGCAAAAATGCCATTTTTTTATATGTTTCCCGCATGATGACCCCCTATTCTGCAGGCGCAGGGCTGGACCTATACCCCACAATCACCTCGCATCCCGGCATGGGCCTACGAGGCACGTTGAGCGCAAGGATCAGCGACACCGCCGCCATCATCGCGCCCGCGATAAACACATATGAAGGTGAAATTGGCCACAGAATCGCGCCAAATACAAACGGAATGACAACTGCGGCTATGTGATTGATTGAAAAACTGACGCTGGATGTCGCAGCGATGTCGCGGCCATCGGCGATTTTCTGCAGATAGCTCTTCTGCGCAATAGCAAAGGAGAAAAACAGGTGATCGACCACGTACAGCATCGCAGCCGCAAGAGGCGCCTCGGCATAGGCATAGCCGATAAATACGGCGATCAGGCCGATATACTCAAACACCAGCGCATTGCGTTCGCCAAAACGGGTGATAAAGCCGCCGAGCATGGGGGCGACAAAAGACGTTATGGCATGGTTGATGAGGTAAAGCGCCGCAACATCAGACGCGGCATAGCCGAATTTTGACACCAGCAAAAACCCGGCGAACACGACAAATATCTGCCGCCTCGCGCCGCCCATGAATGTCAGCGCGTAATAAAGCCAATAGCGTTTTCGCAAAATGATGGTCTTGTGCTGTATTTCGTGCCCTTCAATGCGCGGAAAAGCGAACCAGATATACAGCGCCATCGCCACTGTCACCCCACCGCCGATAGCATATAGCCACGCAAAATCAAGGCCGAGCAGCTCCAGCCCCAGCCATACAAAACCATAGGCCGCGATAGACGCCACCGACTTGGCGGACATTTGCCAGCCCAAGGCCCTTGGCGCAATCGCCTTTGGCAACCACTGCAATGACAGCGACATCTGGATCGTCTCGAAATAATGGAAGCCGACAGACATCAGCACCGTGGTGAAATAAAGCCCATATTCGCTGGGGAAATAACCCGTAAGTGCGACACCAAGCCCTAGCGTGGCAAGAGAAAGCACAGCGAAGACCTGCTCACGCAGGATCAGCAGCACAAAAATAGCTGTAAAAGCCAGAAAGCCGGGAACCTCGCGCAGGCTTTGCAGAATACCGATCTCGCGCCCGCCAAAGCCTGCGTAATCATGGGTGAAATTATTCAAAAGCGCCATCCAGATGGAAAAGCTGAACGGGGCCGCCGCGGCCATCAGCACGAGGCACATTTCAGGGGTGCGCCAACCCTGATTTACCGTTTTCTCGTTCTCACCCTGCACACCGCGTCCTTTCGCCATCCGCCGTCAAAAATCTACCCCCACTCCCGGCAAACGCCAAAACGAATAAAGCAGCCGGCACCAGGAAGAGCATGAAAATGTAAAATATTTTCGATCTTATGTAAAAAAAACATTACATTATGTAATACATATATTACATAAACAGTATGAGAGATACCAACCCACTAAAGCGAGGCAATGATGAGCAAAAATGAAAAAGTCGCCTGGATCATGGCGCTGACCTACGGTGTGATCGTCTATTATATGAGCCAACGTCTGGCTGACCATACCACCATTGAAGATGGCATCCTCACCACCGCGCCCGGTCTTCTGGGGTTTGCGATCAAGATCATCCTCGCCGCCAGTGCGGCAGAGATCATCTGCGAGCTGGTGCGTCACCCATGGCGCAAAGACCTGCGCGGTGAGGACGAGATCACCGAAGATGAGCGTGACCGTGCCTTTCGCCATCAGGCATCCTACTATAGCCTGATGGTGCTGACACCGCTGATTTTCGGCGTCACCGGCATATTGCTGTTCGGCAAAATCATCACCATTGACGCGGTGGACACCAGCCTGCTTTGGATTGGCGCGATTTATGTGGTCAATATCGCTTGGGCAGTACGCTACGTCACTGAGGTTGTGCTCTATCGCCGGAGATTTTAGGCATGGTCGCAACAAAAATCGAAAACCGCATTCGTTCGCTCAGGTTCATGTCGGATGAGATGACCCAACAGAAACTGGCAAAATGTGTGGTGGTGACCCGCCAGACCATTCTTGCCATCGAGGCCGGGCGTTATTCGCCGTCGCTGGAAGTGGCGTTCAAGATCGCGCGGGTGATCGGCCAAGGCGTGGACGATGTCTTCCTGTACCCCAAATAAAAAAGGCCGGGCGCATCCCCCGGCCTTTGACCTACGGCTCAAAGCGACACCTAACCGAAATTCGGCTCACGTTTCTGCATGAATGCCATAATGGCTTCCAGCACCTCTGGCGAGGTGAGTTGTTTACTAAAAAGCTTGCCTTCCTCGGCCATGCGCGCCGCCACCGCGTCATTGTCGCCGCGCATTAACTGCTTTGTCAGCATCAGCGAACGCGGTGCTTTTTTCGCCAGTGCGGCTGCGGCCTTCGTCGCCGTCGCCATCAGTTCATCTGCTTTCAGCACACGGGATACCAGTCCCATGGTGCAGGCTTCCTCGGCACCCACTTTTGTGCCCAGCATGAACATCTCTGCCGCCCGCGCATGACCAATCAAACGTGGCAACAACAGCGATGACCCTGCCTCCGGCACCAGCGCGAGGTCAACAAACGGGGCCTGCAACACAGCAGCCTCAGAGGCATACACAATATCGGCATGCAGCAGCATAGTCAGCCCCACCCCGACAGCGATGCCGTTTACAGCCATCACCAGTGGCTTTTTGGCCTGCAGCAGGCAGTGCAGGAACTGCGTGACCGGCGCGTCCGCGCCCAGAGGTGGGCTGTCGCGGAAATCGGCCAGGTCATTGCCTGAGGTGAAAGCGTCACCCGCCCCGGTGAACAGGATGGCACGCACGCCGTCGTCGTCCTCAGCCGCGCGCATAGCCTCAACAATGCAAGCATACATGGCGTGGGTCAGCGCGTTTTTCTTGTCCGGTCGGTTGAAGGTAATATGCAGTACCCGGTCGCGGATCTCGGTCTGGATATGGTCGGTCATATGTCTTTTCCTCTTCCCTGAAACTCGTCGTTTGTATCGCCTATGTCGTCTGTGTCATGAATGTCATGGGCACCAAAATGGTCGGCCCGGTCGATTATGGTCTCAAAGAAACGCGACATCAGCGCGCGTTCATCCCCCGTGAACCCCTCAAGCAACCTTTCATTGCTCTGGCGGATCACGCTTTTTGATTGTTCCGCCGTATCGCGGCCCGTAGGGCGCAGATATAGCTCATACGCCCTGCCGTCACTTGCGCTAGGCCGCCGCTCCACAAGGTCGTTTTTCTCCATTCGGTCCACAAGGCCGGAGGTTGCCGCATTCTTGAGCCCCAGCGCCACCGCCACCTGCCCCATGGTGGCGCCTTCGTGCTTGAGCAGATACAGCAGCACAGCATTCTGCGCCGCAGAAATACCGTAGCGTGTCATCAACACCCGGTCGGCCGCACGAAAAATCGCCTTATAGCTGAGGTGCAGCAGATGAAAGACCCTTGGCTCCATCGGCATAATGCCCCTCCTTTCATTTATTTCGCATATAAACTATTTACTTCGTACCCGAAATATATGCCCTTGACAATATTTTTGTCTGCCAGTCTTGCGCGCCAGTGAGACACGGCTTATTTAATTATTAACAACCAGCAAGGAGCATCCTGCCGATGAACAAAGCCGCTTAAGACCCCGGACCTCGACCCTCCCTCACGAATGGGTCCCCCCTATACCTTCCGAGACAAAGGCTTTGTTATGCAGAATACCCAACCCTCATCCGCGCCCGGTGCAGATACCCGTTTCCCGCTTGAACACACCGACCGGGTTGTGTTCCTCAAATCCGTGGTCAATGGTGCCAACGTCAGCATTGGCGACTATAGCTATTATGACGACCCTGACCATGCGACCGAGTTTCAGGCGCGCAATATACTTTATCATTATGACCATGTGGGCGACCGGCTTGAGATCGGCCGCTTTTGCGCGCTGGCAACCGGCACCACCTTTATCATGAACGGGGCCAATCACCGCATGGACGGCCCGTCCACCTTCCCCTTCCCCATCTTTGGTGGCGGTTGGGGGAACCATATGGACCTGCTCGCGGGCCTGCCGTCACGCGGCGACACCATCGTCGGCCATGATGTCTGGTTCGGCTTCCGCACGTTGATCATGCCGGGGGTAAACATCGGCCACGGCGCCATCATTGCATCCGGCAGCGTGGTCACCGAAGATGTGCCGCCCTATGCAATAGTAGGCGGCAACCCGGCAAAGCTGATCAAGATGCGGTTTGATGAAAATACCACCGCGCAATTGCTGGAGACCGCATGGTGGGATTGGCCCCTTGACCGCATCACCGCCAATATCCGCGCGCTGATGAGCGGTGACGTGGACGCCCTCACGCCCTAGGGCAGAAAAATTCAAGGGCGGCTTCCACAAATCCGCCCATTTGCCTATGCTATAAACTCGCACAATATACCGGAGGCCAGGCCCGCATATGGATGTTCTGTTATTCGCCCTGAGCGGCATCGCCGTTCTTAGCATCCTTCTGGTGCCGCTGTCCTCCAAGGTACAGGCGCCTATCCTGCTCATGTTTCTCGGCTTCGGCATGGTGCTGGGCGAAGACGGCCCTGGCAGCATCGACTTCAGCGACTTCAGTATGGCCTATTCCATTGGCTCGTTGTGCCTGGCCATTATCCTTCTCTCAGGTGGTTTTGATACCAAGCTGAAGGACATGAAGGCTGCGGGCTTGCCTGCCATCTCCCTTTCTACGCTGGGGGTTGTGTTCACCGCGCTTGTTGTCGGCTTGGCCTATCATCTTATTCTGAATGCACCGCTGGCGGAGGGCATGCTTCTGGGGGCTGTGGTTGGCTCGACCGATGCCGCAGCCACATTTATGATGTTGACCCACAGCAAACTGCGGCTCAGGCCCCGGCTCAAGGAAACCCTGTTCATCGAATCCGGCCTCAACGATCCGATCGCCATTTTCCTCACCCTCACATTTGTCGCCATTGTCGACAGCGGCGCGACACTTGAGTTGGGTACGCTTTTCAGCGCGATGCCGAACTTCATTCAGCAAATGGGCATCGGCACAGCGGGTGGGATTGCCGTCGGCTATCTGGCGAGCGCAGTCAACCGGCGCATCACCCTGCCGACAGGCCTTAACTCACCTTTTTTTCTTATGTGCGGTCTGTTCACATATTCCGCTACTGCGCTGGCCGGCGGATCAGGCTTTCTGGCGGCTTATCTGTTTGGTGTGACGGTCGCTAACGTGGGCGGCGCAGGCGCACGGGCACAAGCAAGCAAGGACCGCACCGCTCACTTCCATGAAGGTTTTGCGTGGCTCGCACAGATCGCCATGTTTGTCATGCTTGGGCTTCTTGTCTCGCCAAGTGAACTGCATGTCATGTTGCTGCCTGGCATATTGCTGGCCGTTGTGCTGATATTCCTGGCACGTCCGCTGGCGGTTTTCCTGTGCCTTGCCCCCTTTGCCTTCACCAACCGGGAAAAACTTTATATCGGCTGGGTAGGCTTGCGCGGCGCGGTGCCAATTTTTCTGTCGATCATTCCGGTGATCAGCGATGGGCCGCTGACACCGCATTTTTTCAACCTTGTATTCATCATGGTGGTGGCGTCTTTGATGGTGCAGGGATGGTCCATCGGCACCGCAGGCCGTTTGTTTGGTGTCGCCCTTGATCAGGATCAGGGCACCAACACAGCAGCAAAAAGCTAGAGGCGTTCCAGATTAGCGGCAATAACACGACCACGCTGGCCTTCTTCAATATCAAATGAGAGCGGCTCGTCTTCCCGCAGCGGGCCCAGCCCAGCCGCTTTCACCGCCGAGATATGCACAAAGATATCATCGCCACCATTGTCCGGCGCAATGAAACCATACCCCTTATCCGCATTGAACCATTTAACCTTACCGGTGGCCACCTTCGTCCTCATTGTATTGTGTCAGGCAATTCCCCTCAGCACGGTTCCTGCCTGCCATGGTACCGCATGAAGGTTTCGTCCCGAATACAGGAAGTTGTCCCTCTTTCACAAGACTTTCGTAGGCTTTGCGCGTTCTTGCAACAATTTCCGTGCTGGTCTGGCTGCTGAAAACCATATTGGGCTCCGCGTCAAAAGCCCATAGGTATGGCACAACAGTACCGGGCTCAATATCACCGCTACGTCCGTGGGCTTCCACGTTCGATGCCGTGGTTAGCAATAGGTCGATCCGGCCATATTTCAATTGTTTGAAACCAAGCTGGATATCAAAAAGCGATTGAAGGTGCGGAAATTTATGGTCCTGAAGGTAGGCGATCATCGCGCTACTCTGGCTTGTGGCAACGCGGTATTTTTTTGCGTCCTCAAGGCTGCGAAGCGGCGCACCGGCCATGCCTTTTCTGCCGAAAAAATACACGGGGTCCGTTTCGATCACCTGCCCGACAAATTGGAACAGCTTTTCCCGTTCAGGCGTTTTGATCATGGCATATATCAGCAGGTTTTCCCGCTCCTGTACCATGCGCATAGCGCGCGACCAAGGTAGAACCTGTATATTGTAATCCAGCCCGGCACGGTCAAGGACCAGACGCACGACATCCGTCGCACGCCCCTTGATCAACCCGTCTTCTTCATAGCTGTAAGGGTACCAGGACTCTGACACCACCTGAATGTGAGGTACAACCGTGTGGGCCACAGCCGGGCCCGCCTGAGCACCTGTAGGCGCCTGACGCGGCCCACCTCTGCTTGGCTCAGCCCAACCAGGTTCGGTGGCGAACGACACGGTAAAAATGGCGATCAGCGCGATAAGAAAACCACGCACCACCGCCTGCTTCGCCACTATGGGCTGCATAAGATATACTCCGGTCCCCACCGTGAACAACGGTTCCGCAGCCGACTATAAGACCATGTTTTTAAAATGCAATTACAATTCTATACAAAAATTAACCATAATTGTGGCAAGAAAACTTCAAATGAACGCTGCAGAAAATGCACGCTTTGCGGTATCATCCCAGAGCCAACAACACTGATGGGGGGAGATAACCATGTCACAGTTCGACCGTGCACTTGTACTTTCAGGCGGCAACGTTAAAGGCGCCTATCAGGCAGGTGCTGTCAAAGCGCTTCTGAACCACACCTTTCCGGACGGCTCGAAATTTGAGCCCAACGCCATTTACGGGGTTTCTGTCGGGTCGATGAACGGCGGCTTTCTGGCTGACCGTGCCGGACGCGCGGCCAAAGCCGGCAAGGCGCCCGACTGGGGCCAGATCGGCGAAGAGCTCGAGGCCTTCTGGCGTGACAATATCACCAGCTTTGCCTCGATCGGCAAAAAACGCGGCACCGTGGACCTCGTGGCCGATATCCTTTTCGGCAACTTTGATGGCCTGACCACCATGGACGGCGCCGCCAGCCTCGCACGCGCCAATATCAGCCCCGATAACCTGCGCGCCAGCCCGGCGCACTACGCCTGCGGTGTGACCAATATGGCAACGGGCGATTATTTTGACGCCGATGTCGGCACCTTCGGTGATGACATTCTGGACTATGTTGTCGCCTCCACGCGCGAGCCTGTCTCCATGCCGCTGATGTGGGTAAACGACATGCCGCTCGCCGACGGCGGGATCCGCAGCATCGCCCCGCTCAAGCCCGCGATCAAACGCGGTGCCAAACAGATGGCCATTATCGCCATGAAGCCCGAACAGATGACGCCGGACTATGCCAAGAAAAATTTCAAGAATATCCTCAAGCTTCTCAAGCGCACCATCGGCACGCTGACCTCCGAGATCATGAACAATGACCTCGACGAAGTAAAAAAGGTCAACCGCGCCTGCCAGCACGGCGGCAACCCGATGCTGACACAGGGCAAACATATCGTGGAATTTGTCGAGATCCGGCCGGGCGAACGCCTTGCCATCGACGTGACGAATTTCAATACTGCCGACATCGCCAACCTGATCAAGCTTGGCGAAGCCGAGGCTAAAACAGCATTGGCGGCTGGCTGGCAAACCGGGGCCGATTAGGGTATACTACCTACATGGTCGCGGGGCCGAGCACGCAGCTTTTTTGCCCCGCGCCGGCCCGTATAGGGCCTGCATTTACGGTGCGCAGTTCCTGCGCACTTCATGCACAGATTCGGCCCAAAAATGCATTTTTACTGCACAGTTATTGCACACATTGTGCAGGCGTTTCAGCCCTTTACCTCTTTTAAAAATTCAATATAGTGAACATTGAATGTTTGAAGGAACGCCAGATGGCACGCAATTCACCGCCCGATGTTGGCCAGAAAATCAAAGCACTGCGGGCTGAACGCAAGCTCACCCTGGATGGCCTTGCCAAAGCCTCAGGCGTCTCCAAGTCGATGCTGTCACAGATCGAACGCGGGCTGACCAACCCGACGCTTGCAACAATCTGGAGCCTGACGCAAAGCCTCGGTATTGATATATCCACGCTTCTGGGCGAACCGGATGACAGCGCTGCAAACGCGCCTGCATTCGACATTGTCAAATCCTATCAAACGCCTGAAATCCAGAGCGCAGACGGCAAGTGCACGCTTCGCATTCTGGGGCCGATCGACCTTGTCTCCCGCACCGAATGGTATGATATGCGCCTGGAAGGCGGGGGCCAGCTGAACTCGGACGGGCATGGCAGCGGCACGGTAGAGCATCTGACGGTGCTGGAAGGCATCTTGTGGGTCAAAAACGGCGACAGCAGGAAACAGCTTGAGGCGGGCGACACCGCGCGTTACGAAGCCGATGTTCCGCATGTTATCGAGAACCGCAGCGACGCCCCGGCCCGCGCACTGATGATGGTCATCACGCCCTGAAGGCACAGTATCACGGACAAAACCAGCGTATAGAACACTATATCGAATATTCTGTATGCTATATTGAATTATACACTGGAAATCGGCTTGAAATTTGATATGTTCCCGCACAAATAAGCACGCAGAGGAAGGATACCCCCTATGAGCGACCGGTACAAAAATTATCTTCAACAAGAGCTTTCAGACGTGAGGGATGCGGGCCTTTATAAAAGCGAGCGCGTGATTACCACACCGCAATCCGCCGCCGTTCACGTGGCAGGCGCTGGGGACACGGACTATGTAAACTTCTGCGCAAATAACTACTTGGGCCTTTCAAACGACCATATTCTTGTCGATACAGCCAAGGCTGCGCTCGACCGCTACGGCTACGGTATGTCGTCTGTGCGTTTTATTTGCGGCACGCAGGATGTGCATAAGGAACTGGAAGCCAAACTGGCAAAATTCCTCAAAACCGAGGACGTCATCCTGTACCCAAGCTGCTTTGACGCCAATGCCGGGCTCTTTGAAACCCTGCTGGGGCCTGAGGATGCCATTATTTCCGACGCGCTCAACCACGCCAGCATTATTGACGGCGTAAGGCTTTGTAAAGCCAAGCGTTTTCGCTATGCCAACAATGACATGGCCGAACTGGAACAATGCCTGAAGGACGCGCAGGACGCCCGTTTCCGCCTGATCGCCACTGACGGCGTATTCTCGATGGACGGCATCCTCGCCAACCTGCCAGCCATTTGTGACCTCGCGGAAAAATACGATGCCATGGTCATGGTAGATGATAGCCATGCCGTTGGTTTTATTGGTGAAAATGGCGCGGGTACGCCTGAGCACTTTGGCGTACAGGACCGCGTGCATATCATCACCGGCACACTTGGCAAGGCGCTGGGCGGTGCATCCGGCGGCTATACCGCCGCGAGCGCAGAGATCGTCGACTGGCTGCGCCAACGCTCGCGCCCGTACCTGTTCTCCAACACCCTCGCGCCGGTTATTGCCGCCACCTCCATCAAGGTTCTGGAACTTCTGGAAGCGGGCTCGGACCTCAGGGACCGCGTCCACGCCAACGCGCGCCAGTTCCGTGAAGGCATGGAGACACAAGGCTTTACCCTTGCTGGTGCCGGCCACCCCATCGTGCCCGTCATGCTGGGGGACGCTAAAGTCGCCGCCCAGATGGCGGAAAAATTACTTGGCGAAGGCATATTCGTGATTGGCTTCTCCTTCCCTGTAGTACCTAAAGGGCAGGCTCGTATCCGCACGCAGATGTCTGCGGCGCACACACCCCAGCAAATCGACCGCGCTGTTGAGGCCTTCGGCCGCATCGGGCGCGAACTCGGCGTGATCAAATAGTCCGCCAATCAAGGATCAAGAGCCATGAAAGCACTTGTAAAAGCAAAAGCAGAAACCGGCATCTGGATGGAAGACATCCCCATGCCGGAAGTGGGCCACAATGATGTGCTGGTACGGGTAAAAAAAACCGCGATCTGCGGGACCGATGTTCACATTTACAACTGGGATAAATGGGCCCAGGACACCATCCCCGTCCCCATGCATGTGGGCCATGAATTTGCCGGCGAAATTGTTGAATTAGGCAGCGAAGTCAAAGGCTTGACTGTTGGTCAGCGCGTGTCTGCTGAAGGCCATATTACCTGTGGCCATTGCCGCAACTGCCGCGCGGGTCAACGCCACCTGTGCCGCAACACCGAAGGTATCGGCGTCAACCGCGCGGGTGCGTTCGCGGAATATATCTCGGTGCCTGCGGTCAACATCTGCCCGCTGCCGGACGGTGTCTCGGATGAGCTTGGCGCGATCCTTGACCCGCTTGGCAATGCCACGCATACCGCGCTCAGCTTTGATCTCGTCGGTGAAGATGTACTGATTACCGGCGCAGGGCCCATCGGCATTATGGCGGTTGCCATTGCCCGCCGTGTCGGTGCGCGCAACGTGGTGATTACCGACGTGAACGAGTTCCGGCTTGATCTCGCCCGCCAGATGGGCGCGACCCGAGCGGTGAATGTTACCCGCGACACCTTGCGCGACACCATGGCTGAACTTGATATGCATGAGGGGTTTGATGTCGGGCTTGAAATGTCCGGCGTGCCACAAGCGTTTGGCAATATGCTTGAGACGATTAACCACGGCGGCAAGGTTGCCCTGCTCGGCCTGCTGCCCGAAGGCACCGGCATCAACTGGAACCACGTTATATTCAAGGGCTTGCAGGTCCACGGCATCTATGGCCGCCGCATGTTCGAGACCTGGTACAAGATGATCGCCATGCTGGAAAGCGGGCTGGATATGAGCCCTATCCTGACCCACCGTTTTGACGCGGACGACTTCCAGAAGGGCTTTGACGTCATGCGGTCAGGACAAAGCGGCAAGGTTATCCTCGACTGGGCCGCCTAAAGCGGCCCACATGGCCCTCATGAAAGAACGGCGGTCAGTTGCCAAAGTGGCTGGCCGCTTTTTTTATACTTGGCCTCAAACGGGGTGATCGGTTCTTTGGCGTCAAAAGCCTGCACGCGTGCGGTATGCCCCGCCAGCTTGAGCGCAAGGGCAAACTCCTCCAGATAAAGCCGCCAGTTGGAGCGCAGCTCAAGCCTGCCACCCAGCCAGATAATATCGGGGAACACCGGCGCCCCGTGCCAGCGGCGCTTGAGGTGCTCTGCCTTGGGCCATGGGTTGGGGTAGAGAATATAATGACGCTCGGGTCGCCAGCCAGCGTTGGCCGCAAGGCGAAAAAAGTCATTCAGGTCGGCGCGGACAAGCCGCAGGTTTTCGGGGTTGGCTTCTTCGCGTTCGCGCCCGAGCCGCGCGCCTGACTTGTCAACCCCCACGATCCAGTGAGAGGGATAGGCCCGGGCCAACACCCGCGAGCTGTCGCCAACCCCGCAGCAGGAGTCAAGAATCAAGGGGCGTGCGCTGGATGTCATTGCTTCCGAAACCACATCAAACGCGGCCTGCGTATGCTTACTGACAGGCTTCCGGAAAACTGAATTCAGGTGCCGCAGAGCGGTTTTTTCCAAGTTCGGATGCACGCCATCCTGGTTGCTCAGGATCTGTTTTGAGTTCGCGTCCAATTATTTTTTCCCACCATTATCGCAGCATTATCCAACTTCGGGTTGCTCTTACAATAGCTATACCCAACCCGATAACATAAATAACATGCCCACAAGCCTTTGAAAATAATGGAAGAAAATACCAATCCACAACCACTATTCGCAGATATGATTTAAGTTGTATTTTAGCGGATAAATAAAAAATTTTACCATATTTTTGCTAAAAAATAGACTTTAATACCTTGTTAACGAGCACAGACCATTAAATTGCATCACATATTTCACGATTCTTCTTGAA
>NZ_JBLXGZ010000037.1:0-38684 GCF_048260245.1 Kordiimonas sp. | reverse complement strand
ATTGTGATCACCGTCAGCGGTGTGAACGATGCAGCCAGCTTTGGCGGTACGCTGACCGGTAGTCTGAACGAAGATACCGATAGCGTCAGTGGTTCCGCAACGGTGACGGACGTCGACGGAGCCAACAGCTTCACGGCGGAGACAGTGGGCGGGACCTATGGTGACCTGACGATCGCGGCCAATGGTGACTGGTCCTATGACCTTGACGAGGCCAACACCGACGTTCAGGCGCTGGGAGCTGGCGATACGCTGGGTGACACGCTGACGGTTGAATCTGCTGACGGTACAGAGCAGGACATCACGATTACCATCAGCGGTGTCAACGATGCGGCGAGCTTTGGCGGTGACCTGACGGGGAGCTTGAACGAAGATACGGATAGCGTCAGTGGTTCAGCGACGGTGACGGACCCAGAGAGCGCCAACCAGTTCACCGCTGAGACGGTGGGCGGCACCTATGGTGAGCTGACGATCGCTGCCAATGGCGACTGGGTCTATGACCTTGACGAAGCCAACACCGATGTACAGGCACTTGGCGCAGGCGACACACTAGGCGACACGCTGACGGTTGAATCTGCTGACGGCACAGAGCAGAGCATTGTGATCACCGTCAGCGGTGTGAACGATGCAGCCAGCTTTGGCGGTACGCTGACCGGTAGTCTGAACGAAGATACGGATAGTATCAGTGGTTCAGCGACGGTAACGGATCCGGAGAGCGCCAACCAGTTCACCGCAGAGACCGTAGGTGGCACCTTTGGTGATCTGACGATCGCGGCAAACGGCGACTGGGTCTATGACCTTGACGAGGCCAATACGGATGTTCAGGCGCTGGATGCTGGTGATACACTAGATGACACGCTGACGGTTGAAGCGGCCGACGGCACAGAGCAGAGCATTGTAATCACCGTCAGTGGTGTGAACGATGCGCCACAAGCTTCCGCGGGGTCGGTCACTGCGGTCGAGGACGTCGGTGTGACATTCAGCGCTGCCAACTTTGCGTTTAGCGACGCCGACACCGGAGATGCTTTGGTTTCGGTGCGTATTGACAGTCTGCCAGGCCAAGGAGCTTTGCGTTACAATGGTGGCGCGGCGACGGTTAATCAGGTTATTGCTGTCGCAGATATTGGTAATCTGACCTATATGCCGCCGGAAGATGTGGACGGCGTTACCTCTTTCACCTTCAGTGTGTCGGATGGTACCGACTGGAGCAGCGCACCAACTGTGATGTCGATTACTCTGGAGGGAGCCAACGATCCCCCCGGTATGCCGAGGTTGACTACAAGTGGTGTATCGGAGAACCAAATCGGCGCGTTTGTTGGTACGTTGCGGGCTGTGGACCCCGAAGGGGACGCGGTGACTTATTCGACGAGTGACAGCAGGTTCCGTGTCATCGGCGACAAGCTTTATCTGGCCCAAGGTGTATCGCTCGATTACGAGACGTCCTCCAGTATTACCATTCGTGTCTCTGCCAGTGATGAAGAGGGCTTCCGCAGTTCCGCATTCGTAGATATCCCTGTTATCGACGTTGTACAGGAGGGTGGCAGCAATACACAGACAGGTGGTACGGCACCTGATACGCTGCGAGGGTCAGGAGACAATGACACCCTTAGTGGTGGTGGCGGTAATGACCTGCTTGACGGTGGTGACGGTGATGACCTCATCCAGCAGAACGAGGATGACGACGGTCAGGATATCATTGTCGGTGGCGCAGGTAACGACAAGATCAATGCGGGCGGCGGCAACGACTTTGTTATTGGCGGCGGCGCAAACGACGGTAATAACCGACAGTCTCTGGATGAAAACAGTGACCCGAATGCTCCGGGAGCTGACACCATTCGCGGCGGTAGCGGGGACGACACCATTCTTGGTGGCGGCTGGAATGACGACCTGACGGATGACAATGGTCGGTATGATGATGGCGAAGAAGTCGAAAGCAGCAACGAAGACAATGTTATCTGGGCTGGCAGCGGCAATGACGTGGCTGCGGGCTCTAGCGGGAATGATATCCTTGGCGGTAGTGATGGCGGTGACGTGATCAAGGGCCTCAGCGGCGACGATGTTATCTTTGGCAACGACGACGATGATACCGTACTTGGCGGTGACGGCGACGATACGCTCTTTGGTGGCAGTGGTAACGATATCATCGGTGGCGGCGATGGTGACGACATCATATGGGCCGGAGCAGGGGATGATCAGTTGTCGGGCGGAGATGGTGCGGATGGCTTCATCTTTGGTGCGGCAAGCGGTAATGATGTGATCTCCGACTTTGACGTGTCTGCTGACAGCCTCGACTTCCTGGGCCGCTTCTCTTCGGTGGAAGACGTCTTGTCGGCATCGGCTGATAGCACCCAAGAGGGGACAGCCGGCGTGCTGGTCAATCTTGGTGATGGGGAAAGTGTCTTCCTGTCAGGCGTCACTGTCGAGCAGTTGGCTGACGCGAACCTTGTGCTTTAAGCTAGTTAGAAACCTGATGGAAAAGGCGGCTGTTGGCCGCCTTTTTTATTGGTGTTAGCAAAGCGAATTTTTGCCTGTCTTCCAGCCGGCCAAAGGGTGGGCGCATAGGTGGGGTCGCTATAACGGCAAACCGGGTGTCAGGAAATTTTATCGATATCGCCGATGTCAAGAATTGGTGAGGCGTCGAGGTCTTCTGCATCCATCATCGAGGCGATGCGTTGAAGCGCGCTAACGAGCATGGAACGTTCCCAGTCTTCCAGCAGTCGGTACTGCCTTAGAAACCCTGCTTGCAAGAGTTCCGGCGCCTCTTCCAGACGGCGTTGGCCTTCTGTGGTTAGGCAGGCGTATATGACCCGTTTGTCGGTATCGCTACGTTCCCGACGGATGAGTTCCGCTCTCTCAAGGCGATCCAGAATGGACGTAATAGTGGCCTGGCTAAGGGCTACGTTGCGGGCAACGGAGCTTGGCGACGCCCGGCCCTCTTTACGCAGAGCTTGCATTACAACGAGCTGTGGTGCCGTAAGGCCCGATTGTTTGACAAGACGTTTCGACTGTAAGTCGATCGCTCTCATGATCCGTCTGATTGATATCAGAATATCGTCGTAATCGCTCATAATCTCGGGGTCCAGCCTTGCTACATCTACTTGCCTTACCGTGAATTTTCTTTCTGCACAATCCTGTTCCATCAGTCTCTCGCGAGGTCGAGGATACAATCAAGCAGCACGTTGGCACCATTCTCGATGTCGGACCAGTGGGTAAGTTCATCTGGAGCATGGCTCACGCCGCCAACGCTCGGTACGAAAATCAGGCCGGCATCGGTGATGTTGGAGAAAAATTGCACATCATGTCCGGCCCCGGAAGGCATCCTCATATAGCTATAGCCACGATCTTTTGTTTTGTTCTCAATAAGATCAACGACGGCGCTACTGCAATATTGAGGATCCAGCCAACTCATCTGCTGGTACTCGAACATCAGCCTATGTCGCCGCGCGATAGAGGAAAGGACCCGCCGACATGCATTGGCTAGGCCGGTCATAACCTCAGGATCAAGGTCACGCCCGACGATCGTAAATTCAACCTCGCCAGGTACAGTGTGCGGAAAGCCTGGTTTAAGCGCTACATGGCCAATGGTGATGCGTGATTTCTCAGTCCCTTCTTCGTCAATGATGCGTTGAATTTCGTGAGCAAAGTCAGCTAGGCCAAGGAAGGCATCTGAACGCATGTCCATGGGCGCGGTGCCTGCGTGGTCGGCCTTGCCGATCAGGCGCACAATCCATTTGAAAACACCTGAAATACCATCAACAACGCCGATAGATTTGCGTTTAGCCTCCAGCACAGGGCCTTGCTCGACATGGATTTCCAGATAGGCTTTCAGGTCTTCCGGGCGACGATAGGCATGCAATACATCCTGCAAATTCAGGCCGTGTGCTGCCATGGCCTCTTTGAGGCTTATGCCATTTTCATCCTTGGCGCTTTCGAGCCAGGGCAAGGTGACACAGCCCGTCAGGGCTTGCGCGCCCAGCATGCCTCCAAAACGCCCTTCCTCCTCACTCGTGCCGACAATTTCGATGGGGTAATCTAGGCTGATATTGTTGTCCCGTATGGTACGCACACATTCAAGCCCCGCGATGACGCCAAGTGCGCCGTCAAAAATGCCACCAGCGGGCACCGAGTCAAGATGCGATCCAACCATTACGGCGGGTTTTTCCATGTCGCCGTAGCGGCCGATCACATTGCCTGCGCCGTCCATCCGGGCAGTCATGCCGTTTTCCTCGAACAGCTGCATCGTCCAGCGGCGTGCCGCCATGTCAGCGTCGGAGAAACCCTGCCTGTATACGCCCTTGTCTTCCTCGTTGTAGCCAAATCGCGATAGATTAAAAAGATCGTGCTCTATACGTTTTATTGACACATTTGGCATGCAGTATTCTCTCTCTGGTAGTTGCTGGCAGTAAACCATATAGGCATACAGGCCTTAAGAACAAATAATTTGAATTCAAATTATTATTACAGTAGGTTTCATCAGAATAAAGTTCGCGTTTGTTATGATTTAAGCTGAAGGGGCGGTATAATTCGAGCGTTTGCCGCATACGTTGTTATTACAACTGTAATGATAATGTCATCGGTTTGGGTGTCACCCTCCGCAGTCTTGGCTGCTGACCTCACAATATCCGATGACGGTTCCTCCGCTGGCTATGCAACTATTGCGTGGCCCGATGTCGAGGGGAAAAACTTTGTGCTGGAACAAAAAAACAACACAGAATGGGTTGCCGTCTATGATGGCTCCGACCGCGCTACAACACTCAGTGGTCTGCCCGACGGCCCGCGTCAGTACCGTCTGAAAGTTGACGGAATGGCGGCCGGTGAGGTGCTGACATTCACAGTCCGCCACCATCCCTTGCGACGTGCATGGGCCTTCTTCTGTATAGGTGCGGTTATGTTTGTCATGCTGATCGCACTTCTTGTTTCCGGCAGTCGCAAATCTCTTCCCAAGAATTCATCCAATAGCGTGGGGCAATGATCCATGATGAATGCGGACGCAGTTCTGCCAAGCGGGATAGCTTGGCTGATAATAGGGCTCTTTTCTCTGCTATGGATATGGCTGGGATGGCGGCTTGGCCGCAACAATAATTCCCTTGAAGATTATATGCTTGCTGGTCGTAAGGTCGGTATGGGCTTCGCGGTTGCGACCGCGATGGCAACATGGGTAACCAGCAATACCACGATGACGGCCCCCCAACTCGCTTACCAGCTTGGCGTCTGGGGCATGGTTGGTTATTCGCTTGGCGCTGTTGGCCTTATACTGTTTGCGCCGCTCGCGCGCCGTATCAGAGAGATGATGCCGCAAGGCTATACTAGTGGAGACTTCATTCGCCTGCGTTACGGCAATATCGCGTGGCGTATCTTCCTTGTTATTTCGTTTTTCTACAGCCTTGGCTGGCTGATCAGTCTTGGTATGGCCGGCGGCCTGTTAATCAATGCCCTCAGTGGCATCCCCTATGCTTACGGTATGACCGTGATCGTCGTGATCTGCACGCTCTATACGGTGTTTGGTGGTCTGAAGGCGGTGATCGGGACCGACTTCGTGCAAACCATCCTTATCTTGCTGGGGGTCATTGCGCTTGCCGTGCTGGTGATCAATGAGGTGGGCTTTGATGCCATTCATACCCAGTTGCAAGCCGAGCGGCCGGAGTTGCTGAACCTGCTTCTGCCTGCATCCATCATGTTTCTGTTTAATAACCTGTTTTTTGGTGTGGGTGAGATATTCCACTCCAACGTCTGGTGGTCACGGGCTTTTGCCTTTGCGCCCGGCGTCGGGATGCGGGCTTATCTTCTTGCGGGTGTTTTTTGGCTGCCCATTCCCGTTGTGGCGGGGTTCATTGCATTGGCCGCACCTGCGCTTGGTATCAATGTACCGTCACCGGACATGGTGGCGCCGCTGGTGGCAGGGAAGCTCTTTGGTTTAACCGGCGCGATCCTTGTCTTTGTGGTGGTGTTCGCGGCCCTTGCCTCCAGCCTCGACAGCGTGCTGGCTGCAACCAGCGACCTGATTGTCAAGGATATCTACAAAGGACACTTCCGCCGTTCTGCGAGCAACGAGGAGCTCCGTAAGGCCGCCGTCGTGATAATTCTAGGCCTCGGTGTGCTGACGTGGGCGCTTAGTATCCCGCGAATGGCGACGCTTGGTTCGCTACTGCATTTCACCGGTGCATTTGTGGCCAGTACAATCTGGCCCATCGCCGTTGGGCTGCTCTACCGCAGGGGTAGTGGCACGCTGGCGAGCCTCGCCATGGTGCTGGGGACCGCAAGTGGCCTTTATGCCTATTTCACAATTGGTTTTTACGTGGCGGCGCTTGTGTCTGCTGCGGTTTCGTTGCTTGTCATGCTTTTTGCGCTGGCTAGCAAACCCACTTTTGACTGGGGTCGGCTCAATGATGCCCCGTCAAATCCTGATGGAGAAGTCTCATGATTTCCGCTGGGGGGCTGGAAGCCCTGGTGGTGCCAGCGCTTGTGCTGACATGCGTTGCACCCGTTGTTTTGATTTATCTGGTTTGGCGTGACGTTCGGGAGAAGTCGCTATGGTAGGCGCGGAGAAAGCAATTTTTGATGGCGCTGCGACGTTTGAGCCCACGCGGCCGGATGTATACGGCGATGCACAGCCCAAGCACTTGCTAAGGGCGATCAATGAGGAGCACGAATACCTGCTCGCGCTCTCGAACAGTCATATCGCCAGTGCCGCACAGTTTGAACGCCCACTCTTGATGCAATTGTTTCGGCTCGCCGCGAAGTTTGAGGCTAACCCTGAGCGGTTTTCTGTACCGATCAAGCCGCTTGCGGGCAAATTACTGATCAGCGCTTTCTATGAGCCCTCTACCCGTACGCGGTTGAGCTTTGAAAGCGCGTGGCACCGGTTGGGTGGTGACATCATGTCCATCACGGATCGTTCCACGACGGGTATCGCTAAAGGGGAAAGCCTCTCTGACGTGGCGGAGATGTTCAACAACTATGGCGACTGCGTGGTGTTGCGCGACAATAATGAAAATTCGGTGATGGAGATGATGAATACCCTGCGTATTCCAATCATTAATGCCGGAAACGGGACTGACGAACACCCGACCCAGGCGCTTGCAGACCTCTATACGATTATGAAATGGAAGCCAGAGCTTCTGGCCGAACAGCCAGAAGAGAAAATACGCATTGGCCTTGTGGGGGTGCCAAAACGCATGCGCACCGTGCGCAGTTTTCTCACACTTCTGACACGGTTTTCCGCCATGGTAGAAGAAGTCGTGGTCATCCATGATGGCTCTGACGAAGAACTATATGGCCCCGGACAGCGTGAAAGCCTGATGCGTGAGGGCTTGAAGGTTCGTGAAGCAAGCGACCTGGACGCGGAATTGCCGTCGCTGGATGTAGTTTACATCAATGCCATTGCGTGGGTGGCCGACGGCTTTGAGGTGATGGGCAAGACACTGAAGCTGGATGCCAATTCACCGCTAAAGCCTTCAGCTATTGTGCTTCATCCGCTTGCGCGTGGTGAAGAGCTATGTACTTCACTCGATAGTACACCACACAATTGGTACTTCGCGCAGGCGAGAGGCGCTGTCTTTATGCGCATGGCGCTTCTGACATGTATGGTGCAGCGTACCGAGATGGTCATGGACGTAGTCTGACCGGGCCGTCGCCAGCAGAATGACTTTGAACACAATAAAAGAAAGCAGAGAGTAACATGTGCGGCATAGCCGGTATCTTCTATCGTGAGAAAAATCGTCCCGTGGACGCCCAACTTCTGGCCAACATGGCGGCCATTCAACACCATCGAGGCCCTGATGGCTTCGGCGTAGAGGTGATGGAAGGGAAAGGGGTTGGCTTTTCTCATGCGCGGCTTTCGATCATTGACCTGGATGAAAACCGGGCGCGTCAACCGTTCCGCAACGCTGACGACAGTCTGATGCTTGCGCATAATGGCGAGTTTTACGATTATCAGCGCATTCGGACCGATCTTACCAGCCGGGGTGACCGTTTTCAGACCAAAAGTGACAGTGAGATCATTTTGCATCTGATGCCGCGCTTTGGCCTTGAGGAAACTCTGCGGCGCCTGCGTGGTGAATTTGCTTTTGCTCTTTACGACGAAAAAGAAGATGCGCTGCACCTTGTGCGCGACCGCTTCGGCGTCAAGCCGCTTTATTACCATGCTAGTGATAAAGGGGTTGTCTTCGGCTCTGAAATCAAGGTGGTTATGGCACACCCGGAAGTGCCGCGCCGCTTCAACAATGAAGGACTGTTGCATCAGCTCATGCAGGTGATGGTGCCGGGCACAACGGCTTATGAAGGCATTCATCAGGTTAAGCCGGGCCACGTCGTGACTTTCCGGCGTCAGGGTCTGGGGTATCAGATTGAAGACAAACCCTATTGGGACTTCGAATTCCCACAGGCTGATTATCACAAGGTGGTCAAAAAGGAAGAGGACAGTATCGAAGCTGTGCGCGAAGGCCTGACCGAAGCGGTACGCTTGCGCCTACAGGCCGATGTGCCGGTGGGCTGCTATCTTTCTGGCGGGGTCGACAGTTGCTCCATCCTTGGGTTGTCGGCCGCAATGCGGCAGGGGCCGGTAAAGGCATTTACCATCGGCTTTACTGACGCGGCCTATGACGAAACACCAATTGCGCAGGAGATGGCCAGCGCGACCGGTGCAGATCAGGATATCCTGCGCCTTGATGCCAACCACCTTTACGGCCATTTCGAGAAGACTGTGTGGCATGCCGAGCGCACCATCTATAATACGCTCGCGGTTGCCAAATACCTGATGAGCCAGCACGTAAGAGATGCAGGCTATAAAGTTGTGGTGACCGGCGAAGGCTCAGATGAGCTGTTCGCTGGCTATCCCTCCTTCAGGCGCGATTTGTTCCTGCATGGCCTTGAAGACCTCGACGCCAAGGAACGCGCGAGCTGGCAATCCATGCTGGGGGAAAGCAACAAGCTGTTCACCGGTGCCATGCTGTCGGCGGACGAACATGACGATATGTATCTTACTGATCGTATCGGGTTTACACCCAGTTGCCTGCAGCCGTGGTTGTCCTGCGAACAAACGGCACGCGGTGTGATGAATACTGACCGGGCCGCATTACTCTCGGATTATAAGCCAGGTCTTGCGATCGCGGAGCGGCTTGACCGCAGCATGCTTGATGGGCGTCATCCGTTGGATCGTGCGCAGTATGTCTGGTCAAAAACCATGCTTGAGGGTCAGATCCTGACCTGGGGTGGGGACCGGGTTGATATGGCGAATTCCATGGAAGCGCGGCCAGCGTTCCTTGATCATCATTTGGCGGAAATGGCGACGAAAATTCCGCCCCTGCACCGTATCAAGGACCGCAAGGAAAAATACGTGCTCAAGGAAGCCATGAAGGGGCTGCTGCCCAAGACTTTGTATGAGCGGGAGAAATTTGCGTTTATGGCGCCACCAGCGACCACCAATAAAGAAAAATGGTCTGCGATGATGGAGCTTGCGAATGAGCATCTTGGTGACAAGGCGCTGGATGAAAGCGGGCTTCTTGATAAGGCTGGGGCCCAAAGCTTGCTCGCCGAGGCACAAAATGATGACACCCCGCGCGCCCGCAAGGTACAGCTTGACGCCGTGATTAACCACATGATGGGTGTACAGATGTTGCACAAACATTTTGTCGCGACGGATGTGCCTGCGCTTGCGGCAAAACGTGCGCAAGAACTGGGCTGGACAGCTGAAGCGGGGCAACGCGTCGCCAGCTAGGTCTTTCGCCCATGAGAGCAAAGCCATAAGTTGCGTTGGTCTTTGCTCTCCTCGTCGCGGTGAGCGTTAATTTTTCTCCTGTGACAACAGGTAAACCGCGAGATCTCTACGTTCTTTGGCGGTAAAGTCATAACTGGGCATCGGGCTTGGCGGAGTCTGCAGCAGCGTGGCGAGGCTGTCCACCGTGTACCGTGTGCCAAGGTCTTGTAGGACCTTGACCTGCACGCCAGCGGGCGCCGCTTCGGGAACGTGGCAACCGGCACAGCCTTTCGCGCCAAATAGTTGCTCACCTTCTTGCGAAAATTGCGCAACTTCCTCGCTGCTGTAATCGGCGAGCGGAGCAGCCTTTACTTCTTGGCTTTCCTCATTAGCCGCAACAGCTATATCGTCAAAGCCCACACGGTAGATTACGCCGGCATAATCGTCCGATATATAAATTGCGCCGTCTGGCCCTTGCGCGATGTCAACCGGGCGACCAATAACATCCTCGTTTTTTTCAAATCCAGTCAGGAAATCTTTCTGGGTGATTGTGTTGCCGTCAAAATGCAGGGACACAACTTTATAACCCGCGAGTGTGCTGCGGTTCCATGAGCCGTGCAATGCCACAAGCGCGGCGTTTTCATACCCTGCGGGTGCGAGATCAGGGGCAAGAAAACGAATACCTAGCGGGGCACGGTGCGCCCCAAAACCATGCACCATGGGCTGCGAGCGCGCGACCTTGTCCGGGTGCTCTTCGCCATAATCAGGGTCGGCGACCTTATTGTCGTATGCATATGGCCAGCCATAGTCTTGACCGGTTTCAATGCGGTTGAGCTCACAGTGGGGGGTGTCATCTCCCAGGAGGTCGCGGCCATTGTCTGTGCCGTATAGTTCATCGGTGCCGGGATGCCAGTCGAAACCGACGGTATTCCTCAATCCGGTTGCATATATTTCCGCGTCCGTACCGTCAGGTTTCATCCGCAGCATTGACGCACGGTAGGGGTGCTCTTCGATGCATACATTACAACTGGAGCCCACGGTTACATACAACATGCCGTCTGGTCCAAAACCGATGGTACGCGTACGGTGATTACCGCCTGCGGGCAGCGCGTCAAACACGAGCTCAAGTGAGCCCACAAGCCGAGTTTCAGGATTAAACCGGGCACGCAGGATGCGGCCTGTTTCCGCGACGTAGAGGTATCCTTGCGCAAGCGCTAAGCCGTGAGGCACATCCAACCCATGCAGAAGCACAGTGCGGCCGTCAGCCTTGCCATCGCCGTCTTCATCTCGGTGCAGCAGGATCACATTGCCTTCCCGCATGCTAGTGACAAGAATATCACCGGTTTGTGTTATGCGCATCATGCGAGCGTGGAGGACATCTCGGGCGAAAACGCCAATGCGAAGACCCTCTGGCAAATCAAATTTTGCCGATAAAGTATCGTCGGCTGGTGCCTCAACCTGTTTGCCGGTCAGGAAATCGACCATCGGGCCTTTGACCACAAGATTTTCGGGCCACCAGATCCACAGGCCTACAGCAAGCACGATGATCAGCACTAAAAAACCGGCAAATAACTTCCTCAGCATACCTTACCTCCCCTAGACGTCCATGCGTTCATGACGCGCAATATACTACACAAAATAGATATCCGTACCAGCACCGCTGGACAGACCCGGGTATTGCGGTTATGGCCTGAAGTACATTCAATCTACGGGAGCATGGGAAAATAGGTGTATCATGAGTAAAAATGAAATCTATGAAACGGTTGTTTGTCAAATTGAAGCGGTGTTGGACGGAGAGAGCGACCGGATCGCACAAATGGCAACCATTGCCTGTCTCCTGTCTGAGGCGTTTCCGGAGCGCTATTTCTGGACAGGTTTTTATCTTGTTGACCCAGCCAAGCATAACGAGTTGGTCGTTGGCCCGTATCAGGGCACTTTGGGTTGCCTGCGCATTCCGTTTGGAAAGGGCGTTTGCGGTACAGCCGCCGCGACCGGGGAGACCCAGGTCGTGACAGACGTTCATGCGGTGCCCAATCATATTGCGTGCGACAGTCGTAGTAATTCTGAAATTGTCGTGCCAGTTTTTGATGGTTCAGGTAAGCTTATTGCGGTGTTCGATGTTGATTCAACAGAGTTTGGTTCCTTTGACGAAGTCGACAAAGAATACCTTGAGGGCCTCATGGCCAGAATTTTCCGCGGCGACACCTCGCAACAATAAAATGAAGGCCCCTGTCGGGCTGGTGAACGGAGTTAGGCATGAAATATCTGCACACCATGGTGCGCGTGAGCAATCTTGAACAATCGCTGGATTTTTATTGCAGCAAGCTTGGTCTCAGGGAAGTGGGGCGTAAGGACGTGGAGGCCGGGCGCTTTACGCTGGTCTTTCTAGCGGCGCCTGGGGATGAAGATGCTCAAATTGAGCTCACCTACAACTGGGACCATGAAGCTTATGATGGCGGGCGAAACTTTGGTCATTTGGCCTATGCCGTTGAAGATATTTATGATACCTGTCAAAGGCTTATGGATGGTGGGGTGATCATTAACAGGCCCCCGCGGGACGGAAGGATGGCTTTTGTAAAAAGCCCGGACAATATATCCGTTGAACTACTTCAGCGCGGCGACGCCTTGCCTCCCAGAGAACCTTGGGCCAGTATGCAAAATACGGGGCAGTGGTAAGAGTGTGCGCTCGTGCCGAGTGTAGTGGATGTTAATTGTTTTTTTAATATTCTAAGCCTCAATAGTTGAGCTGAGTGACGTGAGGGGATAGTCTTTGCAGCTTCATTGGTCTGACAGGATATCGTTTAAGCTCGCTCGTACAGCGGTGGTTATTGCTTTTGCCGTTGGTCTTGTCCTCTCAGCAGGGCAGGTTTATCTCGATTATCTCGAGGAAGGCGGCATTCTGGCCCAGAAGGTGAATAAAAGCCTTCAGGTCGCGGAAAAGGCCGCGACTCGCGCTGTGCTTATCCTCGATTCCGACCTCGCACAGGAGGTGGTCTCTGGCCTTATGGAATATGAATATGTGGCGGAAGCCGCTATTCTGGATGACCATGGATCAGTCCTTGCAGGCAATCAACGAGACACCAGCAGTTTTGGCACGGCCAGTGTCAACTACGCGCGTTACTTCATCAATGATACCGCCACCTATAACTTTCCGCTCGCGCTGCCGGACACAATGGCTGAGCGCCCCGGTAGTCTGCGTGTCGTGATCGACCGGGCGGTTGGTTTGCAACCGTTTTTCTCACGCGCGGTCACAACATTTCTGAGTGGCTTTGTGCGCAACCTTCTGCTTGTCATGCTGCTTTACTTCGCCTTTCACCAGGGGCTGACCAAGCCGCTCGCGCTGATCGTCGAGAAAATCTCCAGCATTAATCCAGAGCATCCTGGCGAGCAACGTATCAGTGTACACCGTCGGCACAAGAAAGATGAACTTGGTCTGTTGGTTGGGCAAATCAACCTGTCGTTTGATGCAGTGCAGGTCCTTTTGGACAATTTACGCTCTACCAACAAAGCCTTGTCGTCGTCGGAGGAGGCTTTGCGAAAGCGGTCGTGGGAGCTTGAGCAGGAAGTTGAACGAACTAAAAAAACGTCGATGGAGCTTATTGTAACCAAGGAACAGGCCGAGGCGGCTAACCGGGCAAAAAGCGTGTTTCTTGCCAATGTGAGCCACGAACTGCGTACGCCGCTTAACGCAATTATCGGCTTTTCAAGCATCATGGCCGACCAGATGTTTGGCCCTATTGGTCACAAAAAATATCGTGAATATCTGCAAGATATCCGCTCCTCCAGCGAGCATCTCTCTGATGTGTTGGGCGAAGTTCTCGATCTGGCGAAAATTGAGGCAGGCCAGTTTAAAATGGAAGAGGAAGAGGTTGATATGGTCAGACTCTTCCATGAGAGCCATGCGCTGATCTCCGGTCAGGCAACGCAGCGTGGCCTGCGGGTGGAAGTGGATGTTCCCGAAGATCTACCGCGTATTAGCGGGGACCGTCTGCGCTTGAAACAAAGCGTGCTTAATCTGCTGTCCAATGCCGTCAAATTTACGCCGGAAGGGCGCGGTGCTGTAAGGTTGAGCGCAGCCATGGATACCAAGGGGCGCATGCTTATCAAAGTGGCGGATAACGGCATCGGCATTCCGGAAGAGGAGCAGGCCCTTGTATTCTCGCCCTTTATGCGTTCTGCGTCCGCCCTCAGTCGCAGCCATGAAGGGACAGGGCTTGGCCTCTCCCTTGTGAAGGCATTCCTTGATATGCACGGCGGGGACATTTTGCTGGAAAGCGAAGTGGAGAAGGGAACAGTCTTTACTCTCGTGCTGCCCGCGGAGCGGGTTCTGACAACCGAGTAAGCTATCGTGATCCTTAATGTGATCTAGAGGAGGGCGTCCGGCGCAAAGTCAGGCGGTGTGTTTTAGGGGGCTGTACCCATGAAGAAGCTGGTGCTCCCTCATGGGTAGTATCTGCTCGGTGTTCCGTATTTACGCTGCGTCCAGCGCCTGCGCGAGATCTGCGATCAGGTCGTCTGCGTTTTCAACGCCCACCGAGATACGCAACATGCTTTCGTTTATGCCGAGGCGGCGTTTAACATCGTCGGGCACATCGGCGTGTGTCATGGCGAAAGGGTGTTCCATCAGGCTCTCGGTGCCGCCAAGGCTGACTGCAAGTTTGATGATCTGCAGTGCGTCGAGTACCCGGAAGGCGGCGGCTTCATCGCCTTTAACATCGAAGGCAAAGGTGGAGCCCGCAGCACCCGCGCACTGTTCCTTGAAAATGCGGTAGGCCGGTTCGTCTTCACGCAAGAAACCAAGATAATGCACCTTGGCGACCTTTGGGTGGTCACGCAGGTATTCAGCAATTTTCTTGGCGTTGTCTGCTGCAGCGGTCATGCGCAATTTGAGCGTTTCAAGCGACCGCATGATCAACCAGCCGGTATGTGGATCGCACATGGTGCCAAGGATGGTGCGGAAACCCATCACCGGCGCCATGGCTGTCATGTTGCCAACAGCCGCACCGGCCACCACGTCGGAATGACCGGCAACATATTTGGTGAGCGAATAGATGACGATATCCGCACCGTGCTCAAGCGGTTTTTGCCAGACGGGCCCGAGGAAAGTGTTGTCGGTCATGATGACGGGGCGATGGCCGGTCTCTTCACCCAGGCTATCCGCGAGGTCGCGGCAGCAATGCAGGTCAATGAGGCCATTAGTCGGATTAGCCGGGGTTTCGGTGTAGATCACGGCGACACGGCCCAGTTTCTTGGCTTCCTCGATGGCGGGTGCCAGGGTCGGCTTGTCACCACCTGCCGTGAATTCAACCGATTTTATGCCAAATTCAGGCAGGATGTTACGGATAAGAAATTCTGTGCCACCATAAACGGGCGCGGAATAAACGATAACGTCACCCGGCCGCAAATAGGACCAAAGGCACGTGGAGATCGCCGCCATGCCGCTTGAAAAGGTCAGGCCTTTTTCCGCATCTTCCCAAAGCGCGAGGCGGTCTTCCAGTACTTCAAGGTCGGGGTTGTTGATGCGCGAATAAATCAGCCCCGGCTCTTCGCCCTCCGTCGCCTGCCGTTTGCCGTAGGCCAATTCAAAAAATTCCTTGCCGTGTTTTGCGCTTTCGAAAACGAAGGTTGAGGTCATAAACACCGGCGGCTTGAGTGCACCCTCCGAAAGGGCAGGGTCATAGCCGTAGCCCATCATTTGTGTCTCAGGGCTAAGGCGATGATTGCCAATCATTTTTTTGCGGTAATTTTTACGGCTGACGGTCATTGGTGTATCCTTGTGAAGTTTTTCTTGTCCATTGTGATGGATTATCTTTTGCGCTGTTTTGCCCGGAATCAGAGGATGCCGCAACCTGATTCTGGAATGGTTTCCATTAATTAGGTGATTATTTTCAAGGGACCTGATGTGCTGCCGAAGATGCCAGATTCGGGCGTAACACTGTTGTGTGCAGGCTTGATTAAATCGCCCACCGGTGCTTACTAGGCGCCTGTGCAAGTTTGAGGGAGACGGGTGTGGAAAAGGCGCCGGTAAATGAAACGCAAGGATATGCCGGTTTCTGGGTCCGCAACCGTAATGTAATATTTTTAATGATCGCGCAGGCCTGTTTCCTGTCCTGCAGCATGACCGTCGTGACGTTCGCAGGGTTGACGGGGGAGATGTTGGCCACCAACAAGGCGTTGGCGACACTGCCGATGTCTCTGTCAATTGTCTCGACCGCTGTATCGACGGGCCCGATGTCCATGCTTATGCAGTGGCGCTCGCGGCGCTTTGGTTTCCGCTTGGGCGCGACCGTTGGTATCGCGGCCGCTGCTGTGGCGTCATATGGTGTTTATTCAGGCAGTTTTCTTGCCCTTTGTATCGGTACAGCGTGTTTCGGCCCTTTTCAGGCTAGCGCGCAATATTACCGCTTCGCCGCGGCAGAGAGTGTGGCGCCTGCCGGTGCACCGCGGGCGATTTCTCTGGTCCTGATCGGCGGGCTTTTGGGTGCGCTGCTGGTGCCCGGCCTGACCCGTTGGTTCAATGAGTTTTTTCTGCCAGTCAACATGATGGGGGCCTTCGTTTTTGCGGGCGTGGTGTCAGCGCTTGTTTTGTTGCCTGTCACGTTCTTAAAGCCGCTTGAGAAACCTTTTATCGGCGATGATGGGGCTGAAACCACGCCAGATGCGGGGCGGCCTTTGAGTGTAATCGCGCGAACGCCGGGCTTCATTGTTGCCGTCCTGAATGGGGCATTGGGCTACGCAATGATGAGTTTCGTCATGACGGCAACGCCCCTTGCCATGAAAGCTTGCGGGCTTATCGGCCAAAGTATTGATGTTATTCAGGGCCATGTGATTGCGATGTTCCTACCCAGCTTGTTCACAGGGTCACTTATCCAGCGTATCGGGCTGCTGCCGGTCCTGCTGTTGGGCCATGGTTTTTTTGCCGTCGCTTTTATTACGGCGCTATCGGGACTTGAGATCGGGCACTTCTCCGTAGCCCTTATTGCCCTTGGTGTAGGTTGGAATTTCTGTTTTGTTGGCGGCACCACATTATTGACCCGCGTTCATACCGATGCCGAGAAAGGGCGAGTACAGGGCCTGAACGAATTTCTCGTCTTTGGCACAACGGCTGTGGCCTCGCTTTCAGCCGGTGTGATCCTGCAACAGTTTGGTTGGCGGCTTGTCAATCAGTCCGCATTCGTTATGTTGGTGATCGCTGCGGGTGCTACCATTATCTGGGGGCTGTTCGCAGTGCGAAAACCCGCTGCAAACTGAATCCCGAGTAAAGGACGCCTGTATGTTGATTGTTCTGTCACCTGCAAAAAAGCTTGATTTCGAAAGTGAAAACATGGCGTCGAGCACCGATGTGCCGCAAATGCTAGACCAGGCAGAGATGCTTGCCAAAAAGGCAAAACAACTGCGCGCGGCTGACCTCAAGGCAATGATGGGTATCTCTGACGCGCTGGCAGAGCTGAATGTTGCGCGGTTCAAGGCGTTTGAAACGCCATTCACGTCCGCCAACGCCCGCCCGGCAATCGATGCTTTTAAGGGCGATGTGTATATTGGCATGGACGCACCGAGCATGAACGAAGACGACCGCGCATTTGCCAACGACCATGTTCGCATTCTCTCGGGGCTATACGGGGTGTTACGCCCGCTTGACCTGATGCAAGCTTATCGGCTTGAAATGGGCACCAAGTTTGTCACCCGTCGCGGGAAGGATCTTTATGCATTCTGGGGCGACCGTATTGCCCGTTCGCTCAATGAAGACTTTACGGATGAAGAAGATTCCATCCTTGTGAACCTCGCCTCGCATGAGTATTTCCGCGCCGTAAAATTGAAGACGCTGAAGGCGAAAGTCATTACACCAAACTTTAAGGAAATCAGGGACGGCAAGGCACGGGTGATCTCGTTTCTTGCTAAAAAGGCCCGTGGCATGATGGCGCGCTATATCATTGACAATCGCATCGAGGAAGTTGAGGCGTTGAAAGACTTCGACCTTGATGGGTACCGTTATGACGAAACCACTTCTACTGCGACAGATTGGGTTTTCTCCCGTCCACAGCCCTAGGGTTGGTTTATAGTATTAGGCAAAGCAAAAGCAGCATCCGGTAAACAGAAGTTGTTTCGACAGACGCCACCCTCGCGCTATACTCCCTGACATACTGTCAGGACAAGTGAGGGGAAGACCCATGGACTTCAAGATTAACGGCCGCACCGTGAGCTATGATGGCGACGGTGAGATGCCGCTTCTTTGGTATTTGCGCGATCTCGCAGGCATGACCGGCACCAAATTTGGGTGTGGAGCGGGCCTGTGCGGTGCATGCACTGTGCATGTGGACGGTATGGCGGTTCGCTCATGCCAGACATGGATGGACGATGTAAGCGGCACCGAGATCACCACGATCGAAGGGCTCGGCACCGGTGACATGCTGCATGCGCTACAAATCGCATGGGCGGAAAACAACGTGCCGCAATGCGGCTATTGTCAATCGGGCCAGATCATGCAAGCGGCATCCTTGCTTGCAGATAACCCAAATCCAACGGATGAAGATATCGACATGGCCATGTCGGGGAATATCTGCCGGTGCGGAACATACCAGCGCATCAAAAAATCCATCCGCGATGTCGCTGACGGCAAAATCAAGGGAGGCAAGCTATGACCCGTATGGTTGAAAATGTCTCTCGCCGAGGCGTGCTTAAGGGCGCCGGTATTGTGGGTGGCCTTGTGCTGACAGCCCCGCTTGTCTCCAAAGGTTTGATGGCCGAGATCAAAAAAGCCTCCGGCATGCTGGAGGCAACCAACTACTTGTCCATCAGCGAAGACGGTACGGTGAATATCTATATCCACCGTGTTGAGATGGGGCAGGGTAGCCGTACTGGTCTGCCGCAGATCATCGCCGATGAGTTGGACGCTGACTGGAACCGCATCAACTTTGTTGCCGCTTTTGGCGACCAGAAATTTGGTGACCAGAACACCGATGGTTCGACCTCGATCCGTAAATTCTATGACACCTTCCGCCACGCGGGTGCCGCTGCGCGTATGATGCTGGAACAGGCTGCCGCTGAGAAATGGGGTGTGTCAGCCGATCAGGTGATGGCTAAAGAACACCGCCTTCACAACAAGGTGACGGGCACGTCCGCAGACTATAGCGAATTTGTCGCCGCAGCGGCAGAGCTGCCAGTACCGGATGCCTCGTCGGTTGCCTACAGGGCTAAGGAAGACCGCCGGTTTATCGGCAAGCCTGTGCGTAATATCTATATGAAGGAATTTGTCACTGGCTCCAGCCAGTTTGGTCAGGATGTGCGCCGTGAAGGCATGCTATATGCTGTGGCAAAACGCCCGCCGGTGGTTGGTGGCAAGCTTACGGGCTATAACCGAGAGGCCGCGATGGCGGTCAGTGGTGTGGTGGACGTCGTTGAGCTGCCAGCGATGGAAAAACCCATCATGTTCAAGCCGCTCGGTGGCCTGGCGGTGCTCGCGACCAATACTTACGCCGCCAAAAAAGGCCTTGAGGCCGCCGCACCTGAATTTGAAGCGGGTGACAACAGCGGATATGACACCACTGAGTATGAAAAGACCCTGTGGCAAGCTATCGACGGCGAAGATGTGAACCACCTCAAGCGCGGTGATGCGGACAAGGCGCTCACAGAAGCAGCGAGTGTGGTGGAAGCAGACTATTTTGTGCCGCACCTGCACCATGCGCCTATGGAACCACCGGCGGCAACAGCGGAATGGGACGGCGACGCACTCAAAATGTGGGTGTGCTGTCAGGATCCGCAATCAGTGCAGAACACTGTTGCACCCTACGTGGGCCTGAAGCCTGAACAGGTGCATGTTGAAGCCACGCTGCTGGGCGGCGCTTTTGGTCGCAAATCCAAACCGGATTTCGCTGCCGAAGCTGCGATCCTCGCCAAACATGTGGGAAAGCCGGTGAAAATGGTCTGGACCCGTGAAGACGATGTGCAGCACAGCTATTATCACACCATCTCGGCCCAGCGCGTGAAAGGCGCACTGGAAGCAGACGGCACGGTAACTGCGTGGAAACACAAAACAGTTTTCCCGTCGATCTTCGAGATTTTCGACCCCAGTACCGAAAGCCCGGTTGCGCTTGAAATGGGGCTTGGTCTTCTTGATATGCCCTTTGAAACACCGAACCTGCAAATTGATGCAGGCAGGGTGAAGGGGCATGTCCGCATTGGATGGATGCGCTCGGTGACCAATATCCAGCATGCGTTTGCACTGGGGTCGTTCGTCGACGAATTGGCTAAGGCGGCAGGTAAACGAACAGATGACATGTGGTTGGAGCTTATAGGCTCGGACCGCATGATCGATCCGGCCAAGGATGGTGCAGACTATTTCAACTATGGTGAAACGCTGGACCGGCATCCGGTTGATACCAAGCGCTTGAAAGCTGTGCTCAAAAAGGCGGTTGAGATGTCCGGGTATGGTAAGGATATGCCAAAAGGTCATGGCCTCGGCATCTCGGTCCACCGCAGCTTCGTCACTTATGTTGCCAATGTGGTGGAGGTCGTCGTCAGCGACGATGGCCGTCTGTCGGTGCCACGCGCGTGGGTGGCGGCAGACTGTGGCCTAGCCGTGAATCCAGACCGGGTGAAAGCGCAAATGGAGGGCGCTGTTGTCTTTGGTACATCCATAGCCCTGCATGGTCAGATCACCGCCAAGGATGGCCGCATTGAGCAGAGTAACTTTGACGGCTATCCGGTGTGCCGCATTGAGGAAAGCCCGCATGTAGAAGTGGCAATACTGGAGACGACCGGCGTGCCGGGCGGTGTGGGAGAGCCCGGCGTACCGCCTGTGGCACCTGCGATCACTAACGCTATTTTCGCGGCCACGGGCAACCGCATTCGGCGTCTGCCAATTGGGCATCAGCTCACAGCCTGACGCGTGTGAGTATAAACAAAGAAAGGCGGCCCTGGGGATTGGGCCGCCTTTTTTATTTGCTTGTTATCCCTGCCTTAGAAACGGAAGGCAACACCAAGGCTTGGCACAACAGTGTCGTCGCCATATACGTTTGCTTTTACGCGCAGCGAGAGGTTGTCGCCGATGGCGCGCTCATAGCCTGCAATAAAGCTGATGTCGGAGCCGGTTTCGGTATAGCCAGCTGCCGACGCTTTGGCTTTCACATAGCCAACACCACCGAAAATGAGGTCGCGTTTTTCGGCGCCAAACGCGTAACCGACCGTACCGTTCACGGTCCAGATGTGGTCAAGATATTGGATGTCGGCGTTTCCGAACGTACCCTCAACGCCGACAACAAGGTTGCTGTCCAGTTGCTTGCGGTAGCCGCCTACGGCGCCATAATAGATGTCGTCGGAGCCGTCGCTGAAGGTGTGGCCGAATTCACCGCCAAGGTAGAAGCCGTCAAAGTGTTTTTGATCTTGTGCGTTAGCCGCACCTGCGCCAAGCAGGGTGGCTGCAATTGTCGCTGTCAGAAGTGTCTTTTTCATTCTCTGTATCCTCGTGGTTAGGTTTTTTAAACGCCGGTCTTTGCCGGTCGCCGCGGATACATAATGCTTCTGAAAACGAAGTCAATTGGCATTTGGTATTTATTTTAAGCTATTGAAGTGTGTGACTTTTTTGCTACATCCATGGGGTGTGGTCGGTAGCCAGTGTGTGCAATGTTCTGGTGCGCCAGACAAGCGCTGTCCTATACGGAATATAGGGAATGCTCACTTTATGACCAGCCAGTTTGATCACCAGCGTTGCAAGGCCCTTCCGGCGTTGGCCGGGTGTCCGTTTGATCTTAAAGTCTTGTACCTTGTAGATTGGGAAAGCGACCAAATTATGGCCAAGAAGGCCTCGCCGCACAGCGATATATTTACCGTTGGTCCAGTAGCCATATTTGAGGTACCTGAGCCGCAACAGCGGATACAAAATAAGCGGTATGGCCATCAGCAGCAGCAACCAGGGCGTGGCAATCAGCGCCAGCAGAACGGCTACAGCTGTGGAGGGTAGCATGAAATCCAGCCAGAACAACCGTCTCAAATAAAGCTTGTTGATGGGGGTGAATTGCACACTGCCCCAAACAAGGTCAGGGTAGAGCTTTGCCAGAAGCGCCTCAATCTGGGTGTCGGTCATGCTGGGAATAATGAATTTTGTCTGCTTGGCGCCAGTATCAGGCTGGTCGTATCCCGCCGCAAACCCGATCTGTTTCAGGGTAAGGTGGCTTCGGTGCATCAGGCGCGCAGTCCACGGCTGTGCTATGCCGAGCGCTTGAATTTTATTCCGGGGCAAGCTGGTCTCGGACCGTTCGAACAGGCCTTTTAGCCGGTGAAAACGGTCGTCTGAGAAACTGAGCCGGTAATCATAATAGATGACAATGGCCCCAAGCACCGACCCAAGCAGCAACAAAGCCAAGACCAACACGGCGACACCTGCGAAAACAGCGGCGACCGCGCCCGTGCTGTGTGACGCGATATAACTCTCCGGTACATAGAGCCAGTCCTTGATCAGCGCGCCGACTTTTTCATCGACCTGACTGATGGCGCCTGCCGCAAGGCCGGCGAATACCCAGACGTTATTATTGCTCAGCCCATAGCGCACCAGTTCGCCGATCGGATGATGGATCAGGCCTTGAGGCGGCTCGGCGTTGTTATCCGTTTTTACGGCCTCGGGCTCGCTGCCATGTGATGCGGATTGCGGCGCGCCGAGGACATTTTGCCGAAGTTGCTCCGCCAGGCGCCGGTCAATCCCGGCAAGGCTGACTTCTTCATTTGCGGAACCCGCGCTTTCCAGCGCCATGTTCACCAAGCCAAAGGGGCGAAAATACACTGGCTCCTTCAGGGCGATATTCTGGATGCGGTCAAAGGAAAGGGTGAGCCGTTTTTTATTGATCACCCCCTTGTGGATCAGAAAGGCGTTTTTATTGATGCGAAAGCGAAAATTCAGGTAACTGAGCACGGAGGCGGCAAGCAATAGCGCGAGGGCCGCTGTTACCACGAGTATCGCAACTGACAGCCGATTGTCGCCGCCGGAGAAAAAGAAGATACCGCCAAAGATCGCGGCGTTTTGTATGCCGTGTTTGGCAAAGCCCATAATGAACGAAAGCACAAAATAAACGATGGACACCGGCGATAGCCTTTGCCACTCGTTGACCAGCTTGTCGGGAGCTGATGTCTCTGCGCTTGCATCACTCATCGCTGCAGTCTGCTCCGGCCTTTTCAAGGATAAAGGCGCGAAGCCTTGTGGCGTCTGCATCCCGTAGGCCAGGGATGGTGAGGTCTGCACTGCCGCCGCCCGCTGCAAAAAACTTGAGCGTGGAGAGACCGTAGAAGCGCTCAAGCGGCCCGCGCTCCACCTCTACGTGCTGGATACGGTTGAACGGCAACGACGTTTCGCTTTGCCAGATGATACCGTGCCGGTAGTGCACGTCCTGCGCCCGTACCGCATAGCCACAATGCGCCGCTGACTGCCGTGTCAGGATAATGATGAAGGGCAGGGCAATAAGCGGTAGCATGTAAAGAAGGAAGCCCGGGACCAATGAACTTTCGATATCGGCCAGTGTTTTGACAATGATCCAGGCTGTGGTCACGGCGGCCCAAATTGCAAGGCCGATGAGCGTCAGAATCAGCGCCCGGTGCTTATCCAGCGGCTCAAACTCAATCTCTTGACTATCCGGAAGGTCATCGTACTTCAGCAGTTCTGTACTGAAATCTGTGTCCGCCATGCCTCTCCCCCTCACGGCTTGGTATAAATCCCCACTTTCACCGAAGGCAGGGCTTGAACGTCTTTCCCATACTTGGGTATAAGGCGGGCCTATCGCAAGGGTGACAGATTTTTTGTCACCCGCCACCGTAACGAAGGGCAATCATGGCGCCACCAATTCTCAGCCTCAAGGAAATTTATCTGCATTGGGGTGCCAATCCCGTGCTTGACGCCCTTGAAATGCATATCGGCACCACAGACAGACTGTGCCTTGTCGGGCGCAATGGCACCGGTAAATCGACGCTGCTGAAAGTGATCGCGGGTATCATTGAGCCCGATGGTGGCGAACGCTGGGTACAACCCGGCAGCCGCATTGCCTATCTGCCGCAGGAGCCTGATGCATCCGGTTATGTGACCCTCAAGGATTATATCCTTGGCGGTTTGCCAGAGGATGAGCGCGATCAGGATTACCGGGCCGATGTGCTGATAGAAGACCTCGACATCAAAGGTGATGCGTCGCCGGATACAGCGTCCGGCGGTGAAATGCGCCGTGCGGCGCTTGCGCGCACCCTGATCGGCGAACCGGAACTGTTGCTGCTGGATGAGCCGACCAACCACCTTGATATCAATACGATCCAGTGGCTTGAGGCGTTTCTCAAGGGTTGGCGCGGCGCCATGGTGCTGATCAGCCACGACAGGGCGTTTCTGGCTAATCTGGCAACCGCCTGCCTCTGGCTTGACCGTGGTCGGGTGCGGCGGCTTGATGACGGCTTTGCCAAGTTTGAGGAATGGCAGGAAAAAGTCTATGCCGAGGAAGCCGATGCGCTGAAGAAGCTGGACAAGGTGATCAAGGAAGAAACCCGCTGGTCGGTTGAGGGTATCAGCGCCCGGCGCACCCGGAACCAGGGGCGGCTGAGGCGGCTTCATGACATGCGCAAGGACCGCCGCAACACGGTGCAGGCGACGGGCCAGGTGAATATCTCGCTCGCGGGTGCGGACCGCTCCGGCACGCGGGTGATTGAGGCCAAAGGAATCTCGAAAAGCTACGACGGCCGTACCCTGTTTGAGGATTTCAGCATCCGCATTAACCGGGGCGACCGTATCGGCATTATTGGCCCCAACGGGGTCGGTAAATCGACCCTGCTTAAGGTGCTGACCGGGGAGCTGGCACCCGATAGTGGCACGGTGAAGCTCGGCACTAACCTTGAGACGATCCTGATCGACCAGAAGCGTGCCGCGCTCAAGGAAGACATGACGGTGATGGATGTGCTGACAGGCGGCCGCGGTGAGTGGGTGTTTGTTGGCGGCGAAAGCAAGCATGTCATGAGTTACCTCAAGGACTTTCTGTTTGACCCAAGCGTTGCACATACGCCGGTGCATGCCCTTTCAGGTGGGGAGCGTAACCGACTTCTGATCGCGTCCAATTTCGCCAAGCCGTCGAACCTGATGATCCTTGATGAGCCGACCAACGACCTTGATATGGACACGCTCGACCTGCTTCAGGAAGTGCTGGCCGATTATAAGGGTACCATCCTTCTGGTGAGCCACGACCGGGACTTTCTTGACCGTGTGGTCACCAGTTCCATCGTCATGGAAGGCGACGGCACAGCCACCGAATATCCCGGCGGCTATTCCGACTATAAGGCGCTCAAGGCGTTAACGGAAAAAGCTGAAGCGCCTGTCCGCGCAGAGAAGTCGAAAGCTTCGGTCAGGAACATTGCCGACGCACCAAAGAAAAAAACTGCCAAGCTTTCCTACAAGGACCAGCGCGAGCTGGATCAGTTGCCAGCCGAGGTTGAGACGCTGACGATGAAAATTGCGCAAAAGGAAGCGGAACTGTCGGACCCGGAGCTTTATGCCAAAAGCCCCGACCGCTTCAGTACGCTGTCCAAGGAGCTTGAGGTCATGCGCGACACACTTGATGAGAAAGAAATGCGCTGGCTTGAACTTGAGGAAATGCGGGAAAACCTCGGCGGTTAGGCCTTTAAGCGTTTGGTACAGGCCGTTAATATGGCTGCGCCTAAACGTCCTGTAGCGAGACGCCCAGTTCATCTTCCAGCAATTTTATATTGCGCAGATTAGCCTTGAAACCGATGTCGAAGATGTCGCCGATCAAGGGGATGGAGCCGATAATCCAGTCGAGACCAAGGTTGCCGAGCATTTTCAGTAAGGCCTTGCGGCTTGCGCCCAGCCGTCTCGCTTCAAAAAGAATATAGGCGGATATGAGCGCTGAGAGGGTGTCGCCCGCGCCGGGGATTAGACCAAGGATACTGTCAAGCCCGATACGGATGTTAACGACGGGGATGTTGAACTGGCTGTCGAGAAGCCGCGCCAGACGGTATATGCGCTGTGCACGTTTGCGGTCCCTGTCTGTCAGACGGTTGTGGCCACTCTCCGTCATGTCGCGTCCCCCAGGTTTTGTAGAGCCATTGAGCGCTGCCCTATTGCTGTTGCTTGCATTCTCACCGAAATGCGGTTTGATAACAAGGGCGGAGCAAGGGCGGCGGGCTGATCAGCGCAATACTGCCTGCCTCAAAATAGCCAAGCAGCCCGTACATAGTTATGCATAAAAGCGCCGGGACAAAGAGCCTGCAAAAGCGAAAGGGTGTGAAATGCGTGTAAGCCAAGTGGGATTTGTTGCGATGCTAGCGTTGCTGGCCGCGACGGCTGCCGATGCAGGCACTTGTGTGCCTGTACTGCCGGAAGCACACACCAACAATGCTGTTGCGGCCACCATGGTGGGTGGCACCAACACCCTGTTCAGTGTTGTTGGGCTCAGGGGCGGCAAAACATGGCGGGATACATCGCGCAAAGCTTATATGTATAAGGCTGGCGATGTCACATGGACGCGGCTGCCAGACCTGCCAGTGCCGGGAGGGCGTCTGGCCGCTACGGCGGAGGCGCTTTCGGGCAAGCTCTATATATTTGGCGGCTATAGCGTAGCCGAAGATGGTGGTGAGGTTTCCGAGCCTGAGAATTTCGCCTTTGACCCTGAAACCCTTAGCTATATCCGCATCGCTGACATGCCGACCCCGGTGGACGACGCCGTCAGCTTCGTCTATGGCGCGCGGTACATCTATATCGTCTCTGGCTGGCACAATGAGGGCAACGTGCGGGACGTGCAGGTGTATGACACCGCAGAAGATCGCTGGTTTAAGGCCGCTGATTACCCCGGTAGCCCGGTGTTTGGCCACGCGGGCGGCATTGTGGGCAACCGCTTTGTGATCGCGGATGGTGTCGCGGTTGTGGGGCATGACGCAACAGGCAAGCGCCAGTTCGACACTGTAAATGAGGGCTGGATGGGTATTATCGACGAGGACGATCCATCGACTATTACCTATCGCCGTTTGCCGCAACTGCCGGGCCGAGGCCATTACCGCATGGGCGGGGAGGGGGACGTGCAAGGCAACCGTGTGCTGTTTGTCGGCGGCACGCCCAACGCTTATAATTATAACGGCATTGGCTATAACGGTGAGCCGTCAAAGCCGCAGAAACATGTGTTCGCATGGGACTTTGAGCGGGATAACTGGGTGGCTTACGCGGACAAGCCCATTGCCACGATGGACCACAGGGGCCTCATGCAGTGGAATGGTGACTGGATTACGGTTGGCGGGTTGACCGAAGGGCAGAAAGTGACAGACGGTGTGGCGTCCGTGTACGGCAAGGTCACAACCTGCCGCTAGAGACCGACATCCCAGCAGTCTTTCACGGTCACGCCCTTGATCCATACATCGGCCCAGCGCACCTGCTTCTCGTCCTTTGACAAGGTCTTGGGCGAGACGCTTGTGGGGGCAGGGAAGCTGGCGCGGTCATTGAGTGCGCGCACATTCACCGCCGCGCGCCGTTCACCCGCTACGTCGCAAGTCACACACGTCAGTACGCCGCAGCGTTGGCACAGCCAGAAACGGGCGGATTTTGAACCCTGTTCAAACAGATTGATGGCGGCCTCGTTCTGGATTTCAATTTCCAGATGCGCGTCGGGGTCCGACACCCAGGCCGCGCCGTGGCCCTCACAAAAACCGCAGTCGCAGGCGCGCGGTGTCAATGTTGTCGGGTCTTTTTCCGTTTGCATCCGGATGCTGATGTTGCCGCAATAGCAGCCGCCTACCAGTTTTTGCATAGTCGTCTCCCGCCAATCGGTTTGTTTGCGCGCCAGCTTGGCATAACAAAGGCGCGCTTTGTAGCGGTAAAATACCAACTTCCCCCTGTTCAAGTGCTTTAAATCTGTTAATAAGAGGGCCAACTGACGCTGGGGCCCAAGCCTCATGCGGCATTCAAGAATAAAACATCAATTTTAAGGATAAGCTGCAGAGGGTAACCATGGCAGGCCATTCCAAGTTCAAGAATATCATGCACCGCAAAGGTGCGCAGGATAAAAAACGGTCCAAAATCTTCTCCAAGCTCAGCCGCGAGATCACGGTTGCAGCCAAGATGGGTGGTGAGGACATTGACAGTAACCCAAGGCTTCGCCTCGCCGTATCTACGGCGCGTGCCCAATCCATGCCGAAGGATAATATCGAGCGTGCGATTGCCAAGGCATCGGGCGGTGACGCTGAAAACTATGATGAAATGCGCTATGAGGGTTATGCCTCGGGCGGCGTTGGCATCATTGTTGAGGCGCTGACCGACAACCGCAACCGCACGGCTTCTGACGTTCGCACCATCTTTGGTAAAGCGGGCGGCAACATGGGCGAAAGCGGCTCGGTCGGTTTCATGTTTGACCGCGTGGGTGAGATTATTTACCCGGCTGACGCGGCTGGCGCTGACGCGATGTTTGAAGCCGCACTTGAAGCCGGCGCGGACGAAGTTGAATCGGACGATGACGGTCACGCGGTCTATACCGACGCGGCGGACCTGCACGCCGTTGTCTCTGCGCTCACCGAAGCGCTGGGTAAGGAGCCGGAAAGCGCCAACCTGATCTGGAAGCCAAAAGAGCCCATCGTGCTTGATAAAGACGGCGCCGAGAAAGTCATGCGGCTTACCGAAGCGCTTGAGGATAATGACGATGTTCAGACTGTGTTCGGGAACTATGATATCCCGGATGAAGTGCTTGCCGAGCTTGACGCTGAATAAACCATAAGCCACAACAAAGGCCTGCCCGGTTAGAATCGCGGGCGGGCCTTTATTTTTATCGGATGTTTTCGGGAGAGGGGCGGCGCATATGCGGCTGTTGGGGCTTGATCCAGGGTTGCAGAAAACCGGTTGGGGCATTGTCGAAAGTGTCGGCACAAACCTGCGCCATATCGCCAATGGCACCGTTACGTCGAACAGTAAAAAAAGCCTCGCTGAGCGCCTTGTAGAACTGGCCGAGGGACTTGAAGAAGTGCTGGCCGAGTGGCAGCCTGAATCCTGCGCGGTTGAGGAAACGTTCGTCAATAAAAACCCCACTTCCACGCTCAAGCTTGGGCAGGCGCGGGGGATCGCGCTGCTGGTTCCGGCCCGCGCCGGACTCAGTGTTGCGGAATATACGCCCAACCATGTGAAAAAATCCGTTGTCGGTGTTGGCCATGCCGGTAAGGAACAGGTGGACGCCATGGTGCGGGTGCTGCTGCCGGGGGTTAAAATAAATGGCCCGGATGCCGCAGACGCCCTTGCAGTTGCCATCTGCCATGCGCATCATATGACCACGATGAAAAACATGGGGGGAGCATACCGTTGATCGCCAAACTGACAGGCATTCTGGATAGTGTCGGGGACGACTGGCTGATTGTTGATGTCGCCGGTGTCGGCTACCTTGTGCACAGCTCTTCGCGCACACTTTCTGGCCTGCCGTCGCGGGGTGAAGCCGTGCAGATGCACGTGGAAACCGTGGTGCGCGAAGACGCCATCACACTTTTCGGTTTTGCTGAAGTGGCTGAGCGCAACATGTTCCGCCTGCTGACGTCGGTGCAGGGTGTGGGGGCAAAGGTGGCGCTGGCTATCCTGTCAGTGTTGTCACCCACTGACTTGCAGAACGCGATTGCGGCGCAAGATAAAACGGCGGTGGCCCGTGCCAAGGGCGTTGGACCCAAGGTCGCCACACGCATCGTCAATGAGCTGAAAGACAAGGTCACCGGCCTTGTGTTCCAGCCCAAAGGGGTGCAGATGTCCGCTGCTGGTGGCGCACAGGCACCAGCCAGCAGTGGCGCGATAGAGGACGCTATCTCGGCGCTTGTGAACCTGGGGTATAAGCCGGTTGAGGCGCACGGTGCGGTGGCGAAGGCCGCCAGTAACTTGGGCGAGGGCGCGGATGTTGGCGCGCTGGTGCCTGCTGCGCTGAAGGAATTGAGTAGCTTATGAGCGATGAGGATGACAGGCTGGTAAGCGGGGCAGAGGGCACGGGCGATACGCTTGATGTCGGCCTCAGGCCCCAGACGCTCAAGGAATTTATCGGGCAGGAACAGGCGCGCGAAAACCTTGAAGTATTCATTGGTGCGGCACGGGCGCGCGCTGAAGCGATGGACCATGTGCTGTTTTTTGGCCCGCCAGGCCTTGGCAAAACCACTTTGGCGCAGATCGTCGCGCGTGAACTGGGCGTCAATTTCCGCGCAACAAGCGGCCCTGTAATCTCCAAGGCGGGGGATCTCGCGGCACTGCTGACCAACCTGCAGGAACGCGACGTTCTGTTCATTGACGAAATTCACCGGCTTAATCCGGCGGTGGAGGAAGTGCTCTACCCCGCGATGGAGGACTTCCAGCTCGACCTGATCATCGGCGAAGGCCCGGCGGCGCGGTCGGTGCGCATTGACCTGCCGCAGTTTACCCTTGTCGGTGCGACCACGCGCTCGGGTCTGATCACCAAGCCGCTACGAGATCGTTTCGGTATCCCAACGAGGCTTGAATTTTATACCACTGCAGAGCTGACAGAGGTGGTGCGCCGGGGAGCGCGGCTCCTCAGTCTGAACCTGAGCGAAGACGGTGCGCGTGAGGTGGCAGCACGGTCGCGCGGCACACCGCGTATCGCCGGACGGCTTCTTCGCCGGGTGCGTGACTTCGCCCTGATGGCTGAGCGCGCTGTGGTGGACGCTGTGGCGGCAGATGCAGCGCTCACGCGCCTGCAGGTTGATAACCTCGGCCTTGATACCATGGACCGTCGGTACCTGCACTGTATCGGCGTCACCTATACGGGGGGACCGGTGGGGGTTGAGACACTGGCTGCCGCACTGTCGGAACCGCGTGACGCAATTGAAGATATTATCGAACCCTACCTGATGCAGGTTGGGCTGGTGCAGCGCACGCCGCGTGGCCGCATGCTGTCGCCTGACGGTTGGAAGCATCTGGGGCTTGCACCGCCACCCACAGGCAGCGGTGGCGCGCAGATGGATATGCTCGGAGGAACCAAATGACCGGTACAATCGCCAAGGGCGAATGGAAAGACGGCATCTTTCACTTCCCGATCCGGGTCTATTATGAAGATACCGACGTGGGCGGCATGGTCTATCATGGCCGCTATGTCAGCTTTTTTGAGCGCGTGCGCACCGAAAGCATTCGTGACAGTGCGGCGGACGTGAACCACTTGTTTGATTTGCCTGAAGAAGAAGGCGGGCCGCTCACTTATGTGGTATCCGGCATCAACATCAAATACCAGCGTCAGGCCAAGGTGGGTGACGTGCTGATCGGGCATTCCATGGTTAGGCGCGTGCGCGCAGCAGCCATTGAGGTGCGGCAATGGATTACGCGCGAGGGTGAATTGGTTGCCGAGGCTGACCTTGTGGTCGCCATTATCGGTCGTGACGGCAGGCCGCGACGTTGGCCTAATTCTGCCAGAATTTGTTGGCAGAAGTGGATGGATGATGCCGCAGCAGCGGGCAAAAATACCTAAGTTCCGAGGAACAAAAGCGAGAGAGGCAGGGAGACATTGATGCAAGATCAAATCGTGCAAGGGGTGGAAGCGGTACAGCTTGGCGGTAATGCGCCTGATTTCTCCATCATCGGCATGTTCATGCAGGCCGATTTCATCGTGCAATTTGTCATGATCATGCTGTTGACCGCGAGCCTCTGGAGCTGGTCGATTATATTCAATACCTGGACGCGGCTCAAGGAAGCGCGGGGCAAGGCCAACGATTTTGAGGACCGCTTCTGGTCTGGCCAGTCGCTTGATGAGCTTTACACAGCGCTGAAGGGCTCCCCTAGCCATCCGCTGGCCGCAGTGTTCGTGGCCGCGATGCGGGAATGGCAGCGCAGCCTTGGTGCCAGTACCTCGGGCCTTGATAAAGTAACAGTGCAGGACCGGGTTTATAAAGCCATGCACGTAACCACCACGCGGGAGATGGACCGGCTCGAGGGTCAAGTTGGTTATTTGGCCACCATCGGTTCCGCCGCGCCGTTTGTCGGCCTGTTCGGCACGGTCTGGGGCATCATGAACAGCTTCACCTCCATCGCTGTCGCGAGTGATACGTCGCTCGCAACCGTGGCGCCGGGTATCGCCGAGGCACTGCTGGCAACGGCCCTTGGCCTTGTGGCCGCCATCCCGGCCGTAATTGGCTACAACAAGCTTTCTACCGACCTGGGCCGCTATGCGGGCCGGGTTGAGGGTTTCTCGGACGAGTTTGCCGCCATCCTGTCACGCCAGCTTGACGAGAGGGGCCACTAATGGGGGCGACAGTCACTTCTGGCGGACGCCCCGACGGCGCACGCAGGCGGCGCGGGCGTTATCAGCCGCTGGCAGAAATCAACGTCACGCCCTTTGTTGACGTCATGCTGGTGCTGCTGATTGTCTTTATGGTGACAGCCCCTTTGCTGACAGCAGGTGTGCCGGTGGACCTGCCAAAGGCGGCGGCCAAGTCGCTGCCGCAGGACAGCAAACCACTTGAGATATCCATCAATCATGAAGGCGCCATATTTCTTGTCGACACTGAAGTGAGGATGGAGGAACTCGTGCCGCGCCTTGAGGCGATAGCAGGTGCCAGCCGTGACACTCGCATTTATATCAGGGGCGACACAAGGCTTGATTATGGCCGGGTGATGGCGGTGATCGGCGCAATTAACCGGGCGGGTTATACCAAGGTTGCCCTGATCGCGGACCAGAACTGACGCTAGAGCTGACCCAGAATTAACGAGTAATGTAAGGCATGCGTTTTAAAAGTGAGAAGCTTGGCTGGGTACTGTCCGCCACCCTGCATATCGGGGTGGCGCTGGCGGCGCTTATTGGCCTCCCACAACTCGCCAGGGACCGCGACGTGCCGCCACCGCCAATCTCGATTGAGTTTGTAGAGATTGCCGAACAGAACAGGGTGGTGGCACCCGAGCCTGAGCCAGAGGATGTGGCGCAGGAAGAAACGGTTGAGGAACAGAAGCCGAATTATGCGCAGAATGAGCCTGCGCCGGCTGCGGCCGCTGAGGTCGTGCCCCTGCCGGAAGCCAAACCAAAGCGTAAACCTACACCGCCTAAGCCAGAGCCGAAGCCGCAGCCCAAGCCTGAGGTGACAGAACGCATGGAATTGCGCTCGCAAGTGGTGCCGCAGTCCAAGCCGAAGCCGCCGTCCAAGTTCCGTAACATTGCCGCATTGATCGACAAGGCCGCGAAAGAGGAACAGGAAAAGGCCAAGGTTGATGAAAAAAAACAGGAAGAAAAGAAACCTGAGCCAAAGGCAGAGAAGCCTAAAACGGATATGTTCGCCGGGCTTCGGGGCAAGATCGCAACGGCAACCCTGATGCAGGCTTTGCAGCAGAAAGTGTATCGCTGCTGGAATATCCCGGCAGGCGCCAAAGGGGTGCAGAACATGCAGGTGAATGTTAGTGTGCGCCTCGCAAGTGACGGCAGCATCATGGGGCAACCGCAATATGTGAATGCGGGTGACCTGAACGACCCGGACCGCGCCTTTTACCGTGTATTCGCTGAAAGTGCGCGCCGTGCGGTGCAGCTTTGCGCGCCTTATGGCGAAGCAAGCGACTATATTCGCGAGACGGGCGAAAACGAGATTATTTTCAATTTCAACCCGAAGTCATTCATGGGTGGATAAAGAGGGATAGGCATGTTGATTGGACGCATATGTGCAGTGGTTTTATTGTTGCTTGGCGGCATCGCGGGTGCCGCTCAGGCGCAATTGACCGTAGACATCAACCAGGGCACGGTAAACCCGGTGCCGATAGCCGTACCGGAATTTGCTCCTGTTGAGGATATTGAAACGCCAACCGGTAAACTGTCGGACATTGGCGCCAGTATCAGTCAGGTCATTACCTCAAACCTTGTCTCCACTGGGCTTTTCCGCTCCATCGACCAGAATGCCTTCATTGAAAAAATTACCGCCGCGCCCACGCGTCCGCGTTTTGCGGCATGGCGGCCGTTGGGCATTCAGGCGCTGGTGACTGGCCGGCTTGAGATGCTACCAAACGGGAACCTGCGCGTTGAGTTCCGACTATGGGATGTGGTGGCAGAAGCGCAGATGGAAGGTGTGGGTTACACCACGCCGGTTTCCAACTGGCGCAGGACTGCGCATGTGATCTCTGACCGTATCTATAGCCGGCTCACGGGTGAAGAAGGATATTTCGACACTCGTATCGTTTATATCGCAGAGCAGGGCGAGCCGCTGGACCGTAAAAAACGTCTTGCGATCATGGATCAGGACGGCGCAAACCAGCAGTTTTTGACCGATGGCAGCTATCTGGTGCTGACGCCGCGTTTCTCGCCAAACCGACAGGAAATTACCTTCCTCAGTTACTTCAACGATCGTCCGCGCGTGTATCTGTTTAACATCTTGTCGAACAAGTTCGAGGTGCTGGGTGACTTCCCTAACATGACCTTCTCGCCGCGTTTCTCGCCTGACGGGGATAATGTGGTCATGAGCCTCGCGGACGACGGCAATTCTGACGTTTACGTCATGGACCTGCGCACACGGCGCGAACGGCGTCTGACCGATGACCCGGGCATTGATACGTCGCCAAGCTATTCGCCGGATGGCCGCAAGATTGTTTTCAACTCCGACCGGGGAGGCAGCCAGCAGCTTTATGTAATGGATGCGGATGGCTCGAACGTGCACCGTATCAGCTTTGGCAAGGGCCGGTATGCAACGCCTGTGTGGTCGCCGCGCGGTGACCTCATCGCCTTTACCAAAATCGGCGACGGCAAGTTCCGTATTGGCGTGATGCGCCCTGATGGCTCTGGCGAACGCCTGCTCACGGACGCCTATCAGGATGAAGGGCCGACATGGTCGCCAAACGGCCGGGTGCTGATGTTCTTCCGTACGCCGCCATATAACTCCAACGGTAGTGGCGGTAAGCCAAGCCTGTGGTCGGTTGATCTCACAGGTTATAACGAGCGGCAGGTGCCAACCCCGTTTGATGCCAGTGACCCGGCATGGTCCCCGCCGCTGCCTGTCACCACCCGCTAGGGGCAAGGCATTGAAGTACGAGGCGTTCAAGCCCTTGGACAAAACCGCCGCCGGAGAGATGCTTCTCTCCGGTGACGAGGAAAAGATCGTCTACGGCCTGCTTGGTGCCGTGGAGGGAGACACAGACTGGCGCTGGGTGCAGGATCAGTGCCTGCGCTTCGTGAACGACCCGCGTGAGAATGTTGCCCGTGTTGCCATCCAGTGCCTTGGGCACCTGGCGCGGCTTGAACGCAAGCTGGACCTCGAGAAAGTGCTGCCGGTGCTGGACGCTTGTACGGTGCACAAAAACCCGCTCATCCGAGGTGTGGCGGAGGATGCGAAGGGCGATATCAAGGTCTTCGTGAAATAATTCTCGCTCGCGCCGCAGAAGTGCGGCCTTTTTCACTGAATGCTATGCCTTACTAACTTATTGAATTTACATAAAATTTTAAGAAGTTAACTCATATTCAGCAAGGTTTACCCGTTTCATCTCCCGCATGTAGCGCCGGGTACCCCAGGGCCACAGCGTATAAATGCGGCCATCCTCGCCCTGATACCAGCTTTTGCAATGACCGGCCCAGACGGTGCCTTCAAGGTCGTGCTGTAATTTTTTATCGTAAGCGTCAGCGGCGTCGGCTCTTGCTTCCACCACCTTGGCGCCACCGGCGCGGGCTTGCCTGAGCGCATCGACGATATAGCCCACTTGCGCCTCGATCATGAGGATCACACTATTGTGCCCAAGCCCGCTGTTTGGCCCCAACAGCATGAAATGATTAGGGAAACCCGGCATGGCAACGGTGCGGTGCGCGCGGATGCCCCCTTTCATATAGGACCGCATGTCAAGGCCGTCCTTGCCAGTGATGGTGACATCTTCCATCTGGTCCCACGGTTTGAAGCCGGTAGCATAGATGACGGTATCGACCGCGCGGTGCGTGCCGCCCGCTGTGACGCCGCTCTCGTCCATGCTGGTGATAGGGTCGGTGATCAGCTCAACATTGTCCCGCTGCAGGGCGGGGAAATAGACGTCGGAGGCGAGAATGCGCTTGCAGCCGATGGGATAATCAGGCGTCAGCTTGGCCTGAAGACTTTCGTCTTTTACCTGTTCTTCCAGATGCTTGGTGAACATTTTGCTGGCTCGTCGGGAGAAGAATTTATCACGTCGGAACAGCGGGAAGCGCATTTCAAACATCAGGTATATCTGCAAGCGGTGCAGTTTTTCCAACAGCGGCAAGCGGCCGAAAAGCCGCTTCATACGGTCTGAATATTCCAAGAAAGGCCGGGGCAAAATCCAGTTTGGCGTGCGTTGGTAAACATCGAGGTGGGCGACTTTGTCCGCAATTTCAGGGATGAGCTGGATGGCGCTGGCAGCGGTGCCGATCACCGCCACACGCTTGCCCGTCAGGTCGTGGTCATGGTTCCAGGCTGCGGTGTGATAGGCGGTTCCCTTATATCGTTCCATACCCGGAATATCTGGATAACGCGGGATATGCAGGCCTCCCATGCCGCTGATGAAATAGTCGGCGCGGACTTTGTCGCCATTTTCAAAAGCCAGTAGCCAGCTACCGTCCAACCATTCGGCGCCGGTCAGCTTGGCGCCCAAACGCATATGGGGCCGCAGGTCATATTTTTCGGTAACCTGCTGGATATATTCCTGAATTTCAGGGCCGGGGGAGAAAACCTTGCTCCAGTCAGGTTTGGGGGCGAAGGAGAAGCTATAGAGGTGGCTGGGCACATCGCACGCCACGCCGGGATAGGTATTTTCACGCCACGTGCCACCGACATCCCCGGCTTTTTCAAAAATGGTGAAATTGGAAAAACCGTTTTCTTTCAGGCGAATAGCCATGCAAAGGCCGGAGAGGCCTGCTCCGATGATAGCAATGGATGGCGCTTTGTCCCGTTGCAGCATGTTATCCCCCTCATGCGCGTTATTGCTGATTTTAATTATATAGATTAAAATGTGGGCGAAAACGCAAAAGGCAAATCGGTTGCCCTGCAAACGGCCTGAAAGTGTGCAAAAAAGGCTAAAAACTGTGCAGGATCCGGGCAAGATCCGTGCAGGGTTTGTGCAGGAAAAGCCGGTTTTTGTGCCAAATCTGTGCAGCGTGGTTTCGCGGTGAAGTTTTGGTGCGATCTTGCCACAGATGTCGGCGGCTTTACCTTGTTCTATCGCGGCGGGTTTTCCTCGGTTAAGGGGGGCAGGTGAGGGCGTGAGTCCGCCTGCGCCAAAGGCGCACTGGCAAGCGCCATCAGGAACCAAACGTAAAGGCGCCTTATCATATAACGCCTGGCCAGCAGCATTAAGGCATGGGGCTCACGCCAATCAGCCACTCGTGGATGGCGATAAACCCGACATAGAGCGCAGCGCCGATCACCACAGTAACAATATCCTTGAGCAGCGACTGTTTGGGCGGCTTGACCCAGACACCGTCACGCCGGTTACTGCCGAGCATGGAAACGATGGCCCAAACCAGAAACGCGCCGAACAACAGCAGGGAACGGTTTTCACCATTGGCGAGCAGGTGCCCGGCTGCCCAGAAGGCCACGCCCATCAACTGCGGATGGCGTACCATGCGTCGGATGTTGGTGGGCGCCTGGCTGGCGAAAAAGAGGATAAAGCCGATGAGCACCAAAATCGGCGTAACGTGGAACGCCCACATGGGCGGCGTATACACCAGCGAAACGGCGGTTGAGGTCCAGCCAAGATAAATCAGGTAAAGTGAGCCAAGGATCAGCAGGGAAAACAGCCCGCGATATGGGTTTCGCCCCAGCTTGCCCATCAGTGACGCACGAAACCCGGTCATGAAAACCGGCACAAAATGCACCAGCATAAAAAGTGCCAGTCCCAACAGTAAAATGGCCATGACAGTGTCTCCCCGCAATATATTGGCTTGGAAGGAGCATACCCCCTTTGAGCTGTATCGGTAAAGTGACAGCTTGCCACAACTCGCAATGGCGGCGTCACCCTTGTGTAGACGCTTGTCTTTCCGGAAGATAGCATTGCAGCAGCAAGAGAGAGGTCGCAAATGGTAAAAACCTGTTTTTTAAAAGCCATGAAGGTTTTGTTCGCCATGGTTGTGTTTCCAGCAGCGTCTGTTGTGGCCGCTCCACCACTCCTAAGCGTAGAGAGCGGGCTGTTTGATGCAGGCCAAGCCGATACCCTGGGGCTGACGCGTGCACCGGGGCTGGAGACATTTACCGTGTTTGCCCCGACCGCCGGAGAAAACCACTATAACCACGGGGCGGTGGTGACATCATTCCAAGGCAGGCTTTATGTTCAGTGGCAGTCCTCCGCACGGGATGAAGACGCGCCAGACACGGATGTGGTCTTCGCCTCGGCCAGTGCCAGTGACCCGGCGGCGTGGACACCACCCGCCGTATTAGCCCGGGCGCGGCAGGGCAGCCTTGTCACCAGCGGCGGCTGGTGGACAGACGGTGAGACCCTTGTTGCCTTCATCAATGTCTGGCCCGGCTGGGAAGATGGTCTGCGCGAAGGCCATGCGGAATATATCATCAGCACAGACGGCGAAAGCTGGTCTGCCCCCCGGCCTGTATTGGGGGCAGGCGGCAAACCCGTGCCGGGCGTGATAGAGCAGGACCCGCATGGTATGGCGGACGGCCGTATCATCGGCGCGTTTCATGTAGCGCCGAGCCTGACCGCCGCACCCTATTACACCGACAGCCCGCTGGCGACAGATGGCTGGACACGTGGCACCATGGAAAACCTGCCATCGGACGGCACGGTGAGCCGCGAACTGGAGCCCAGCCTGTTTGTGCGCCCGGACGGCGCGGTGGTGATGATCTTCCGCGACCAGATGAGCAGCTTTCAAACCCTGGCCTCCATCAGCCATGACTGGGGCGAAACATGGACAACACCCGCGCTGTCACCCTTTCCCGATGCGCGCACCAAACAAAGCGCAGGCAACCTGCCGGACGGCTCGGTCTTTCGTGTTGGCAACCCCAATGGCAACAAGGCGCGCTTCCCGCTGGTGGTAAGCCTGAGCGGAGACGGGCAGATGTTCGACCGCGCCTATCTTATGCGTGCAGGCGGGGCCGACATGCA
>NZ_JBLXGZ010000036.1:0-39775 GCF_048260245.1 Kordiimonas sp. | reverse complement strand
ACCGAATTCCATCTCCTTTGGCGCGGTATATGGGGAAAGGCCTGGATGATCTTAAGTGGCGGTTCATGGGGCCGGGTATGAAACGCGTCAAGCTCAGAAGCTATGACAATGGTGAGCGCCTATGGCTCCTGCGGGCACGCGGTGGCACAGCGATGCCGTTCCATGACCATCGGGGTACCGAGTTTACGTTGGTTTTAACTGGTGGATATACTGTCGGTCAGAAACACTATACGCCGGGGCTCATAGAAGTAGCGGACGCCAACGTCACAGATCACCAACCTATCATTGATGAGGGTGAGGACTGCATTTGTCTGGTGGTGACAGATGCTCCGATAAAACTGCACAGTGTTATCGGGCGGTTGGTCCAACCTATTATTGGCCTTTAGCTTTACCCCGTGCCTTGCCCTTGGAACGATGACCGGCGGGAGGACGTTTTCCTCTTGCTGGGCGGCCACCACTCCGATTGTGGCGTGCTCCGAGCTTTTTGTGCTGTTTCTGTGATGTGACCCCTCCTGAATTTTCGTCGTCGCGGATCAAGTCCAGCTTGAGGCCTCCGGTGAAGCGATTAGCTTCGGTCAGCCGTACCTTTATACGGTCTCCCAGCTTGAATTCTTCTCCGGAACGTTCGCCCACAAGGCGATGATGAGCTTCGTCATGGCTATAGAAATCCGTACCGATTTCTGAAATGGGAATTAATCCGTCACCGCCTGAAGGCTCAATACTGACAAAAAGACCAAACCGGGTTACGCCCGTGATGCGGCCGAAAAACTCGTCGCCGACATGGTCAGCGAGATAATTCGCGAGATAACGGTCGGTGGATTCCCGCTCAGCCGCCATTGCGCGGCGCTCGGTACTGGAGATCTGTTCCCCGATGCTGGAAAGCTGATCGGCCTGTTCGTCGGACAGACCGTCTTTGCCAAGTTTGAGCGCCCGAATAAGCCCCCGGTGCACGACGAGGTCGGCATACCGTCTGATGGGTGACGTAAAATGAGCATAGCGTGGCAGGGCAAGGCCAAAATGCCCCATGTTTTCAGGAGAGTAATAAGCCTGAGTTTGCGAGCGCAGAACAACCTCATTGACGAGGCGCTCATGGGGGCTGTCTTTAACCTGGCTGAGGATGCCGTTGAAGAGGCGCGGCATCGTGACACTTCCTTTGGCAAGATTAAGTTCGAGGGTGGCAAGAAAATCTCTCAGCGATTCCATCTTGTCCATTGGTGGCTCTTCGTGCACGCGGTACATTGCCGGTACACGGTGCGCTTCAAGTTCTTCTGCCGCACAGACGTTGGCAGTGATCATTAATTCTTCAACGATCTTGTGGGCATCAAAGCGGTCCCGGATGGTGATCCCTGCTACATGGCCAGATTCATTCAAGACGATTTTGCGTTCAGGCATGTCGAGCTCAAGCGGTTGACGTTTCGCCCGCGCCTTCATAATCGCCTTAAATGTACCATGGAGAGGTTTGAGTACGGTCTCAAGTAGAGGCGCAGTTAACTCGTCAGGCTCGCCGTCCAGGGCGGCTTGGGCGCGCTCATAGGAGATGTTTGCCGCACTTCTCATTAACCCGCGCACAAATTTATGCCTAAGTTTTACACCGTTCTTGTCAAACCAGATGTGGACGGCCATGCAGGCACGTTCCTCGCCCGGCATAAGGCTACACAGGCCAGCAGATAGCGTTTCCGGCAGCATGGGCACTACACGATCGGGGAAATAACAGCTATTACCCCGCTTTAGGGCTTCGCGATCCAGCGGTGAGCCAATGGTTACATAATGCGCGACATCTGCGATGGCTACGATGGCGTGCCAGCCACCCTCGTTAGTCGGGTCGTCATCCGGTGCTGCCCATATGGCATCGTCGTGGTCACGGGCGTCCGACGGGTCTATGGTAATCAGGGGGATTGCACGAAGATCGTCCCGTTTACCCAGAGCGACTGGCTTGGCGGCTTCCGCTACCTCAAGCGCTTCTTTCGGAAATTCATAAGGGATATCCAAGCTGTGAATTGCGATCATGCTGATGGACCGGGCATCAGACACATCCCCGAGGCGTTCTTTCACTCGAACGCGCTTGGGCCCCATTTGCCGGCTGGATTTAACCGGCTCCGCAAGCACGAGTTCGCCTTCCTCCGCACCCATCACGTCATCGCGGTCCACCCAATACTCGTCGCGATTCTTTTTGTCCGTGGGGTGCACACGGCCACCGTTTGGGCTACCATGAAACACGCCCATAATGGATCTTGGCGCGGGCTTCAATATTTTCAGAATCGATGCGCGGTATACTGGTGGTTCGTCTTTGATGCACGTGAGGCGCACAAGCGCACGGTCTCCGGCCCCCATCGTTGGTCCGGGCCTTTTTCCAGCCTTTTGCTTGAGGATAATGAGTGGCGGCTTGCCTCCGCCTTCATAATTGACCGGTTTCAACAGTGCTTCACCGCCCTTGTCCAGTCCGGCAAATTCTACGACCTGTACGCCAGGAAGGCGATCTGCGGGGCGCAGGGCGTGCCCGGTGTCTTTGGTCAGCACACCATCTTCTGTCAGTTCGCGCAGCAGTTTCTTGAGAAATACTTTGTCGGGTCCCTTTACGCCGAAGGCGCGTGCTATATCGCGTTTGGTGACTTTCCCGCCGGAGAAGTTACGGACAAAATCCAGTATTTCTTCGCGAGTAGGCAGTGGGCCGGGTTGGTATTTCGCCAAGGGGCATGTCCTTTCTATCACTCAGGAGGCAATGGGCCGTAAGCATGAGTGAGTATCAGCATATTGCCATGTCGGCCTTAAGAAAGCATCCCGGTCAGGACGCTTTCTTCTTTCTGGCAGGCGCTTTCTTTTTCTTGGAAGATGCCTTGGCCGCCAGCCATTCAAGCGCCTGCTCAAGTGTGACACTCTCAGGCTCCGTTCCTTTAGGCAAGGTTGCGTTGGTGCGTTTGTGATTTACGTAAGGACCGTAGCGCCCGTCCAGCACCCTCACCGGGTCCCCGTCTTCCGGGTGTTCGCCCAGTTCTTTAAGAACGGTTTTAGCGCTGCCCCCCTTTTTCGCAGCAGCATCCGCAATGAGAGATACCGCGCGGTTCAGACCAACGGAGAAAACCTCTTCCGTGGAAGCCAGTTTTCCGTATGTACCGTCGTGTGCAACATAAGGGCCATAGCGCCCAATAGCTGCCGTTATTGGCTTCCCTGTTTCAGGGTGTATACCCACTTCGCGGGGAAGGGAGAGTAATTGTAGTGCTTGTTCAAGGCTGAGACTACCTGCATCCATGTCTTTCGGGATGCTGGCTCGTTTCGGTTTTTCGCCCTTCTGGGCTTCGCCAACCTGAATATAAGGGCCGAAGCGGCCAGTCCGTACACTGATGGGATCACCGGTTTCAGGGTCATCACCCAGGTTAGCAGGCTCATCAGTGGCTGCAGTGTCTTCACCATTGCTACCGAAGGGGCGCGTATAAGCGCATTCGGGATAGTTGGAGCAGCCAACAAAAGCGCCATACCTGCTGGTTTTCAAGCCCAGGCGGCCATCGTCGCAGCTTGGGCATTTACGCGGGTTTTTCCCGTCTTCGCTTTCGGCGAAAAGCATTGGTTCAAGATATTCATCAAGGGCATCAATAACTTCCGCGTTACGAACGCCGAGAATTTCTTCTGTTTTGGGTTTGAAAGATGACCAGAAGTCCCGCAACACCTTTTTCCAGTCTTCCTCGCCAGCAGAGACATGGTCCAGCTGTTCCTCAAGGTTGGCGGTGAAGTCATATTCGACGTAGCGGTGGAAAAACTTCTCAAGGAAGGCTGTGACGAGCCGACCTTTATCCTCTGGAATAAAGCGGTTTCGTTCCATATGGACATAACTGCGTTCGCGCAGCACGGTCAGAATGGAAGCATAGGTTGATGGACGCCCGATACCCAGTTCCTCCAGCCGTTTCACGAGGGATGCCTCGGTGAACCTTGGTGGTGGGTCGGTGAAATGCTGTTTTGGTGTTACCGTCTCAAGGTTTAATATTTCACCTTCGGTCAATTTTGGCAGGCGTGCATCGTCTTCTTCGCCATCATCGTCACGGCCTTCCTGATAGACAGAGAGAAAGCCATCAAACTCAATAACGGTACCGGTAGACCTGATTTCGGCGGTTTTGTCCGCATTCAATATGGTGACGGTGGTTCGTTCCAGGCGCGCACTTTCCATTTGACTGGCGATGGTGCGACGCCAGATAAGCTCATAGAGCTTGAGTTCATCCGCATCCAGAACATGGGAAACTTCACTTGGGCGGCGCATAGGGTCGGTCGGGCGAATAGCTTCGTGAGCTTCCTGAGCGTTCTTGGCTTTGGTTTTATAGACGCGGGGACTGTCGGGCAGGAAATTTTTGCCATAACGGTCTTCAACAACAGCTCGGGTAGCGTTGAGCGCTTCTTGCGCAATGGTAACCCCATCGGTACGCATGTAGGTAATAAGACCCGTCACTTCCCCGTCTATCGACTTTCCCTCATAGAGGCTTTGTGCCACGCGCATGGTTCGGTTGGCAGGGAAGCCGTATTTTCGCGCGGCCTCTTGTTGCAAAGTAGATGTTGTAAACGGTGGTTGCGGGTGCCGACGGGCAGGTTTGCGTTCAACGGTCGCAACGGTTAATGGCGTTTTTTCCACCAGAGCAGCCGCTGCCTTGGCATCTGCCTCGTTGCTGATGCCGTATTTTTTGATCTTCTCGCCGTGCATGGCGAACAGCCGCCCGGCAAAAGACTTGCCAGATGCACCATTCAACGCCGCTTCTACGGACCAATATTCCTGGGCACGGAAGCGTTCGATTTCGCTTTCTCTCTCGCAGACGAGACGCAGCGCGACAGACTGTACGCGTCCCGCAGAACGGGCGCCGGGCAGTTTACGCCACAGGACGGGCGATAAGGTAAAGCCGACAAGATAATCAAGAGCGCGCCGGGCGAGGTAGGCGTTGACCATCTCGTCATCAAGGTCGCGCGGTTCGGCCATGGCTTTCAGGATCGCGGATTTGGTAATCTCGTTAAAGACGACACGTTTGACTTCGACATCTTTGAGAGCACGTTTTTTCGCCAGCACCTCAAGCACATGCCAACTGATTGCCTCACCTTCACGGTCGGGGTCAGTTGCGAGATAGAGGCGATCGGCGTCTTTGACGGCTTTTGCGATGTCGGTCAGTCGCTTATTCGAATCGCGGTCGACCACCCAATCCATGGCGAAATCTTCGTCCGGCTTGACCGAGCCGTCTTTCGCGGGCAGATCCCGAATATGACCAAAACTTGCTAATACCTTGAAATCCTTACCAAGATATTTATTGATGGTTTTGGCTTTGGAGGGTGATTCTACAATTACGACGTTCATACGTCCGACTGTCCCTATCCTTGATTATTGCATGCATTACTGTGTGCGTTTCAAGCCTTCACCTAGTTCGAAGCTGCGCGGAATGCAATGCCTTCTTCGTGTTACGTTGAATTTACAGTGCCGGGCCAATTTCAGGAAAGACTAATTTTTCCTCCCGGATGACGATTGATCTGGCCTGCAATTTCATGTTCCATCAGGGCAACCAAAACCTGTTCGGCTTTCATGCCGCTCAGCCGAACGAGTTCGTCCACGTGTATGGCGTCATGGCTCAGCAGCGCCAATACACCTTCACGGCCTCTGCAACGGCTTATCTGGGTGGCTGGCACGTTTGGCGTGATTTTGAACGGGGGTGTTGCGGGCTTGATCTGTCGCGGTCTATCATCTGACCAACGCTCCAACTCCTGCATGATATCGGCAGCGGATTCGACAAGTACTGCGCCGTCTTTGATAAGGCGGTTGCCGCCCCGTGACCTTGGATCGAGCGGACTACCTGGAACTGCGAAGACATCCCGGCCATGCTCTGCCGCAAAACGTGCAGTGATAAGAGATCCGGAGCGTTCAGCGGCTTCAATAATCAATACACCATCGGACAGGCCGGAGATTATGCGGTTGCGCCGCGGGAAATGCCTTGCTTGTGGTTGGGTGCCCGGCGGCATTTCACTAACTACAGCCCCGCGTTCACAGATGGCGTCATATAGCTTGGTGTTCTCGCGGGGGTATATGACGTCAAGCCCGCCCGCAACACACGCAACCGTGCTACCTGCCAGCGCTGCTTCGTGTGCTGCGGTGTCGATGCCACGTGCAAGGCCAGAGACAATTGTCACGGCAGCCCGGGCCACTTCCGAGGCGACTGTCTTGGTAATCTTGATGCCGCTTGCGCTTGCGTTGCGGGCACCAACGATGCCGAGTGCCGCCGGCGGCGAGATATGATCAAGGTCGCCCAGTGTATAAATGACGGGTGGCGCATCGTCGGCGGCGGCTAGCCGATACGGGTAGTTTCGCTCCCCGAGAAAATGGGCTGCAGCGCCCAAACGGTGCACTGCTTCCAGTTCTTGCTCGCATATATATAAAGCCGCGAGCTTGCCGGGACGTTTTCGTTTCGCGAGCAGCTCCGGCAGTGCCTCGACCGCATCGATGCCACTGCCGTACTGTTCGGTCAGTTGGCGAAACAGCACAGGACCTATGCCCTCGGTACGGATCAGGCGCAATCGTGCCAATTGCTCAGCATAGGGGAACTGTGCGGGTGTTTCCGTTTTGTTCATGCGGGGAGGGTGGCGCGAAAATAAGCCGATGTCAATCTTACACCGCGCGGTTTATTGCTTTTTACTGCCGATCTTCGGCTCAGTACCATTGAGTATCCGTGATATATTGTCCCGGTGTCTTATGAAAATGACGAGGGTCATGAACGCTATGGGGAGCCAGTCAATCTCATTAATCAGGTAGAAGCTGATAACTGGCGCCAGCAGTGCTGCCACAAGGGCCGACAGGGAAGAGATGCGAAACGCTAGCGCTGCAAGGAGCCATATCAAGGCGGTTGCCAACCCAAGTAGCCACGAGACGGCAAAAAGGGTGCCCAGAAATGTGGCTACGCCTTTACCACCTTTGAAACCCAGATAAACCGGAAAGCAATGTCCGATAAAAGCCGCAGCACCCGCCAAGGGGGCAAGCTCAGGAGCGACGTAATAGCGGGTGACTAACACGGCGATGGCTCCCTTGCCAGCATCAAGCAGTAGGGTTGCCAGCGCAAGGTCCTTACGACCTGTCCGCAGTACGTTCGTCGCGCCAATATTGCCAGAGCCGATCTCGCGAATGTCACCAACGCCTGCCAGCCGTGTGAAAAGCAGACCAAAGGGAATTGCACCCAGTAGATAGCTCAGTAGCAATACTGTGGCCATTTCAAGTGAAAAGCTCATGTGCGACCTTCCCTGCGCAAGTCATGCGCATCGCTGAAATCATCAGGCAGCGCTATATAAAGCTTTGCCTGCCACAATTGTCTGCCAAACCTGCCCTTGAACGGGCAGGGTGTCAAACGGCATATTTTTTGCGCTCGATAGTAAGTCATCCTGCGCTATTCGCCATGGTTTATCCGGATCAAATATAACCAAATCGGCGGGGGCGCCTTGGTCAAGCCGACCCGAGGGCAGGCCAAGCAGTTCAGCTGGCTTGCTCGTAAGCGCGCGCAGCAGTGTCATCAATTCGATGTGGCCTGAATGCACGGGCGCAAGCGTTAAGGGCAGTAAGGTTTCAAAGCCAACAAGGCCTTCAGCCGCTTGACTGAACGGCAGGCGTTTCACGTCAGCGCTTTTGGGGTCATGGTCTGACACCACTGTATCAATGGTACCATCCGCGAGGCCCGCGACCAGAGCCAGCCGATCTTCCTCGGAACGTAGCGGAGGCCTGACTTTGGCAAAGGTGCGATACCCTTCAAGAGCATTGTCATTCAAGTGCAGGTAATGTGGTGCTGTTGAGCATGTAACCTTGATACCTCGCTTCTTCGCGGCGCGGATCGCTTCGACGCCGTCCCTGCTGGATATCAGCGCAAAATGGATGCGGGCACCCGTGAGTTCAGCCAGCCTTGCGTCGCGTTCGATCTGTATGACCTCGGCCGCAGCGGGCACGCCTGTCAAGCCCAGACGCGTGGATATTTCGCCCTCATGCGCCACAGCACCACAGGAAAGACTTTTGTCTTCGGCAAACTGCACGATAAGAGCACCAAAATGGTTTGCATATTCCAGCAAACGGCGCATGACCTGACTATCAGAAACCGGCGTGCGACAATCGGTAAAGCCAACGGCTCCAGACTGTAACATCTGGCCAATCTCGGCGATCTGGCTGCCTTGCATGCCTCTGGTCGCTGTGCCCATTGGAAAGACATGCACGGTTTCGCTGTCTTCCGAGCGCCGGCGAATGCGTTCAACCACTGCGTCTGTGTCGATGATGGTGGTTTGGTCCGGCTGGAGAATAACTGTGGTGATCCCGCCTTTGAGGGCAGATTCTGCATCTACGCGGTGGGCGCGCATATCGATGAACCCCGGGCAAAGAACTCGGCCATGACAGTCAACGATTGCAGCGTCTGCCGGCGCTTTAACATTTGGCCCGAAGGCCGCAATGGTTTGACCCTCGGTGACCAAGGTGCCGTTGCCGTCGTATCCTGTGCAGGGATCGATAATACGGGCATTTATATATGCTGTTATCATTCTGAGGCTCCCCCACCTGTGTTGTCATCTCTCAGGCCTTGGGTCAGGATATCAAGGCAAGCCATGCGGACGGCAACACCCATTTCTACCTGTTCTTCAATGGCGGACCGGTCGAGGTCATCCGCGACGTCTGAAGCGATCTCCACACCTCGGTTCATGGGGCCGGGATGCATGACCAGTACATCAGGCTTGGCATACTTTAACTTTTCGTGGGTGAGGCCCCAAAACTGGTAATATTCTCGCAACGACGGCAGGAATGCGCCTTGCATGCGCTCCTGCTGTAGGCGTAACATCATCACTACATCAGCACCCTCCAGCCCTTCTTCCATACGGTGGCAGACCTCCACACCCAGTCGGTCCACGTCCTTCGGCAGCAAGGTTGGTGGGGCGACAAGGCGAACCCGCGCTCCCATGGCATTCAACAGGTAGATATTCGAACGAGCGACCCGGCTATGGGCTACATCTCCGGAAATCACAATGGTCTGGCCGTGTAGCCTGCCTTTTCTCCGACGGATTGTCAGGGCATCCAGAAGCGCCTGTGTGGGATGTTCTGAACGACCATCACCAGCGTTGATGACCGCGCACTCCATCTTTTCCGAAAGTAGTTTAACCGCGCCGCTATCGGCATGCCGCATGACCAAAACATCAGGGTGCATTGCGTTCAGCGTCGCGGCCGTATCGAGAAGGGTTTCCCCTTTCTTGATGGAGCTTGTACCTGTCGACATGGACGTCACATCCATGCCGAGGCGCTTACCTGCAATCTCGAAACTCATCAATGTGCGCGTTGAGTTCTCAAAGAAGAGGTTGATTTGTGTTAGCCCTTCACACTGGCTCGTGGACTTTTTCGCCCGCCGGTTTTGCTCTGCGTAACCATCCGCTGTATCAAGCAGGAACTTGATAGAGGTAGGGTCAAGCGCCCAAGTGCCGAGAAGGTGTTTGTGAGGGAAAAGGTGGCCCGAGGGCGGAGAAACTTCCGCGCGCGGGTAAGATGCCGATCCGGTCGTGTGTGTGCTCATCAAGCTGGCCTTATAGGGGCAATCATGCCGTGCTGCAAGAGCTTATCCATAACGGTGACAGTGTGATTTCACAACCATTGTCATGTTGTTGCTGGGAAACGCGCCGCCCACGGCTCAAGCGGGCCACACACGGTATTGGCAAGACAGGAGATCAGTCTGTACCAGGAAATCAGTGCGATGATGGCAAGAATTTCCGCCTCATTATAATAAGTACGCAAGTTTAACCGGGTATCCGCATCCATGTTTGCCGTCGCGATGAGTTGATCACAGGCTTTGAGCGCCATTTGTTCTGCGGGGGTCCAGCGGATATCGTCCCAACTCCCCTTGCTTAATGCGTCAACATCCTTGCTTGTTAACTGCGCTGCTGCGGCAAAAGCTGTGGCATGGACTCCCCATTCATACTCGCAATTTGACAGGAGACATGAACGCAGTATCAAGAGCTCGCGTAAGCGTATGCTCAGTGGCGAGTGGCTGCCAAGGAAATATGAGCCAAGTGGCCGCATGGCTGCCATGAGCTGTTCGTTTTTTGCCAGACTGCGAAAAAGAGCCAGGGGCGCCATGTGGGCACCGGGCGGCATCCATTTTTTCAGCATCGCTTCAATATCAGGTGTGTAAGGCGGTTCGAGGGGAGTGACGACGGGGGCAGGCATTGTGGTCTCCATCTATTATTGCTTCTAAAAAAGTAGCATTGATAGATCAGAAATCAAGTGGCAGGTCTCAGGGGGTGTGACCATATATTAGCCCTGAAGCGAGGTGTTCCAGCTTTCAGACCATTTGTTGAGGGGGGCCAGCGCTTTGAGTAACTTCCGTCCCTGGCCGGTTAAGGTCCAGCGTCTGTCGTCCGTCGCTGTCACGACTTGCGCTGCATTCAGTTCAAATAAACGGGTTGATAATACACTCGGCGACATATTCTCACATCTGGCTTGAAGGTCACGAAATCCGACAGGCCCGGCGCGAAGCTCCCAAAGTATGCGCAGTGCCCATCGTCGTCCCAGAAGATCAAGGGCGGCCATGATGGGGCGGCCGGTGCGGGATGATTTAACGGGTTTTCCGGGCATGGGGATTTTAGCAGATTTTTTTGCCATTAGCTTATTCCCGGTAAAAAACATCTTCATAGAGCACGCGACCGCTATGTCCCTCAAGCGCGCCCTTCCAGCATTCCATTGCAAAAAAGGCGCTTTCACGGGTGTCATCTTCCCCATACCGGAGGCCGAACTCTATGGCGGGCCTAAAGCCTTGCCGGGAATAAAACTCGACATGCCCGAGCAGAACGACGGCATCGACTTCAATGTAATCAAGACTCTCTTCAAGAAAATGTTTCCCATGGCCTTGCCGTTGATGCCCTGCGTCGATGACCATTGGCCCCAATCCCCAGATTTGCCGCTTGGTATCCATGCCTTCGATCCGTACTGGAGAATAGCCGACATAGCCAACTAATGCGCCTTTGTCCCAAAGCCCGTGCTCTGCGCACATGCGCCTGGATTTCCGTAGTATGTCGACAAGATTTGCTTCAAACTCGGTCGGGAAGTTGGCCCTGAGCAGATGATCGATATTGGGGCCGGACTCTGCGTCCAGGTGCGGGTCAAAGCGCATGAAGGGCCCCCTGTAAAATATAGCCGGCGGCCATTTTGTCGACGAGTTCTTTTCGCCGTGCGCGGCTGCGGTCAGCTTCTATCAGTGTGCGTTCTACAGCTGCGGTAGATAATCGTTCATCCCAGAATAGTTGAGGCAAGCCGCTGACCTTTGCCAAGTTGTCTGAAAACGCCCTAGTGCTTTGACAGCGTGGCCCTTCGCTGCCGTCCATATTAACCGGCCAACCCAAAACATATCCTCCTACGCCCTGTTGCGTGACTATGGCGAGAAGGTGAGCCACATCTTCTTTGAACTTCTTTCTCTTTATAGTCTCCATCGGTGTGGCGATAGTCAGGGTGGTGTCGGAGAGCGCCAGCCCAATAGTCTTGGAGCCGATATCCAAGCCCAATAGACGCTTCCCCCGGGGCAACTGGGCTTTGAGCTCCGATATGTTGAAAACAGTGCTCACCGGTGGGCCTCCAGCCATGCGGACGCACGGTTTGCCGCGTTGGATCGAATGTTCATATAAAATAGGTTGTAATCGTAAGCGTGATAGTTTTCGCCTGTCATTACGAACTCCTTCCAACTGCCTTGCGGCGGTTCATTGAGGTATAGAATACCGCGTTTGCCACAGCGTGCCCCTGAAAGCTCAGGGATAGGCGCGGACATGGTGCCGGTGTTTGCGATAAGCTCCATCCCGCCTTGGTTGGCTGTGCGTGGCGCTTTGCCGCCGACATGCCATGTCAATGGATTGGTACAAAGCATGGTGGTTCCGGCACGTGGTTTGCCATTCAGGCCGGGTGTTTTTGCAAATGCCTCAAGAACAGCAGATGGATCACCATCCTTGGCAAAGCTCTGAAACGATATGACGCAACCGGTGTCGCGCGGACCCTCACAGGGGCCAATCCCGCCGAGTGCGCCCAAATCACCTTCCAGGCTGACGGGCCACCCGATGATATAAGCTGCGATCATATGTGCCTCCAGGTCCGGGTTCGGTGCGATCCGTTCGGCCAATAATAACAAGGCGTGCAGCGAGCCCTGACTGTGCCCCGCAAGAATAAAGGGGCGACCTTTGTTGTCTTGCGAAATATAGTGGTCGAAGGCCGCCAAAACGTCAGCATGGGCGCGCATGATGGCCTGTACACCTTGTCCGCTTTCATCAAAAAAAGCGCCAAACGCCGCTTGACGGTATTTGGGCGCGTAGACCTGTCCAGCAAGGTTGAAAGAACTTGCCTGATAGCGAAGCGCAAAATTTTTGCGCCTGCCTACCGCAGCATCGTCGCCTTCAAGAGGTGCGTTCCAGCGTTCTTTGGCAAGGTAAGTCGTCGGATGAATATAAAAGACATCAGCCTCTGGCACCATCGCGGTTTGCATAACTCCGTCAGGAAGCGATAGGGCATTGGACGATAAGCCTGGTCGTGCGGCCCAGCTGTTTTCTGATGCGTAGTTCGGTGCCTTACCGAAGTCCTCGGTCGCGATCTCATGGCTGGGTACAAATGCCCAGCGCATCATCGTGGGCTGGTTGCTTGTGAAAACTATGCCTGCAATCAGGATCAACACAATGATCGCTGCTATGGCCAGCAGGAATTTTGCCGCAGGTGCTGTCTTGTGTTTGGCCATTTTTGTCTTCTCCTTGGGGCACCGACGCAGGGTGCTTCATGTTTTCTAGGGCCATAAAGCCATGATGTGATCATCAATCACGCGACCATCCTCATATCGTATAGCGCACGCACGGGTTCCCTCAAGGGTGAAGCCCACCGATTGATAGAGCGCCAAAGCTGCGGCATTGTCTGCGTGTACATGAAGCTCGATGCGTTCCAGTCTGGGATGGTTTTGCACCCAATTGATGAAATGCAAAAGAAGTTTCTTGCCAACCCCGGTGCCTCGGTAAGCCTCATGCACCGACATGGTAAAGGTCGTACTGTGTCTCACGCGGCTGCGGTGGTCGGTCCAACATTCGATAGAGCCTATTATACCATCTCGGGTAATCGCAATGAAGTGGGTTTCATCTGGGCAGGCGCATTTGCGAGCGACCGCAAATCGCTGTCTGAGCGGACTGTAGCGGTATTCCTGAGGCTTGGTTATCAGGTGTTCCGCGCTCGCTAAGGTACGTTTGGCGTAGGAAGCGAGTGCCTTTGCATCTGATGGTCTGGCTGGACGAATTTGCAGCGTTGTTTTACCGGTTGTCTTGAGGTGCTTATCCATGTCCCAGATTTGGCTCCGTCCGATAGCGGATAGCAAGAAGAAACTTTCCTTTCAAAGCGAATCTCAATCGAACTCAATAGGTGTGGACGCATCGTTGATTGAAGAGTATTTTTCCTTGGGGTGGTGAATTCAGTGGAATACTTCCCTACTTATCCGCGATCGGGAGGCGAATATTTCATCTTTTGCGACAGAAATTGACGGTATTGGTGACAAGGAGGGGTATGGTCAGGGGCGCTATGGGCTGAGTCTGGCCGAGGACGATAGAAATCTGAACGAGAAGTTTCAGTATCTACTGAATTATCTTAAAGAAAAGCGGAATGGTCGCACCTTCAACTGTCGCGACGATATTTCTCCGTCCGATTTGAAAGACTACTTACCGTGGGTAGCCCTCATGGAGCCGGTCTGGTCATCATCCGGGACCATTATGGATTCGCGGGTCACGCTCCATGGTTCGTCTGCGGCTGCTGCATACAATAATGTGACCGGTAAATGTGTTCGTCAGGTCCACAAGCCTGAAATAGCGGACCGTGTAATTGCATCTTTGAACTATGCGGCGGAACATAAATGCGCTGTTGTTGGCAAAAGTGACGAACGTTCAGGGCCACCGCCGCATGTGAAGCTGACAATGCTTTATTTACCGCTCTCAAATGACGGCTTTTCAATTAGTAGTTTTTTTGCGTATGGGCAGATCGAGCCACTCCGGCAGTCTATGCAGCACTAAAACTCCACGGGCGGGTGCATTCCCGCTTGCCGTCTGCGTGTTCAGGCGCTAAGTTCCGCGCTGAATTCAACGGTTTTTCCTGACAGTCCATAGGGAATTTTCATGTCGAACATTGACAAGGCGACAGTGGCCAAAATTGCCCGGCTCGCACGTATTAAAATTGAAGATGACAAGCTGGAACCACTTGCGGGTGAGCTTAATAACATTCTCGGCTGGGTCGAGCAGCTTGACGAAGTCAACACCGACAATATTCAGCCGATGTCCAGCGTGGTGGATGTGAAGCTTCGCTGGCGCGAGGACAAGATCACCGACGGTGACAAGCAGGAAAGCGTTCTCAAGAACGCGCCTCGCGGCGAATATGGCTTTTTCGCCGTACCAAAAGTGATTGAGTAGGAGCGGGTGTGATGAGTGATTTGACCAAACTGTCGATTGCGGAAGCAAGAGACCTTCTCAAAAAAGGTGACCTGACCGCCCGCGAGCTTACCGAAGCGCATATTGCTGCGGTCGACGCCGCGGAAGGCCTGAACGCCTATGTCGCCAAAACACCAGAGATGGCGCTTGAGATGGCTGACCGTGCGGACGCCAAGCTCAAGGCAGGCGAAGGCAAGGGCATGACCGGTATTCCGGTGGGCATCAAGGACCTGTTCGCCACCAAGGGTGTACACACCCAGGCGTGTTCGCACATCCTTGACGGCTTCAAACCCGAATATGAAAGCACGGTATCCAAAAACCTATGGGACGACGGCGCTGTAATGCTCGGCAAGCTCAATATGGATGAATTTGCCATGGGCTCGTCGAACGAGACCAGTTATTACGGACCCGTAAAAAACCCGTGGCGGGCTAAGGGCTCCAATAATGATTTTGTACCGGGCGGCTCATCGGGTGGTTCGGTGGCGTCGGTCGCGGGCTACTGCGCAATGGGGGCCACTGCGTCGGATACTGGCGGTTCAATCCGCCAGCCGGCGGCCTTTACCGGCACCTTCGGTATCAAGCCAACCTATGGCCGTTGCAGCCGGTACGGTATGGTGGCTTTTGCCTCAAGCCTCGATCAGGCTGGTACTATTACCCGCAGTGTGCGCGACGGCGCGATCATGCTTGAGAGTATTGCTGGTTTTGACGCCAAGGACAGCACCAGCGTTGATATCCCGGTGCCGAACTTTGAAGCGGCGCTTACGGGTGATATCCGCGGCATGAAAATTGGTATCCCGCAGGAATATCATCTTGCCGGTATGCCGGGCGAGATTGAGGCCCTTTGGCATCAGGGAATTGAATGGGTTAAAGCTGCGGGGGCCGAGGTTGTCGATATCAACCTGCCGCACACCAAATACGCGCTGCCAACCTATTATATTGTCGCGCCTGCCGAGGCTTCCTCGAACCTCGCGCGCTATGATGGTGTGCGCTATGGCCTGCGCGAGCAGGTTGAAGGCGGTGGCCTTGTGGATATGTATGAAGCGACACGTGCGGCTGGCTTCGGCGACGAAGTCAAACGCCGCATTATGATCGGCACCTATGTACTGTCGGCAGGTTACTACGACGCTTATTATCTAAAGGCGCAGAAAGTACGCCAATTGATCGCCGATGATTTTAAGCGTGCCTTCGCAAGTGTTGACGCCATCTTGACCCCAACCGCCCCAAGCGCGGCTTTTGCCTTTGGTGAAAAGTCAAACGACCCGATCGCGATGTACCTGAACGATGTGTTCACGGTGCCCGCGTCACTCGCTGGTATTCCGGGGTCCAGCGTTCCGGCGGGACTTGACAGCAACGGCCTGCCGCTTGGCTTGCAGGTGCTGGGCAAAGCCTGGGACGAAGAAACCGTGTTGAAAGTATCCGGTGTGCTGGAGGAGGCTGCGGCCTTCAAGGCGACCCCTGAAGAGTGGTGGAGGTAAGCGTCATGAGCAAGTTTCTTATTCAGGGCGCCACAGGCGATTTTGAAGTTGTCATCGGGCTTGAGGTGCACGCGCAGGTTATCTCGAACGCCAAGTTGTTCTCAGGCGCCTCGACCGAGTTTGGCGCGGAGCCAAATGCGCAGGTCAGCCTTGTGGACGCGGCGATGCCCGGCATGCTGCCGACCATCAATGCGGAATGTATCCGTCAGGCGGTACGCACCGGCCTTGCGCTGGGGGCAGAGATCAACAAGTTTTCGGTCTTTGACCGCAAGAACTATTTTTATGCCGACCTGCCGCAGGGCTATCAGATCAGCCAGTTCAAACACCCGATTGTGGGGGAAGGCACGATCACGCTGGACCTCGGTGACGGCAGAAGCAAAGACGTTGGTATCGAGCGTATCCACCTTGAGCAGGATGCGGGCAAGTCGATGCACGACCAGCACCCACAATATACTTATGTCGACCTCAACCGCTCCGGCGTTGCGCTGATGGAGATTGTCTCCAAGCCCGATATGACAAGCCCGGAAGAGGCCAGTGCATACCTCACCAAACTGCGCACGATCCTGCGCTACATCGGTAGCTGTGATGGGAATATGGAGCAGGGCAGCATGCGCGCAGATGTGAACGTTTCCGTCCGCCGTGCCGGGGAACCGTTAGGTACGCGCTGTGAAATCAAGAATGTGAACTCGATCCGTTTTGTCCGTCAGGCGATTGAGTATGAGGCACAGCGTCAGGTGGACATTATCGAAGCCGGCGGCAAAATCGATCAGGAAACGCGGCTGTTTGACCCGGGCAAGGGCGAGACCCGGTCGATGCGCTCCAAGGAAGAAGCGCATGATTATCGCTACTTCCCGGACCCCGACCTCTTGCCTGTTGAATTTGATGACGCATTCATTGATGCGGCACGCCAAAGCCTGCCGGAATTGCCGGACGAGAAAAAGGCACGCTTCGTTGAGGACCTTGGCCTGCCTGATTATAACGCCAGTGTATTGGTGGCAGAGAAAGAGTCGTGCGACTATTTCGAAGACCTGATCGCGGCGCTTGCCAACAAATGCGGCAAGAATATCAAGGATGTAGCCGCCAAAGCGTCAAACTGGGTGACAGGTGAACTGTTCGGTGCGCTTAACAAGGCGGGCAAGTCAGTGACTGCTAGTCCGGTTTCTGCAGAGCAAGGCGCAGAGCTTCTCGCCCTTGTAGAAGATGGCACCATCTCTGGCCGGATCGCCAAGGATGTCTTTGAGATCATGTTCGACACCGGCAAGGATGCGGGCGCCATCGTGGAAGAAAAGGGCCTCAAGCAGGTCTCCGACACTGGTGAGATTGAGAAGATCATCGACGAGGTTATTGCCGCCAATCCTGGCCAGCTTGAACAGTACCGTGCGGGCAAGGACAAGCTGATCGGCTTCTTTGTAGGCCAGGTGATGAAGGCGACGGGGGGCAAAGCCAACCCGGGCCTTGTAAACCAGCTTTTAAAGCCGAAACTGGACGGCTAAGTGCCTCTTTAATCACGATAAAAGAAAAGCCCGCTAATCGCGGGCTTTTTTATGTGGGGGTAATGCCGCAATTTTGCCCCTTCCGTGGTATAGTGAGAAGTGGGTAAAGGAGAGAGCCGTGCGACATTTACCTCGACTTGTGATTGCCGGAGTGGCTGTTGCCCTGTTGCAGCCGTCAGTTGCGGCGGAGAATGAGCAAGTGAGTACGGCTTTTATAGAGGCACGCGATCTTTGTGAAGGCGGTGGCTGTATGCTTTTTTCCGCTTGGCCAACGGTTGCAGATCGGGATCATGTGCCTGCGCCGTTCACGACAAAACAGCAGTATGAGACATCAGGCGACGGCATCAGCTTGCTGGACGTTGGCCTTGGTGGTGTAGTTGGCGCGCTCATTGGCGATGAAATTGGCAGCAAGTCTGAAACGGCGGCTTTCGGCCTTCTTGGGGCCGGGCTGGCACTTGGCGGTGTCGGGATGAAGCCAAATGAGGAAGAAGCACGGCGTCGCACTGACGCATGGCGCCGCGGTGACGATATCTATTACAACCCAGCACATCCTTTGCCCATGAAGGCTCATTGGTTCGGTCGGGGCAAATAGATGCCCTTTGCGGTTTGGTGGACTATCTTCCTGCAGCAACTACCATATATCAGGTTCATGCATTGTTCAGTTTCGACCCGTTAGGCTTTCTGCAACAATAACGGAGGTTACCATGATGAGAAAATCTCTGCTGCTCCTCACTACGGCGATGTTGATTGTGCCAAGCACAGCATCTTTGGCAGACAAAAAGGATGACAGGCGCGAGCGCGTGCGTCAGGAGGCTCCTTCTGCTGCGCAGGGTTCACGCCTTGCGCAAGCCAGAGCATCGCAGGCTCGTGACGGCAACCGCTTATCCCGACAGGGAATTCCGCAGACAGACCGGCGTGATGTTTCCTCGGTTCCCGGGCGACAGAGGGCTGCACAAGAATATCACGGCCGTAAAGCCTACACCCCAGCGAGACAAGATCGTGCGGTAAAACAGTCTGCGCGGACACAAGCTGTACCAGAGCGCAGGCAAGATATCCGTCAGGTGCAGAGTAGGCGGATACAGCGTACACCTACAATTGACAAACCCAAGGCTGCTGATCGCAGGGATGTGCATGGTATGAGCACTTTTAGGTTAGATAAAAAGGTGCGAACCAAGTCGGTGTATTCGGCGAATAGTGATGCCCGACGCAGCAACGGGCGCGATGTAAAGGACCGCGGTCGTCATGTGAATGACAATCATGATCGCCGGGGTCGTAATGATCATCGTAGCCGTGACAATAATCACCGCAGCAGGGATGGACACCACAGCCGCAGCCGCAATGATCGGCGCGACTATTATTATCGTGGGCACCGGCGGAGTAACACCCGTATTTATATCGGAATCGGAACGAACCCCTATGGATACTGGGGACGCCCGCATTATTATGGTCACTATACCTATAGCGACTGGCCATTCTATTCCGGCTATTGGCATGCCCGGTCCCATTGGTCCTGGCATATGCATCACAGTCATTATCACTATGGTGGTTACTGCCCGGGATTGGATCATGGCTATAGTGCTTCGTATCACTATAGCGAGCCCAGCTATTATGCCTCATCCTTTGGATCAAATCAGGCAAACGAAGTCGTAGGAACCATCCTTGGTGGTGTTGTGGGGGGTATACTTGGCTCTGAGATTGACGGAGGCCGCAACCGTACAGCCGGCGTTGTGGTAGGTTCCCTCCTTGGTGCCACTCTTGGTAACTCGATCGCCAGAAGCAACAGTCGTACAGTCAGCAGTGGCTATCGCTATACTGCCGATTATTACGGAGATGATCCCACAATACGGGAGTATGATAATGGGGCATACAGCCCCCCAGGAAAAGAGATACGTAAATGTATCGAGTATGATGTCAATGCAGGTAATTATGTCTGCCGTCGCTGGGTCGTGGAATACGAAAACTAGGAAAATCGAAGATTAGAAAATTCTGAATAAAAAGGCGGCTTTATGCCGCCTTTTTGATTTGATAGGTAAACTAACTTTCTTGCGTTTAAGTCCCTTCAGGGTCAATTACGTCTTCTTCGCCAAAGGTTTTGACTGGCGGTACGTCGCGGTAACGATCATTTTCTTTTCCCCGGTTGTCTTCATACGCGCTGTGGTCAAGAATGACACGGTTGCGATCGCGCGAGAAAACCACCATCACCGGCGTGCCCTCAGCAAAGGGGTGCCGGTCTTGCTGAACGATTGAGATAAGTGCGCCGCTTTCGGTACGGATCAAATACTCAAATCCACTCTTTTTGCTGGCTGATTTGTCGATGCTGTTACCTAACAACCCGCCGAGCAAAGCGCCCCCGATTGCACCAATGACATTTTCAGCGCCGCTGTTACCAACGGTGGACCCGGCGGCGGCACCAACGCCAACGCCTACAGCGGTACCTACACTGCTGTCTCCGCGTATCTCAACCCAACGGTAGCTGTCGATAACACCGCGCTCTACTCGTCTTGCTTCACCGACAGCGTGGCTGTCATAGGCGTGGGGCGACATGTTCTGGCTACATGCGGCGGTCAGCATGGTGAGCGGCAAAGCAATCGCCAGAATTTTATATTTTTCAGTTTGAATCATTTCGCTGTTCCTCACTCGTGTCTCTGCATCTTTTCATGCGCCGTGAAAGCGGCGGTTTAATGGCATTTACGCGTCAGAGGAAGTGTACCAAGCTCTGGCTGAATTAGTGATGAACGTCATAGAGTCTATTTGTTGCGCGACACTGGTGCTGTTTTTTTGAATGAGTGCTCGATTGTCATGTTTGCGTAATGGTTCCGCTGCATCTTGACCGATAAGTTAGGAAGAGACTGTATGAATGTACCTTACATCATTTCGATGCCGATCCCTCCCGTTCCGCCTCATGCAACGTGTAGCGAGGTTTATGAGCGCTTTAATACTGACACAGATCTAGTGGCTATTCCTGTGGTTACCGGCGATAAACCTGTTGGGTTGCTCAAGCGGATCGATTTTCTGATACGGTTGGCTGATCGCTATGGTCGTCCTCTATACGAAAAGCGGCCAGTTGCTGAATTGATGGACCCAAGCCCACTCATCATTGAAAATAATGTTGCGCTTGATCAGTTGAACAAAGCGCTGATTGGCGAAAACAAGGACTCGCTTCAGGCCGGCTTTATAGTTGTCGAGGACGGTGTATATGTTGGAATCGGTACGGCTTATACATTGCTCAAGGTTAATATGGAGCGGGCCGAGCGTCGGATGAAAGATCTAGATATCGCTCGCATGGAGGCTGAAGCCGCGACCCGCGCACGCACTCAGTTTCTGGCGAACATGAGCCATGAACTGAGAACGCCACTGAACGCGATAATCGGCTTTGCCGAGTTTATCATGTCTGAGGATGTCCGTGGGCGCGATATACGAAACCATCGCGGGTATATCAGTGACATCAGAGATAGCGGTGCCCATCTGCTGGGTATGATAAATTCAATTCTTGATCTATCCAAACTTGAGGCCAGTGCCTTTGTACTTAGAGAAGACTATGAAGCACCCAGGGAACTCTCCGGCCAAGTCATTCGCATGATGGAAGGTATGGCAAAAGCGCGTGGGATCGTTCTGGAGTATAGCGCAGCTGCTCATCACTATGACCTGCATGCAGATATTCAGGTGGTGAAGCAGGTTCTGATCAACCTCATCTCGAACGCGATCAAGTTTTCTCCCGAAAACTCAATTATCCGGGTGTCGGATAATCTTAATGTTGATGGGGGCATTGAGTTTACAGTTGAAGACTGTGGACCAGGCATGACAGCGGACGTTATCAAGCGCGTTATGCAGCCCTTTGTACAGGCAGATAGCGGCTTGTCGCGCCGACATGACGGTACAGGCCTGGGTTTGCCACTGGTGAAGGCTTTTGTAGATGCTCACGGGGGCACTTTTTCCCTTGATAGCCGTGTGGGTGTTGGAACCCGGGCGAAGATAGTTTTCCCTGTGGAGCGAAGCATAGAACATCAAGCCACCCAGTATGCAGTGATTTGATTGGTTTCCGCCCGGTGTTTTTTTTGCTATATTCAAGGTTCCCAAGCGCGCTCAAAGAAGCCGCCTTATAATAGTCCGTTCCGTTTAGGGTGTTGTTTCGGTTTTGTGGCCTGAGCTGTAAAACGAGGGGAGTACGCTTGTTTTCAAGCATCTCCAGAGGACGGAGTATCAACATGGGACAGAAGGACAGGGACCTATACGGCTACGTCGCTGATCGCCTGGCGAAGGCTGAGGCCGGTGCGCCGGAAGCCTTTTATGACCTTGGCTTGCTTTATTCCACGGGACACGGTGTCGACAAGGATTATGTGCAGGCGCATAAATGGTTTAATCTGGCGGCTATTCGTGGCCTCCGTCGCGCCGCGGTAGACCGCTGTGAAGTGGCACAGGATATGACCAGGTTTGATATAGCCGAAGCGCAGCGGCAGGCTCGCGAGTGGATTAACACGCACTGAGTTCTGCACGCTAATGCTGCGTCGTGGCAATTTCAAATCGGCTGACTATACTGCTGTAAACATCGGGAGCGGCAGTATGATTAATCTTGAAAATGAAACTATTCTGGTCACGGGGGCATCGCGCGGTATCGGTGCCGCCACAACACGTACACTTTTGCAAGCCGGTGCAGCGGTTGTCGGAACATATGCTAGCGCCCCGGGTGAACTGGAAAGTTTGCAGACCGAGTTTGGTCGAGGCAGGCTTGAAGCGTTGCAGTGCGATCTTGGTCAGGCTGGTGCAGCAAAAGCGCTGTGGCAACAAGCCATCGGCTTTAAAGGACATGTGTCCGGCCTCGTAAACAATGCTGGCGTGATGCCTGAAACCCCGCTTGAAAGCGACGACGACACATGGGCGAGCGACTGGGCCCAAGTGATGGCGGTCAACGTACAGGCTGTCGCAGACTTGTGTCGGTCGGCTATCGGTCATTATTCAGTCAGGCAGGGCGGTCGCATCGTGACGATCGCGAGCAGGGCAGCTTTTCGCGGGGACGGGCCCGCTTTCATGCATTATGCTGCCAGCAAGGGCGCAGTGGTGTCATTGATGCGCTCAATTGCCAGAGCCTACGCCCGCGAGGGCATCTATGCTTTTTTGATAGCGCCGGGGTGGGTGAAGACGGATATGGCTGCCGTTGCATATGAGCCAGGCAACGAATGGATGCTGGAAGAAATCCCCATGGGCGCAGCAGCACCGCCTGAAAATATCGCCAACATGGTAGCCTTTTTGCTCTCCGGGTCATGTGATCATGCCACGGGCGCCACATTTGACATCAATGGCGCGAGTTACGTGAGGTAGAGATGGCGAAAAGAAAAACAGCGGCCGGGCGCCGCTGTTTTATATCTTTATTCCTCTCGTCAGTCTGAGTGAACCTCCAGCGCCTTGTCGATCAGGTAGGCAATGTGATCCCGGTGTGCGCGGGTTGCGGCGTCACCGCGCCAACGCGCCATGGCGCCCCTGAGTTCCTTCAGGTTGGCAAAAGCATTGGACCGCGCGATATAGTCATAGTCATTGCTGGTTAGAATGTTTGTCAGTGTCGTTACATACATCACCTGCAGTTCCTGCCGGAAGCTGTTGACCGCTCCGCGGCTGTCGGCCTGGAATACCGCGCTGGTCAAATCAGACATCATCTCGGTGAGGCTGTACGTGTTGCCATAGAGCGCACTGTCAGTGACGCGCATCAGCGTACTTGGATGCAGCAGGTGAGACAGAACGTCAGCCTGGATGCTGGCAGCCCTTCCATGAATTTTTGGGTCTTCTGTACCGGCAAAATGGAAGAATCCGCGCCGCTGAATCGCAAGCGCTTGAAGCAACGCGGGGTCAGCAGCAAAAGCATCCGGCGCAAAAATATAATCGCGGAGCAGTTTCATCGCTTGTCTTTGCTTGCTTTCCGGCACGGGGCGGTACGGTGCGCTGGCACCTCTCTGCCCCTGTACGGCGCGGTCAACATACACGCCACCAACATACCGCGACACGACGCGGCCCTGCCACGCCATGTCCCCGGTCAGGATAAGGTAGGCGTTTCTAAGTTCCTGGTAGCTTTCTCCCGGATTTGAAAATTTGGACTTGAGCTTGCTCAGCGCGTCGCGGTCAAGCTTGAGCCTGTCTTCGGCAAACTGTACGGCGTCATCGGTCATGTCATAGATATTGACGCGAGGGTCGATGCCCTTACCAGGGGCACGCATGTCATCAGCGTCATTTCCAAAGGCAAGGGCCTTTTCGGTAGAGCGTGCCAGATGTGCTGCCCGCTTTGCAGGGTCTTGCAGGTCGGGGTCATAACCAAACTGAATTGCCCAGATATCGTAAGGCCCCGGGCGAACGGTATAATAATGCGCCTGGTCTTCACCCGGCGGGGCAAAGTTAATGCTGGGGTAATCCATTACGGAGCCGGCAAGCCCGTCCTTCTGTCTATCGATGTCATAGGCTTCCTGATAAGCGCGGGCCTGTGTTGCCTTCATGTTGTGGTTGAGGCCCAGTGTGTGCCCCACTTCGTGTAGCATCAGATAGTATATCGATTCTTCAACCAGTTTTTCGCTGGCTTTTGGCCCGGAGCTCAGCACTGTATTCAGTGTTTTGCCAACCATATTATTGAGTTGTAGATGGCCTGCCATCGCACAGGCCTGTTCATGGCTTCGCAGGCGCTGCATGAAGGAGGAGGTTTCATCGTCCGTTTCCTCATCATGCGTAAGCGCCGCGCTTTCAAAAACTTTGCTGGCGTTCATGCGGTTGGTCAGAAACGAATATTCCAGCATGATATCAGCACCCAGTATTTGCCCTGTGCGAGGGTTGGTAAAGCTGGGTCCGTAGCCACCAAAGGGGGGCTGAGGGCTGGAAGTCCAGCGCAGCACATTATAGCGAATATCGCCGGCGTCCCAGTCTGCGTCTTCAGGTTGTTCCTTGACTTGGACAGCGTTGCTGAATCCGGCCGCCTCAAAGGCAATATTCCAAGCTTCGACTGCTTTTTTTATGGTGGGACGCAGATCAACAGGGGTGGTGTTTTCTATCCACCAGACAATGGGTTGCACAGGGTCCGAAACGTCGGCCTCGGGGTCTTTCTTGACCAGATTCCAGCGGTTGATCATGTCGCGCCATGGTGTGGCTTCTCGACTGGTCATGTCGTTGACATAGTCAAGGAAATAGCCAACACGGGCATCGTCAAAACGGGGCTGGAAGTCATTCTCCGGCATGGCAAGCAAGGTATGACGAACCTTTACCGTTACATTGCGCGCATCGGTGATATCAAACCAGTTACCGTGATTAAGGGGCGAGGGGTTCGTATAAACATAATCGACAGTGACAGCCGTGTTCTCAGGATAGTTGTGAACTTCGTCAATGCGGGTTTTTGCCCCTGAAAGTTTACCGAGCTTGAATGTCTCCCATGGTTTTTGCCGTGGGTCGCCGCTTGGTTTTACCTGATCGAATGTCTCTCCCTTAAAAAGGCCGTCCGCGTTGATCAGGTATCGGTTACCATCCTCAGACGTTGCCTTGATTTTGCTGACCGCAATTGACGCAGGGCTGATATTTGCGCCCGATGCCCGGGAAAGCGCACTTTCGGGATCGAAATAGAAATACGGGTTTACTTCAATAAACTCGATCTGGTCGAAGTGTTTTTGGATCTTGAAAACCTTCTGGCGCCGATATTGGCCCCGGAAATGACCACCCTCGACCACACCGTCAGCGGTATGGGAGAAATAGATGAACTCTTTGTCGAGCTGGTCAGCTCGAACCTCCATCATCAGGCTGCCTTTGTCCGGGTCCTGATAGAGCTTGAACAGACCGTCGAGCACCTTCTGCTCTTCAACTATATCTTCAAGCGTTTTTTCTTTTTTCTTTTTGCTCGCCTTCTCAGGCTTCACTTCCTCCGCTTCCTCGGCGGTGTCCTCTTCGGTACTTTCTTCGGTCTCGTCCTGTTTAACCTGCTGGGCTGGTTTAGCTGGTTTTTCATCTTCTGCACTTACAGGTGTTACTGTGGTGAGCGCTCCTAACGCAACGCCAGCTAGAAGAAGTCGGAATTTTTTTTCGAGGTCTACCACCCACGTTCTCCTGTTATATGAAACCTGAGCTTCGAGCGCGCCCGAGTTTATCTCAAGGCGCCAAGCAGGTTATCTCAGTCGGCAAGTTTCAACCGTCTGACGATAGCATGTCAATGCCCAGCGCGCATTCTTATCGCGGGGCGCCAACGACTGGTCGCATTTGGCGGGAAATTATAGCTAGCGTTCGTCTTTAACGATTTTATCGAACGAAGGCAGGAAGGCACGGCACCCTCCTTCAGGCTCTTTTGCGCTCATGGCGGTGAGGATGTTCTTGAACTCCAGAGAAGCGACGACTTTTTCGTACTCGTCTTTCGCCAATGCCGCAATTTTCCCTTCGCTTTTGCCGATATACTCGTCAATCAGTTCTTCATCGGCTTTGCAATAGCGTGCACCGCCTGCGATGCGGGCACTGTCATGAGCGACCTGCATAATGTCCTCAGCCGCTGATGCCGGGGAGGCAACGTACGCTAGAACAAGGACAATGGCGCTACAGGCCGTGGCGGATATTTTTATATTCTTCAGCATGGGATATCTCTTGTTGATCTTGGCTGATATTAACGGCCATGAATGTGGCAAGCAAGTGGTGAAAACAGGCTAAAACTCCATTGTGACTGGACCTGAGTCTGCCACAATTTCACCGGCGCGGCGGATACCGCCCACCGTGGCCATGACCGAATTGTTTTGACCCGGCAATTCGTCAAGGAACATGGCGTTCATAAAGGTGATTTTTTTTGGGGCGGTCACCCATTTGGTCTCCATATAGAGGAATACAGTCTGGCCTTGCAGTTCCATGCCCAGATAGGTGATGTCGACAAGCTGACCATCCACCTCCAGCGCCACCATTTTGTCAACGGCCGGTTTCACAGCCTCTTCCAGCCGGGCATAGTCTCCATCATCAAGGAATGTCAGCCGTTTTCCTATATTGAGCGACAGAAGGGCTTCAAGTTCGTGCGCATGCGTCTGCATTACCATTTCGATTGATTTATCGCCAGAATTCCATTCAATCGTCGTAAATGTTGTAAAAACATTGTGGGCAACAGCCGCGCTGCTGAAGGTCAGCCACAACATTATGATTTTAAAAGGGAAATATCTCCGCAGGGGCATAGAACCCGCTTTGCCCCATCTTATATAATGAAACGTTGGTGCGCGTTTGTTCATCGGCGTTTTCCTAAGCGGCTTCATACGTAAACCCGAGCACCTGATTTCGCCCGGCTTTCTTGGCGCGGTAGAGCGCCTGGTCCGCACGGTCAAGCGCGGGCTCAATGGTTGTCTCGCCGCGTTGCCAGCGGCCCAGGCCGACGCTTGTGGTGAAATGGATGGTTTCCTCGCCACATACCGTTTGGTGTGCCTCGGTGGCACTACGAATAGTTTCCGCCAAGGCCAAGGCTTCAGGCCCTGTCACGCTGGGCAGGGTGGCGGCAAATTCTTCACCCCCCATGCGGCCGATAAAACTGTCCTTGCCAACAGTGGCGTTGACGGTAGACCCTATGATTTCAGCAAAATCCCGGATGACGGCATCGCCCGCAGCATGGCCGTAGGTGTCATTAATGCGTTTGAAATGGTCGATATCCAACATCAGAACCCATACCTCGGTATCTGGTTGGATGTTTGTAACGGTTGTTTCGCCGAGCGCGTTGAAACGGCGCCGGTTCAGCAGTCCGGTAAGGGAATCTGTGTTCGCGAGCCGCGTTAATTCCGCCTGTTTCGCCTCGAGCTCAGATTTAGCGAGATATAGCTGTTCGGCAAGCTCCACAGTTCTTGCTGCATCGGCCTCCACCATGGTGCGGTGCATCTCACCGTCGCTATCGGCGGCCTGCATATGACTGATGTCTCGTAGTACCCAGAGCCGTTCACCGTGCCGGACCATTGGCCGGGTGACACGTTCGAATACCCGCCCATCAGAGAGAGTGAGTAATTCAGAGAACTGGATATCCGGTGAGGACAGTACAGCGTCGACTACTTGCTCGGCCTGTGCACTCTCTCCAAGCTGTGAGTGCCACTCGCTAAACAGCGCTTTGATGTGATCCGCTCGACCCTGCGGGCACAAGAGGCGATCGGCTGCCTGATTGATCACTTTGATATGGCCATTTAAATCCGAAATAAGAACGGCTTCTGGCAAATTGTCAGGGTCGATCATGGGCTTGGTCAGGGCGCGCGCATGTTCAGGGTATGTGAATAGGTCGCGGACTAGCATGACTGCCACAGCGAACGACAATATGATACCAATGACAAAGAGGTACGATAATCCGTCGAGGCCTTTCTCAAGCCCATAGTATAGTGTCAGGAGCAAGACTGCCCCAACCCCCATGCTTGCTTTCAAAGTCGTCTGAATATTCATCGACTGTGTGCTTTTGCTTTCGTTTCCAGCGCGGAGAGGAGCCTAACGCGCTGGTCTTGTCAAGGGACTGTCTGGCGACGGTTTTTGTATATTATGCAAAAAAAGGGGGCATGCCCCCTTTAATCCTTGGAAAGGATGGTGAATGGCTATTGCTCCTTCGAAGCTGCAGCCTTTTCAGCTTCCTCTGTCTCCAAATGTTCTTTCATCAGGTTTCGCTGTTGTGACCGGTATTTATAGAGTTCGACACGTGTCATGTGAGGCTTGGGCGGCCAAACGTTGTTGGCTTTGTCTGCGTCTGCAATCTCGTTATACGGATCAAGGGTTACAGTTTTTATTTTCTTGTCACGGACAAGCAGTTTTGTCGCTTGTTTGGCATTTTCACGCCAGATCTCGGCGGCGACACGTACTTCTTCATGGCTTCCGTCCTCGTATTCAACGTCCAGCACCAGTGGCATGACAAGCCCGCCGATGTTCTCGAAATCCAGGAGGTAAAGTTCATGGCCGTACTCGAGTAGCTCTTTCTGCCAGTCTTCCAGATCTTTGAGTTTACCCTCATAGGCGTCCATCTGCGCTTTGGTCACGATGAAATCATCATTTTCGTTATAGAAGTCCAGAAGCTCGGGGAAGCGGTCCACCCGGCGGGGCATGCTGTCCGCCTTGTTGCGCATGTCGGCGATATAGCGCTGCGCGTCGCGGTCTTCCTTGCGGTCATACTCGTTCTCAACTTCGGGGTCCTGCGTGTTGATGCGCGCGTGGCTGATGCCGGTGAGCGCGATATCCACATGATCCGTGGTGTAGAACCAGCCGCGGAAGAACCAATCCAGATCCTTACCGGATGCGTCTTCCATGGTGCGGAAGAAGTCGGCGGGGTAGGGGCGTTTGAACTTCCAGCGCCGTGCATATTCCTTGAATGCAAAGTCAAACAACTCACGCCCCATGACTGTTTCGCGCAGGATGTTCAGCGCTACAGCCGGTTTGGTATAGGCATTGGGGCCATAGCCGATGATACTGTCGGACTGTGTCATGATCGGGGTCTGGTTCGGGCTAACCATATACGGAATGGCTTCTTTGGCCCGGCCATAGCGTGACGGGTAGTCTTCCTGCCATTCACGTTCTGACTGGCTTTGGAGGAAGCTGTTTAGGCCTTCGTCCATCCAGGCCCAGTTTCGTTCATCCGAGTTCACTACCATGGGGAAATAAATATGGCCGATCTCGTGAATAATCACCGATATCAGGCCGTATTTCGCGCGCTTCGTATAGGTGCGGACTTCTGTGCCGTCGTCCTTTTTTTCGATCACTGGCTTCGGGCCATTTGATGTGATCATCGGATATTCCATGCCGCCACCAATAGGACCATTGACAGACCAGGCCACGGGGTAAGGATATTCGAACGAATACTTGCTGTAGGTGTCGAGTGTGTGTGCAATGGAATGTGTAGAATATTTGTCCCACAGCGGAACCGCTTCATCAGGGTATAGCGACATTGCCATCACCGTCCGGCCGCTTTCCGGCAGCTTTACGCCCAGCGCATCCCAGATGAATTTACGCGACGACGCGAAGGCAAAATCACGTACATTGTCTGCTTTGAAATGCCAGGTTTTAGTTTTGTCGGTACCCTCTTTCTCATTTTCGAGCGCCTCATCCTGATTGACAATAAACACAGGCCGCTCTGCGGTTTTGGCCTCGTTGAGGCGCTTGCGCTGTTCGCTCGTTAGCACGTCTTTCGGGTTTTGCAGCACTCCGGTGGAGCCGACGATGTGGTCAGCAGGCACGGTGATCTCGACATCATAATCACCGAACTCAAGCGTGAATTCGCCAGTGCCGAGGAACTGCTTGTGCTCCCAGCCCTGCAAGTCGGTGTAAGCCGCGAGACGCGGGAACCACTGTGCAATAAAGAAGATGTCGTTGCCATCGCGGCTGTAGGGCTCATAGCCCCCGCGCGCGCCCATAGCTTTGCCTTCAGGAATATTGAACCACCAGTCGATATCGAAGCTGAAGCTGTCACCGGGCTTGAGCGGCTTATCAAGGTCGATGCGCATCATCGTATCGTTGATGGTATAGCGAATATCCTTGCCGCCCGATTGTACCTTGGTCAGCATGAAGCCCCAGTCGTCGCCCTCGGTGCGGGCCAGAAAGCGCAGAGTGGAGAAAGACATCTTCTTTGATGCTTTACGGCCCATCTCCATTGTCACATAGGCATCGGAATGCTTTGAGAACCGGTTCTGGTCAAGCTGCAGCCAGAGGTAATTCAAGGTGTCCGGAGAATTGTTTTTGTAAACAACACTTTCGCGGCCGGTGATGGTGCGGTTCTTCTCATCCAGCTTGACCTCAATGTCATAGTCAACCTGCTGCTGCCAGTAGGCATGACCGGGCGCGCCTGAGCCTGTACGGTAAACATTTGGCGTTGGCAGATGTTCTTCAAGCTGCCGGAATTTATCTTCAAAATCGCCCTTGGTTTGCTTGATGGCCTCAGCGTGAGCCGCCTGCATTCCCAGACAAAGTGACATTACGATCCCTATGAGCCGCATGTAACAGTCCCTTATGTTGTTGTTAGCCCCAATTTGAGCGGAAGTTAGGACACATTTGAGGGCAGGGCAAGTCACCGGCAAAATTGAAAGTAACAAAACGGTGATCAAAAACAGGCGAAGGGCAAACAAAGCGATGCTCGTATTAAGTTCAGATGCGGCGGCGAGGCGCATTAAAAACACTTGAAAGAAATAGAAACAAGGAAACTAAGTGATGAAAATGTCTGGAAAAATTCTGAGCGCAACTATTGCAACCACTTTGCTTGCCGGGGCGGCTTTCGCCGCAGGCGAACGCGGTGAGCGTTTCAAGGAAGCCGATACCAACAATAATGGTGTTATCACACATGATGAGATGATGGCTGCTGTTAAAGTAAAGTTCGACCAGTTCGATAAAGATGGTGACGGTTACTTGGCTCTGGCTGAATTGCCGAAAGAAATGCCGCTCCCCGAAGGGATGGAAAAGCGGATGCAAAAGCACAAGGACCGTATGACTGAACGGGCCGAAAAGTCCGGGCGCAAGTTTGACGATGACCGCTTTGAAGAGCGTTTCAAGCCAACGCGCATGGCATTTATTGTCAAGCATGACCGCGATAATGACGAACGGGTATCGCTTGAAGAGTTCGCGTCGCGCGCTGTGCATATGTTCAAACGCGCAGACGGTAATGGTGATGGCGAAGTGAGCAAAGCCGAAATGGAAAACGCGGCCAAGCAACACAAACGCTATGGCAAAAAAGGTGGCGGCCATGACCGTGGCGATAAACGCCGCTAAATCATAGCATCTCCTTATCAACGCTGCGCTGGTTCAACCGACCATCTGGATGGTTAGGCCAGCGCATTGTTTTTTTGGCCTTATTTCGGTCCATAAGCCTTTATATGGTTTCTGCCAGGTCGCGCAGCCTCTTGCCCTTTTCAAAGGTGGGCGTTAGGGTGCGCGATATTTTTGTATCGAGAGAGGCTACCGCCATGCTTAAAGGCTCTATTCCCGCGCTGATCACGCCGTTCACCGATGAAGGCGAGGTCGATTACGACGGCTTCCAGAAATTCGTCGACTGGCAGGTCAAACAAGGTTCGCATGGCCTTGTACCAGTCGGTACAACAGGGGAAAGTCCGACGCTGAGCCATGAAGAGCACCGCAAGGTTGTCGAACTGTGTGTTGATACGGCTGCAGGTCGTGTGCCGGTGGTGGCAGGAACAGGCTCTAATAATACCCGCGAAGCTATTAGCCTTATACAACACGCGGAAAGTGTTGGAGCAGATGCTGCACTTGTCGTCACACCGTATTATAACAAGCCCAGCCAGGCGGGGCTTTACGCGCACTTCAAAGCAGTACACGACGCCAGTAACCTGCCGATTGTGATTTACAATATCCCAGGCAGATCAGTGGTCGATATGGAAACTGCGACAATGGCGGAGCTGTTCGAGTTGCCGCGTATCATTGGCGTGAAAGATGCGACGGGCGATCTTGACCGGGTTGCCAGTCAACGGGGAGCCATGGGGCCAGACTTTCTGCAGCTTTCTGGTGAGGACGCGACAGCTCTCGGCTTTACGGCAATGGGCGGTCACGGCTGTATTTCCGTCAGCGCGAATGTGGCACCCAAACTGTGTAGCGAGTTTCAGGAAGCCTGCATGGCGGGTGACTTCAAGAGAGCACTGGACCTCCAGGACCGGTTACTTGCGCTTCACCGCTGTATGTTCATGGAACCAAGTCCTGCACCCGCCAAGTTTGCCGGGTCGCTTATCGGTATTTGCAGCGATCATGTTCGCTTACCACTTCTTTCGGCTAGCAATCCTTTACGCTCTATCATTGCGTCGACCATCAATGACCTCGGTCTCGATCCTGTTGATCTGGGATAATTATGGCAGGAAAAAATAAAAATAGAGATAAAAACAAGAAGTTACCCAATCGTGTTGTGGCCGATAACCGCAAGGCGCGGCATCTCTTTCATATTGAAGACGAATATGAAGCTGGCATCTCGCTTCAGGGTACTGAGGTCAAATCCTTGCGCTCGGGCGAAGCCAATATCCGTGATAGTTATGCCGAAGAGAAAGACGGTGAGCTTTGGCTCGTGAATGCTTATATTCCTGAATTCAGCCACGGTAACAGATTCAATCACGAGCCACGTCGACCACGCAAGCTGTTGATGCATAAGCGGGAGATATCCAAGTTGGGCGGCCTTGTTCAGCGGCAAGGTTACACACTTGTGCCGCTTCGTATGTATTTTAGCGAGCAGGGTAGAGCCAAGGTTTTGATTGGTCTAGGCAAGGGTAAAAACGTTCGTGATAAACGTGAGGACGTCAAGCAACGCGACTGGGCAAGGCAGAAGTCACGACTGATGAAAGAGCTGGCCTGACGCGGTTAATTCTCTCGCTTCTGCGGGATGCATACAAGAAATCGGACAGGACTGTCCGGCCCGCCAGCGATCACCTCGTTACGGCCTGCCTTTAGCTTTCCTGTCGCATTCATCGTATATTTGCTAAGTTTGGTCCCGTTAAGCAGAGTGCCTTGCGGCGCTCCGAGGTCTCGCACCCATATGCCGCCGTCCCGGCGCAGGATTTCAAAATGTGTATCCGCAAGTTCCGGTACAGTCTTGAGCGGCAATTTCAGGCTGGCGGGACTTATAAGACACTGGCCATCCATGGAGGCGAGGTTGCCTACGGTGAAGGGATAATCAAGAATTTCTACAAAGGTCAGCAGCTTGTCTGCAACGACACGAGAGAGACCTTCAATCGTCGCCTTGGTGCTTTTACAGGGTACCGCACTACCGCTTGTATCCGGTTCTGCTGCTGCCTTGCTGGCGTACGAACTTCTGAGCCGCTGGGCGAGGGTATGCACGACATGGCGGACGAGTGGATCTGCAAAGCTCTTGCGAAAGGCTTCCGCTCCGATGAAAAGGGCCGACGTTTCCTTTGATACAAGTGCCGTGACAGAATGCGTCTTACGCTGGATTACGCTTACTTCGCCAAGGAGTTCACCAGCACCAATTGCTGCAATATGGTGCCTTGCTTCCCCTTCGGAACGCCATATATCCACCTGACCATCGAGAAGCATATAGACACCGCTTGAGACACTGCCCTGCTGGTAAATGGTCTCGCCAACCTGAAAATGGACCTGCTCTCCTGCCGGTGTGTCTTTGTCCATCGAAGCGCTCCTCTCTCGAACGTGTGGGAATGCTACCCTCTTTTAAGCACGTCTGCAATTAGAGGTATTTACAGCCCATGCTTCAGGCCGCTTTGGCTCCAGGATCGCGCAGCTTCTGGCTATCGGTCTTCGATATTTGCCTGTTGTGCGCCTCTCATCGCGTCCAGAAGCATGTTTTCGGTCAGCCGACCCGTATTCACGTTATACCGGGAGCAATGGTAGCTATCGACAAGGGTAAGCCCATTGGGCAAGGAATGTCTGGCGTTATGGGCAAATTTGTACTCGGCGAGCTTTAGGAAGAAAGCTCGAATGGTGGCGTCATGCGCGACCTTTCCAAGCGCGAAGATCACGCGCAGGCGGGGCAGGGCATCGATCCGTGCCATCAGATAAGGGCGGCACTTCAGCACCTCCTCCGTGGTAGGCTTGTTTTCCGGGGGGACGCAGCGGACGGCGTTAGTAAGCATAACATTTCTTAAAACAAATGAATCGTCGGGTCTGTTTTCATTGGTGCCGCCGGTCCAGCCCATTGTTTCCAGACATTTAAACAGCAGCTCGCCGGAAAGATCCCCGGTAAATGGCCGTCCGGTTTTGTTGGCGCCTTGAAGGCCGGGCGCGAGACCCAAAATCAGAATGCCGGCGCCATCATCACCAAAACTCGTAACGGCACCGTTATAATAATCCGGGTGTCGCTTGATATTGGCCTGACGGAATGCCACCAGACGCGGGCATTGGTTACAGCCAGGGTCTGGTTCCGCAGGATGTTTCTTGTTCGCAGGTGAGGGCATGGTATTTCAGGCTAGGAAGCAAAAGGCGGCATTGGCCGCCTCTTTTGTTTGGGTGGTGTGCACTTAGGCTTGTTCGCTCCCGAGTTGCTCTTCAAAACCGGCGTCAAACGGTGCGGCGGCCCCGGCACGTCGCGGCCCTCCACCCTTGCGACCGATAATACTACGCATATCTTCAAGATCGACAAACTGGTCCGCCTGGCGCCTGAGTTCATCGGCGATCATAGACGGCTGGGTTGAGTTTGAACTAATTACAGTTGCACGAAGACCTTTCCGTTGTACGGCCTCAAGCAGGCGGCGGAAGTCACCGTCTCCGGAAAACAGAACAACATGGTCAAGCGCCTCGGAGATGTTAAGCATATCGACCGCGATCTCGATATCCATATTACCCTTTATCTTGCGGCGACCGTGTTCGTCAGTGAATTCTTTTACCGGTTTGGTGACCAGAGTGAACCCGTTATAGTCCAGCCAGTCAATCAATGGACGCAGCGGAGAATACTCCTGATCCTCAAGGATCGCCGTATAATAAAAGGCCCGGATCAAGCGTGTCTGCTTGGTGAAATGTGAGCGCAGGCTCTTATAGTCTATTTCCATGTCGAGTGCGCGAGCGGTGGCATAAAGGTTGGCGCCGTCAATGAAGAGCGCGGTGCGTTCTTCTGGATAGAAAATCATCTCTTGGTCCAATCGCAAAAATAAAGAATATAATACTTCTAACTTTAAAAGATTCAGGAGTGTACGCAGCATCCCGTTGTTCTATTAATTAATGGTAAATATTGGGTGCTCTGTCCAGTCGATCAAGGGGGTGATCAAGTAATTGTTATATGCCTGAGATAGCCAAAAAAATAGAGGTTTTCCTTGCGTTTGGGGGCAATCTGCCCTCCAGGGCAGGAACGCCGAAAGAGACTATACAAGCAGCTGTTGCTCGTCTTGAGACCCGAGGTTTCGATCTTGTGAAACTGTCGCATTTTTACCGGTCACCCGCCGTAACGCTTGATGTCCGCACATGTGCGCCTGCGTACACCAATGCCGCGGCATGGATGCAATGTACGCTTGTGCCTGAGCAGATTTTGGCGATTACCCAATCCGTGGAACGGGAATTTGGTCGCAAGCCGGGGGCACGTTGGACGGCGCGGCCCCTCGATATCGATTTGTTGGCGGCGGGGCAGGTAGTTTTACCGTCGAGAGAGATATGGCAACGCTTAGCCTCCAGTGAGGATATTGCTGCGATCCTTCCTGAGCCAGTGGTACCGCACCCCCGACTGCATCTGCGCGGGTTTGTCTTGGCGCCACTTCTGGACCTGATACCCGGGTGGATACATCCTGTGTTAGGGGAAAACATCGCTCAGCTTGCTGCGCGAGCGCAGGAAAACGGGGAATTTGAAGGTATGAAAAAACTGGGGCCGGTGGGGGGCTCGGGCGTAAAATAAGCCGAATCCCTGCTTTACACTTGCTGCCATGGCCTGTATAAGCTGGCGCTCGTATCAAGGGTATGGCCTCAAAGGCCTCCTTTTTGACCAGAAATTTGGAGATTAAAGCATGGCTCGCGTTACCGTTGAGGATTGTGTAGATAAAGTCACTAACCGGTTTGATCTGGTTTTGTCGGCTGCTCAGCGTTCTCGCCAGATTTCAAGTGGTGCGCCGCTTGAGGTGGAGCGGGACAACGACAAAAACGCTGTTGTTGCGTTGCGTGAAATTGCTGAAGAGAAAGTGAACCCCGACAACCTTATCGAGGCGGTGATCCACGGTATGCGTACGGTGGTGGAATCGGATGAGCCGGAAGAAGTTGATCTGTCAATCCTGATGGCGGGTATGGACGAGACTACGAAGAAAGACGGCGAATAACCCTTTCCTATCTGATCTGTTTCGAAAAGCCCGGCATGTTTGCCGGGCTTTTTATCTTTAAGCAGCCCGCTAGTGCTAATTCAGCATAATCAGCATAAGAAGCTGGATAAATTTTACAGAACCATTATTTCTGAGAAGCAAGCAGAGTTGGTTTGTGTAAGATAGGGATGTGCCGGTGATCCGCCAGTTTGAGTTAGTCGAAACAGTCAGGGCCTACGACAAGAATGTGGACGAGGCGCTGCTCAACCGGGCCTACGTATTTGCTATGAAGGCCCACGGCACGCAGACGCGCGCGTCCGGGGACCCGTATTTTTCCCACCCGCTTGAGGTCGCGGGTATCCTTACCGATATGAAGCTGGACTGCAATACCATCGCCACCGCGCTATTGCATGACGTTGTTGAGGACACAGTGGCGACGATCCCCGAAATTGAGGAGCTGTTCGGCCCCAAAGTTGCGGAACTGGTTGACGGTGTCACCAAGTTGTCCAAGATCGAGATGCAGACGGAAAGCCTGAGGCAGGCTGAGAATTTCCGTAAATTCCTGTTGGCGATGTCTAACGACATCCGGGTGCTTCTGGTAAAGCTGGCTGACCGGCTGCACAATATGCGCACACTTTTTTACATTAAAAAGCCCGAAAAGCGCCGCCGCATCGCCCTTGAGACAATCGAAATATACTCGCCGCTGGCCGAACGCATCGGCATGCATGCGATGAAGGATGAGCTGGAACACCTTGCTTTCCAGCACCTTGATGCAGAGGCAATGGAATCGATCAACGCCCGGCTGCATTACCTGATTGAGGAAAGCCCCGACCTTGAAAAGGATATGGTCGGCGCCCTTACCAAGCTGATGGCTGAACACGGTATCACGGCGACGATCAGCGGGCGTATCAAACGGCCATATTCCATCTGGCGCAAGATGGAACGCCAGAACATATCGTTTGAGCAGCTTTCGGACGTGATGGCTTTCCGTGTGCAGGTTGAAGATGTTGAAACCTGTTACCGCGCGCTTGGGGTGGTGCATCAGCGCTACCCGATGGTGCCGGGCCGGTTTAAGGATTATATCTCGACACCCAAGCGTAACTTTTATCGCTCGATCCACACGACAGTAATGGGGCCGCATAACCACCGGCTCGAAGTGCAAATTCGTACTCGCAAAATGCATGAGCAGGCTGAGTATGGTGTCGCTGCGCACTGGCAATACAAGCAACAGAATGCGGATAACGTGGAAGGCTCTCAATACCGCTGGGTGCGTGAGCTATTGGAGATTCTCGAGCATACCAACGACCCGGAGGAATTTCTGGAGCATACCAAGCTTGAAATGTTCCAGGACAAGGTGTTCTGCTTTACGCCGAAGGGTGAACTTATTTCATTGCCGCGTGGTTCCTCGACCGTTGATTTTGCTTATGCTGTGCATACCGAAGTGGGCGACCACTGTGTTGGCGCCAAGGTGAACGGGCGTATGGTGCCGCTGAGGCATCAGATCGAAAATGGCGATCAGGTGCAGATTTTGACCAGCAAGGGCCAGTCCCCCTCACCGCGCTGGGAGAGCTTTGTGTCTACCGGAAAGGCGCGGGCTGCGATCCGCCGACATGTCAAGGCAAAGGAACGCTCTGAATATGGGCATCTCGGTAAGACATTGGTCGAAAAAGCCTGCCGTCGCAACGGGCTGGATTTTTCAAGTCAGGTGATAGTGCAGGCCGCCAAAGTGCTAAACCTTGATGACGCGGATATGCTCTATGCACTGGTTGGGCAGGGCACCTTGCAGGAAGAGGAAATCCTTCGCGCCGCCTTCCCCGGCTTCAAGGAAGATGCCCGAGCTGAAGGGTTGCCGACGGTACACCACGACTGGGAGACGGTGGACGACGGTGCTATCCCCATCTCTGGCATGGCGAACGAAAGCGCGGTGCATTTTGCCGATTGCTGCCACCCGGTGCGCGGAGACCGTATTGTAGGAATCCGTGTGCTAAACAAGGGTGCCGAGATCCACACCATCGATTGCGGTGTACTCAAGGATTACGACAACCGTCCCGAATTATGGCTTGACCTTCGGTGGCAAGGTGACGACGCCGACAACGCCTTTTATGCGGGCAGGCTGAGGCTTGAGGTGATTAATGAACGAGGCGCTTTGGCGGCCATTGCCGCAACTGTGTCAAAAAGTGGCGGTAATATCTCTAACCTCGTCATCCCGGAGCGCGATCCGGAGTTTTATGTGATGGTCGTGGATGTCGAGGTGCGTGATGTGAAACATCTGAACGATATTAGCCGTGCACTCAGGGTCAGTCGGGTCATCAGCCGCGTTGATCGTGTCTCCGGTTAAATGGCTGGATTGCGTTGATTTTTCTTGACGGAAAGAGGCCTGCGCTCTATCCGCGCGGTAGGTATTTTGACCACCTTTCCCAGCCACAGGAGTGATACCCATGGATCAGGATATGGTTCTGAACGAATTCCGCGCCGCAGGTGCGTTGCTTGAGGGGCATTTCAAGCTGTCCTCTGGCCTGCACAGCACTATTTATTTGCAGTGTGCACGGGTGTTGATGGACCCGCAGCGGGCGGACCGACTGTGCAGCGCCTTTGCTGAAAAATTACGCGCGACAGGTGTTGAGGTGGATCTTGTTGTTAGCCCGGCCATGGGTGGCGTGATTGTCGGCTATGAAGTAGCCCGCCAGCTGGGCGTGAACGGAATCTTTACCGAAAGGGTAGAAGGTGAGTTCGCCTTGCGCCGCGGTTTCGAGATACCAAAAGGTGTGCGCATCCTGATGATGGAAGACGTGATTACCACAGGCCTCTCCTCGCGGGAATGTATTAAAACCATCACGGAATGGGGCGGGAATGTTGTGGCAGCGGGCTGCCTGATCAACCGCTCGGGCGGGAAGGTGGATGTCGGTGCCCCCATTACTGCGCTGGTGACCATCGATGCTCCGACTTATGCGCCGGACGCGCTGCCGGACGCCCTCAAGGATGTGCCGGCGGTCAAACCGGGCAGTCGGGGCCTGAAATCCTAACGATAGGACACTAGGAAATGCTGTTCAGGCGGCGTGACGCAGTTTCGGTCTGGAAGACGGTAAGCGGCTGGTTATGGCCGCGTACCGGCTGGCGCCGTGCCGGCCAGTATCTGTGGCACCGGATCGCGCGTCTGCCCGGTACCACTCACAGCATTGCAGCGGGCGTGGCGGCTGGTGCAGCGGTTTCGTTTACGCCCTTTATCGGGCTGCATTTTCTTATGGGGTTTGGCCTTGCGTGGCTGACGCGTGGCAATCTGATTGCGTCTGCCATTGGTACCGCGCTCGGAAATCCTTGGACATTTCCGTTTATCTTTGCACTCACCGGGCAGGTGGGTGCCTTGATTTTGGGGCATGATTTTATCGCAGATCTTCCCCCGTGGAGCTGGACAGCGCTTTTTGATTCCCCCTTCGCGTATGTATCCTCTTTCCTGCCGGTTGTTTTTCCGCTTATTGTAGGCGGCGTGCCGGTCGCGATTGTGGTATGGCTCTTGTTCTATTTTTCGTTCAAGGCCCTTCTCAGCGGATATCGCGCTGCCCGGCAACTAAGGTTACAAAAAAAATCACGGCTGGTGTCCAAACAATAGGCGTGAAAAAAGGCAGGTTATGAGAAGGAAAAAATTACGCCTTGGCGTAAACATTGACCATGTGGCGACCATCAGGAACGCCCGTGGCATCAGGCACCCTGA
>NZ_JBLXGZ010000035.1:0-40756 GCF_048260245.1 Kordiimonas sp. | reverse complement strand
ATCAACAAGTCGTATGCCGGGCGTGCCCGAGATGCGACCAATGACGGTTACCGGCACGCCCTGTTCATTGGCTGCAGCTTCAATATCCAACTGCCTGGCCTCGGGTGCGGTGAACACCAGCTCGTAGTCGTCGCCGCCCGAATAAACGCAGGCGGCAAGATCTGACCTGTCCGAGAGCAGTGCTCGCACTTTGTCTGACACTGGCAGTGCGCCTTCTTCTATATCTGCACCCAGATTTGAGGTTTCGCAGATATGGCCGAGGTCGGCCAACAGCCCGTCGGAAATATCCGCCGAGCCACCGGCAAGCCCAACCAACGCAGGGCCCAGTCCTACCCGGGGTGTAGGATAATGATAGCGGCGCACCAACCCGTCATCATGCTCAAGCTCATCCCGCAGGCATTTCAGCCCTAAGGCGGCCTCACCCAAGGTCCCGGAGACAAAAACCAGATCGCCTGCACGGGCGCCGTTGCGTCGCAGCATATGCCCTACCCCCACCTCGCCGATCGCCGTAACACTGACCATCACTGGCCCAAGGCTTGATGTCGTGTCCCCCCCGGCAAGCGTGAAGCCGTAGGTTTCCTGCAGGGCTTTAAGTCCAGCAGCAAAGCCCGCCAGCCATACTTCATCGATGTTTTTTGGCAGACACAGGCCCAAAAGATAATACTTAGGCACCGCTCCCTTGGCCGCGAGGTCGGAAAGATTTACCGCCAGCGCCTTGTGGGCGATACTGTCGGCTGCATCGGTGTCAAGAAAATGTACGCCACCAACAATCACATCTTTTGTGATGATAAGGCTTTTACCCGGTCGCGGGCTTATGCAGGCAGCATCATCAGTCAAGCCAAGCCCTTCAGGACCGGCAAGCGGTGCAAAATACTTTGCAATCAGGTCAAATTCGCCAGCCATAGGCCCTCCAAAGACCAGCATATGGTGGCCCGGCACGGGACAAAGACAGAAAAGCAAGCGAATAGGCTAGCGCCTAGCGAACAGCCTTTGCCAGTTTATCGAGCACACCGTTGACAAAGGACGCTTCCGCCCGCTCAACAAAGGCGTGAGCAATATCAACATATTCGTTGATGATCACCGCCGTTGGCACATCCGGCCGCGCGGTAAGCTCATAAGCACCCGCCCGCAGGATAGCACGGATAATCGCCTCAAGGCGGTCCAACTGCCAATCTTTAGCGAGACACTGTGTAATGGCTTCGTCAAATTCGCTCACGCGGCCCCAGGCACCGGCAACAATGTCGGAGAAAAGTTCATTGTCAGCGTCAACATACTGGTCGCCTTCAATTTCCGCGCCCAAGCGGTGGCGAAGATATTCCTCGATCACCATAGGCACTTTTGGCTCATCAGACATTTCAAGCTGATACAGCGCCTGTACTGCGCCAAGGCGTGCCGCACTGCGTGGGCCGCCTACAGGTTTCTTTTTGCCGCGTTCGGCCATTCACTCTACTCCAAACTTGGATTTAAGGGCGATCATCGCCAGCGCCGCTTCCGCAGCACCCGCGCCCTTGTTTTTATCTGACCGGTTCGCCCGCGCCCATGCCTGCCTGTCGTTTTCGACCGTCAGGATACCGTTGCCAATGGCAAGATCATGATGAAGAGCAATATCCTGAAGCCCGCGCGCGCTTTCATTGCAGACAGTGTCATAGTGGCTGGTTTCACCGCGGATGACACAGCCCAGCGCTACATAGCCGTCGTAGGATACGTCCTTGCCGACATGGGCAAACTTGATTGCTGCAGGAATTTCAAGCGCACCGGGAACGTCAACACGGTCCCATGTCGCACCGGCAGCTTCAATGGCCTCAATGGCGCCTTGGGCCTGCTCGTCTGCGAGTTCCTGATAAAACCGCGCTTCCACAATCAACAGATGGGGCGATGCCATAACGTATCATCCTTAACTCTTTTAATGACAACCACGTCAGGCTGTCGGAATTGGCCGCTGTTCTACGACATCAAGGCCGTATCCATCAAGGCCAACAATGTGGCTTGGCGTATTTGAATACAAAACCATGTGGCGCACACCAATATCGCGCAGAATTTGCGCACCGATGCCGTATTCTTTCAGCGCGCCTTCCTTTTTGGCGGCTGGCGCCTTTTCACCTTCAAGAAGCTGACTTGGCCGCATGGCCGTCAGCCCCGGGAACAACACAACGACACCCTGCCCCTCGGCCTCAATGGCATTCATGGCGCGCTGAAGCTGGCCAGTCCGTGGGTGGTCAAGCCCGAGGATATCCTCGTAAGGATTCAGCGAATGCATACGCACAGGCGTTGGTTTTTCGCCGTCAATGTCGCCAAGCACCAGGGCCACCGTCTCGCGGCGGTCTGCCGTGGCACGGTAGACGATCACACGCCACTCTTTACTGCTCATGCGCGGGAAGCTTGATTCGGAGACACGCTCCACCAGCACATCATTCTTGAGCCGGTACGCGATCAGATCGCGGATGGTGGCAACCTTCAGGCCGTGTTCCTTGGCAAATTCAACAAGGTCCGGCAAACGGGCCATGGTGCCGTCTTCGTTCATGATCTCACAGATCACCGCTGACGGGTTAAGTCCCGCAAGACGTGAAATATCGACCGAGGCTTCCGTATGCCCGGCGCGCACGAGCACGCCGCCATCCTGAGCCACCAGCGGGAACACATGACCGGGGCTTGCGAGGTCATCCTTGCCTTTGGCTGCGTTAATGGCTACCGCAATGGTGTGTGCCCGGTCGGCCGCAGAAATACCAGTGGTAACGCCCTGTTTCGCCTCAATTGACACCGTGAAAGCGGTCTGGTGCCGCGCCTCATTGTTGCTGCTCATCAGCGGTAGCTCAAGCGCTTCGACACGTTTGCGGCTCATCGGCAGGCAGATAAGCCCGCGACCGTGGCGTGCCATGAAGTTGATCGCTTCAGGGGTTGCCATCTGCGCCGGTATGATCAGATCGCCTTCGTTCTCGCGGTCTTCATCATCCACAAGGATATACATGCGGCCGTTGCGCGCGTCCTCGATAACGTCTTCAATGGGGGAGAGAAAATCTTGTGGCACAGCTTACCCTCTGTCCTGCAGGCGCGCGACATAACGCGCCAAAATATCAAATTCTACATTCACCCGGTCACCGCGCTTTGAGTTTCTGAAGCTCGTAACCGCTTGCGTGTGCGGGATGAGGTTGATGGAAAAGCGGGTGATATCGCCCTGGTCCGCAACCTCGTTTACTGTGAGTGACGCGCCGTCGATGGTGACGCTGCCTTTTTGGGCAACATGCCCTCCGTGCGCATGCGGCACTGCGATATCCATAACCACGGACTCGCCCTGCTCCTCAAAGCGTACAATCTCGCCGACACAATCAACATGGCCTGTGACGATATGCCCGCCCAGTTCGTCGCCGAGCTTGAGAGAGCGTTCAAGGTTGATCTCGCTGCCTTCACGCCAATCACCGAGGTTCGTAACCTTGAGTGTTTCAGCGGAGACATCGGCCTTGAACCAGCCGGTATCCTTGTCGACGACGGTGAGACAAACCCCCGCGCAGGCGATGGACGCGCCGATATCAACCCTGCTCATGTCATAGCCGGTGTTGATGGTCACCTGCACATCCGATGCGCCTTCAGTGGCCGCGACCCGGCCTACATCTGTAACAATTCCTGTAAACATGCGCCTGAGTTACTCCGGCTTTTCATAGGATGCAAGTATATCCGCCCCAAAACGGCGAATTGATGTGCACGTTAGATGGGGCGCACCCCCCAGGCTGGCAAGGCCCAAATTGCCAGTCATGGGCCTGCCGTCGCCACCGATGAGCCTGGGTGCGATAAAATGTTCCACCCGATCAGCCAGCCCGGCACGTAAAAATGAGGCATGGACTTGCCCGCCGCCTTCAACCAGTACGCGCGTCAGGCCGCGGGCGCCGAGCGCTTTGGCAACCGAGGCCATATCACCAAGGTTATCAAGCGTGATGACAATGGGCCCCGCATCCTCAATCCGTTGTTTTTTGGCCTTATCGGTAGTTTCACAGACGATAAGCGTCGGAATGCTTGCCCCTGTCTTTACCAGCTTGCTGTCCGTGCCAAGCCGCAGGCTACGGTCCAGCACAATTCGTGTCGGTGAGCGCTCATCAAGCCCGCTCAGGCGGCAGTCCAGCGCCGGATCATCGGCGAGGGCCGTGCCGATACCGACAAGGATGGCGTCATGCTGGGCGCGCAAGAGATGGCCGTAAGCGCGCGCCTCTGGCCCAGTGATCCATTTGCTTTCCCCGCTTGCGAGCGCAATACGCCCGTCCATACTGGAGGCCATCTTCAACGTGAAAAGCGGCCTACCCTCACGCTTGCTCAGGAAAAAGCCAGCATTGATGCGGTTAGCCTCGGCCTGCCCCACCCCGACGTCAACTGTAATACCCGCTGTACGCAGCATGTCAAAACCGCGACCCGAGACACGCGGGTCGGGGTCGCCGGTGGCACACACCACACGCGCCACCCCGGTACGGATAAGCGCCTCGGCACAGGGGCCTGTTTGCCCGGTGTGGGAGCATGGCTCAAGGGTGACATACGCCGTGGCGCCGCGTGCGCGCACGCCTGCCTGTGCCAGCGCGACGGTTTCGGCGTGTGGCCTGCCGCCCTTCCGGGTAAAGCCTCGTCCAACGATGACGCCGTCCTTCACCAGCACACAGCCCACAGCCGGGTTGGGCGCCACAATGCCAAGACCGCGCCGGGCAAGCCCCAACGCGGTCTTCATATATTGCTGATCTTTTTGTGTGGTTGCCACCACAGGCTCCCTGCTCAGGGTTCTTCGCGGAAAACCTCGTCCTCCTCGGTGCCAGTCATCTTGCCGAGGAATTTCTCAAAGTCAGACGCTTCGCGGAAGTTCCGGTATACCGAAGCATAGCGTACATAAGCGACCTGATCGAGGCTCTCAAGCCCCTCCATCACAAGGCGACCGATCTGTTCGCTGTCCACTTCGTTTTCACCCATCGATTCGAGCCGGCGTACAATACCGTTGATCATGCGCTCAACCCTATCCGGGTCAACCGGACGTTTCCTGAGCGCGATATCAAGGGAACGCTCCAGCTTGTTACGCTCAAATGGTACCTTGCGCCCGGTCTTCTTCACGACCGTAAGTTCACGCAGTTGCACACGTTCAAAGGTGGTAAACCGAGCCCCACAAGCCGGACAAAACCGCCGCCTGCGGATCGCAGATTTATCGTCGGTTGGCCTGGAATCCTTAACCTGGGTGTCTTCGTGTTGGCAAAACGGACAACGCATGGCGCCCCTAACTCCCCCTAGTTTCTTCGCTTTTCAGTGCGGGCGCATGGATTAAACCCACGCGCCCACGCCTGTTCGCAGCCAGCTTAGCCCAATTCTGTATAGATGGGGAAGCGTTGACAAAGCTCGGCCACGTTTTTGCGGACAGCTTCTTCGGCAGCATCATTAGCGTCGGGGTTTGCGGCAAGGCCGTCAAGTACTTCTGTGATCATGTCGGCGATGCTGGTGAACTCCGCTTCTGCAAAACCGCGTGTTGTACCTGCCGGAGTACCGAGGCGAATACCCGAGGTAACAAAAGGTTTCTCAGGGTCAAACGGCACACCATTTTTATTGCAGGTCATGAACGCACGCTCCAGCGCTTCATCTGCTGCCTTGCCTGTCAGTTTTTTAGGCCGCAGGTCCACCAGCACCACGTGGGTGTCGGTACCCCCGGAGACGATATCAAAACCGTTTTCTTTCAGGCGCGCCGCCAGCACCTTGGCATTTTTGACAACTTGCGCTGCGTAGTCCTTGAATTCAGGCTTCAGTGCTTCACCAAAAGCCACGGCCTTGGCCGCGATCACATGCATGAGCGGGCCACCCTGCAAGCCGGGGAAAACTGCGGAATTAATCTTCTTGGCGATATCTTCCCGGTTGGTCAGCACCATGCCGCCGCGAGGGCCGCGCAGGGTTTTATGCGTGGTTGTCGTGACAACGTCGGCATATTCAACCGGGTTCGGGTGCACACCACCGGCCACGAGGCCGGCGAAGTGGGCCATATCCACCATGAGCAGGGCGCCAACACTGTCCGCAATCTCGCGGAAGCGTTTGAAATCAATCACCCGCGGGTATGCCGAGCCACCGGCGATAATGATGGTCGGCTTATGCTCCTTCGCCATCTCCGCGACCTGATCATAGTCAATCAGGGCGTCTTCGCGTCGCACACCATATTGCACTGCATTGAACCACTTGCCCGACATCGCAGGGGCCGCGCCGTGCGTGAGGTGGCCACCCGCATCAAGCGACATGCCCATGATGGTATCGCCCGGTTTGGTAAGCGCCAGCATCACCGCACCGTTAGCCTGCGCGCCAGAATGGGGCTGTACATTGACAAAACCGGCACCGAACAGCTTTTTCGCGCGCTCTACCGCCAGGTCTTCAGCGATATCGACATGGTGACAACCCTGATAATAGCGGCGGCCCGAGTAACCTTCCGCATACTTGTTGGTCAGTACAGAGCCCTGCGCTTCGAGCACGGCACGACTGACGATATTTTCAGATGCGATGAGCTCGATCTGGTCCTGCTGGCGCTTGAGTTCGCCGTCAAGCGACGCGAGCAATTCCGGGTCGGTTTCAGAGAGGTGACTGGAGAAAAATCCGGCTTGGGTAAATTTGGTCATGGCGTAAAATCCCTGAGCAGATAGGTGGGCATGAAATTAGGCAACTAATGAGCTGTGACTTGGTCTAACCGCAAGTACCCAGTTTGTCGACCCGCCTTTGATGGCGTCCGCCCTCAAAATCTGTATTCAGGAAATTTTCCAGGCAATCCTTGGCGGTCTCTATACCAATAAGGCGGGCCCCGAGAGCCAGTACATTGGCATCATTGTGCTGGCGCGCGAGACGTGCGGCAAGGCCGGTTTGCACTAATGCCGCGCGGACCGCCGGATTTCTGTTTGCTGCTATTGAGATACCAATGCCAGAACCACAAACTACAACACCGCGTTTAACCTCACCACCAGAGATTGCTTTTCCCATTGCCGCGCCAAAGTCAGGATAATCGACCGATGCGGCGCCATCGCAGCCGAGGTCCAGCACGTCAAACCCCTTCTCCCTGAGCTCTGTTTTCAAGTCTTCCTTCAGGTCATAGCCTGCGTGGTCGCTGGCAACGGCAATAGTTTCTACACCCATGATTGTCTGATCCGGTTCTGGTGGTTAAGGAGAAACGCCAAAGGCGCAGTAAAAAAAAGCAGCGATTGGTTAGCACAGTTCCAAGTTGAACCCAAGCAGACTGTTGCCATTTGTTAACAATCGCAGCGCGCATAACAATACAGGTCTTAATTACTTATTAATCATACTTATTGGGAATTTATTAATAACTAAAATCAGAACAAACACCTATTTACTGTTGAATTCCCACATGAAATGCTGCAATAAACGTCGAATATTAACTTCCCACCGGAGCATCAATTTAATGCCTGAGGATAGCGTGGAAAATAACGGCAACGACCGTATGCTTGGCCTTGTTGCGGATATTGTTACGGCATATGTCGGCAACAACACCGTTGAGTCCGACAAGCTGCCCACAGTCATAAAGTCGGTCTATTCCACTCTGCACTCTCTGAATGGGATCAACACCTCGTCTCAGACGGCACAAAGCCCGGCGGTTCCGGTGAAAAAATCATATACCAACGAGTATATCATCTGCCTGGAAGACGGCAAAAAGCTGAAGATGCTCAAGCGGTATCTGCGCTCACGCTATGATCTTAGCCCTGACGAGTATCGGTCAAAATGGGGACTGCCTGCAGACTACCCGATGGTTGCACCCTCATATGCTGCAAAACGCTCCGCATTTGCGAAAAAGATCGGTCTCGGCAAAAAACGCTGATTTTCCACCAGAACGGAAATCGGCACACCTGTACAACTGGGTCAAACGGTAAAGCCCCGGCCTTTTTGGGCGCGGGCTTCATCTTGTTTTGCCATCATAAACTTGAGTTTGCGCACCGCAACAGCTTCAAGCTCTTTCTGGCTGGCACGACGGTCGCCAACGATACTGACCTCAAAGCCGGTATCTTCACAGATCGCACAAACTTTGACCGAATTACCGACGGGAATAAACTCGATGATGATACGAGTAGGGACTGGCACGGCCAGTTTCTCCGCTTAACCGACCTGACGCCGGAGGCTAAGCCGCGACCAAACGTCCGTCAGCGCCTCAACAAGGCCATCCATGACATTGTCATCATGCAGGGGGCCGGGAGTAAATCGCAGACGCTCGGTACCGCGGGGTACGGTCGGATAATTAATGGGCTGAACATAGATACCATATTCATTAAGCAGCATGTCCGACACGTCTTTGCAAAGAACCGGATCGCCGATAAACACGGGCACAATATGGCTTTCCGAATCCATAACAGGGATATTGGCAGCGCGCAGACGTGATTTCAGCTTCGCTGCGCGTTCCTGATGGGCAATGCGCTCGTCATTGCTACCCTTGAGGTGACGGATACTCGCCAGTGCACCGGCTGCGAGCACGGGGCTCAGCGCAGTGGTAAAAATAAAGCCTGAAGCGTAACTGCGAACCACATCCACCAGCGCTTTTGACGAGGCTATATAACCGCCCATAACACCAAAAGCCTTGCCAAGCGTACCTTCAATAATAGTCAGGCGATGCGCGACACCGTCACGCTCGGACACCCCACCACCACGTTTGCCGTAAAGGCCAACAGCATGAACTTCGTCAAGATAGGTCATGGCGCCGTATTTATCGGCCAAATCACATATGGCACCGATAGGTGCAATATCACCGTCCATTGAATACACCGATTCAAATGCGATGATTTTTGGCGCGTCAGGATCTGCGGCGCTGAGAAGCTCCTCCAGATGTTCCAGGTCATTGTGGCGGAAAATATGCTTCTGCGCACCACTATTGCGGATACCCTGGATCATTGAGGCATGGTTCATCGAATCCGAGAACACAATGCAGCCCGGCAGCAATTTTGCAATTGTCGACAATGTCGCTTCGTTGGAAATATAGCCCGACGTAAACAGCAACGCTGTTTCCTTGCCGTGCAGTTCGGCCAACTCCTGCTCCAGCAGAACATGATAATGGTTGTTGCCTGCGATGTTGCGTGTACCGCCTGCGCCCGCACCCGTTTCATCAAGCGCGACATGCATGGCCTCAAGCACCTTGGGGTGCTGGCCCATGCCGAGATAATCGTTGGAGCACCAGACAGTGATGGCGCGGGCGTTGTCACCCGCGTCGTGCCTTAAAGCACGGGGGAAGTTGCCACGTTCGCGCGATATATCAGCAAAAACCCGGTACCGGCCTTCGGCCCGTACAGCTTCAATCGCGTCAGCAAAAATCTTTTCGTAGTCCATCAGGCATTCCGTCTTCTGTGCAACAGTTCGAAGTTTACCGCCGCGAGCCTTGTAACGCAATCGCTTAAGGCTCGTCCAGCGGTGAAAATGTCGCACTCAGAAATCGATTATGCCAATGACTTAAGTCAAATGGCTGTTTTTTAAAGGCCGAAATGCAGTTTATCAGACCAATAACGCTCAAGATTGCGCAGGTTTTTGCGCAAATTTTTAAGTTCATCATGGCTTACAAGGTCATCCTGCATCAATTCTTCCAGGTGGCGCATATAAAGCTCATCGATCACCTTGCGGATTGCATAACCCTCGTCTGTCAGGGAGATTCGCACTGCACGCCGGTCATAATCGGACCGCTCGTGGCGCAAATAGCCCATTTCCACCAATTTCTTGAGGTTGTAGGACACGTTTGAGCCCTGATAATAACCGCGGGTCTTAAGCTCACCGGCCGTCATCTCATGTTCGCCAATGTTATGCAGCAGCAGTGCCTGCACGGGATTCAAGTCGTTGCGCCCGATATGCTCCAGATGATTCTTCAGAACATCAAGAAGTCGCCGGTGCAGGCGCTCCACCAGTGACAGGATGTCAAGAAAGAGAAATTTAGGGTCATTAAAGTCGTAGCCGGTCATGTCTTTTGCCCGATTTGAGTTATATTTTCATCGAATCTGAGTGAAAACACTGTCCGCCATAAGGCTTAACGCAATGTTAAAGCTAAAATTGTCATTAAATTATACGTACCATCCTTGAATTCAAAAGGCTTTCTCCATCAGTTGCGCCCCAAGGTCGCGGAACACATAACGAGGCGTGACACGCTGGACGGAAGCACATAAAGTGACCTCGAATTTGACCATTGGTTTCAGCCTGAAGGACACACCATGACAGCACGTTTTCCTGCCACCCGCCTGCGTCGCCCACGCGCTTATGACTGGTCCCGTCGGCTTGTGCGCGAAAACGCAATCACTTTGGATGACCTGATCTGGCCAATTTTTGTGCGGGAAGGCAACGGTGAGGTTGAAGCTGTGGCATCGATGCCCGGCGTTAACCGCCTGTCGGTCGACAAAGCTGTTGAAGCCGCAAAAGAGGCGCGCAGCCTCGGCATTCCGTGCATCGCCCTTTTCCCCAACACCCCCGCTGATCTGCGCTGCGACCGCGGTGAAGAAGCGCTGAACGCGGACAATTTGATCAATACAGCCATGCGCGCCATCAAGGATGCTGTGCCAGAGGTGGGCCTACTGGCCGACGTGGCGCTTGACCCCTATACCAGCCACGGACAGGACGGGCTGGTGGAAGACGGCCGCGTGCTCAACGACGAGACTGTGGGCATGCTGGTGCAACAGGCGGTGATTCAGGCCGAGGCTGGCGCCGACATTATCGCCCCTTCGGACATGATGGACGGCCGCATCGGCGCCATCAGGGACGAACTTGACAAGGCCGGTTTCCAGCACGTGCAGGTCATGGCCTACAGCGCCAAATATGCCTCAGGCTTTTATGGTCCCTTCCGCGATGCGGTCGGATCAACCGGCGTGCTCAAGGGTGACAAAAAAACCTATCAGATGGACCCGGCCAACAGGCTCGAGGCCCTGCGCGAAGTCGAGCTTGATATTCATGAGGGCGCAGACAGTGTGATGATCAAGCCGGGCATGCCCTACCTTGATATTATCCGTGAGGTAAAAGACCGCTTTGGCGTGCCGACCTATGCCTATCAGGTGTCCGGCGAATACGCCATGCTGACCGCAGCAGCTCAAAATGGCTGGCTTGACCGTGAAACGGTGATGATGGAAGCGCTGTTGTCCTTCAAGCGCGCGGGCGCGGACGGCGTGCTGACCTATTTTGCCCCCGAGGCCGCCAAGCTCCTGCAAGGCTAAACCACAAAGCTGGCTGGCTATTGCTGCTGTATCGCTTCCTCAGGCGGCTGGTTCGGCTGGTTCTCTTCGTTCGGGGCCGGGAATTCGACCATCATATAGCCCTTGTTGGTTTTCGCATTGGCGACCTGCCACCTTACGCCGAACTGGTCAGGCTGGTAGAAGATAGGCAATACATCACCGCTACCCTTCCGCGCCCGACAGCTACGGCTGATGTCGCGCAGGACGCCATCGCCAAAGCCGCGGAAGCTCTGATCCGCGAGCGACGTACCGTCAACCCATTCAAGGTCGGCGGTCTCATTGCAGGTCGCTGCCAGCCCGATCCACATCGATTGTTGCCGCATCTGGGGGAAATTGAGGATGAGGAAATAATGGGTCGCAATATCGCGGACGACAACAAGCCGGCCTTCCCTGCCCTCCTGAAGATAGCCCTTCACCATGCGGCGCGCGTGCTCCCACGTATGAGGTGGCTTGCCGACAAAATCGAAAACCTGATAATAGCTGCCCGTATCCTCGTTGAAATGCACCTCACCAATGGGCCGGGCAATCGCTGTGCCGGTGTCGTCGATGCCCTGCATCATCATCGTGAGTGCAACCATCATGCTTGCAAGAACCGACATATTTCCTCCGTCATTGGTGTGTGGCCTTAGCCTACAGAAAGGCTATTAAAAACGAAAGAGCCTGTATAGCGGATGAACGGACTGTTTTGACGCGGCAAGGGCAATCAGCCCTCATCCTTCGGCCGCCGCGCCAGCGATTTGACCACCCCGCGCAGGGTATAGACTTCCTGTTTGGAGAAACTCGCGTTCTGAATCACATTCCTCAGCGTGCGGCGCATGGGCGCGCGGCGGTCTTCGGAACGGAAAAAACCGCGCTTATCCAGCTCTGTCTCCAGATGCTCCATCAAGCCAATCAGCTCTTGCTTTGAGGCCACACCTTCAGGGTGAGACGGCTGATATGCGGGTGTACCGTCCGCAAGGTGATAAAACTCATAAGCTACCAGAACCACCGCCTGCGCCAGGTTAAGGCTGGCAAACTTCGGGTTCACCGGCACGGTCAGGATGGTATCCGCCAGCACGACATCGTCGTTGGTCAGGCCCGAGCGCTCAGGCCCGAACAAGATGCCCGCTGTGCGGCCCTCACCAAACGCGGTGTGCATTTGCTTGGCGGCCTCACGCGGTGTGGCCACTGGCTTGGGCATGTCGCGGTCCCGTACGGTGGAGGCGTAGACGTGGGCAAGGTCCGCCACCGCATCTTCAACCGTCCCGAACGCGCGCGCGCGCCCGAGCACGATATCGGCGTCCGCAGCCGCGGGGCCAGCCGCCGGGTTGGGCCAGCCGTCACGCGGGGCCACAAGCCGCATGTCGGTGAGCCCGAAATTGAGCATAGCGCGTGCCGCCTTGCCGATATTCTCGCCAAGCTGCGGGCGTACGAGGATGATCGCGGGTTGCTTGCTCTCGCTCATCAGTCGGCCTTGCGCCATGTGGTCAGGCCCGCGCTATCCTCAAGCACAATGCCCACCGCTGCGAGTTCATCGCGGATACGGTCGGATGCGGCAAAATCCTTGTTTTTGCGCGCCTCCAGACGCTCGGCAATCCTGGCTTCAATCTCAGCCGCCGTGATGCCCTCAGGGGCTTCGCCCTGGAACCATACCGAAGCGCCAACGGACAGAAAACCCATGAACTGGGCCCCGGCCTTGAGTTTTGGGGCGTCCTCAGGTGTCGCCAGCGCATCAAGCGCCGCAATGGCCTTGGGCGTGTTGAGGTCGTCCTTGAGCGCGGCAATCACTGTTTCCGGCACATGGGCAGACGCCACAACACCGTCCGTCAGGCGGTACCAGCGGTCCAGCCGCCGCTTCTGCTCGCGCATGCTTTCAATCGAAAAGTCCACCGGCTGGCGGTAATGCGCAGCGAGCAAGCTCATGCGGATAGCTTCGCCCGGATGCTCGGCGATCAGGTCATGCACCGTATGGAAGTTGCCCAGCGATTTGGACATCTTCTCGCCGTTCACCGTCAGGTAGCCGTTATGCATCCAGTAATTCACAAAAGTTTTGCCGTGGGTGCATTCGCTTTGCGCGATCTCGTTTTCATGGTGCGGAAAGATAAGGTCCTGCCCACCCGCGTGAATGTCGATCGTCTCGCCCAGATGCTTTTCAATCATGCAGGAACATTCAAGGTGCCAGCCAGGTCGGCCACGGCCCCAGGGGCTGTTCCAGCCCACCTGCTCCTCAGACGATGGTTTCCACAACACAAAGTCCGCCGGGTCGCGCTTGAGGGGGGCCACTTCAACTCGGGCACCCGCCACCAGTTCATCCCGGCTATGGCGCGACAGGCGGCCATAGTTTTCCATCGACGGCACGCTGAACATCACATGGCCTTCTGCCGCGTAAGCGTGGCCGCGCTCAATCAGCGTCTGCATCATGCGGATCATCTCGGGGATGTGTTCCGTCGCCTTGGGCTGGATCGTCGGCGTCAGCGCACCAAGCGTGGCCATATCTTCTTCATAGGCCTTGGCATACCGCTTGCTGATCGCCTTGATCGACACACCCTCTTCTATCGCGCGGTTCATGATCTTGTCGTCAATGTCGGTAAAATTGCGTGCATAGGTCACATGGTCCGCGCCATATTCATGGCGCAGCAAGCGAAAGAGCATGTCAAACACCACGACCGGGCGCGCGTTACCAATGTGCGCATAGTCATACACCGTGGGTCCGCACACATAGAGGCGTACATTCTTGTCGTCTATGGGCGCGAACGTCTGCTTTTCGCGCGCAAGCGTGTTGTAGAGATAGATATCACTCATGCCGCCCCCTTACGCGCTTTTGCCCTCAAGCCGCGCCAACACTTTCTCGCGGCCAATCAGCGGCAAGAGCGCGCCCATGTCCGGCCCGTGGTTCTGACCTGTCAGTGCTTGTCGCAGCGGCATGAAGAGCGCACGGCCTTTAACGCCCGTCGCTTCCTTGATCGCGCTTGTCCACAAGCCCCAGGTCTCCGTGCTCAGTTCACCCTCAGGCAGCAGGTCCCGTGTTTTGGCGATATGGTCAGCATCTTCGATCACAGGGGTGACCGGGCCATTCACGATCGCCAGCCATTCGCCCACATCCGCCAGCTTGTTGAGGTTTGGCTGCACCGTGGCCCAGAAAGCCTCATCCACGCCGTCAAGCTTGTGCTTGATGGCGTCATAGGGCGTCATGTGCAGAATTTTGGCGTTGAGTGTATCAAGGTCCGCCGGGTCCAGCTTCGCGGTTGAACGGCCAAACTTGCCGAAATCAAAACCATCAATGAGCGGCTGAACTTCGGCAAAGGGTTCAATCGGCTCGGATGTCCCCACGCGCGCCAGCAGGCTGACAATCGCCATCGGTTCAACACCCGCCTCGTCGCGGTATTCCTCAATCGACATGGCACCATGGCGCTTGGACAGCCCCTCGCCGCCCTTGCCGGTCAGAAGGGCGAAATGCGCCATCTCTGGTGCCTTGCCGCCAACAGCTTCGAATATCTGTACCTGCACCGCCGAGTTGGTCACATGGTCTTCGCCGCGCACAATGTGCGTGATGCCATAGTCCACATCATCCACAACGCTGGGCAGCGTATAAAGGTAGGAACCATCTTCGCGGATCAGGATCGGGTCGCTGAGCGCCTCAAGATCGATGGACACATCACCGCGAATAAGGTCGGTCCATTCCACCCGTGCCGGTGTTGCCAGCTTGAAACGCCAATGCGGCTTGCGGCCCTCGGCCTCAAGTTTCGCTTTCTCGTCGTCCGTCAGCTTCAGCGCCGACCGGTCATACACCGGCGGTTTGCCGCGACCCATCTGGATCTTGCGTTTCATGTCCAGCTCTTCGGCGGTCTCGTAACAGGCGTAAAGTCGCCCTTCAGCCTTCAGTTTTTCAACCACGGCGTCATAACGCGCGAAGCGTTCGCTCTGGCGGAAGGTCTCGTCCCACTCAAGGCCAAGCCATGTGAGGTCGGCCTTGATGGCTTCCTCATTCTCGGCCGTTGACCGCTCGCGGTCGGTGTCGTCAATCCGCAGGACAAAGGTGCCGCCCTGTTGCCGCGCAAAAAGCCAGTTCACAAGAGCAGCACGGATGTTACCCACATGCAGTTTGCCGGTGGGTGATGGGGCGAAACGAACCTTAACAGTCATGATATTATCCAATTAGCCTAGCTAAGTAATTACTATATATTGTGTTTTCGCGCACTGCGGAAACCATTGGTGATAGGATAGCGCCTATCACGGCCAAAATTCTTGCGGGTGATCTTCACGCCGGGTGCTGCCTGTCGCCGCTTGTATTCGGCGATGTATAACAGGTGCTCGATGCGGGCAACATCGGAAAATTCGTGCCCGCGCGCCACAACCTCGGCCCCCGACATCTCCTCATCCACCAGACACCTGAGCATATCATCCAGCTTGTCATAGGGTGGCAGGCTGTCTTCGTCTTTCTGTTCCTCGCGCAGTTCGGCGGTCGGCGGTTTGGTGATGATGTTTTCGGGGATAACTTCACCGCCCGGCCCCAGCGCGCCATCAGGCACATGGGCGTTGCGCCAGTGAGACAGCGCAAACACATCGGTCTTATAGACATCCTTCAGCGCATTATAACCACCGCACATGTCGCCATAAAGCGTGGCATAGCCCACCGACACTTCGGACTTGTTGCCGGTGGTTAGCACCATGGCGCCAAATTTGTTGGAGACCGACATGAGGATAAGGCCGCGCAGGCGCGACTGGATGTTCTCTTCCGTGGTATCCGGCTTGGTGCCCTCAAAAATCGGCCCCAGCATCTCGCCAAACGCCTCAACACCCGGCTTGATGGTGATGGTGTCATACCTGCAACCGAGCGCCTTTGCGCATTTTTCCGCGTCCGTCACGCTTTCGCCGGACGTGTAGCGTGACGGCATCATCACACAGTGCACCTTGTCAGGCCCCAATGCGTCCACCGCCACAGCGGCTGAAAGCGCGCTGTCAATCCCGCCGGACAGGCCCAGCACCACACCGGGGAAACGGTTCTTGGTGACATAATCCTTCAGGCCCAGCACCATGGCCTGATACATGCTTTCCATTTGGCCCGGCATATAACCCGCGTGCGAGGTCTCGCACCTCAGGCCTGCACCAACGCCTGTACCTGCACCCTGCCATACGGTCAGCAGTTCAGCCTCGCGCCAGGCATCCATCTGCACCGGCACATTGCCGTCCGGGTTCATCACAAAACTGGCACCATCAAACACCAGTTCGTCCTGCCCGCAAATCTCGTTACAAAACACCAGCGCAAGACCTGTTTCATCGATGCGGTTGCGCGCATGCACCTGCCGCTCGGGGTGTTTATCAAGTTCAAACGGACTGCAGGTGGGCACCAGCAATATTTCTGCCCCTTGCGCCTTCAGTGCGCCTGCCACACCGGGGAACCACATGTCCTCGCAAATCAGCACACCAAGCTTGTGGCCGCGAAAGTCAATGACTTCCGGTGCGCTGCCCGGCACAAACACACGTTTTTCGTCAAATACGCCATAGTTCGGCAGTTCCTGCTTATAGCGCACGGCCTTCACCGCGCCGTCTTCCAACAGGAAAATGGCGTTATGCAGCGCCTTGCCCGCATACCACGGCGCGCCGACAATCAGCCCCGGCTTGCCCGCACCTTTAGTGACAGCCGCGAGGTCTTCCAGCACCTCGCGCGCCATGCGCACAAAAAACGGCTTGAGCACAAGGTCCTCAAGCGGATAACCGGTCAGCGACAGCTCCGGCGTCAACACAAGGTCTGCGCCCGCCGTCGCACCACGCGCATAAAGCGCGCGGATACGCTCGGCATTGGCCTCAATTGCGCCTACGGTCGTATTCGTCTGTGCGATATATATGGATAATGTCTCGCTCATGCCGCGCTTTTACCCTGTAAGCGGTAAGCGGACAAGGGAAGAAAAAGCCGCCACCAGAAAGAAAAAGACGGCCAATAGGCCGCCTTTTGTCAATTCGTTTTCAGCCTAGGCTTACGCTGCCGCAGTCTCACCCATGGCAAGGCGTTCTTCCTTCAGCGCTTCCGCGAGTTGGAAGGCCATCTCGATCGACTGGCTGGCATTCAGGCGCGGATCACAATGGGTGTGATAGCGGCTGGCCAAACTGTCTTCCGTGATGGCGACAGCACCACCGATACACTCGGTGACATTCTGACCCGTTAGCTCAAGGTGAATACCGCCCGCATAGGTCCCTTCGGCCCGGTGGCAGGCAAAGACCTGTTTCACTTCCTTCAGTACGCGGTCAAACGGACGGGTCTTGAGACCGCTCTGTGAGGTCTGGGTGTTGCCGTGCATCGGATCACACGACCACACAACCTTGCGCCCTTCGTCCTTCACCGCGCGCAACAGGCGTGGCAGGTGCTCTTCCACCTTGTCTGCACCAAAGCGGGTAATAAGCGTCAGCCTGCCGGCCTCATTCTTGGGATTCAGCTTGTCGATCAGCTTCAGCAGGCCGTCAATTTCCGTGGTCGGGCCAACCTTGGACGCGACCGGGTTGCCGATGCCGCTCAGGAACTCAAGGTGTGCGCCCTCAATCTGGCGGGTACGGTCCCCGACCCACAGCATATGAGCGGAGGTGTCGTACCAGTCGCCCGTTGTACTGTCTACGCGGGTCAGCGCCTGCTCATACCCCAGCAACAGCGCCTCGTGACTGGTGTAGAAATCCGTACCTTGAAGCTGATGCACGCTGTCAGGGTCGATTCCGCAGGCCTGCATGAAAGACAGCGCCTCGCCGATCCGGTCCGCCAGTTCAACGTATTTTTCGCCGGCCCCGCTTTGGGACACAAAATCAAGGTTCCAGCGGTGCACCGACATCAGGTTGGCGTAACCGCCCTGCGCGAAGGCACGCAACAGGTTGAGCGTCGCCGCCGCCTGGCTGTAGGCTTTGAGCATACGCGCGGGGTCCGGCACGCGGCTTTCACTGTCAAATGCCGGGCCATTGATAATGTCACCACGGTAGCTTGGCAGTTCCACGCCGTCCTGCGTCTCGGTGTTGGAGGAACGTGGCTTGGCAAACTGACCAGCAAGACGCCCAACCTTGACCACCGGGCAGGATGCAGCGAACGTCAGCACCACTGCCATTTGCAGCAGCACCCTGAAAGTGTCGCGGATATTGTTAGGGTGAAATTCAGCAAAGCTCTCGGCACAGTCCCCGCCCTGCAGCAGGAAGGCACGGCCTTCGGCCACTTCGCCAAGCTGGGCCTTGAGGTTGCGGGCCTCACCGGCAAACACCAGCGGTGGATAGCCCGCAAGCTCCCCCTCGACACGCATCAGCGCATCGGCATCAGGGTATTCGGGAACCTGTACAACAGGCCGCGATTTCCAGCTGTCTGGCCGCCAGTCACTCATCACTTTACCTCAACATTAGTGTGCTCGTCAGCTATGGCCATATATGGCATTCCGCTCAGAGACATCGATTTACAAGTTTCCAAAAGTTTCAACAGAAACTCTTCCTACGCACTATTCTTACCTTTTAGACCACGACATTTTATGCCGTGCAAGCCATTTGACCCCAAAAATAAGGCTTGGGCAAATTTTGGCTTATATAGCGGCAGAGATTAACACTTGCGCGCGCCCATTTCTAACCTGTAGCTTCAGGCGCGCTATTTTAGCGCTGAAGCAATTTAAGGGTTATGACGGTGGTGGCGGGGGAGCCTATGCCACGACATTCCTATGTCGCGACTTTATTGCACAAACATTGCTCAACCCCTGCACGGATATGACGTAAACGTTGCACATGTTCTGCACAAATTTGCTGGACCACCAACACCGCATGCAACACCCCATATTCAGGCATAGCGCCAGCATAGAGACGGAGAATATAGCAGAAAATGGCCCGATTTGCAGTAGATAAAATCTTGTTTGATCTCGACGGCACCCTCGTTGACAGCGCCGTGGACCTGCATGCTGCCACTAACCACGTGTTAACCCACATAGGGCGAAAAACCATTTCCCTTTCTGAGGTTAGACATATGGTTGGCTATGGCGCCATACGCCTGATCGAACAGGGCCTTGACGCCACGGGAGGGCGCGATGGCCATGATGCAACCGAGCTCCTGCCCATTTTCATCACATATTACGCCGACCATATCGCAGACGGTTCAACTGTCTTCGGCGGTGGCGCGGAGATGCTCAACGATCTGAAAGAAAAAGGTTTTTCCCTCGCCGTTTGCACCAATAAACGGATCGCGCTCGCGCATTCCTTGCTGAAATCGCTGGATATCGCGCAGTATTTTGATGCGGTCACCGGTGGCGACAGCTTCGGCTTCATGAAGCCTGATCCTCGCCATCTTGTTGAAACCGCAAAGCTATTACCGGGCGAAGGTCCCTTCCTGATGATTGGTGACAGCATCAATGATATCGCGGCAGCACGCGACGCCGGCGCCCCGTCCATCGCGGTGGATTTCGGCTACACTGATATCCCGCCCAGCGCTTTGGGCGCAAATCACATGATCAGCAGCCTCGGCGAACTGCCCGCTTTGATCAACCGCGCCGGAACGCCTTAGACAGCAGGTGCTTGATCAGCATGGAAAGTGGCATGCGCATATAATGACTGCGGATGTATAATGCCAGCTTGGCTAAGGGTGTGAACGGGCCCCCGCGCACCAGCGTGCGCAGGAAAAAACGCAACGCGCCATTCACCCTCCGCACTCCCATCGAACGCAGGATAGCGTGTGCTTTTGCGCAGCCAAAATAATGGCTTACCGCCCATAGAGCACCCGCTACCGGCTTGATCGCGTTGACCTCCACCGCGCGAACTACAAGGCGTTGCTGATCCTGCACACTCAGATCACCAAAAAGATGGTATAGCTCTATAAAACTGCGCGCCACAGTCTCAAAAGCGCCATCCGCAAAAATATGAATCGCGGAATGGATGAAACGGTCACACGCATCAAAAACCCGCAACCCCTTGTTTTCCAACGGTATTGCATGCGCGACCATCAGGTCGTGGCGTGGCTGCAGGCGGGCCGTAAGCGGCAGAAGCCGGTGGTGAACGTCAATCAAGGTGCGCCTTTTGCCGTGCCGCATCGGTGGCAACTCATGCATCCAGCGCCGGTAATATTGCTGGTCGTAATCTCCGGCGGTCGCAGCATCCCCGTGCCATCCGGCCTCGCGCAGAAGTGCCTCGGTTTCTGCCAGTTGACCCGCTTCAACCAGAATATCGATATCACTGACGCGGCGACCACGGCCTGCGGACAAGTCGGCAGCGACATAAGCCGCGCCCTTCAACAATACAGGTTCAATGCCACTACCCTTTAATGCGCGCGCGATACGTTCAGCTTCAAACATCAGCATGCGCTGGTCGTAAGCACTGCGAATGCGGGCATTTTCAAGAATGTCGCTCAGCTTACCCGTTGCCTCGCCGCTATATGCGGCGGCTACCTGGCCGAGAATATGGCCCTCTGCGGCCCAGCGTAAAAACTGCACCTTTTCAGCAGGCTTTTCCGGCAAGGCCACCAAGCCGACCGCAGCTTTAAAAAACGCCGCTTTCATGAGCTTGCCTCGCTATATAACTCGTTCACCAGCCGCACACTGTCCTCTGTGTTGCCATAGGTTATTTCATATGACGTCAGCCGGTCCATCATGGCCATGGTGCTTTCAAAGCCAGCCCTGCCCGTCACCTGATAATTGGGTGATCCCGCCACCAACCGCATGGCAGCGTCGCCAGCCTCAATCTTTTTCACCTCCGCCGGGCTCCTTTCGACATAGCGGGGGAAAACAAGCAACCGTGGCGTCGCGGTTTTGTTCATGGCCTCGATATCCGAGGCGCGCGCGCGCCGGTAAGCAACGGCACCTTTGGGCGTACCGTCCATACGCATGCTGATCTCGCCCGGCCCCGCCAACTCGCGCACCACATCAATGGAGGCATTCTTGAGGGAAACTGGGCGTGGATAGGGCTGAAGTTTGGGCTCGGACCGCCTCAGAACTGCAAATTCATCAGACAACAATCGGTAGCCATTCTCCATTAGCGCGGCTGTCAGGGTACTTTTTCCACCCCCTGAATGCGCGGCAACCAGCACAGCCTCGTCACCTTTCGCGACAACACCTGCATGGAAAATGACAAAGCGGAAACACTGAAGAGCCGCGCTCAGGTTCATGCCCATCTCCAGTGCGAGCGGCGCCATGTGAGAAGGCAGCGGCATCGCTGGAAAGTGAAAACCCGGGTCCGGAACCACCTGCGGCCTAAAGTAGCGGCGTACAACGTTCGGTGCGCCCACCCTCAGCGAATAATCAACCAGAGCGTCGCTGCCAATGGTCACCGGGCAATCGCGGTACATGTCTTGAAAATAGTCAAACAATACAGCGCCACGGGATTGTAGCGCCGTCACGAATGGACCCAGATGAAGATTCAGCCTGCCTCTTGCCAGTGCCTGACGGGCCTGCGCCATGCCAACAGTGGCGAGTTTGTCAGCAGTCACCCCGCCCTCCCGGCAGGCACAACAAGGCCGGCATCGTCCAACTCGGCAAAGATGCGACGAACCACCCCCCGCGGGCAGTCCTCACGGCTCAACCCGACGAGGTCGGGAAAGTCTTCTACCAACGCACTTACCTTACGCGGCGCATGTGTAAAATATTCCAGCATTGCGATGGAAACTGCGTTGAAAACATGTGTTTCCCCCGAGCGATGATTGAACACATACGTCACTTCACCCATTGGGTGAAAAGAAAGGTGGCCCCGGTCGGCGAACCAAAGCCAATCATTGCCCGCAATGGGGGACATCGCCTGAATGCTCGCTATTATGTCGTTTCAAGATATGCCAAAATGGAATGCAGGCATGAAATACCCGGGAAACCGCCATCGTTACCGTAGTAGTCGAGATACTTGGCGCCCAGCGCAATATACAAACCACCAGTACCTGAAATCTGCCAATCACCGCTTTGGTTCATGTAATCAAGCGGCGTAATAGTCGTGTTTGCGCTTATCTGATAATAATTGTAACCACAGTCGGTCCATCCGCTGTTCGAGGAACTGCTGGAATAACCGTCGTCATCGTCCCAATAATCATCGTCATCGCCGCCGCCACGGCAATCATCATCATCATCGTCACTGCTGCCATAGCGCCCTGTGAAGGCGACCACATTGCCACTGTCTTTCAGCTGCTGCAGCAAGTCTTTACCACTGCTGCCAAAGTACCAGTCGTCGTCATCCCAGCCGCCACTATCATCCGTATCGCAGCCATCGTCTGGGCAGGCATCAGGGATATAGTCGCCCGGCGCAGAGTTTGAAGGAAATACAAAGTCAGCATTGCTTTTGAAGCTGGCTATATCGGAAGACTTGAGACGACCATCGTTTTTTTGCTGAATGGAACCGTCCCCGATCCAGACTTTACCCTCATGATCAACAAGGATATTCACAGCTGACGTCAACATAAACGCACAATCGAGTGCCGAGTGGACCGCTTGATTGGCTGACGCCTTGAGTGTCAGTATCATTGGCATTCCAGCAGCGCCCATCTTCAGGAGTTGGCGGCGCCGTTCCAGAAAATCATAATTTTGATTACTCTTCTTTTCCACTTTTGGTGGCCTCCAGCCAGCGATTTTGCCCCGCGTGCGCGATAAACTTAGATATACGACCTTAAATATAGCTTAACAATGGACTATGGGAATGGTCTAGACACTATTTTAGTGTACGCAAGCCCTAATTAGCAGAAACCTTCATGAATTTGCCTCGAAATAAAAATGTCACAAAAATGAAATGATTGTAATTTAAAGGCTATGGGTTGTTGAATAACCCTTGGAATGCCGACTTTGAATAAAAGCGACAAGCCACCCAGGATTCAAATTGAATTATGCGCGAACCCTATAAAGCATATCAGGGGCTGCTGACCGAGCGGTCGACAGTCGCAGCCGTGGTTTTCACCTTGGCCCTGATGTGGTCTGTTGATCAAATCACATTCATCGGCGCTTTTTTTGTTGGTGCCGTCGCCGCGGCATTTTTGCTGCAGCTTGAGATAAAACGCCGGATGGAGCGGCTCGAAAACCGGAGGAGCGCCATCAGGGAGAAGCGCAAATCCAAAACGGGTGCTTCGGTTCTGCTGGGGGCGCATGCCCTCGACCGGCTGCCTTCCCCCCTAATGCTGATCAACGCGGACAAAAAAATTGCATTTGCAAACGAGTCAGCCCGAGAATTGCTGGGAAACGATATTGTTGGCAATGATGCTATTCTATACCTGCGTCAGTCGAACTTTGTTGCCGCACTGGATAACATCCTGAAGGGCCAATACGGCGATTTTGGTGTTATCCGTTACACCACGAGCAAAGACCGCAGCTTCGATGTTACCGTCGCCCCCGTGCTTGCTGGCAGGAAGCAGCAGGACGGCGTGCGCGCCATTGTGTATTTTTACGAAGTTACAAGTTTGTTACGAACCGAGCGTATGCGTGCGGATTTTGTCGCCAACGCCAGCCATGAACTTCGGACACCGCTCACGTCAGTTCTTGGGTTTATCGAAACATTGCGCGGCCCGGCAGTGGGCGATCAGGACGCCCATAAAAGGTTCCTTGGCATCATGCAAACGGAAGCGGAACGCATGGTCCGGCTCATTGACGACTTGCTGTCCCTCTCTCGTATCGAGATGACACGCTATATGGCACCCAACGCCATCACGGATATCAACAAACTGATCGTCAGCGCCATCAATACCGTGAAAACAGTCGCTGCTGAGCGCGGCGTGGTGCTGGTGTTCGAACAGGCCGAAGGCGTGGCGAGCGTAATTGCCGACAGCGACCAGATAACCCAGGTTTTGCTTAACCTTTTGAGCAATGCGGCCAAATATGCCGACCCTGAGACGACAGTGCACATCCATACCGAACTGACCCGAACAGGCAAACATGTTATGCTTTCAATCTCGGACGAAGGCCCCGGCATTGCGCAGGAACACCTTGCCCGCCTGACAGAGCGCTTCTACCGCGTTGACACAGCGCGGTCCCGTAAGATGGGCGGCACCGGGCTTGGCCTGGCTATCGTGAAGCATATTCTGTTGAGACATGGCAGTACGCTCGACATTAAAAGCCAACTTGGCACGGGGACGTCATTTAGCTTCAAGCTGGCTATCCCGCAAAATAAACCACAGAGCAGCTAGTGTCATTTAGTTGTAACAAAACGCGCGTAGGCCTAGCCCTGCTGGCATAAAACCGAAACAATTCGGTTCTACACTGGGACAGCACATCTAGAACAAGAGCTATCGTCACGGCATTAGTGACCTGGAGAACTTGACATGAATAAAATCGCCATCGTGGCTGCCGTAACAGGGGCGGCCCTTTTTGCATCTTCGGGCGTGCTTGCCCAGTCGCGGGACCAGATTCGGATTGTTGGTTCTTCCACGGTATTTCCATTCTCAACCGCTGTTGCGGAAGAGTTTGGCCGTTCATCCAGTTTCAAAACACCGATTGTCGAATCAACCGGTTCGGGTGGTGGCCTCAAACTGTTCTGTTCAGGCATCGGCACCAATCACCCGGACATTACAAATGCATCACGCCGCATTAAACAGACCGAAGTTGATCTGTGCGCTCAAAATGGCGTTACCGATATTGTCGAAATCAAGATCGGTTTTGACGGCATTGTTTTGGCTTCGGACAAAAGCGCACCGGATATGACCCTCTCTCTGCGTGATCTCTATCTGGCACTTGCGGCCAAGGTCCCGGCCCCCGGTACAGACGGCGGCGCGGGCAACATGATCGACAACCCCAACAAGACATGGGCTGATGTCAACCCCAACCTGCCGAATCGGCCCATTGTCGTATTGGGTCCGCCACCGACTTCGGGAACCCGTGACGCTTTTAACGAACTCGCCATTGAAGCCGGCTGTGAAACTTTCTCCGGCATGAAGGCGATGAAGAAAAGTGATAGCAACAGCTATAAGGTACTGTGTCGCGGTATCCGCGAAGACAGTGCCTTTGTGGAAGCCGGTGAAAACGATAACCTTATAGTGCAAAAACTTCAGGCCAATCATGAAGCTGTTGGTGTTTTTGGCTTCAGCTTCCTTGATCAGAACGCCGATGCGCTCAAGGCATTTCCGGTAGCTACCGAAGGTGGTGAGCCTAATGAACCAACATTCGAAGCCATTTCAGACGGTGCTTACCCTATCTCGCGCTCGCTGTATTTCTATGTCAAGAAAGCGCATGTTGATGTAGTGCCGGGTATCCGCGAGTATCTGAGCGCGTTTACTAGTGAACAGGCCATGGGTGATTTCGGTTATCTGGCAGACCGTGGCCTCATCCCTCTTCCCGAAGATGAGCGCGCAAAGTATCAGGCCGATGCCAACGCGCTGACCAACCTGCAGCTTGACTAACGGCAGGATGATGAATAGCGAAGCGGGTCAATACACTTGACCCGCTTTAAGCTACCAAGGTTACAGATGCTGAACAGGGCTTGCCCTACCACGACACTCAAAAAGGCAGATCAACATGACGAGTGCCGCGATCTTTTTAACCCTCATACTGTTGGCAATAATTGCCTTCGTGACAGTGCGCCAACGCTCGTTGTCCGCAGTTTCAGGGGATACCTCGAAGCTTCATAGCCTGCCGCGGCACTATGGATATTACGCTGCGGTCTGCGCCCTGATTCCCGGTCTGCTGATTTTTGTTGTCTGGCTGGTGTTCGGCAAAAACATCATTGAGGGTCTCGTGATATCGGGCCTGCCGGAAGGCCTGCATGCGCAATATACGGAACAGGCCAATCTGGTGCTCAACCGTATCCGTCTCGCCGTTGAGAACCCCGCGTCAAGTGAGAAGCACCTCGATATTCTGGCGGCCGCCCAGCACTTCAATTCCCTTTACATCAAAGGTATCTGGGCCACATTTGGCCTGGCGTTATCGTCCGCGCTGGCGGGCATACTGTTCGCCAATGCCAAAACTTCGCCAGACTTTCGCGCGCGGAATTCCTTTGAACGCGTGCTGACTATACTTCTGGTCCTGAGTTCGGTGATCGCCGTAATCACAACACTAGGCATCGTAGCGTCCCTGCTTTTTGAAAGCCTGCGCTTCTTTCAGGAAGTATCGGTCGTGGATTTTGTCTTTGGCCTGCACTGGAGCCCACAGACAGCCCTGCGGTCAGATCAGGTCGCATCCTCTGGCGCATTTGGCGCCGTCCCACTGTTCGCCGGCACAATGCTTATCAGCTTGCTGGCCATGCTTGTCGCCGGGCCAATCGGTCTTCTCTCGGCGGTATACCTTACGCAGTATGCAAGCGCGCGCACCCGTCAGATTGCCAAACCCCTGCTTGAAGTGCTCGCGGGTGTCCCCACCGTTGTCTACGGTTTTTTTGCGGCCCTTACAGTTGCTCCGCTCTTCCGTGAAGTGGGGGAATTTCTCGGCGTCGAAATCGCAAGCGAAAGCGCCCTTGCTGCAGGCTTTGTCATGGGCATCATGATCATCCCGTTCGTGTCATCCTTGTCGGATGATGCCATTACCGCCGTGCCCAAATCCTTGAAGGATGGGTCTCTCGCGCTCGGCGCCACCCGCTCGGAAACCATTGTGAGCGTTCTTTTGCCTGCAGCTTTGCCCGGTATTGTTGGCGCGTTCCTGCTGGCAATCAGCCGCGCGGTTGGTGAGACCATGATTGTGGTCATGGCTGCCGGCATGCAACCAAATCTTACGGCAAATCCGTTGGAGGCTGTGACAACGGTCACCGTTCAGATTGTCGCATTGCTGACAGGCGACCAGGAATTCGATAGCGCCAAGACGCTGTCAGCCTTCGCCCTCGGCCTCGCTCTCTTCCTGTCCACCATGATATTGAACATCTTTGCACTCCGCATCGTTCGCAAATATCGCGAAGTTTATGATTAAGGCTGGCGCATATGTCTAACACCAAAGAATTTGAACCAACGGACTGGAAGTCGCCTGAAATGCAGGCGCGCATCCGCCGCCGCTATCGTCGGGACCGCCGCTTCAAGGTGATGGGTGTCATGGCTGTGTCTCTGGCTGCCCTTTTTCTGTTTCTGCTCATCGGCAAGATAGCGCGCGATGGTGCCATGGGTTTCCTGCAGACCAGTCTTGATATTGACGTAACCTTCAGTGAATCCGTGCTTGGCGACCCGCGCACAATGAGCCCGGACGAATTTGAGGCAAAGGTGCGGCAGGCCAATATGATCCGCCTGCTTGATGATGCTCTGCGGGGCCATTTCCCTGAGGTCCAGAGCCGAAGTGACCGACGCGCCCTGATCCGTATGGTGAGCGGCGGCGCACGCGAGCAGCTACGTACCATGGTGCTGGAGACGCCGGCAATCGTTGGTTCTACGCGCACTGTCCGTCTTTTGGCCGGAGATGACATCGACCAGTTGCGCAAAGGGAAAATTGACGCAAACGAGGCTGAAGGCAACCGCAAGGTCAAGGACAAGGAACTGGGCTGGTACCAGAAGCTTGATGAAGAAGGCCGCGTTTCCCTTAACTTCCACACACGCTTCTTCACCAGTGGCGATAGCCGCGACCCCGAGCTTGCTGGCATTTGGGGCGCAACCGTTGGCTCTGCCCTTACCCTGGTGGTGACCCTGCTCATTGCCTTCCCGATCGGTGTACTGACCGCCATCTATCTGGAAGAATTTGCGCCGCAAAACCGGCTGACGGACATTATTGAGATCAACATCAACAATCTGGCGGCCGTGCCCTCGATTGTCTTTGGCCTGCTCGGCCTTGCTGTCTTCCTTGGCGTTATGCACTTACCCCGGTCGGCGCCGGTTGTGGGTGGCCTTACACTCGCGCTCATGACCCTGCCAACAATCATCATTGCAGCGCGTGCATCCATCAAAGCTGTGCCGCCATCCATCCGAGATGCGGCTCGCGGCTTGGGCGCGTCACCCATGCAGGTTGTTTTCCACCATGTGGTGCCGTTGGCGATGCCCGGCATCTTAACCGGTACAATCATCGGCATGGCGCAAGCGCTCGGTGAGACCGCTCCGCTACTGATGATCGGCATGGTCGCGTTTATCGTTGATATTCCCGGTGGCTTCACCGATGCTGCAACAGCATTGCCGGTACAGATATTCCTGTGGGCAGACAGCCCGGAGCGCGCCTTTGTAGAAAAAACATCAGCCGCGATTTTGGTGCTGCTGACATTCCTTATCGCAATGAACGGGCTGGCTATCTGGCTTCGTCAAAAATTTGAACGGCAGTGGTAAAATGCTCGATATGGCAACAAAAGTGGATCCCATGACTGACTCTCGCAAGCCCAAGATGGCAGCCAAGGATGTGAATGTTTTTTACGGCGACAATCATGCTGTAAAAGGCATATCTCTCGACCTCTACCGTGACGAAGTAACGTCGCTTATCGGACCTTCCGGCTGCGGTAAATCAACCTTTCTGCGCTGCCTGAACCGGATGAATGATACGGTTGTCAGTTGCCGCGTAGAGGGAAATATCACCCTTGATGGTGACGATATCTACGACCCAAAGATTGACGTGGTACAATTGCGCGCCCGTGTTGGCATGGTGTTCCAGAAGCCGAACCCCTTCCCGAAATCGATTTACGACAATATTGCCTATGGCCCCCGCATTCATGGACTTGCCCGCGAACGTGCCGACCTTGATGAGATCGTTGCCACGTCCCTTGAAAAAGCAGGACTTTGGAATGAAGTCAAAGACCGGCTGGATAGCGCGGGGACTGCACTTTCCGGCGGCCAGCAACAGCGGCTTTGCATTGCCCGCGCCATCGCCGTCAACCCTGAAGTCATCCTTATGGACGAGCCCTGCTCGGCGCTTGACCCAATCGCAACGGCGAAAGTTGAAGCCCTGATCGATGAACTCAAGGGCCGGTACGCTATCATTATCGTGACCCACAGCATGCAACAGGCCGCGCGGATCTCACAAAAAACCGCCTTCTTCCATATGGGAGACCTCGTCGAGCATGGCGATACCACGCAGATATTCACCGCGCCCAAAGAAGAGCGCACCCGCGATTATATTACCGGCCGCTTTGGTTAGGACACAGAAGATGAACGATCATATCGTTAAAGCCTATGACGATGAACTCAAGGAACTGCGCAGCATTGTAAGCCGCATGGGCGGTCTTGCTGAGGAACAGCTTGTCGCGGCGATGAAAGCGTTAAAGGAAATTGACGCGGATGCAGCGTGGCATGTGCGCTCAAGCGACAAGGCGCTTGACCAGCTGGAGCTTGAGGCCGAGCGCACAGCCATTGGTGTCTTTGCACGCCGAGCCCCTGTTGCGGATGATCTGCGCGAAGTGGTCTCTTCCCTCAAGATGACCGGAATTCTTGAACGCATTGGCGATTATGCCAAGAATATCGCCAAGCGCACGCTTGCCGTCAATGAAGCGGCACCAGTGGTGATGCCGCAACTTCTTGAGCAAATGGCCGACGAAGCCCGCCGTATGATTCAGGACGTGATGGACAGCTATGTACACCGTGACGCGGAAGCCGCGATGGACGTTTGGGAACGCGATGAAGCGTTGGACAACCTTCATAATGCAGCTTACCGACAGATACTTGCCCGCATGATGGAAAACCCCAGCCAGATTGGCGCGCTGACCCATTTCCTCATGATCGCCAAAAACCTTGAACGCATTGGCGATCAGGCAACAAATATTGCAGAGCAGGTTTACTATACGATTACAGGCATCATGCTAGAAGATGCCCGGCGGCCTAAACAGGACTTCACCAGCACCGAGCTGATTGAGAAGACCTAGGTTTTGATGACTGGAGACGGCTAAGTGAAAACCCGTGTTTTATTGATTGAAGACGACGAGAGCATTACCGAACTGGTACGCTACAACCTTGAACGAGCCGAGTATTCCGTGGAAGCAGTGGCAGACGGCGAAGACGGCCTCTACCGCGCAACACAGGAAACACCGGACATCATCTTGCTGGACTGGATGCTGCCGAACCTCTCGGGCCTTGAAATTTGTCGGCAGTTGCGCCGCAATACCGAAACAGCAAATGTGCCGATCATCATGTTGACCGCACGCGCAGATGAGCCTGACCGCATCCGTGGGCTGGAAACCGGCGCTGACGACTATATCGTCAAGCCGTTCTCGCCCAAGGAGTTAATAGCCCGAATTCAAGCGGTGCTGCGTCGTGTGCGCCCTGCCCTTGCAGGACAACAGCTTCGGTTTGAGGACATTACGCTTGATAATGTCTCTCACCGGGTAACGCGGGGTGAAACCCTTATTCATTTGGGCCCAACCGAATACCGGCTGCTACGTCATTTCATGGAAAACCCCGGCCGCGTCTTCTCGCGTGAGCAGTTGCTGGATAGCGTTTGGGGACATGATGTGTATGTTGAACCACGCACCGTTGATGTGCATATCCGCCGGCTACGCAAAGCGATGAATTTCGACAACACCAGCGATTATATCCGCACGGTGCGGTCTGCAGGATATGCACTGGACAGTCGCGGATAAAATACCTTGGTCAAGCGTAGGACAGGTCTAACTGTTCCATACTGCGCTCCAGCATCAAAAGGGACCACAAGCTTGTATGGTGGTCCCTTTTCTGTTCCAGATGCTCATCCACCATTTTCTGCATTGCCTTGCGGCTGAACAAACCCGTGTCCAGCAACCGCTCGCTCGCGGCCAGATTCCTGACCTCCCCGGCCAATTCTTCACGAAGCCAGTTGGCGGCAGGCACATTAAACCCTTTTTTGGGTCGGTCGATAATTGAGTTAGGCACAAAACCCCTTGTTGCATCTTTGAAAACCGCTTTGCCAATGCCGTCCCTGATACGTGTCTCCGGGTCAAGGCGGAGACCCCATTCAACAAATTTATGGTCCAGAATCGGCACACGAACCTCCAGCGAATGCGCCATGCTGGCACGGTCTACCTTGGTCAGGATATCGCCGGGCAGATAGGTTTTAAAATCAATATACTGTATGATAGACAGCGGGTGAGCGTCCGAGACCTCGGTAGCTAGTTTGGTGAACCGCTCCTGCGGGTGGTACCCAAACAGACGGTCACTCATTTTGCGGGAATAGAGCTTCAGCCGCACACTGTCCGGTGTTTTGCTGACCGACTGGAAATAGGCCTCCGCAGATGAGCGAGCCAATGCTTCAAACGTTGACTTGGCACGCATGAAACGCGGCGCGCCGTCAAGTTTGGGATAAACAGCCGCAAGGGCGGAGAACACGGGCCGTCGGATGCCAAGAGGAATACGTGACCGAAGCTCTTCCTCCAACATATGGAATCGGTGCCTTCTGTATCCGGCGAAAAGTTCGTCCCCCCCATCACCCGACAAGGCAACTTTCACCTTCTCCCGCGCGAGAGCACAGACACGATATGTCGGTAATGCCGACAAATCGGCAAAAGGTTCATCATAGACACTCGCCATAACGTCGAGAAGGGAGCTGTCCTTGGCTGATACCAGCCTCATACGGTGGTGGGTTCCAAAATGATCAGCCACCAACTGTGCATGGCCGCTCTCGTCAAACAGCGGATCATCTGACCCGATCGAGCAGGTCTCAACCGGCTCTGGGTTATTGCGGCTCATAAGCCCAACAATGGTGCTTGAATCAAGCCCACCGGAGAGAAATGCACCAAGTGGCACATCTGCAATCATTCGCAGTTTGACAGCCTCTTCAAGGCGCTCAAGCAGTTCATCCGGTTGCCCGCCAGCGATCGCTGGCGTCACAACGTCCAGGCTCCAATATGGCATTTGTCGCTGTTGCCCGGTTTCCCGGTTCACGGTCAACGTATACCCGGGAGACAACTGCTCCACACCATCAAGAATGGATTTTGGATCCGGCACATAGCCAAGCGCCATAAAGTCTTCAAGGGCATCTATGCGCATCTTGCGGCTGATACCCGGATACACCATCAATGCCTTCAGTTCAGAACCAAAGATAAATGTGCCGTCCGCAAGGTTTGCGAAATAAAGCGGTTTAATGCCAAGCCGGTCTCGCGCAAGGAACAGCTCTCTGCTCCGGCTATCCCACAGGGCAAAAGCAAACATGCCGCGCAGGCGCGTCACACATTCCCTGCCCCATTCCAGATAACTTGCAAGCAGCACTTCTGTATCAGAATGAGAGGTGAAATGGTGCCCCAGCGCCTCAAGCTCCCGCCTAAGCTGCTGGAAATTATAGATTTCCCCGTTATAGGACACCACAACTCGCTCATCTCGGCTGAGCATCGGCTGATGGCCACCATCGACGTCGATAATGGAAAGCCGCCTGTGCCCCAGCGCCACACCAGCGCCAAAAAAAAAGCCGTCGGCATCAGGTCCCCGGTGGGCAATTTGTTCGGTCATCAAGCGAAGGGCTGATTGATCAACCTGATTATCGCCCGTTACCATGATACCCGTTATTCCGCACATTCAGCTTTGTCCTCCGGCTCCGTAAGCTGGCCCCATAAAAAACTATCTGCCGGGATTGTCGACAAGAAATTTTGCAACTCGGCACGGGCTTCTTCTATTCCGCCAGACATGCCCGTCGCCAAAACAAGGGTTGAAGCACTGGCTGGCTGGCCGAGTAACCGCGCTTTTGCCAGGGCGATTTTCGTCGCGCGTGCACTGTCTCTATATTCACCCGCAGCAAAATACAGGCGCCACGTCAATTGTTTTGCATTCCCACGCCTTATAACAGTTTCACTGAAGACGTGGCCACTGAAGAGCTGAGCGGCCGTCGGCGCCCCAGCCAGAACAAACCATCCGTCCTGAAGTGTACGATATGCGGGTTGGACGGCTCGGTGGCCTTCCCTGTCCGGCGCAAAAAGCGCCGCATGAACGGACACCAGCGCGGCACCCCGCCGATAAAGAGCCGTCAAACTCGCATCCGTACCATTAAGCTCAAACGGAGCCCGGCCTGAAAAGCTGTTGATATGCCTGTAAACACAGCTCTCGCAACTTGGCACAGGTAGAGGCGTGACATTACACACCTCCACGGGGCTAACGCCCCTGCTGGCCCACAGGCTTGCCAGCAACGGGATCAACGCCGCCAACAACCACCATGCAGGCTTCCAGTGTGATGCCCCCCATGACCCATTAACCGCTACCTCCGGTTCCTCCTTATCGGAAAAACGATAGGCAACGCCTATGAGAATGAGCAAAACGAAGCTGAGGAAAACCCAGCCGTAGACAATGTGATCAATGCTTTTGGCAAAATCCTGATCTGTCGCCTCTGCAATCAACAAGGTGGTGAACACCCTGCCCGCATTAGCCAGCACAGGCACGACAAGCGCAGCGGCGATCATCCCAAACCGACGCCACCAGCTTTCGAACGCCAGATACGCCAGCAACACGCCGGTGACCACGCTGGAGAAAAAGAACTGCAGTCCGGCACAGGCTTCTGCAATTTCGTACAGCCCGTTGGATAATTGAATAAGAACACCGTCCACTTCATGGGGAATGCCAAAAAGCTCAAGCCCCCAGACACTTAAAACTGTGGTGATCTGCTGCAATACACCGACAAGGCCACCACTGAAGGGAACAGCGAAAAACAGGAAGAACAGCGGAAAAATATTGTGTCGATAACTGGTGGTGCCATAAACCATGATATATATGGCGTGAAACATCGCAATAAGGGCGCCATGCTGCACAACGGCAGCATCCATCGCTGTACCCAACAGCCAGCACGCCGAGACTAGCGCAACCAGCAAAGCGCCGATAAAGGCCGGCTTCGGCTGTTGTTTATCGGGGAGAATCCGGTTCCGCCATATCAACCAACCACTTACAAATGGCACCAGTAGTCCATGGGAAAATATATCGACCCGCCAAAGGATCGTGGTGAGGTGGCCCACTGTGCCCCACCAGGCCCAGATGACCGTAGCCACACAGGCCAGAAAAACCAGATGAACCCTGTATGCGGCACTCATAACATGGCCCCCTTGCCAAGGGCCGCAGCCACTATCCTGTCAAGCGTGGCCAGACAATGAGGCCAACTGTGATGGCGGACAACGAATGCTCTGGCGTTTACCCCCAGTGCTTCTCTCCTGTCCGGATCGGCCAGCAATGAGATAATATTGTCGGCAAACGCCGCCGGGCTCTCCGCGGTGATGATGTCACGGCCACTTTCGGCCTCAATACCCTCAAGCGCTGCCGGGCTGACGACAACAGGTTTTGCCATGGCCATACCCTCAAGCACCTTGTTCTGGATGCCGCGCGCTGTAAGAAGCGGAGCCACAACAACGGTTGCATCCCTGATGGTTTCCGCCATGTCCTCAACATAACCCAGCACCTTTACACCTTCGGTATCTGCCAAGGCATCCACGTCCCGGTTTTTTGGGCCGCCCGCGATAACAAATTCGGCCTGGGGACACGCGGCTAACACCAGCGGCCAGACGGCGCGAACAAACCATTGGGCCGCTTCAACATTGGGTGCGTAATCCATCGCACCCGTGAAGGTGACCCTGGTGCCGCCCTGGCGAACCGGCGGGAAGCGCTCAGGGTTAAAGTGGGTAAGGTTGACACCGTTGCCCACCCCGTAAACCTTTTGCGCCACTGTGTCAGGCAGCCCCTGCCTGAAAAGCGCCGCTTCGCACTCACTCACAAACACGGTTGCAAAAGATTCCTGTGCGACAGTTTTCTCATAAGCTGCGAGTTTAATGGATTCGCGGCGGTAAAGCATTCTGAGCGGCCAGCCGGAGGCTTTGGCATAGGCCTGCCATTTCGCGCTATCCACGTCCACAAGGTCGGCAATGACAGGAACCGACATTTGTTGCCCCGGCTTCAAGACCAGTGGCGCGACAGCACCTGAAAACAGAAAGACAAGGTCAATGTCGTCGCCAGACAGGAGATCATCGCAGTAAGCCTGTAATTTCTTCTGCGGATAGGCTGACAAAGTCAGTGGCAAGCCACGCACAAGCCCCAAAGGGATGCGCCTTTTTTGTCGCGCTTTGCTGACATACTCAAAGCTCAGGCTTTGTGCCATGCCTTCAAGTTTGGGCACATATTGAATATCTTTTGCATCATCCACATAAAAGGCGAGATGCACGTCATGCGTTTTGCACAAATGCTCGAAGATGTGCCACGACCGTATTTTGTCGCCCTTATTGGGCGGATAGGGAATACGGTGTGCAAGGAATAAAATTCTGGCCACGTCTTTATCCCAAGTGCCGTGCGATAACCGGGCCAAGGCGATTAGCAACGCCCAGCGGCAACTTCTTCCAAACTTTACTCATGACGGCAAATTTCTTGTTCTGTGGCGACAAGTCAGGTGCCAGCGCACCGTCCGCGAGCCGATGTTCATATTCAAGCAAAGTAGGCTCAAATCCCCAGTTTTTTTTAAATGAATAAGGTCCGGTGCCAATCTTGCTGCGGCCAAAGTCATAGTATTTAAGGCCCTGGTCCCGTGCCCACAGCATTAACTGGTAATACATAAAGTCATGGGCGCCGTATCCACGCGCAGCGGGCGAACCACCTGCATAATAAGGCAATATTGTCTCATGGTCATAAAAGCTGAAGAGACTGGCCACTGCGGTGCCATCCGGCGCGCGAATAAGCTGACAAATGTGATTGTCGGGAAACTCTGTGGCGAGTGCTTCAAACAAAGCAAAAGGAAATACAGGTGTGCCCAGCTGATGTACACTGACGGCATAGAGGTTATATACGTCACGCAAACGCGGTGACCAATCGCACCTAAGGCCACGCCCGAGAGATTTGCGCACGACCGCCCGCTGTTTGCGAGGCACAGACAACAAAACCTCATCACCCTCCCCAGCTGGAATCTCGCGGATGAACGTTGCGGCTTTGGCGCCTGCGGAAACCCAGCCCGGCTCACCACTATGCTGCGGCTTCTGCGTGCGGCTTTCCAGAACCTTCGCCCCGGCCTGCCCCGCCAGCTTCCACGCCGCAGTATCCAGCGCCTGCCGCGCTTCCCCATGGCTTGTAACACTACCGCCGTATACCCCGAACATATTGGAGATCGCCGAGGTGCCAAAAAGCATACTACGCCTGATCGTCAACGGCATAACACCGACAACCTCGCCCGCTTCTTCCGCCATCAGGAATGGACAGTCGTGGCCCGCGCCTGCCTCAACCGCAAATTTCCAGCCGGATAGGTGGCAGAATGTACCTTGCGCATGCTGCGCCACATAGCGGTCCCATGTGGCTGTGGTGCTTCTTTCAAGCCTGCTTACCGTGACCGCCATCACTGCCCCCTGAGTGCAGAAAACACAGGCGCAACCACACCGTCTTGCAGCGTCGTCCATTTGCTTGACCTGGCCAGCCGTCTTAGTTTTGCTGGCATTGCCCGTTGACCGGTATAGTGGCGGAAACGGGAAAGCCAGGGCGCGTCAGCGACACGGGGCTGACCAGGATCAACCTCCCAGGGGTGCATATAAAAAATACCGGGGCTTTTGGTCTGGTTGCTGCCCTTTTCCAACAGGGCGCGCCCCACAGTATAGGGTAAAAGCCGGAAGTATCCGCCCCCCGATGCGGGCAGTGCTTTACTGGCGACATGGCATACGGTCATGGGTACCTCGAGAATTTTACCGGTACCAATTGGCCAGAACGGCCGGCGCGGTGCATCAGGCATGCCGTAATGGTCTGTCTTGAGGGGATAAAGGCTGGAAGAATACTGAAAGCCGACCTCATGCAATACTTCATAAGCCCACCAGACGTCGGCGGTCAGGGAGAAACTTGGTGCACGGTAGCCTCTAACTTGTGTACCCGTGACATCCTCCAGCAACGATTTTGACCGAATGACATCGGCCAGAAATTCATCCCTTGAGAACCGAAAAATGCGCTGGTGATCCATGCCATGGCTAGCAATTTCGTGGCCTTGTTTACAAATTTCGGTAATCAGAAGCGGGTGTCGTTCTGCGACCCAGCCCAGGCAAAAAAAGGTGGCGCGAATGTTCGCTTCGGCAAGAATGGCCAGTATTTTATGGCATTGCCGCTCAACCCGGCTCTCCAGCCCTGCCCACTCATCCCGGCGCAACGTCGTCTCGAAGGCACCAACCTGATACCATTCTTCGACGTCAACGGAGAAAACATGGCTGTCGGCAAACTGAGCCTCGGCGGTCACAGGCTCTGTGCCGGCCTGCGCAGGAAGTAAACTATTTGTCATCCTTGGCGCCGCCGCCTGCGAGGTTCGCCATCAGGTCGGTTAAACGGCGGAGTGTTTCGTCCTGATTTTTCATCATCGACTCCAGTTGCTCCAACCGGTTTTCCATCTGCTTGACATCCTTGGTACGAGCACCGGCCTCAAGGGGAACAGTTGCGTCATTTTGCCGGTTAACGGGGAGCGGCCTTGAAGGCATTGCGGATGATGTGGCCGTAACCTGCCGTGTATCACTCGCCATATCAGAAACCACAGCATCGATAGTATCGGCGTCCACGGTATGAATTTCTTCCAATGCACCATACAGCAGCACACGTGAGCAAAGAGTATTCAGACGCCGCGGCACACCCGCACTATGCCGGTAGATCGCTTCGACAGCATCCTCGGTAAAGCAAGGGTCGTTATCCCAGCCGACAAGGCTGAGCCTGTGTTCGATATAGCCGGCGAGTTCTTCTTCTTCCATCGGCTCAAGGTGATGTGTGGCAATAACGCGCTGACGAAGTTGCTCAAGCTCAGGCGCGGAGAAGATGCGCTCGCGGAACTCGGGTTGGCCAACGAGAAAACTCTGAATAAGCGCTTTGTCGCCTTCCTGAAAATTTGACAGCATGCGCATTTCTTCAAGCGCCGCATTGGACAGGTTTTGCGCTTCATCCACCACCAGAAGCGCCCGGCGCCCCATACGGAATTGTTCGCGTAGAAACTTTTCAAGACGGGCGAGCAGTTGCCCCTTGTCTTCCGCCTGTGCATCCAGACCAAAGGCGGCAACCACACTGCGTAGCAAATCTTCAGCGCTAAGCTGGGTGCTTACAATCATCGCGGCGATATATTCGTTGCGGTCCAGCGTTTCAAACAGATGCCGAACCAGCGTGGTTTTTCCCGTGCCCACGTCCCCGGTCACGATGATGAAACCTTCACCCTGGTTCATGCCATAGGTCAGGTATGCCATCGCTTTCTTGTGCGTCCGCGAGCTAAAATAAAAGCGCGGATCAGGCGTCAACTGAAATGGCCGCCCCTGAAGATTATAAAAGCTTTCGTACATACTGCCCCTAAAATGTGCCTCGCAAATGCACTGTTACTGCATTTTCCATCAAATCGCCATTCACCTCGCTTGTCAAACGCTCGGAATGGTCAAGTGAAACCGACAACCGGAAGTATTCGGACAGTATCCGGTTCCACTGCAAATTCCCTACAAGGTAATTATCTACCCGACTATTGTTGTTAAATCTACTACGGCGGTAGGAAAAAACGCCGTCCAGCGTCGTATTGCGGTTGATTTTGCGTCTAAAACCGGTCGAGACACCCCATGTTGAGGACCGCCGCCCCGCCTCATCATCGTATGTTCGCCATTCCATATTGCCGCTGATGTAGATTCGTTCCGTACGGCGATTACGCAGCGTCAATATGCCGCTGGCATTCTGGCGTCGGAAATCAACATCTGAGAGCGTAAATTTAGGGTCACGCTCATCCACAGGCAAACCGTTCGCATCGGTGATACCCTGATTATCATCAAAGCCGAATGTCTGCAGATTGTCATTCAGCACAACGCTATCCGCAGACAGCGTATCCGTATAGTTCCCGACAAAATCAAGCCTGACCGAAAAGAGGTACTGTAACCGCGCCGTCCAGGTTTCCCTCTTGCCCACCCTGCCGTGCCGAGCGGTGAGGTCAAGCTTGCGCCCCGGAGTCCAGCGGAAGCCAGCCTCCCAGCCAACGCCTTCTTCGTTCAACACATCGGACTGAAAGTCATTTTGGTTTTGTGATACTTCGCCTACCACAGCAAAATGCCTGCCAAACTTGTACCAGAGCTCCGCCCCAACCTGCTCGTTGCGGAAATCGTTGACATCAAGGCTACGGGTTACCCTTGAGCTACTGGCGAACAAGCGCCACTCCAAGCTGTTGAACCGGTCTCCTGAGCCCAGAGAGGCTTTAATCTCATGGCTCTGGCTATCAGAAAAATTAGTGGTCAGCGTCTCATCATCAAGATTATCAGCCGGGCTAAGCGTCAGGCCATAGCGATAACTGACCCGCCAATCAGCAAAATCCCGCATCCCGCCCTTCAATATGGCAGTGCCCGTATAGTTCTGCACCAGCCGCCGGTTATCGCTTCGGTTTGCCTCACTTTGTGAAATGCTGTCCGTCTGGTTGAGAAATACCTGACGCAGGCTGGCACGCGCATTTACTGACAGGTGGTTCTCAATGACTTCAGCATCCAGCACACCAAACATGCTGTGACGCAGGTCTGTGTCGCCGTCGTTCAGAAAGTGATAATAATCCAGCGCATAGTCAAGCGCACCCTGTACCTTGCGGCCTTCAACACGTGTATTGAGCCCTGCGGATGTATTCAGGACCAACCCACTCACACGGTTTGAGTTGGTCAGGTCAATATTATCAGACCATGTGAGCTTGCCTTCCCCGCGCGGGTCCACCCATACATGTTGGGCAGATACAGCTGTGGCGCAACATATGTGCGCCACAAACAGCAAGGAGATATGTTTGGCGCCATTACCGCTTAATTGCCCCACAAATGAGCCCCTATCGTCCCCCGTAGCCATAGTAGGAGGCAAATTTCTTATTGCTGCCGCTATAACGGGTTTTGTTCAAGATGAGATTAATGTTTTCGCATGAACTGATCATGCTAAGGCTCTCTTTGATCTGAGGCTCGGTCGTTTTTTCGGCCTCAATCACAAATACCGTCTGTCCCATATAGAGCGCAAGTACTGACGCCGCAGAACTTGCGAGAACGGGCGGTGAGTCAAAAATAACGATACGGTCCGGATACCGGGCGCCGATCTCGCGGGCCATTGTTTCCATACGCTCACTGGCTAACAGTTCGGTAGTCAGGTTGTGCTGGCGACCTGCTGGCAACAGTACGAGGTTCGGAATGCTGGTCCTGATAAGACAACTCGCAAGATCAATCTCGTCATCTGCGACAACGTCCATCAGGCCGCGCCCGCCACTGACCCCCAGTCGGTTCAAGACCTCAGGCTTCGAGAAATCGGCGTCCACCAAAAGAACCGTAACATCTTGCTCTGTCGCGATAGACAGCGCGAGATTGATGGCGCAAAAGGTTTTGCCCTCACCCGGGTTGGAGCTTGTAACCAGAATAACATTGCCATTCTGGATTTTCTTGTCGCCTTTGGCAAAAGCGTTCAACAGAATGGAGCGTTTAATAATCCGGAATTCCTCGGACATAAGGTTCGGCGGCATATCCGGCGTTATGTAGCCAGCCTCCCGCAATGCAGCCAGATCAACCTGCTCAGCCTTACGCTTGGGCGAGCTTTTTTTACCTAGCCCCACGCTACTCTTGGTGCTCTTCGCAGCCACTGGGCTTTTACCGGCAGCTTCACTTGCTGCGGTCAGGCCGCCATCAGGCTTGCGTTGGCCGATTCCACCTTTACTGCCGGCCTTCTCAAGGGCGCTTTGCTCCGCACGGGACTCACTTGCCGGAGTAGATTCACTTGCCACTTCCCCGGTCTTCTTCGACGCCCCAGGCTGGCCAATGCCACGAAACCGACTTTCGCTTTTTGCTTCCCCTGCAGAAGGGTTGAGCGACGATGGATCTCGACGAGCCCCCCCCGGTTCACCGGGACGGCCCGCGCCAACCCCCTTGGGGGGGCGCGACTTGGCAGGGCGCCGCGCCACCCGCGAGCTGGGGGCGTC
>NZ_JBLXGZ010000034.1:0-44653 GCF_048260245.1 Kordiimonas sp. | reverse complement strand
TCAAGCGCGGCGAGGTAACTTTCTCCCGGCACACCAAACGCTATATCACTTCCATTCGCCAGCAGCGCGTCAATCAGCGCCTGACCACCGGTGATTTGTGTTTCTGACAAAGCTCTCATCCTATAGCTTTATGTTTTCTGCTCGGATCATAACCCCGGCATCTTTCAAACCACGCAACCATTTTTTTGCTTCTGCGGCATCTGTGAGCGCCGCATGCACGCCTGGCTTGAATACCTCGCGCCGGACGGCCTTGATCGCTTGTGCCACGGTCAGCGACACTGTCCGTGCCATCGCGGTCTGCCAGCCGCTGCCAACTTCGTCAAGCGCTAGTGAGGCCGACCATACGGTCTCGTCGTTCTCGTCACGCGCCTTAAGAGCTACATAGAGCACCACACGGTCTTTTTCGTCATCGCCATAGCGGTGTTCCTGCCACAGTTTTTCGGAGAGCGCCTTAAGGCTCGCGGCATCGCCGTTTTCCACCTGCGTGAAAATATCGCTCCATGCGTCTTTCCAGCCGCCAAGGCGTAGCGTGCCGCGCACGAAGGTTTCGAGCCTGTCTTCACCATCAAGGCCGTATTCCCTGATATAGGGCATGCTGTTGCGGTTGGGGTAAACCTCAAAGGTTTCACCCGCCACTTCCAGTTCCGATACGTCATGCCAGACCTTTTCGGTGAGCTTCTCTTCGCCATTCTCAATACAACGCGCCGGGTTGGTCAGCGCCTTCAGAACGCCAAATGGCGTCCAGGAAAATTTGTAGGAAAAGCCGCCTTTTTCTGCGGGGATACCACCACAGTGAGAGACAAAGTCTATCTTGTAGCCTTTACCCAGTACACCGGCGTCGCGCGCCGCATCCACGAGGATATGCGCGAACAGGTGGTCGATGCCCGGGTCCAGCCCAACTTCATTGACAAAGGCAACGTCTTTGGCTTTTGCCGCCGCGTCGAGCGACGCCATGGCATCGTCCACATAGCTGGATGTCACCATATGGGTGCCTGCCTCAAGCGCGATATTGGCCACTGTGACATGCAGCGCAGCCGGCAGCATGGAAACCACAATGTCCCCAGGGTGCAGTTGGCTTTTAAAGGCGGCGACTGATGCGGTGTCGCCCAGATCAAGCTTGCCAAAACCCAGTGTCTTGCCTGCAGGCATCTGGCTTTGCAGCATGACTGCACGTTCGTCGCTCATATCCCAGACTGTGACGTTACCCAGCTCCGTTGCCAGTGCGACAAGCCCGGGGCCTGAAGCGAGGCCCGCGCCGATCCAGTGAATGTGTTTTGTATCAGACATAAAGTTAAGAAGCCTTACGTTCGGTAATGGCAGCGCAGGTGCGCCGGAAAGCGGAGTCGCACGCAACCCAGACAGGGTCGTTCTTGCGGTCTTTCAATGATTTTAGATACGGCAGCATCATGCCTGCGAACTCTATACTTGCCTCGGTCGGCAATAAAGAGGGCAGGTTGTCGACAGCGATCAGATCCACGCTGCCCGAGCGGGTACGCGCGGCAATGGCCGGCGTTTTCCAGCACGTCGGCGCATCATAAAGCGGTAGCGGGTTATAGTCGCTGAACGGGTCACAGGAAACATCTGAGATAACCTTCAATCGGCACTCTTTGGTGATGTGTTCCGGTGTCAGGAAATGGGGGATATTGTCTGCGACAAAAGCGCAGTTGATCAAGATGTCATGACCGAGGATTGCGTCGCGGTCGAGCTGGCTGGTTTCCTCGCGCCCCCATCCTGTCACTTTGACGCCGTGGTGTTCCAGGATTTTGACGGCACCCGTGCCGCTGCGCCCCCTTGCGCCGATGACAAGTGCCGTTGGCGCCGTACCAGAGATAGCTTTGCTGGCGATCAGTTCATCAAGCGCCTTGGCGCTTTCAAACGGTGTGAGCCCTTCGTTGATTGAGGACGGACGACCTGCTTTCTGGTCGTACCACTGCATCAGTGCAAGCGCGGCACCCATATAACCCGCCCAGAACCCAAAGGCAGCAACCCGCCGGCCGTCTTCCCGGGTCATATATTCGATATCCAGCAGGGACCCGCCACCGCGTATGAAGCGTCCAAGCAGGCTTTGCCAGCCGCTCTGTTTCTTGAAGGCGTGGGCGAAATAGATGTGGGTATGCTTGAGCGAGTGTGGTGCCTCTGGCAACTCCTTGAGGCCGAGGATCACAGCGTCGTCGGGGGCCTTCTCCCACGCGCCAGCTTCTGCCATTGTACAGCCTGCGTCCGCGTAACGTGCGTTGTCAACAATACGCTTGTCCGATTTTTCAACAACGACATTGATTCCAGCTGCGATCAGCTCTTTTGTGCCATCGGGCAACAAGGGTGTCCGCCGCTCAGTTTTTCGGGCTTCATCACGAAGCCAAAGTGTCAGTTTCGACATCCCACCACTCACTTACATTATTCCGTCCCTTTGTTGACTCTAGGCGTGTATATGCCGGTTCTAAATAGCAATTTGTTATATTTGTTTCGTTGATTTGACGGTTTTTGTTGTTTTATGCCGGTAAAGTGACAATGCTTTGCATGCGGCATTTTCGAGACAAAGGAGGCTGGGGTTTGGATACCACCGACCAAAAGTTATTGAAGCTTTTGACAGCTAACAGCAGGGAAGCGACATCAGCGCTTGCCCGCAAGCTGGGGCTATCCCGCTCAACGGTTCAGGACCGGATAAACAGGTTGATTGACCGCAAGGTCATCGCCGGTTTTACTGTCAAGCAACATGAGGAATATGAGGGCAAGCTTATTTCCGCCCACGTGCTTCTGTCCATTGACCAGAAATACGCGCAGCAGGCGATTGGCCTGATGAAAACCCATGCACCGATCAAGACGCTTTATGTGGTGAGCGGGGAATTTGACCTGATCGCCATCGTCAAGGCACCAACCATGGAAGAGATCGATCAGACGCTCGATTTCATCCTTGCCATCAACGGTGTGATCAAGACCAACACCTCGCTGGTTCTGTCGGCTAAAAAGGAAAGCTGAGCGGACAATGAGGTGCCGCTCAATAATAGCTGTGGCGATAATAGGACGGGTTGGACAGGCATGGCCTGCCGTTCAGTGTTGCGTCGAACGTGCCCGCGTAAATTGGCGGTGTACCGTCTGAAAAGAAGGTTGCGTTATATCCGCGTCCGCCATTGGCCCAGTGCGGGCAGCGGTATGGTTGCGCCCTTATTCTGTCATACGCATCATGACGTCCGCGCCGTTCTAAAAACCTTAGCGCGGCACGTTTCTGTGCGAGACACACGCTGTCGTGCCCGACAAATTCATCGTCCTGATACACGGCGCATTGTGCGTAGTCACCCTTGGAAAGATCGTCGGCCTTTGCCCGCGATGCAGCAAACGCCAGCCCCAGCGCCACGATGAGCAGAAGCAGCCCCGTTCTTGTTATCCGTTCATGTCCCGCCACCGGCGAGGCAGCAGTGCGTACTTTGGCACGCGACTGTGGCTGCGGAAATTTGGGGCTAATCACTGGGCAACTCCATAACTGGATGTTGGCGAGAATAGCAGTTTTCGCGCAAATCATGGCAATTTTGCGAGCAAGGGTCAGAACGTCAGGGTGAACTTGGCGCCGCCGCCCTCTCTCGCGCCAACGTTGACATTGCCGCCATGGGCGATCATCACCTGCCGGGTGAGGGCAAGGCCCACGCCACTGCCGTCACGTTTGGTAGTAAAGAAAGGGACAAAGATTTTTTTCGCGATATCAGGAGGGATGCCGGGGCCGTCGTCAGTCACTTCAATGATAACATGGCCGCGGCGGTTCAACCTTGCACAAAGCTGCACTGTAGATGCCGTGCGATCAGCCATGGCCTGTTCGGCATTTTTGAGCATGTTTATCAACACCTGTTCGATCATGTCCCTGTCGGCGGATATATCCAGCTCGGCCGGTTCGATAATGGTGGTGAGCGTGATATTCTTCTTGCCCCAGCCTATCGCCGCAACTTTGGCGACGCTGCTGAAGAGCTCATCAAGCCGTACAAGTCTTTTCTCCGGTGGGGGCAGGCGGGTGAGACGACGATAGCTTGAAACAAATTGCATCAAGCTGTCTGATCGGCGAGCAACCGTCTCGACAGCATCTTTCACATCGCCGAGTTCCTCAACCAGTTCTTCGTTGCCGTGCAATTTTTCAGACACGTCTTCGACGAGATCAACTGCTGTCTTGGCAAGGCTCGCCACGGGTGTGATCGAATTCATGATCTCATGGGTCAGCACACGCACCAGATCCTGCCATGCTTGTAGTTGTGCCCCGTCCAGTTCACTTTGGATGTTCTGCAGGCTGATGAGTTTTTCGCTGTGGCCACCGATAATAATCTGGGTGGCGGCGAGCGCAAGTTGCTGGTTCATATCATCACTGGCAAAATTCGCGAGGCGCCTTTCCCCTGCCTGCAGGTCTCGAAGCTGTTTGCCGAACTCCCCGCCAAACTGGTCAAGATCGCGGGCTCGTGTTACGTGGGCGCTGCCAAATAGACGGCGGGCTGCATTATTCCAAAGTGTGATCTTGCTGTCGGCATGCAATGATATAAGCGGCACAGGCACGTGTTCCACCAGCGCCTTAAGGTGACGAAGCTCTTCCTCCTGATGGGAACGCGCCGCCTGAAACCGGTTCAGGATGTCGGTGAAGGTTTCACCCAGTTCGCCGAAGCCCGCGCCAAGGCGATGCAAGTTGAAACGCTGGCTGAAATCCGCATAGCGCGCGGCGTCAAGGAAACGGGTGATCTCGGCATTGGTTTTGGAGACGAAGTTGAACACTTCCCATGTTTGCGCGCCAACAACAAAAAACACCAGCAGGGTTGCTGCGTGGTAGCCAGGAACAGCTACAAGATATGTCAGCGCTAGCAAGGACACCATGATCAGCGTCAGCCGACCCGCCAGCATGAGGCTGAATTTTTTAAAGCCCATGCTTTTCCATCCTTCTATATAGTGCGGCACGTGTCAGCCCCAGGTCCTTGGCGGCGTGGCTGATATTATAGCGATGTTTTTTCAGCGCCTGCTCAATGGTTGCACGCTCGATGCGTTCAAGGTTTAGGTCAGCGACGCTGGTAGTGCCGGGGTCGAATGTTTCAGTTTTAACCGTGGCAACATCGCCTGCCTGGTTTGGCTGAGCATCTAACTGGAAGTCTGCGGCTTCAAACATATCCCCCTCCGACAGGATGACAGCTCGTTCCACCGCATGCCGCAAAGCCCTTACATTGCCGGGCCAGCCATATGATTTGAGTGCTGTAAGCGCATCGGATGACAGGCTTTTGGAAGGCTTGCCGTATTTTCGGGCGTAAAGTCCGATATAATAATCTGCCAGTTCCGGCACATCGTCAGCGCGCACGCGCAGGGGCGGCAGGGTAATCTCCACCGTATTAAGTCGGAAAAGCAGATCCTGACGGAAGGTTTCCTCGTCACGCAGCTTGGCGAGCGGCACATTCGTTGCTGAAATCACCCGCACGTCGATCGGGATAGACTTGTCTGATCCAACGGGCATCACCCTGCGCTGTTCCAGTACTGTCAGGAGTTTGGCCTGCAAGTGGAGTGGCAGGTTACCAACTTCGTCGAGGAACAAGGTGCCGCCATGTGCTGCTTGCAAACGACCAATCCGATCGTCACGGGCATCGGTGAAAGCACCTTTTTTGTGACCGAATAACTCGCTTTCAAACAGGCTTTCGGTCACGGCGCCAAGATCAACGGACATGAACACCTTGTCAGCACGCAAGGACTTACGGTGCAGTTCGCGCGCAATCAACTCCTTGCCGGTGCCATTTTCCCCCAGAATCAGCACATTGGCATCCGTAGGGGCGGAGCGTTCCACCATGGACATTACGTCCTGCATGGCGGCACTTTCTCCCAGTATCGGTTGATTTGAGGGACTGGCGGCTCGTGCCAGTGTGCGGTTGGTTTTTTTAAGCTCTTCTGCTTCCGACCGGCTACGCCTGAGCTTTACACTGGCAGACAGGGTGGCGACCAGTTTTTCATTCTGCCAGGGTTTGGCGATAAAGTCGGTCGCGCCCTTCTTCATGGCATCCACCGCAACGCCCACACCGCCGTGCGCTGTGATCATCACCACCACCGCTTGGGGGTCAATCTCCAGAATGCGGGCAAGCCAGAAAAAGCCCTGAGCGCCTGAGCTTTCGCCGGGGCCAAAGTTCATATCAAGCAGGATGGCATCAAAGCTCTGGCCTGACATCAACTCTTCAATATGTTCAGGCTTGTTGCAGGTTACCACTGTACCGTAGTGACGTTTCAGCAGCAGTTTTCCCGCGACCAGAATGTCTTCGTCATCATCGACGATCAGGATATGGCCGTCCTTGCCTGCCATTGGGATATGTCCTTGCCAAAAGTCTTTGTGTTGCTGTGCGGTACCGTACACAGTGTGTTCGATTTCGTACAGTTTTTTGTGTTCATAATCGTACACATGGTGACAAATTCGTTTAAAATCATACGGTTAACTTGTGGCATGGTCCTTGCTGAATATGGTGTACAGGGAAAACGCCGGTAACGGATGACAGCAAATGGGTACAGTGACCGATATGGAACAAAAGAAAAAAACAGATCAGACCATTTCAATGCAAGGCGGGCAGGCGCGAGCGCCGGGCGGGGCGGTTTCGGGTTCGGGCATGGACCGCAGGGTCGAGAAGAAAAAAACACCATGGAAAAAGGCCGGTATTGCCGGTGGTATCATTGCCCTTATTGCGTTGATCGTCTCTATGGTTATGGACGCATCGGGCGGGCGTAGTTTCAAGGTTAATGAGAGCCGTGTGGTGATCTCAGAGGTGGGTGAGGGCACATTTGAAGATTTTATCCCGGTGCGCGGTCGTGTCACGCCACTCAAGACAGTGTTTCTTGATGCCATCGAAGGCGGCAGGGTTGAGCGCGTGCTGGTTGAGGACGGCACCATGCTGGAAAAGGGCGCCCTGATTGTAGAGCTGTCGAACACCACGCTCCAGCTTGAGGTGACCCGCAACGAGGCACTGGTTACCGAACAACTCAACAATATGCGGAGCATCGAACTGAGCCTTGAGCAGAACCGGCTTGAGCATAAGCGCAACCTTGTAGAACTTGATTACCAGATCAAGCGGCTTGAGCGCCAGGTGAACCGCGAACGCGAACTGATCAGAACAAACGCAGTGTCGCAGTCCCAGTTGGACCAGACGGAAGATGAACTCGCCTACTATCGTGCGCGCCGCGCTGTGACGCTTGAAAGTCAGGCAACAGATGCCCGGATGCAGGAAACTCAGCTTGCGTTCCTGCAAAAGTCAGGCTCACAGCTTGAGGCCAGCCTTGAATTTGCCCACAAAAACCTGGCGGCGCTGAATGTACGTGCACCGGTCGCGGGCAAGCTCTCCGGGTTTAACGTGGAAGTTGGCCAAAGCATTACGCGCGGCGGGCGTCTTGGCCAGATTGACGACCCGGAAAATTATAAGCTTACAGCGATGATTGACGAATTTTACCTTGGCCGTGTCGACCTCGGCCAGGAAGCCCTTTTTGAGCGCGGCGGCGACGATTACCGCATGAATATTGCCAAGATTTACCCGCAGGTCGCCAATGGACAGTTCGAAGTGGACTTTGTCTTTGAAGGTGGGCAGCCGGAAGGCATTCGTCGCGGCCAGACGCTTCAGGCCAAACTCACCTTGGGTGACGCGACCAAAGCAACGCTGATCCCGAACGGCGCCTTCTATCAGGATACCGGCGGCAACTGGGTTTTTGTCGTGACAGAGGATGGCTCGGAAGCTGTCAAGCGCACGGTGCGCCTTGGTCGCCGCAACTCCCGCTTTATTGAGGTGCTTGAAGGTCTTGAGGTCGGCGAGCGGGTTGTCACTTCACCCTATACCAGCTTTTTGGAAATGGACCGTCTGAAGCTGGGTGCAGAATAAAATACGGTCCGAGACACGACGCGAGGCACGGCCCGGTAGTTGTTTGAAGAAAAAAAGGGCGCCGGGCCCATACACCATAAAAAGCCCCACTCAAGTCTTTCAGGGGCAACGAGGAAAAGGAACACGGAATGCTGAAACTGCATAATCTCTCCAAGGTTTACCGCACCGACGAGGTCGAAACCGCAGCGCTCAACAGCGTGAATATTGAAATTGAAAGTGGTGAATTTGTTGCCATCATGGGCCCGTCCGGGTGCGGCAAGTCAACGCTTCTCAACATCATCGGTATGCTCGATACACCCTCAAGCGGCGATTATATCTTCATGGATGAAAATGTCGCGCGATACGGGGAAGCCAAACTGTCGAACATTCGCAAACAGAACATCGGTTTCATCTTTCAAAGCTTCAACCTGATCGACGAACTGTCGGTTGAGGAAAATATCGAGCTTGCCCTTCTCTACCACAATATTCCCGCCAGCGAACGCCGGGCACGGGTTGAGCGCGTGATGGACAAGGTCGGCATCGCACACCGTGCCAAACACATGCCGAGCCAGCTTTCGGGCGGCCAGCAGCAGCGTGTGGCGGTGGCAAGGGCGGTTGTGGGAGATCAGGCGATGATCCTTGCGGATGAACCCACTGGTAACCTCGATAGCGCGCATGGCCAGGAGGTCATGGAAATGCTGCAGGCCTTGAATGAAGAGGGCACGACCATTGTTATGGTGACACACAGCCCGGCGCATGCGGACTATGCCCGCCGTACCATCAACCTCTTTGACGGCCATGTGGTGACCGAGAATCTGCGCGCAGCAGTCTAAAAACAAAAAAAAAGACGACAGCGGGAGGGAACAATGTTCCAGAACTATATAACTGTAGCGCTCAGAAACCTGATAAAAAACAAGCTATATAGCGCGATCAATATCATCGGTCTTGCGGTGGGCCTCGCGGCCTGCATCATGATTATGCTTTTTGTACGTGACGAATTTTCATACGATAAGCATTGGTCAAATGCTGACCGTATTTACCGCCTGCATACCACCTTCAGCCCTCCGGGTCGTGAACCCTTTGTGTCGGTGATGGCACAGGGTCCCACCAAGGTGGCACTCAAGAACTATTTTCCTGAAGAGATTGAAGCGGTGACCCGTTTCAACAGCATGCGGGTCATCATGCAAAAACAGGATGATGTGTTCAGCGAATCCCTTATGTGGACCGACCCGGAAACGGTTGATATCTTTGATTTTGATGTTGTCGCAGGCGACTTGCGCCAAAGCCTCAACGATAACGCCAGTCTTGCCATCAATGAGACATTTTCCCGAAAATATTTTGGAGATGCTGATCCTATTGGCGAAACCCTTGCCCTGAGCGTTGGGGGCGTGGCGCGTGACTATCGCATCGGTGCCGTTTACAAGGACCTTCCCCATAACACGGTGCTGGATTTCCAGGGCATGGCGATGATCGACGAAAAAGACTTTGTCGATCAGGGCTGGGAATTCGCTGAATGGTTCAGTGTGAACAACTACGTCTATTTCACCCTCAAAGATGGCGAAGCGATTGATACGGTTAATAGTCGTCTCGACGATTTTGCCAATCAATATATCGAAATACCGCAAAGCAACCTCGATGGGAATGCGTCCGATTTCGTACATTATACGACGCAACCGATCACGGCTATTCAGCTTGATCCGGCAGGTGTGCGGGACGGGGAGATGAAGCCAACCGGAAACATGGCGACGGTTCTGGCATTCTCGGCCATCGCAGGTCTTATTTTGCTCATCGCTTGCATCAATTTCATGAATCTGGCGACGGCCAAGTCAACGCAGCGTGCGCGAGAAGTCGCACTTCGCAAGGTATTGGGTGCCAAACGCCTACAACTTGTTATGCAGTTTTTGGGCGAGTCTGTTCTGATCGCTGTGATTGGGCTGATTTTTGGCATCGTGCTCGTTGAGGTTATTCTGCCATTTTTTAATGGCTTTGTGAACAAAGACCTTGTCTTTAACTATCTCGATGGCATGACATTGGCGATCCTGTTCGGGCTGGTTGTGGTCGTTGGCATGCTGGGTGGGGTATACCCGGCGCTTATCCTTTCCGGGTTCCGTCCGGCGTCAGTGCTGAAGGCTAACAAGTCAGCGGAATCAAGTGGTTCGGCGCGGTTGCGTAGTGTCCTTGTGGTAATGCAGTTTGCTATCTCCATTGCGCTTATTGTGTCTACTGGTGTTGTCTATGGTCAGAAGCTTTACGCGACGAACATGGACCCTGGCTTCAACAAGAACAACCTGATGATTGTCGGCAATACGGCGCGTACGGGTGCTGTGGACAAGAGAGAAGCCTTCAAGGAGCAGGTGAAGCGCATTCCTGGGGTGACAAATGCCGCGTTCTCAAGCGATACACCGTCAAGTGGCAACGAAAGCAATTCGACGGTGCGCTTTGCGACCGAAGAGGGTGAACAGTCTGCCCTCATTGGCGTTTACCGGGTCGATTATGAGTTTTTCGACACTTATGAGATCCCGGTTATCGCAGGCCGTGCCTACAGCCGCGACCATGCTCTTGATATGATGCCCAACGGCTTCACAGCAGAAGAGGGAGACCTGTTGCAGGGCAACATCATTATCAATGAAGGCGCGCTGCGTCGGTTTGGCTTTGGCTCACCACAAGACGCTATTGGCAAGACGGTTAAAACCGGCGTGGGTAATGACCGCACGGCAGAATTTACCATTATCGGGGTTATCGGGGGCATCAAGTTCCAATCACTCAGGGAAGTGATGCGCCCGGAAATGTATCAGCTGGCGCCCTTCGGTTTTTCGAACTTCAATGTTCGGTTTGATGGCAATCCGGCGGATATTGCGAGCAAAATTGAGGCTGTCTGGAAGTCGATGATCCCAACAGTTCCTTTCAGCTATGACTATGTAGATCAGGTCATGTCCAGGGAATTCCAGTCTGAAGAAAATCAGTCGTTTCTTCTGGCGATCTTTGCAGGGCTTGCGGTGATGATCGCCTGCCTTGGGTTATATGGCCTTGCTTCTTTCACGGCAGAGCGCCGCACCAAGGAAATCGGTATCCGCAAGGTCATGGGGGCATCCGTCTTTGATATTGTGCGCCTGCTGTTGTGGCAATTCTCAAAGCCTGTATTGCTCGCGAATCTTATCGCATGGCCGATTGCAGCATGGGGCATGATGAAATGGCTGGAGGGGTTCCCCTACCGGATTGACGCATGGGTTTTGTTCCCCTTGTGCCTCTTCGCGGGCGGGGTAGCCCTTGCCATTGCCTGGGCAACAGTGGGCGGAAATGCGGCGCGGGTGGCGCGCTCAAATCCGATTGATGCGCTCCGATACGAATAAGAACGACGAACGGGCCGGCTCCAGGGCGGGCCCGCACTTGCAATCATACCTGCAACCGTACCCGCAATAATCAGCCAGAAAAGTGGCGTAGCGAGGACACACGAGGATAGCCATGTTTAGAAATTATATGATGACAGCGATACGCAACCTGATGCGCTATAAGCAATATACGTTCATCAATACCATGGGGCTGGCTGTGGGCTTGGCGGCGTGTCTCCTCATCCTGCTTTATGTGAATTTTGAGCTGTCCTACGACCGCTGGATTCCCGAGAACGACCGGGTTATGCGGATCGAAACCAATCACTATGCCGAAAGTGGTGAGATCCATTATCGCGGTGAGACAATCCCGCCGGTGGTTGCCTCTGTCCTGGCTGATGAATTTGATGAAATTGAGCTGTATGCCCGCTTCCTGACCGAGCGGGTGGCGCTGGCCATTGATGGCAAGGCCTTTGAACAGGAAATCACCCTCAGTGACCCTGGCGTCTTTGAGCTTATGGGGATCAGGCTGCTTGAGGGCGATGCGGCCACAGCGCTCGACAAACCGGATTCCATTGTTCTCAGCGAAACCGATGCACGCCGCATATTTGGTGAGGGCCCGGTTGTCGGCAAGACAGTAAAACTGGATGGACAATACCTGAAAAGTGTCACAGGTGTGATGCCCGACTGGCCTGCGGCGTCCGATCTTGAGGTCAGCGCTATTATCCCCATATCGTCCGACCTTTTGGATTATCGCCCATGGGTCCGGGAGGAATGGGGGTCGTTTTGGGGGCCAACCTATGTGCGTCTGAAGCAGGGGACAGACGTTCAGGACCTGTCTCGGCGGTTTAACGAATATGTGCGCCGTGTTGGCCCGTCTGACCGCTTTCAGGACCGGATCGACCAAGGCATGCCGCCGGAATATGAATTCCATATGACCCGTGCAATGGATGCACATTTAATGAGCGAAGTGGGCGGCAGCGACAGTCGGGGCAGTTTGGCCAATCTCTGGTCCGCTGGCGTGATAGCGTTGTTGATCTTGTGCATTGCTATTATCAATGTGACCAATTTGGGCACCATGCTCGCGATGAAGCGTGTGCGCGAAATTGCCATACGGAAAGCACTGGGGGCAGAGGCGCGTCACCTGATGGTGCAGGTGCTCGTGGAGTCTGTGTCGCTGACATTTATTTCCATGCTGATCGGGATCGCGCTTGCCGAGATGTTGCTACCGACATTTAGTCAACTGATGAACCGGGAGCTTTCCACCAGCCTCATATACGGCCCTGAAATGATGCTCGGGCTTTTGGGTGGCACTTTGCTGGTGGGGGTTATCTGTGGCCTTTATCCGGCAATGGTGGCGGTGAAGTTCCGCCCGGTTGATTATCTCTCTGGTATCAAGCCGTCACTTGGGGTGCGTTTCCGGAACACGCTGATTGTTTTGCAATTTGCAGCGACAATTGGCCTACTGGCCACCTGCGTGGTGGTGTTCATGCAGGCGGAGTATGCCCGTAGCCAGAGTAAGGGTTTTGATAGTGCGCAAGTCATCAGTGTCGACGGTATTGAGCGCCCTCTGGTGTTGGAGCGTCAGGAGGCACTGCGGGATGCCTTCTCACGTATTGACGGTGTTGAGGCTGTGGCGGCATCCCACGGCATGCCGGGGCATAACTACAACAACAATAATAACCTCCGGGTCGATACGGGGAATGAAGTGGTAACACGTCGTTTTGCCGTGTCGACTGAGCTGTTGCCTCTTCTCGGTGTTAAGCCTATCGCGGGGCGCCTGTTCTCAAAGGACTTTCCGTCCGACGCCGAAACCGAGCCCAAAAAGGGTGCGTCCCGTGCCATTGTTCTCAATGATATTGCTGCGCGCGAGCTTGGCTTTAAAAGTCCCGAAGATGCCGTTGGTCATGATGCCTACACATGGGGAGAGTATCGCTCAACCATTATCGGTGTCGTGGAAAACCTTCGCACACGGTCTGCACACTCGAAACCCAGCGCGACCTATTTCTGGATTGGACCGCGCGAATATCGCCATATCGTGATGCGCGTCAGCCCGGTCAATATGCCACAGACACTGGCGGCAATTGATCGCACGTGGCGCGAGTTTTTCCCCGAACTTCCGATAAGGCGCCAGTTTGCTGACGATGCCTTTGCCGAATATTACGACGCTGAGCGTCGTCAGGGCTGGTTGCTGCTGTTCAGCGCCGGTGTGATGGTGTTTATCGCGGTTATGGGGCTTTATGGCCTCGCGGCTCTGGCGACCGAGCGTCGGTCGAAAGAAATTGGCATTCGCAAGGTGCTGGGTGCGCGCACCGGCAACATTGTGCAGCTTCTTCTGTGGCAATTCTCCCTGCCGGTAATTATCGCCAACGTGATCGCATGGCCCATCGCGTGGTGGAGCTTGAACCAGTGGCTCGAAAGCTTTGTCGACCGTGTCAGTCTGACACCGTTGCCGTTTCTGGCGGCAGGGTTGGGTGTGCTGTTGGTCGCATGGGTCACTATCATTGGCCACACACTCAAGGTCGCCCGCTCGAACCCGATCAAGGCGCTGAGATATGAATAAAGTCAAAGACGTTACAGTGCCGACCCACAAACAGACCACACGAGAAAAGGCAGGAGCATAAAATGTTCGCAAATTATCTGAAAACGGCACTGCGCAACCTGCTGCGTAACAAACTGTTTTCCCTCATTAACATCGCGGGTCTGGCGATTGGTCTGGCGGCTTTTATTCTCATCACGCTTTTTGTGCGCGACGAATTTTCATGGGATAGCCACTGGGACGGTGCCGGTGACATTTACCACCTGGAAAACACCTACACGCGTCCTGAGCAGCCGGACCGGCCTTCACCCAATGCGGTTGATCCCCTGAAGGACATTTTCCTCGAAACATTCCGCGAGGTGGAGGACATCACCCGCTACATGGATGCGGAGGTCACTATCCGGAAAGAGGGCGAGCTCTTCTCCCAACGAGCGCTATTTGCTGATGACAACCTGTTCGCCTTTTTCGGTTTTAACTTCATCGAAGGCAGTCCGGAAGCCGCGCTTTCGCAATTGTCGAATGTCGTGATCAGTGAACGTACTGCACAAAAATACTTTGCCGACCAGGCAGCGCTCGGTAAGCCGATATCCTTCCGGGTCGGGGGCGAATTCCGTGATTTTTATGTCTCCGGTGTGGTAGAGAACCCGCGTGATAACTCAGTGGTCGTGCATGACTTTATCGTGCCGTTCAATCGCGAGTATTTTGTCGGCGCGCGCTGGTTTACCGAAGATTGGCGATTTGCGCTGCGCCAGACTTTTGTGCGCTTTGCCGCCGGCACAAATATGGCGATGATTCGCGCGGAGTTGCCGGGCCTTGTCGAACGCCACTTGCCAAAAGGCCAGGACGGCATGGAAACTGGCCGTACGTGGTCTATGGTGCTGTCGCTCGTGGGTATTGAAGATGTGCATCTTTATGGCAATGGTTCGAATGGTGATCCTGACGTGCTGTACGGCTTTCTCGCTGTGGCATTGCTAATTCTCGTAATCGCAGTTGTTAACTTCCTCAATCTTTCCATGGCGCGTACGGCCCACCGGGCGCGCGAGGTTTCCATGCGCAAGGTATTGGGTGCAAGTCGCAGTCAGATACTTCAGCAATTCCTGTGTGAATCGGTGCTGCTCTCGCTGATCTCTTTGGTGATTGCCCTCGCGCTGGTGGAACTGGCGCTACCTTATTATAATGAATTTCTATCTTCTCTCGTTCAGATGGATCTGATGGGCGACCCGGCGCTTCTGGCGGCGCTTCTGGCGCTTGGCATAGGCGTGGGCCTCAGCGCAGGCAGTTTGCACGCGGGCTATTTTGCCATGCTGGCACCGCGCGATGTGCTCTACAGCAATACCTCGCCCGACGCCGGAACAGCGGGCCTTCGTGCAGGGCTTGTGGTGGCGCAGTTCTCTATTTCGGTTGCGCTTATGATCATCGCTTTTTTTGTCAATCAGCAAACCGATTATGCCCGCCAGCTTGACCTCGGCTTCGAGGCTGATGATCTAATCGTCGTATCTGGCGCCAATGGTGACCAGTCCGAGACATTCAAGCAGCGCCTTCTTGCCAGCCCTTATGTGACATCCGTGGGCCGTTCATCTGATGTGCCCACGGAAGGCAGCGAAGACCGGCTCAACATACGTCCGCTGACCGGCGGGGAGCCGGTGATGCTTGATGGCCTGCCCATTGGGCCGGACTTCTTCAAGGCTTACCAGATTAAGCTGCTGGCAGGCCGTTACCTGTCCGATAGTGCAGCGGATATTTTGCGCAAGCGAGAAGCAAATCCGACCTACAAGGAGAGCGCCAACATCGTGATAAACGCGGCGGGGGCCAAAATGCTGGGCTTTCAGACGCCCGATGAAGCAATCGGGCAGGTTATGCCGACAGACCTGTCCAGCAACTTGCGCATCGGCGCTACCATTGTGGGTGTCGTGGATGACTTTCACTTCGACAGCGCCCGGGATGTTATCCGTCCGGGTATCTACTATGTGGATCAACTGCGGCAATCTGACATGAGCGTGCGTATAGACGGTGCAAATCGTGAGGCGGCGATCGCGCATATAGAAACCGCGTGGCGCGAAACATTCCCCGATAGTTTGCTCAACTATCGGGTGATGACTGATATGGTTGCGCAGCAATATCAGACTGACAACCGGCTCGGGAATATTCTGACAGTCTTTACCACGCTGGCGGTGGCCATTTCCTGTATGGGGCTATATGGGCTTGCGTCATTTACGGCCGAGCGCCGCACAAAGGAAATCGGCATCCGCAAAGTTCTTGGGGCGGGCTTCAGCGATATCATTCGTCTGCTGTTGTGGCAGTTCTCCAAGCCGATTTTGTTTGCCAACCTTCTGGCGTGGCCGGCAGCGTTCTATTTTCTCAATGACTGGCTCAACAGCTTTGCCTACCGCATAGATCTGGCAGTGCTGCCGTTCTTCCTTATCGGCGCGCTGGCACTGGCGGTCGGCTGGCTGACAGTCATTGGACATGCGTGGCTTGTGGCGCGGTCCAACCCCATCACCGCACTTCGGCACGAATAACAATACCTACAGGAAAGCGAGGACATCCCCATGTTTAGAAATTATGTCATGACTGCCTGGCGGCATATCATCAAGAACAGGTTATTTTCCTTAATCAACATCCTGGGTCTTGCTATCGGGCTGATGAGTTGCATCCTTATCTTGCTGTTTGTGCGTGATGAGTTGACCTATGACACCTGGGTGCCGGAAGGCGATCGGGTGGTAAGGCTACACAGCGCATTTTATCCCGATGGCAGGCCTCCGTTCCTGACTGTTCGTTCAGCGGGGCGCATGAAGGACGCCGTGATGTCATACGCGTCGTCTGAAGTTGAGGCAGGGGTCAGGCTGGTCCGCCAAGGAACGTCGATTCTGCATGAGGGCCGCGCCTTCGATGAGGAAGTAACCTTTGCGGATGGCAGCTTTTTTGATGTATTCGACCTGCCGCTGGCTGCGGGCAGCCGGGGCAGTGTCTTTACCAAACCCATGGACCTTGTCATCAGCGAGGACCTTGCAATCAAATATTTTGGCCGTACCGATGTCGTGGGTGAAACGCTGACGGCGTGTTGCATGGAAGGACAGCAACTTGAAGTGCAGGTAACAGGCGTTTTCAGGAATCTACCGGAAAACAGCCACATGACGCTGGATATGCTTCTTTACATGCATCCTTCCATGTTTGCTGCTGCGCCAAATATCCTCGACACATGGTACAGCGTAAATACATACACATACTTCAAGCTGCGCCCCGGCGTGACGGCTCAAGAGCTGAAAGACCGTATCTGGTATTGGGTCGACAATGAAAGCCCCTTCCTGGAGAACGTCCGCAATAACGGAAATGAGGGCAAGCCCACCGATTTTATCAAAATGAACGTTATGCCGCTGCATGATTTGCATCTGCGTGCCCGCGGGGATGCTGGTAACCTGGGTGATTTAAATGCGATGGGGGATGTGCAGTCGGTATATGCCTTTGCTGTTGTCGCTTTGCTCATCCTTGTAATTGCGTCGATCAACTTCATGAACCTTTCCACTGCACGTGGCGTGCGCCGCGCCCGGGAGGTTGCCATCCGCAAGGTGATGGGTGCGTCGCGGTGGCAAGTCGCAAGCCAGTTCCTTGGCGAAGCAGTCGCGGTCGCATTTGCCGCGCTTCTTCTGGCGCTTGTGGGCGTTGAGGCGTTTCTGCCGCTCTATAATGACGCGATTGACCGTAGCCTTGAATTTCGTCTGATTGACGATTTGCCGCTTCTTGTTGGGCTTCTTGCTACAGCTGTCGCGGTTGGCCTGTTGTCAGGCTTATATCCGGCGGCCTATCTGTCGGGGTTCCGTCCGTCGAAGATACTGAAATCGAACAAGTCCTCTGACGCAGGCGGTGCCAGCAAATTCCGGACTGTGCTGGTTGTGTTTCAGTTCGCAATATCCATCGGGCTGATCGTCTGCACTGCAGTGATCTATAGCCAAACCCAATATGCCCGTAATATGGATGTAGGGTACAGCTACGATAGCAAGCTTGCGCTTCTCGGTTTGCGCCGTGACGGTGTCAGTTCGAAGCATGATGAGCTCGTTCAGGGCCTGGCTAAACTACCGGGTGTGCAGCATGTCGTTCTATCGAGTGAAGCGCCGAGTCAGGATAACGAAAACAACAATGGTTTTACCCTTCTGGCGGGCGCAGATGCAGGCACAACTGGTGACAGTGTTGTCCTCAACTATCATTCAATGGGGTATGGCTTTTTTGAAGCCTACGATATAGCGCCACTTGCCGGTCGAACATTCGACAAGGCCTATGGCACCGATGAAATAACTGTCATTCCGGAAGGTGAGGATCGGACGGGTGTTGCAACCGCGATCATCAACGAAAGTGCAATGCGGGCTTTAGGGCTGGCGTCACCGGCTGATGCGGTGGGTCGTGTCCTGCGCTCCAACCTGTTCCGTACAGGGCAGTATGACCTGACCATCGTGGGCGTCGTACCCGACGTATACTATCGCTCGCTCAAATTTGGTGTACGGGCGACGGTTTATCTCAATCAACCTCACCGTTTTAGTGTGGCCACTGTGGCGTTTAATACGACCAATATTCCCGGTCTTTTGTCGAATGTGAACGAGGTATGGAACAGGCATGCGCCGCTTGTCCCGCTGCGCCGCGAATTCCTCAATGATATGATTGACGCCCAGTACCAGGCAGAAGACGCGCAAGCGAGAATGTTCGCCGCTTTTTCTGTGCTGGCGGTGGTGGTGGCCTGTCTGGGGCTATATGGGCTGGCGTCCTTCACGGCGGAGCAGCGGACCAAGGAAATCGGCATTCGCAAGGTTTTGGGTGCACGCGTGCGCGATATCGTAAGCCTACTGGTTTGGCAATTCTCCCGACCGGTACTCATCGCCAATATTATCGCCTGGCCCGCAGCATGGTACCTGATGTCAGGGTGGTTGGAAGGGTTCCAGTATCGGTTGGGTGGTGAAGTCGTCTTGATCATGACGCTCGCCGCAGGGGGGGTGGCTTTGCTGGTCGCTTGGCTCACGGTAGCATCCCGTGCCCTAAAGGTCGCGCAGACGAACCCCATTCACGCGCTCAGGTACGAATAGCGGCTGCCATCAAATCTCTCGCGTCGGGGGGAAACCCCCGGGCATGAACTTAAGGGGGCTCAGGCCCCCTTTTTTTGCCGATTTCCCTTCTCCGGGATTGGTGTTTTGGTGCGGAAAATTAATTAAGATTTTAGGCATCCCTTGACGAAATACCTTGGTTTGCTTGAAATAAGCGTTGGAATAGGCATGTACCCTTTGTTGGCCTTCAGGCAAGACAGAAGCCCAATTTGATGAGCGGTATGAAAACAATGATGCTGGTCGATACAGTCAAGCTGGAAAAAATGGCCCTCGCGAAGCGTGTGGGCCAATTCCTTGTGGCCGACCAGGTCAGGGAAGAACGTGCTACTGTCGAGAATGTGGCCCGAGTTCTGGCTCAGGACGTAAGCGCACAGGTGCGAGAGGTATTGGCGTATGAATTGCGCAAATGCAGAACGTTGGCACCTGATCTGGCGGAGCAGATCGCCCGCGATATTGAAACTGTGTCGGGCGCCTTTTTGAGCGAGACAAAAGTGTTCTCCGAAAAAGACTGGCTGCGATTGGTGCCGGGGCTGAAGGAAACGAGCCTTGTAACGGTAGCACGCCGCACTGACTTGTCGGACGCCTTGCAGCTCAAACTGGCCACAGTCGGGCAGGAGCCGACCGTCACATCGCTGGTGCGCAACGACAGCATTGAGCTTGCCGAAAGCGCTTGCGATAAGATTGTGGACCGATATTCGGGTAATCTTCGGCTGATGGATCACCTCGGGGGGCGTGGTGACTTGCCACTCAGAATAGTTGAGCACATGATCAGCTATGTCTCAGATCATTGCCGTGAGATGTTGATTGAGCATTATTCGGTTGATGGCGGGGTTGCGTCCCGGGTGACTGAAGATAGTAAAATTGAGGTTCTGTGGGCACAGATAAAAACAGCTGGGCCTACGCAGGTGCATGCGTTTGCTACAGACCTGAGGAATGATCGCCGTTTGAACTATTTGCTGGTAATAGAAATAGCAGGGCGCGGTTGTTATCAGTTCATGGAGAGTGCGCTGGCGCTTGAGGCAGGACTGCCGCTTGGACGTATTCGTGAAATTCTATCGCTGAAAGATCCCGCCGCTTTTGTGCGTCTGATGCAAATGGCAAATGTCAGCAAAACGATGGCACCCCGTTTTCTGCAATTGGCTAAACGATTCTATGGCAAGGCTACGCAAGTGGCTCCCGCGCCGGAGCCCGCAGTCGCCTGACCGGGAGTCCGAACGCGTTAATGAAGGCTGCATTCTTCTATGGGTGCGGCCTTTTTAATGGCGATTATCGCCAGGGCAATGGGTGAAGTGTGAGACAAATTAGGACAAATTTTATCTGATCCTTGGGTAAATAATAACATTTAAGTGCGAAGGTGAGGGTCGCCTTTCTGAGGCACGTTTTTTATTGTGGAGTCACGAAGTGATGGATTTGGCCCTTGGTACGCTTGTAAACGCTGACCGCTTAGAAAAAGTGGTTCTGGCCAAGCGCGTTTCACGTTTTCTGGCAACCGCCGACCACGGCGAAGAAGAAATGGAAGCTGCGAGCAATATTGCGCGGGCGTTGGCGCAGGATCTCAGCATTCAGGTGCGGGAAACACTGTCTTTCGAATTAAGGCTGTGCCGCAATATCCCCTATGATCTGGCGGCGCGCATTATCGGCGACATTGAAAGCGTTTCCGGACCGTTTATCGCCGATTCTCTGACACTGGATGACGGCCAGTGGGCAGGCCTTGTGCCGCAGCTTGAAGAACACGCGCACATGCGCATCGCCCGTCGTCGCGGTATAGGGGAGCAGACAGCATTTGCTCTGCTCGCCAACGGTTCAGACAAGACGGCCGCGATCGTGGTGGCCAATACAGATATCGTGATGAGTGATCGCCTGTGCGACAAGGCTCTTGAGCGCTTCTCGGACAATGAACGGGTGATTGAACCTCTAAGCGTTCGTCAGGACCTGTCCCTAAGCGCGGTCGAGCGAATCATCAGGCGGGTTTCAGAGAATTACAAGCGCGTCCTTATGGCGAACTATAGCTTGCCGAAAAAGTTGGTGGCAGAACTTGTTTTCAAAACCCAGTATGAAACCTTATGGAAGCAGATAGCGAAAGCTGGCCCGGCACAGGTGCACGGCTATGTAGTTGATCTCAAGCGGCAGGGGCGGCTGAACGAGACGTTGACCCTTGAGATGGTCGAGCGTGGCAGTTTTCAGTTCCTCGGCAGTGCTTTGGCTCTGGAGTCGGAGGCAACGCTCGGCAAGGTACGCGCTGTGCTGGAAAGAGGGGAACTGCGTGAAATCCTCCAGCTTATTCATGAGGCGGGATACGGAAAATCAGCCGCTCAGCGCATTTGCCGTGCTCTTAAAATCAATGAAATTTCCGTTAAGCGCGGGGTGTCAGCCTAACTGGCCACGACGGTCGGTCGACTGTCAGGCTCGAATTGGGTTCAAGGCTTGGGTAGCGTTGTTTTCTCGCTGAGCCGTGTGCCCAACCATGCAGGTATAATAACGATCACCGCGCTGATGATGCCTGCGAGCAGACTGAGGCTCGTGCCATAATGCGAGAATAGTTGAGTCGCGGTAGAGACGATTATCAGCAATAAGCCCGACCAGACAAAACCGGTAATCCCGGTTACCAGTGCGAAAGTCAGGGGTGAAAAATGAAGGTACCCGAAGCTGAGGTATATCAGGCTGCGGCTGCCCGGAATAGCGCGCGACAGCGCCAATACAATGATCGCCCGTGGGTTAAGCCAATCGCTGAACAGGACTACCTTGTCTTCGGGTATGAAGCGCGCAACCAGTTTATTTCCCCTCGCCAGTCGGCCGACAATGTAGATCAGCCCGTCGCCAGCTAGCAGGCTGAGAGGCATGACAAGCAGGGTAGCTGCAAAAGGCAGACTACCGTATCCGACTAACAGCCCAGCCACAATAATCGCAATGCTATCAGCGAAAAACGAAAGTCCGGCAATAAGCGCCAGCAAAATTAATGGGTCGTCCGTCAGCGACTGGAGCCAAGCCAGCCAATCCTGCGGGGAGAAATCAAGCATTCAGGGCTCCTTTGTGTGAGGGGAGAGTACCCTCACGCAAAGCCCTTGTCATCTGATGGTGTTTAAGATTACTACTACACGTCAATATATCGATAAATCTGGAAATAAGGAATTTAAAGTGAGCCGTGGTAAATCATGTAACGCTCTGGTCTTATGCACAGGAAATTCATGCCGGTCCATCATGGCGGAGGCATTGATTAACCATTTGACACAGGGACGCATTCAGGCTGTCAGCGCCGGCAGTGATCCTGCGGGGTATGTTCATCCCAAATCCCTTGATACGCTCGAGCGGCACGGTGTTCCTGTGGATGCACCGCGCAGCAAATCATGGGACGAATTTGCAGATACATCTTTTGACTACGTCATTACTGTTTGCGATCAGGCTGCCGGCGAGACCTGCCCAATTTTCCCCGGTGCGCCGAAGAAACTGCACTGGAGCACACCGGACCCGGCTAAGGCAACCGGAACAAATGAAGAGATTGAAGCCGCATTTGATGAGGCGTTCGCGCTATTGAAAGCACGTATAGAGGGTGAGCTATTATGAGTGAACAAAGCGATAACGCCATGGGCCTTTTCGAGAGGTATCTCTCCTTGTGGGTGGGGCTATGCATTCTTGCCGGTGTCACGCTGGGGGCCGTGATGCCTGATGTTTTTCAGGCGATTGCCGGCATGGAATATGCCAATGTAAACATTGCGGTAGCTGTCTTCATCTGGGTTATGATTTACCCCATGATGGTGAATGTCGATTTTGCCTCGATTCGCGACGTTGGCAAAAAACCCAAGGGGCTTTGTATCACGCTGGTTGTGAACTGGCTGGTGAAGCCGTTTACCATGGCGGCGCTCGGGGTGCTTTTCTTTGAATATCTGTTTGCCGACCTCGTCGATGCGGCGTCAGCGAAAGAATATATTGCCGGCATGATTTTGCTGGGTGTCGCGCCCTGTACAGCAATGGTCTTTGTCTGGAGCCAGTTGGTCAAGGGTGATGCCAACTACACCCTGGTGCAGGTTTCAATCAATGATCTTATCATGGTGTTCGCCTTTGCGCCCCTTGCCGCGCTTCTGCTTGGGGTGACAGACATTGTGGTACCCTGGGAAACGCTGCTGCTGTCAGTGGCTCTTTATGTAGTCATCCCGCTCCTTGCCGGTTATGTGACCCGCAAGCGGCTTGACCGCAGTCGTGACCATGCGGAGATCGAGCGTTTCACGTTAAGTCTGAAGCCCTATTCCATCATCGGTCTTTTGGCCACTGTGGTGCTTTTGTTCGGTTTTCAAGCGGAGACGATTCTCGACCGACCACTGGTGATCGCGCTGATCGCCGTGCCCTTGCTGGTGCAAAGTTATGGCATCTTTTTTGTGGCTTACGCGTGGGCCTATTTGTGGCGTGTGCCGTTTAGCACCGCAGCGCCTGCCGCTCTCATCGGTACCTCTAACTTCTTTGAGTTGGCTGTGGCGGTGGCGATCAGCCTTTTTGGGCTGAATTCCGGTGCAGCGCTTGCAACAGTGGTCGGGGTTTTGGTCGAGGTTCCTGTCATGTTGTCTCTCGTGGCATTTGCGAACCGTACAAGGCAGCGCTTTACCTGAAACAGTTGCTGTCGATGGTTGCGGGCAGAGCAGGTTTTTTACCGCCGTTTTCGAGGCGTTGAAACTTATCGGCTTCTCTCGCTCTTTTGTTGTCCAAAGCCGCAGACCGGCATACAGTGCAGGCCTGATTAACCTTTGGGAGAGGTCTTCCACATGAAGGACTTGAAGTCCTATATTCGCACGATCCCGGATTTTCCGAAGGACGGGATCATGTTCCGCGATGTCACGACGCTATTCGCTAACCCGGCATCGTTCAAGCACACCGTTGATGCACTCGTTACCGCCTTCAAGAACGACCGCATCCAGAAAGTGGCTGGTATCGAAGCGCGCGGCTTTATTCTTGGCGGGGCAGTCGCCCACCGGCTTGGAGCGGGCTTTGTGCCCATACGCAAGGTGGGCAAGCTACCGCACCAGACAATTGAGGAGAGCTACGCCTCGGAGTATGGAGAGGCAGTGCTGGAAATGCACATGGATGCTTTTGGTGCGGGCGATCGCATCCTCCTTATCGATGACCTGATCGCCACTGGCGGCACTGCCGAGGCAGCTCTCGCGCTGCTTGAACGACAAGGTGGCGACGTGGTGGGGTGCGGCTTTATCGTAGAGTTGCCCCAATTGGGCGGGCCAGGCCGCCTGCAGGCGCGTTGTGAGCGTGTGGTCAGCCTTTGTACTTTTAAAGACTGAAATTGAAAAGGGCTCCCGCAGGGAGCCCTTTTTACTATTGCCATGGCCTTGAAGGCTTGCCTATAGCTCGTCGATGATCTGCGCGAGTGTGTCGATACAGGCGCGGCCAAGGTGGCGACAGCGCTCAGGCGACCAACCGTAAAGCGAGTCCGGCAGGTCGTCATTATCCTTGAACGGCATTTCAAGGGTCATGGCGACGCAGCCGAATGTTTCGGCCATGTAATTTGTGCACATGGCAAGGTTGGCTTCCCCCGGCTTGTCGGTTTCATAACCGTGTTCTTTCTGGAAATCAGGCGAGATAACGCACAGCAAATCCTGAAACAGGGTGTAGTTTGCGCTCTGCTTTTCCGTGAGCGACGGTATACCTTCAAAGCCGGCGATGAAATTGTAGGGCAGGTTCTCGTCACCATGCACATCAAGGTGGAAGTCTACGCCCGTTTCGTGCATCTTCTCGCGCACCAGATAGACCTCAGGACTACGTTCCATGGTGGCGCAGTTCCATTCGCGGTTCAGGTTCGCACCAGCTGCGTTGGTGCGCAGATTGCCCCGGCGCGAGCCATCGGGATTCATGTTAGGCACGATATAGAAGTGTGCTTTTTCCAGCAGTGCGCGGGCAACCGGGTTATCTTCATCCAGTAGGCAGTCAAGCGCGCCTTCCATCCACCATTCGGCCATGGTCTCGCCGGGGTGTTGGCGGGCACACATCCAGATTTTCTTGCGGCCTTCCGGTCCCAGGCCAACCTCTACAAGGTCCATATCCTGACCGTCCAGAGTGTGGCCCAGCACGCTGGTGCGTACCAGCGGCGAACCGGCAACTTCAGCGATGAGGTCCGCGTGGCGGTCCATCGAGTAGGGCGCAAAATAGGCAAAATACAGGCTGTCCTGCTCAGGTTGGATTTCCCAGCTAACCATCTGGCCATCAAAGGTCGTATCAACGCGGAACCACGTTTCACGGTCATAGGAGACACAAACCTTGTAGTTTTCCCACCCCGGGACGTAGGCCGATCCACCCGCGTTCTCGATTGTCAGTTTGCAGGGAATATCCTCTACGCCCGAGAGGCGAAAGTGGAACCACTGATAAAAATCGGAATTGCTGTCCTTGCGGATATTGAGGCGGATGTCGCGTGGGTTGTCTGCCTTGACAACCTCAATGTTGCCGCTATCAAATTGGCTGGAAATAAGCATGACCTTGGTACTCCCTCGTGTCGCGGTATATTTGCTGAGTGACTGCCTAGCCTGTGGCGGGGGCGGTGGTCAATGCCGATCGTTGATGTTGGCAAACGAAAAATATCAATAGGTCAGCCTTTTTGACGCTTTATTCCCATGACAAGATAGTCTCGTTTTGGTATCATGCCTGCACTGACGCGTAGGCGTGAGCGGACCACCCCCGCTATCTAACGGGGGAAATTTGGGGCGTCCCACCGGGCATGGGGGACGCCTCCATTTTTCTGGTGGCACCAAAGCGCGCAAAAAGGCAGTGAAAACCGTCTCTTGCCCTTGACACATACCCCCCTCACCAGTATGTTCCGCCGCCAATGGATTCGAGGAATGACGGATTCGTCGTTCTCACCCTGTGTGCCAAGTCGCCGGCTGGCGTGGCAGGGGTAAAGTTTTGAGCCGGTTTGTAGTGAGACGAGCCATGAAAATTCGTAACAGCTTGAAGTCTTTGAAAAACCGTCACCGCGATTGTCGCGTGATTCGCCGCAAAGGCCGCATCTACGTTATCAACAAAACTCAGCGTCGCTTTAAAGCGCGCCAGGGTTAAGCTACTCGCTTAACCGGTTTGATGGATGTTGTTTTAGCCGCGCACTCTTGTAGAGTGGCGCGGCTAAATCATGTGGGGGATATATGGTTGACCAAACAGAAGCGGTTTTGTTTGATATCGGTAACGTGTTCGTCGAATGGGACCCACGTAATCTGTATAGCAAGTTGATTGACGATGCGCGGGAACTGGAAGTTTTCCTGACCGACGTGGTCACGCTTGAGTGGCACACAGAGCATGATCGGGGCCGTTCCTTCGCAGAAGGTGTGCGCCTGCTCGCGGATCGCTTCCCTGAATATGAGGACTTGATCCGCGCCTTTGACGAACGCTGGAACGAGACAATCGGCCCGGTGTTTACAGAAACTGTTTCCATTCTTGAGCAGTTGTCGGAGCAGGGTACCCGCGCCTATGGGCTGACTAACTTTTCAGCCGAAAAGTGGCCAACCTTTTGCCGTCAGCATGCCTTCACAGACCTTTTTGATGGCGTGGTGGTCTCGGGTGAAGAGAAACTCGTTAAACCTGACCCCCGCATTTACCAAGTGGCCATTGAACGCTTCAATCTTGACCCGGAGCGCACCGTCTATATCGATGACCGCTTGGACAATGTGCATGCCGCCCGGCAACTCGGCATGATTGGCCATCACTTCACCGGGGCTGACAAGCTGGCCCATGAGTTGCGCGCAAAAGGTTTTTTGTATTAGGTGGTATGCCCGCACCTCACGCCAGTTCGTTCCCGCTGATCCAGGCGATATGAAGCACATTTGTGGCGCCTGGGGTGCCAAATGGTACGCCTGCGGTGACCACAAGGCGGTCGCCGGCTTTCACCAGCCCGGCGCGCAAGGCCATACGCTTGGATTTGCCCACCATTTCCTCGAAGCTGGTCACGTCCTTTGTCTTGACGGTGCGCATGCCCCACACAATGGCGAGGCGGCGCGCAACAGCAAGCCTTGGGGTAAGGGTCAGGATTTCGGCCTCAGGCCGCTCACGGGCAGCCCTGAGCGCCGTGGCACCTGAGGTTGTAAAGGTAACAATCGCCTTGGCGCCCACTGTGCGCGCCACCTGCCGCGCGGCGGCGGTAATGGCGTCTTCGGTGGTGGAATTGGCGTTGGCGCGGTCGTCACTGCCTGCCATGTGATACCCGGGTTCATTCTCCACCCTGTACGCCACGCGGTCCATCACCTGCACAGCTTCAATCGGGTAGTCGCCCACGGCGGACTCGGCAGATAGCATCACGGCGTCGGCACCGTCCATCACCGCGGTGGCAACGTCTGAAACCTCCGCGCGTGTCGGAACGGGTGACTTGATCATGGACTCAAGCATCTGTGTGGCGACGACCACGGGTTTACCGGCCTGACGGGCGGCACGGACGATCTGTTTCTGGATGCCGGGCACATTCTCAACGGGTTCTTCGACACCCAAATCACCACGCGCCACCATAACGCCGTCCGCCAGTTCAATGATCTCATCAAGGGCGACGACAGCAGCCGGTTTTTCAATCTTGGCCATCACGGCGGCCTTTTTTCCGACCAGTTTTTTGGCTTCGGCTACATCTGCCGCGCGCTGCACAAACGAAAGGGCGATCCAGTCACAGCCGCATTGCAGTGCGAATGTCAGGTCCTTGCGATCTTTTGGTGTGAGCGCAGCCAGTGGCAACACGGCGTTGGGAACGTTTACGCCCTTGCGGTCCGACAGGATACCGCCCACGATAACCCGACAGCGTGCCTTGGAGGGCTCCACATGCTCGACTTCAAGACGGATTTTACCGTCATCCAGCAGGATGTTGGTACCCACATCGAGTGCGTCGAAAATTTCCTTGTGTGGCAGGTGGACCCGTTCGTCGTTGCCCGGTTGGTCCAGCAGGTCCAGCTTGAAGGGCTGGCCTTCCTTCAGGACTACTTTGCCATCTTCGAAAAGCCCGATCCGTAGTTTCGGGCCTTGCAGGTCGGCGAGGATGGCGATCGGACGGCCACACTCGCGTTCAATGGCGCGAATGGTGTGCACCAGGGCCTCTTTGTCCTTATGTTCACCGTGGCTCATATTCAGGCGAAAGACATCAACCCCGGCGTTGAATAGTTCCTTGATGCGCTCATAGCTTGAGCTGGCTGGACCAAGGGTTGCGACGATGCGGGTTTTGCGGCGCCGTCCGGGTGAAACGATCTCGGTCGTCATGGATGCCTCCTGAACAATATGGAGCGGGGTGGATGAAATGTTGACTTGACGGGGGAGACCATTAGGGTCGGGCCGTTCGTATTCAGGGCACATGCTGCTTGATCGCTCGCCTCAGGTCCAGCATTTTTCGCTTTGAAACCAAAGCTTCACGTGCGTTATCGGTGTACTCTATGAATGATTCTGCTGTCCAGAGCCAAATCCTGAAACCTGGGATCCTCAATGCTGACGCGCTTGGCGGAGTAATTGTGCTGTGCGACCATGCCAGTAACCATGTGCCCGCCGCCTATGCCGATCTGGGCCTTGACAAGTCTGAGTTTGAAAAACATATCGCGTGGGACATCGGCGCGGCGGATGTGACGCGCAAGATATGCGACATGATGGGTGTCGCCGGGGTGCTGGCGCCGGTGTCGCGCCTGCTCATCGACTGCAACCGCGAGCCTGATCACAAGACCCTGATCCCGCCCTCAAGCGACGGCGTCGACATTCCGGCCAACAGGGAAGTGGGGCCAAGGGCCGTGGCGGCGCGCAAGGCCGCTTATTATACGCCGTTCCATGACGCCTGTGCGCGATTGGGGGAGGCGCACCTGAAGGCTGGCAAGGTACCACTTATTGTCGGCATGCACAGTTTCACGCCGAAGATGGGCGACGAGCCAAGGCCTTGGCACGCCGGTTTCCTGTGGAACAAGGACCCGCGCCTGGCGCAAGCAATGATTGGTATGCTGGAGCGCGAGACCGACCTGGTGGTGGGGGACAACCTGCCATATTCGGGCCGCGATCTTTACTATACAATGCAGCGCCATGGTGCGGACCATGGCTTGCCGCAAACCACCATTGAGGTGCGGCAGGACCTTCTGGCGACCGCGGCCATGACAACCGAATGGGCTGCGCTCTTGGCCGACATTTTGGACGAATGCATGAATCGCGCTGACATAGCGGCGATTCGCTATTACTGAGTAAAGGAGAAGACCATGTCGACACCCGGGGATAAACCAGAAGAAACAATCGAAGCTGCGGTTTTGCGGCGTCTGCTGAAGCATCTGGCTGTGCGCGCGGATATCCAGAACATCGACCTCATGGGCTATGGCGGATTTTGCCGCAACTGCCTGTCGGACTGGTACCGGGAAGCCGCTGAAGAACAAGGGCTTAGCCTCAGCAAAGATGAGGCACGCGAGCGTATCTATGGCATGCCCTATGATGAATATAAGGAAAAACACCAACTGCCCGCGACAGATGAACAAGTGCGCCGCATGGAGATCAGTGTGGCAAAAAACAAAATCGCCAAGTCCGATGTCTGACGCTGAGTAGAGTTAAAACACCTCTGCCATTAAAACGGGATTGAATGGCGTGGATGCCACCGTTAGAGTGCGCGCCCGAAGACTCGTAACGGAATTGCCGCGCGGGCAAGCAAGATTTTTGGCCCTGCATGGGTGCCGACAAGACAGGGAGTATAGCATGGTACAAGTACAGGCCGGTGGTGTAGCGGGTGAGCAGCTCCGTTCCTTCATTGAGCGCATCGAGCGTCTCGAGGAAGAAAAGAAGGGTATCGCCGAAGATATCAAGGAAGTTTATGCCGGTGCCAAGGCGGTAGGTTTCGATACCAAGATCATGCGCAAGGTAATTGCTGTGCGCAAGATGGATCAGGCTGAGCGGCAGGAACAGGAAAGCCTTCTGGATGTTTACCTTCATGCAATTGAGGGTGGTGAGCGCATTCGCCCGACTGAGGAAGTGTTGGCCGAGAACGAGTAGGGGCTCCGCTTATGGCGTCATGGGCTCACTTCTGAAATAAGATTTAGGGCCCAACTTGGGGTTTGTTGGGGGGAGCACTGGTGCTCGCCCCTCTTTTTTTCCGTTTCAAAGACACAGGTCTTACCTGAACCTTCTAAAACGCACGCTTGGCCAGAGATTAATCCGACGTGGCGATCATATCGGTTTTTCGTATTGTCCAGATTGCGCCTGTCTCCAGGTAGGTGCGTGAGCCAAAAAAAGTCGGAACCAGTACCGCGCCTCAACGGCGGGGCACAGCTCTTTCCGCAACTCTGCGTTTACTCCATGGGCTTGGGAAAGTCTGCAATCTGCACAACCACTGCACGCGTGAGGTGGCTTTGCAGGCCCCAGCCTGTTGAGGCTTAACCGGAATTTAAGACTAGTGCGGCATTCTTGGATCTGCGTCGGGGGTCGCGGAAGCATTGAGGTCGCCTGCATGGGATGTGATTTACACAATCGAGCGCTGGTACGGTTGTATCACTGGCTGGCTGAAAGGCGCCATGCCCTTGAACGTGGCTCCCGGTAATGCAGATATTTTCAGCCCTCGACCGGGCTGGGGAAGAAGGAAATGAAATGGTTCGCAAGGCAGGAACTATTGGCGCCCTACTGACTATGATTATCGGTGGATTTACGGTGAATGCGCAACAACCGAAGGCCGAATTGATCAACGAAGGCACCCTGACAGAGATCCGTGAATGGTTGCTTGTGCCTGTGGTTTTTATCACGTTGGAGGCACAAAATATACGCTACCGGGATCTAAAAGCCGGTGATATTGATACGCTGGACAAGCGCTGGCGCGCTGAGCGTGAGGCCAATGAGCAGCCGCTTATCGCCTCCACGCTGAATAACCCTCTCTCTACATATCTGACACAGGTGCAGGCGGCATCCGCCGGCTTATTCACCGAGATTTTTGTCACCGGGGCCAGAGGGCTCAATGCCGGACAAAGCGCCATTACATCTGACTTCTGGCAGGGAGATGAGGCCAAGTTCCAGAAGACCTTCGATATTGGTGCAGGCGCTGTTTTTATTGACGAGCCCGAACTGCATGAGCCAACCCAGACATGGCGCACTCAAGTTAACTTGACGCTGCAAAGCAGCAGCGGCAGCCCCATTGGTGCGGCGACAGTTGAAGTGAACCTGACAGAAATGGCGCGGCGCCAATCACAAAATAAAGGAGCAAACTGATGTTGAACTTTATCAGAAAGCTCTCAATCCCGACCAAGGTTATCGGCGCCTTTACTGTCCTGATCGCGATCATGCTTATGGCAGCGGTGATCACCTTCACCAATATGTCCCAGCTTGACAAGGCGTTGGGGAATGCATCCAGGGTGCAGGATTTTCGGACAACCTACAGCACGATGATAGGCGGGCTAGGCCAGCAACGACAGGCAATGCTTTATCTTCTTGTGGCCAGTGATAGATCTGTCCTTGAGCAATATGAGGAAGGGGGGCGCCAGTTCGAAGCCATGGCTGGCTCGGTCGTCGAATTCGCGAACCAACACACCGAACTGGAAGGCCCGATCGCTGACATTATAGAAAAGGCTCGGCGGTGGCAAAAAGAGTATGCTGATGAGCAGATCGCGCTGACGTCACAATATCTTACGGTCAATCAGGCGCGTGCCATCGAAGCTACGGGCGGCCCCGGCATATTATTTGATGAAATTCGGCAACTGGAAACCAGGGTCAATGCTTATGAAAAAGCGATGAGTGATGAGGCGCGCCAAGCCGCCGATCAAGCTATTTCACTTGTCGATACCGCAACCGCCGCGTCCGGTTTGCTGATGATCCTGCTTGCTATCATTGCGGCTTTGTTTTTTGTGCGGCAGATAGCTGTGCCGATCCGGCGAATGACCAAGACCATGCTGACACTGGCCGATGGCGATAGTTCGATCGAGATTCCCTGTCTACACTTTAAAGACGAAATCGGCGATATGGCGGGGGCGGTGAATACCTTCAAGGAAAACGCCATCGAGCGCGAACGGCTGAGGCAGGAAAGCGAACAGGCCAAGCAGCGTGAGGAACAGGCGAAGCTGGAACGTCAGGAAGCGGAACGCGTTGCTCAGGAAAATGAGATGACGCGCCAGCGGGAAGAAATGGAAGCTCGTGAACGGAAGGCAGAGGCCATCACGGCGCTGATCACTGATTTTGACAGCAAAATTCAGCAAAGCATGACAGATGTCGCGGCGGAGCTTGAAAACTTGATGACAATCTCAGATCAGTTGGTCGTGACGGCGGACCAGACCGGCGACCAGTCGGCAGCGGCAGCCGCGTCGGCGGAGGAATCCAGCTCGAACGTGCAGACAGTGGCAGCCGCTACAGAAGAGCTTGGGCAATCGGTATCCGAGATTGCGCGACAAATGGATATGTCCTCACGGCAGTCGCAGGATACGGCTGCTGCGGCGGGCCAGTCCGAGGAAATCATGAGCGAGTTGACCAATTCCTCAAGTGCCATTGGGGAAATCATCAAGCTGATCAACGACATTGCCGAACAGACCAATTTGCTGGCGCTGAATGCAACTATTGAAGCTGCGCGTGCTGGTGAGGCAGGCAAGGGCTTTGCTGTCGTCGCCAGCGAGGTTAAAAGTCTGGCAACCCAGACCAGCAAGGCGACAGAGCAGATCAGTGCCCAGATCGGGACAGTGCAGTCTCAGACGGGCCGCGCCAGCGAGGCAATGCAATCCATCAGGCGCGGGATCAAAACCATTGCTGAAATGGCGTCGGGGGTTGCCTCCGCGGTGGAGGAACAACGCGCGGCTACGGATGAGATCGCCCGTAACGTGCAGGAGGCAGCAACCGGCACCCAGGACGTCAGTCGTCACGTGGCCGGTGCGGCTGAAGGCGCGCGCCAGACGCGCGCCGCGTCGAGCCAAATGGCAGGCGCGTCGCGAACCATTCAGGATTCCAACGAGCGCATGCGCAGCGTCACGACGATCTTCCTGGATGAAGTCAGGCGTGAGATGCTTGCTTGAGGCATGAAGGTATACATAAGGTGATCAAAGGAGATTTTTCGCGCAAGCAGAATGCGCCGCCCCAACGGTTGGTTGCGCGTGGCAGGTTCGCTGCTAAAATAATGCTGCGAGCCAAAACCCTTGCCTCTGTCCTTGATCAGAAAGCCGATATCGTCGTTGGGTTTGGAAAATGTTATCGTGATTTTCCTCGCTGGGTAAGGCTTTAAGCCAAGCCGGGGTTCTATCTGCTCAAGCAGTCGGTCCTGCTCAAGCAGGGCGGCTTTCTCCTCAGCGCCGATTTCCTGATTACCGTGTCCGGTCGCATTGACCCGAGGTTCGGAAAGGCCAGCTTCTATTATGCGCAGTGAAGGGTGCCGGGCCGCCAACATGCCTGCATGCAGCCCAAATTGCGGATGACCAGCAGAACATGGGCACATTCCCGCAGCCCAGAAACGGGCATCTTGTCGGCTTATTCCAGCCCTCTAGTCTTTCATGACACCAAAATATTGTGCCAGCATCTCAAGAGCATAAAGTCGGGAGGCTGTCTGCCTGTCACAGATGCTGTCCATGTTGAAATAGTGCCGCATCACCGGCAGGGTTTTATCCTCAATCAATTGAGCTTCCGGCAGGGTGTCCATATCAATCGCACTCGCCCGCCCGACCATGGTCTTGAGGGCGGGTACAGCGGTGCGGAGCCACGAAGGCCGATGGTAGGAGGCCGCCATCTTGAGCCTGTAGGCGAGGCCGGGACCTTTCAGCAGGTCGTATCCATAAGCGCTGGGAACATTGACGAGACCGGGATCAATTGCCGCAATAATATGCGCCTCCAGCTTGCCATATAGGCGTTCATCATAATTGAGTGCGAGGGCTGGCCCGCTTAGTTCAGGCTCCACGAAGGGGTATAATGCGTGCGAGAAGCGATGATTGACGGCAACGTCGCGGCCCGCATCGTGGCAGATGCGCACTTTAGGATACAGGAAGTCAAGATCGCTCTGGCTCAGACGCTTGCCAGCAAAACCTGTCAGTGCCCTGAATGCAGCTGTCACCCCCTCATCGAAAACATGTCGGTCGAAACGTGATGTTACCATCTGGGGTATGTGCCTGCCGAATGTGCTGCGAACAAAGGCATCCAGGTTAATGCCGCGGCTGCCCACATGCTGGTAATAATAGTGCCGGTAAATCTCGCCGCACTTGCCGTTAGCCATATAGGTTGCGCCCTTGACACGGTTCTGACGGTCGCTGATATCATGCTCAAAACCATTGAGCCCGTCGTCCTTCCAGCCGTCAAAATAGTATAGCGCATCGGCGACGGTTGGCAGGGTTTCCGGGGTGGTAAAAGTGCGACGGTCAATATGATTGAGGGCCAAGCCAAAGTAGGCCGCCAGTGCCTTTGAAGGGGGGACGTCTTCGTCATCATCCGGACCATAGACAAAAAGGTTCGGCCTGAGCCGCGTTTCCTTGAACAGAGCGATCATCAGACGTGAGTCGAAACCACCGGAGACTGAAGACGTCACTGCGTCTGGTTGTAGCCGTGCAAATTTGGAAAAGCGGTTGCGGAGAGCGGAAAGTTGCAGCTCTAGCATGTCGTCAAAGGTCGCGCTATTTCGCTCGGTGGCTTTAAGGGGCGTTGGCTTTTCAACTGGCCTGAAGGCGCCGTCCTGCCAAGTTAGCAGGTGGTGCGGCATCACCGCAGTGATCTCATTCAGGAACGTTGCTTCCCCGAGTACGAAACCAGTGAACACATATTCATATACACCTTGGGAATTAAAGCTCAGCCTGTCTTTCAGCAGTAACGCTTCAAGAAAACCGGAAGAAGCAAAGGAACCCTCGGTATCACTATAGAACTTCCATCCGCCAAGGCCGTCATTCGCCATATGCAATTGGCCTGCTTTCCCGATCAGCACAACAAACTGGCCAGAGCAGTCCGTCCAGTCAAACCGCTTTATGTCAAAGCTGTCGTATAGGGCACGAGCGGCATCTGGCCCGGTTTTATCGCCAAAGAACAGCGTGCCGGTGACAGCGATAAAATCATCACCGGCAAGTTTGAGGAATAGCGCGGTGCTGGTGCGCTCTGCGGCCCAGACGACAAGTGTCAGTTCGGGGAAGCCCGGCACGTCACACTGCTGATAGTGTGCGGCGCGCGGTTTCAGGAAATGGCACAAGCGGTCGGCATTTTTCGGGCTTTTCCGAAAGACAGCAAGGGATGTCATATAGAGATTAGCCTCCGGCTGGCATCCAGGCGATTGATGCGTTTGCACATTTCAATGGTTTTCAGACATGACCTCACGGCATTCTATCGGCGCCCCGGACGCGGGGCAAGTGCATCCAGGGGCTGATATGGCATTACGGGGAACAGCGCCCTACTCACATTGCGTTGTAATCTTACAGGTGCTGGATTGCCGGTGCTGGCGTTATGCGTGGCTTGCGGCCTAGCTTGGTCAGGCTTCTATGCCCTCAAATTCACACAGGTGAGGGGGCAGATAACGGCCGCTCAGGTTGACGTCTCCGGGCCTGCCACTGGTCAGCAAGCGAACTTTGCCGATGCCTTTCCGGACGTCCTCCCTATCGGCGTGGGCGCGCAGTTCCGGATGTCGGCGCAGATAATCCGCCAGTGAGTTTGCGACGACATATGGCTGGGATAGCAGTTCCATGCCTTGGGGTAACGCCTGTTCGAAATAGGAGCGCACCAAGGGGAAGTGGGTGCAGCCAAGAAGAGCAGCATCGGGCCGTGTGCCCGCATCTTCGAGCGCTTCCGCGACATATCCTTCGATTAACCCTGCCAGCGGACGAGGGCCTGAAGCCCCCTCAATGGCATCAACCAAGCCGGGGCAGGCTTTCTGCACCAGACGGATATTTGGCGCGCGCTTGGCAACTTCCTCCAGATAGGCGCCGCTGCTGACGGTTTTCTGGGTAGCAAACAGAAGAATGGTTTTTCGGGGCGTTTGAGAGATCACTTCGCCCGGATGTTGCTGTGACCACGGCACGCCGGTTATGGCTTCCACCATGGGTACCAGTACACCAAGGATGCGTCGGTCGGGGTATGCTTCGGGTAGCCACTGCTGTTGCAATGTCCTGAGCGCTACTGCCGCGGCGGTGTTGCAGGCCAGAACTACAAGGCTGCATCCTGCTTCAAACAAGGTGCGGATGTTGGTGCGGGTCATCTCCACGATCTGCTCGTTGGACCGATGACCGTAAGGCGCGTTGGCGTGATCGCCAAGATACAGAAAATCCTGCTCGGGCATGTGTCGGTGCAGTGCGTCCAGAATGGTAAGGCCACCAGAGCCTGAGTCAAAAACGCCGATCAATGTATTGGGTTCCTTCTAAGGCGACGGTTGGTCCAGCCCGTATTCCGCCACTTTGCGGTACAGCGTTGACCGGCCGATACCAAGGCGCCGGGCGACTTCCGCCATGCGGCCATCATACTTCAGCAGCGTCAGGCGAATGATCTCTGCCTCCAGTTCCGATAGCGACTTCACATGGCCGTCGGGCCCATGCAGGATGAGAATAGCGCCGCCTTGTGGCATAACTTCGACGCTGGTGTTCATGGCGCTGTAGTGGTTCTCTGTCGGGCGCGCGGGCATCGGGAGGGGCTGGCCCATAAGGTGCGGAAAGTCCGCCTGGGTCAGCGTTTCACCCTCGGACAGGATCACGGCGCGGAACAGCGCATTCTGCAGTTGCCGGATATTGCCCGGCCAATCATAGCTTTCGAGCAGGGATAGCACATCGGCAGATATCCTGCGGCGGGGTACACCTTCCATCTCGGAAATTTGTGTCAGGAAATGTTCGGTCAGGGCCGGGATGTCGCTGCGCCGCTCCCGCAGGGGGGGCAGCAGGACGGGAAATACATTTAATCGGTAATACAGGTCTTCCCGGAAAGCGCCTTCTGCCACACGTGCTGATAAATTTCGGTTCGTTGCCGAAATGATCCTGATGTCCACACGGACGCTTTGTTTGCCGCCGACGGGATCGATTTCCTTTTCCTGGATGGCACGCAAAAGTTTGACCTGCACGTCAAGCGGCAATTCGCTGACTTCATCCAGAAACAGCGTGCCGCCGTCGGCTTCTTGAAACTTGCCCACCCGGCGTTCGGTAGCGCCGGTGAAGGCGCCTTTTTCGTGACCGAACAGAATGCTTTCGACAAGGTTCTCCGGGATGGCACCGCAGTTGACGGCCACAAACGTTGTGCTGCCGCGTTCGCTGGCCGCATGGATCGCATGGGCGAAGACCTCTTTACCGACGCCGCTTTCGCCTTCAATCAGGACAGGGATATTCGCCCCCGCCGCTTTGCGTGCCAGTTTGACGGCCTTCTGCATCGCCGGGCTGGTGCCCACAAGGCTGCTGAGACCCTGGCCGCCCATCCCGCTGGTCATTTGGCCACTGACAGGCGCGATCTCGCCGACGAACGCGTTGGTCTTGAGCGATGCCTCTATGGCGGAGCGAATGCGTTCCGCGCTGGCGGGTTTGACAATAAAGTCGTTGGCACCGGCACGCATGGCGTCAACCACGGTGTTAATTGAGGAGTGAGCGGTCAACATCACCACAGGCAAGTTGGGGTGTCTGGGCCGGATGGCTTCCAGAACCTCAATACCGTCCATGCCGGGCATCATGAGGTCAAGCAGCACAACGTCGATTTTCGACCCGGTCTGGTCCAGCAGGCGCCTGACGGCCTCCGCGCCGGACATGGCTTTTTCAACGGCAAAACCCGCGCGTGAAACAATCCCCTCAAGAAGGGTAATCTGTGTCAGTTCATCTTCAACAATAAGAACGCGTTCGTGCACCATGCCCCATCCCCCCGAATCAACACCTTATACCTGTATCATTTCAGGACAGGTAACAACAAAAAACAAATGATAATATTTTCCATTTCAGTAATTAAGAGAAAGAATGTTGCTTGAAAGCAGTTTTACGCTACCTTTCCCCCTCAGGCGTGCGGCGCACGGGGGCAATAAATCAAAACACTACAGAGTTTGGTGCCTGCAGCCTTTTCTTAATTGCCTTTAATCGTTTCAGGGAGATTACTCATGAAACTAGCCGTACTTCGGGAGAGGCGAGACGCGGAGAAGCGTGTTGCAGCTACCCCCGAAACAGTTAAAAAACTCATTGCACTTGGTTTTGCCGTCAGTGTGGAAAAAGGGGCAGGGGACGCAGCGTCTGTGCCCGACAGCCTTTACACCGACGCCGGGGCTACCACCGGAAAAGACCTCAAGGCTACCCTCAAGGACGCCGATGTCATTTTCTCGGTTCAGGGGCTTGAAGGCGCTGATGCCAAACTCGCGAAAAAGGGCGCGGCCCAGCTTTCTGTGCTCAACCCCTTCACAGAGGGCGAGCGCCTGCAGGCTTACGCAGATGCGGGGCTGATGGCTTTTGCCATGGAATTTGTACCGCGCATCACCCGCGCGCAGTCGATGGATGTGCTCTCAAGCCAGTCCAACCTCGCGGGGTATAAGGCTGTGCTTGATGCGACCGCCGAATATGGCCGTGCACTGCCAATGATGATGACAGCTGCGGGCACCATTGCACCGGCGCGTGTTATGGTGATGGGCGCGGGCGTGGCTGGCCTTCAGGCTATTGCGACCGCCAAGCGCCTTGGTGCCATCGTCAGCGCCACGGATGTGCGCGCGGCGGCGAAGGAGCAGGTGGAAAGCCTCGGCGGCAAATTTGTCATGGTCGAGGACGAGGAAACGGCGGCGGCCGAAACCTCGGGCGGTTATGCCAAGGAAATGTCGGACGACTATAAAACCAAGCAGGCTGCACTGATCGCCGAAACGTTGGCCAAGCAGGATATCGCCATCACAACGGCGCTTATTCCGGGCCGCCCCGCGCCGAAGCTGATCACGGAAGACATGATCAAATCCATGAAGCCAGGTAGCGTGATTGTTGACCTTGCGGTTGAGGCTGGCGGCAACTGCGCGCTTTCGGAGCCCGGCAAAGTGGTAGAAGCCCACGGCGTCAAGATCGTGGGGCATAAAAATGTGCCGTCACGGCTGGCGGCGGATGCCTCCGCTCTTTTCGCCCGCAATCTGGTGCATTTTATCACGCCCATGGTCAAGGAAGGCGCACTGGCCTTTGATTTTGAAGATCAGATCATCAAGGAATCGCTCATCACCAAAGACGGCGCTATCGTCAATGAACGCCTAGTGGGGGAGAAATAATATGGAACAGATCATCGTTAATCCGTTCATCCAGCAATTCTCGGTTTTCCTGCTGGCTATCTTCATCGGCTATTATGTCGTGTGGTCGGTGACGCCGGCACTGCACACGCCGCTGATGAGCGTGACCAACGCCATCTCATCCGTGATCATCGTGGGCGCGCTCATCGCCGCCGGGCCGGACGGCATGAGCCTGTCAAAAGTGCTGGGCGCGATTGCCATCGGGCTTGCTGCGGTGAATATCTTCGGTGGTTTTGCCGTCACCTCACGCATGCTTGCCATGTACAAGAAAAAGAAATAGGGGGACGCGACCATGACACAAATGCACGTGGACCTCACGGCGATCGCCTATCTGGTGGCCGCTGTCCTTTTCATCCTGTCGCTCAGGGGGCTTTCCAGCCCTGAGACCAGCCGCAAGGGTAATATCTTTGGCATGGTCGGCATGACCATCGCAGTACTGACGACCATCATGAACCCGGAGATTGTCTCCTACGAGTGGATCATCGGGGCCATCGTCATTGGCGGCGCCATCGGCTTTATCACCGCCCGCAAGATCGCGATGACGGCCATGCCGCAGCTTGTGGCGGCGTTCCACAGCCTCGTGGGCCTCGCGGCTGTGTTTGTGGCGGCTTCGGCGTTTCTCAACCCGGCATCGTTCGGCATTGCGGATGCCATGGGCCATATCCACACCGCTTCCAAAATCGAAATGAGCCTTGGCATCGCCATTGGTGCCATCACTTTTTCGGGCTCGCTCATCGCCTTTGCCAAGCTGAATGGCAACATGTCCGGCACGCCGATCATGCTGCCTGCACGGCACCTGATCAACATCCTGCTGGCGGCGGGCATTTTTGGCGGTATCGGCTGGTTTGTGGTCGATAATGACGCGGCCATCGCCGGTGTGCATATCTTCTGGGTCGTGACAGCGCTGAGTTTCATCGTCGGCTTCCTGCTCATCATCCCTATTGGCGGGGCCGATATGCCGGTGGTTGTCTCCATGCTGAACAGCTATTCCGGCTGGGCGGCTGCGGGCATCGGCTTTACGCTTGCCAATACGGCGTTGATCGTGACCGGTGCGCTCGTGGGCTCATCGGGCGCGATCCTCAGCTATATCATGTGTAAGGGCATGAACCGCAGTTTCATCAGCGTGATCCTTGGCGGCTTTGGCGGCGACAGTGCCGCTGCGGCTGGTGGCGCGACAGAGACACGCCCGGTAAAACAGGGGTCTGCCGAGGATGCGGCTTTCATTATGAAAAACGCGTCGAAGGTGATCATTGTGCCCGGCTACGGTATGGCGGTGGCGCAGGCACAGCACGCGCTCAAGGAAATGGCCGACATGCTCAAAAAAGAGGGTGTCGAGGTCAAATACGCGATTCACCCGGTGGCGGGCCGCATGCCGGGGCACATGAACGTGCTGCTGGCGGAAGCCAACGTGCCTTATGATGAGGTGTTCGAGCTTGAGGATATCAACAGCGAGTTCTCGCAGGCCGATGTGGCTTTCGTGATCGGCGCGAATGATGTCACCAACCCGTCTGCCAAGACTGACCCGCAAAGCCCGATTTTCGGCATGCCGGTGCTGGATGTTGAGAAGGCCAAAACCGTTCTCTTCATCAAACGCTCCATGGGCAGTGGTTATGCGGGCGTGGAGAACGAGCTGTTCTTCCGCGACAACACCATGATGCTGTTCTCGGACGCTAAAAAAATGGTCGAAGAGATCGTCAAAAGCTTCCACTAGAAGCCTTTGCATTCCAATGACGATAAACACCCCGGAGCCTGCTCCGGGGTGTTTTGGTATGGGCTCACAAACTGTTCAGTTTGCGTTCAGACAGAACGGTTTATGGTGCCATACTGATGCCAACAGCATAGACGGAGGGCGAGATGACCACTGGACAACACAGGCTCAGGACAATGGGGCGCGCCTTGCTGGCCGCAAGTGGCCTCATGATGGCAGCCACGGCTGCGCAGGCTGATGTCACCGTAAAGTTTGACGGCTACGTCGCGGACCGTATGGACCGTATCACCGGTATCGATAAAAACCGTGAAGAAGTTTTTCGTCAGTTCCGCACCGAAGGCTCCCGCACGCAGGTGAAGCCGCGCGACGCGCTGAATGTCAGTTATTTTGCCGGCACAGAATGGGGCAACGAACGCGTTATCCCCAATATTGATGACTATAGCGTGCCGGGCCTGATCAAAGGCATGCTGGAACGCGGCCTGCGCGAAGCCGATGCAAACTTCGCTGGCACCATTGAGGTCACGATCGACAAGTTGCGCATCAAGAATTTTTCCCTTGCCGTGATATCGGCCTCTACCACGCAGATGTCGGGCACCGTCAAGGTGCTGGACGCTGCGGGTAATGTGACGGCCGAGCATGACATCTGGGCGGCTATTGTGCCGGAATACAGCGCATCCAATAATTATACCGGTCCGGGTTATGCCTACACTGGCCCTGCGGTTGATACCCGCGTTGGTCCCGTCGCGGCCGAGTTTACCGAAAAGGTGCTGGAGACCCTGTACCCGGACTATGACGCACCGGGGCTTGTGGTTCTGTCTGGCCGGTAAATCCGGCAGATATATCAGGTAGACAAATATGATGGATAAAAGGCCGTCGCTGTTAGGGAGCGACGGCCTTTTTCTTAGGAAAGTCAGGAAAGTAGAAAATAGGGGCGGGCAGCCCCGGGCCAATATGGGACCACCCGCCAGAGAAGTGCGCCGCTGTCAGGACCGGCGCGTCAGGTTGAGGCATCCAAAATCAACCCGATAACCATTGTATGTCATGTTTGATATTAATAATCAATCGCAAAAATGAGGGTTCCTGCAAAAAAGTTTGGGCAATTTTTTCCTGCAATGCGGGTGTCTTGTTTCGCCTCAATTAATATTGACTTTGAGAGTCATTATTAATAACGTCCGCGCCATTCAAGAATAAACACAGGATTCAGGGTATCATGTTTGCACTTCCCCCCTTCGCACGTGCGCGTCGCCTTTCCCATCAACTTTCCTTCGGTGTTGCGGCTATCGCTATGGCCACCAGCGCAAATGCACAGGATGCGTCCAGCGCTGCGGATGATGAAAATATTGAAGAAATTATCGTTGAAGGGCGGCTAAGTCGCTATTCGGCCACCAAGATGGACACGCCCATCTTTGAGACGGCGCGGTCTGTCTCGATCGAGGACCAGCGGCAGATGCTGGACAAGGGTGTGCTTGAGCTGGCGGATGCTTATGTCTACGCGCCGGGTGTGAATGGGCAAACCTACGGCTTCGCCACCCGCGGTGACTGGCTCAAGGTGCGAGGCCTTGATGCCCCGGAATACCGCGATAGCTTGCAGGCGCTGTTTGGCAACTACAACAACACGCGCAGCCACGTGTATACACTTGAGCAGGTGGAAATTCTCAAAGGCCCATCGTCTGTGCTCTATGGTCAGGGCTCTCCGGGCGGTCTGGTCAACGTTGTCTCCAAGAGGCCGCAGCAGGAAGCGTCGAACGAAATTGTTGCCGAATATGGTAACTTTGACCGCAAGCAGATCGCCGCAGACCTGACCGGCCCGCTGGACGCGGACGGCAAGTTTCTCTACCGCATGATCGCGGTGTACCGCGATGCCGATACCCAGATTGATTATGTCGAGGATGACGCAGTGGTAATCGCGCCATCGGTCACATGGCGGCCGAATGAGCGCACTAATGTCACCATCCTTGGCAACTATCAGGATTATAACGGTCAGGCGGCGGCGCAGTTTGTGCCGATCCAGGGCTCGTTCCTGCCAGCACCAAACGGCGAGTATTTTGACCCGAATGTCTTTCTGGGCGAGCCTGAGTTCGACCGTTACGACACCAAAACCAAATCTGTCACCGTGCTGGCGGACCATGACTTTAACGCAAGCTGGGGCATGGAAGCCACGGCGCGTTACACCAAGGGTGAAGCCAAATATAATCAGGCGTGGCCCGCGTTTATTGGCGGCAACCGCTATCTTGACGATGAGGGTAATGTGGCCCGCACCTTCTATAAAAACGAGGCAGACAGCAAACAGTTTGCCGTTGATGTGCGGGCGCGTGGCGAGTTCTCCACCGGCAGCCTTGAGCATAACCTGCTTGTCGGCGTCGACTATCAGGACGTAACCACCAACAGCGACTATTATTATGCCTTCGCACCCGCAGGATACGGCATCAATATATTCAACCCTGTGTACGGCAATGTGCCAACCGACGCCGAACTGGGGCCATATTTCGATAACCCTGAAAACAAGAACAAGCAGATCGGTTTTTCCATTCAGGATCAGGTGCGCATCGGCCAGCTTCTGCTGACCCTTGGCCTGCGCGGCGACAAGGTGGACAGCGACACGGGCTATGTCACACAGCTAGACAAGGAACTCAGCACCAATGTGGGTGTGATGTACCAACTGCCGGGCGGCTTCTCGCCCTACGCCAGCTATTCAGAATCGTTTGAGCCGGTCGTGGGCACCACCTTTGACGGCAGCGCCTATGCCCCGCAAAAAGGCAAGCAATATGAAGTGGGCATCAAATACCAGCCCGAAGGCACCACGGCGCTCATCACCGTGAGCTACTTCGATATCGACCAGACCAACCTTCTGACCGCAGACCCCAGCCATCCGGGCTTCTCCGTGCAGGAAGGCGATGTCAGCATCAAAGGCTTTGAGTTTGAAGCTGTCGGCAACGTCGGGGACTTTTACCTTGAAGGCAACTACAGCTATCTCGACACCGAAACGTCGGATGGTTTCCGCCTGCCCAGCATCCCGGCGCATCAGGCCTCAAGCTGGATCACATGGCGCCCAAGCGAGGTGATGGTGGGTTTCAAGGCCGGGCTTGGCGTGCGGTATGTCGGCGCAAGCTGGGACGGCGCGGACGGCCTCAAGACCCCGTCCTACACGTTGGCCGATGCCATGGTCGGTTATGAGACCGAGCGCTTCGACATCAGCCTCAACGCCCACAACCTGACCAATAAACAATATTGGGCGACGTGTATCGCGCGCGGTGACTGTTTTGTTGGCAAGGACCGCACCGTGGTTGCCCGCCTTGCGGTGAAATTCTAGAAGCATAGCGCGTGGGGCAGGGCCGCGGCCCTGCCTCATGACCCTGCCTCATGATCCTGCCTCGGGGGTGCAAGCCTCCGGCTTAGGACCAGGGCGTCACCAGATACTTCTCGCCCGTGCGCATCGCGCGGTAGTCTGTCACCGCGTCTTTCGTCAGCATTTCTTCAAGGTTTACATGTTTCTTGTAGCTGCTCGCAAACGTGGTGGTGAGGTTTTCAAGCACCCGCTGGCGCATGCGTGCCACCACCTCCATACCCACCGATTGCAGGAACGGGAACAAAAGCCAGCCGGACAAGGTCCAGCCGAAACCATAACTCGGCGACAATATCGTCGCGCCAACATCCAGCCGCCCGTATATGAACATGCGCTTTGGCTGGTTGGAGCCATAACGCGAATATTCGGTCATTTTCTTGACCGCGACCTGCTCCATCGCCTTGAAGACGGTATCAACCACCTTGCCGCCGCCGATGGGGTCAAAGCCGTAGAACGCATCCGTCTCGTCAATCGCGGTGCGGAGCTGGTTCATGAAATCATCGTCCGATGAGTTCACCACATGGCTGGAGCCGAGTTTTTTCAGCAGCTCGACCTGCGCATCCTTGCGCACAATGTTCACGAGCGCGAGGCCGTCTTCGTTGCAAATGCGCGTCAGCATCTGCCCGAGGTTGGAGGCCCCCACCGTGTGCAGAATGGCGTCCTGCTTGTCCATTTTGGCGTTTTCGGCAAAGCCGAGCGCGGTCATCGGGTTCACGAACGCGCTCGCGC